>JBARWQ010000034.1:0-3340 GCA_049646885.1 Aequorivita sp. | reverse complement strand
GCTCTGGATATAATAAGTAAATCACTTCAAAAAAATATAAACGCAAACTATCCGAAGGGTTCGGATGGAATTTTAATTAATCCTTAAATTTTTTAATCATGAGTACACTAAAAAACAAAGTACAGTTGATCGGGAACGTGGGCAATGCCCCCGAAACCAAGACCCTTGAGAGCGGCAAAAAAGTCGCAAATTTTTCACTTGCAACGAATGAATTTTATAAAAATTCAGATGGCGAGAAAGTACAAAACACCCAATGGCACAATATTGTAGCCTGGGGCAAGATTGCCGAAATCGTAGAGAAATACGTAGGCAAAGGAAAGGAAGTTGCCATAGAAGGCAAATTGACCTCCCGTTCCTATGAGAACGAAGCAGGAGAGAAACGATATGTTACCGAAGTGGTAGCCGATGAAATCCTTTTGCTTGGAACAAAGGACAACGGAAACGCTGAATAATAGCAGTAAAATTTAAGAGGGCGTTTCAGTCGAAAGTAGCGCCCTCTTATTCATTATTAACTTCTAAAAAAATTCAACAATGAAAGCACAAGTTAACGAAATAAAACAGGGATTGCAACATTTTAGCGGAACGGATATGTTCTACCAAATCCCACTGACACGCACCCGATTTACCAACGGAATAAAATATCTGGTGGAAGCCGCCGAATGTTTTTGGCTGGTCACGGACACTTCTATAATAGCAAAAAGCCTAATGGAAAAAAGCTATTTCATAACCATTGATTTTAAAAGGCTATCGGAAGATGAACAGCAAAAACTGGGATGCGAGGCGACCATCACTTATAGTGATGGAAATGGTACTGTGTTGGAAACTCATAAATATAGGGCAACGGATTTTCCATTGGATGAAATCAGGCTTTATTTTATTGACAATACACTCTTGTTGCCAAATGAATATTAAGATTTTAAAAATGTATGTCATGATATATCTTAATTATTCTAACTTAAACGAGGAAACCCAGACAAAACTTTTGGAAAATTCCAAAAAGGAAATCCAAGAGCGATTTGGGGATGATATCCGGAACTATGCCGATAAAAATCATATTGATTTTGATACAATGCTGGAAGAAGAAGCACAACGAAATCTTTACAGTTATGATTTTGTATTTATTATTTAAACCATAAAAACCAAAACTCAAAGACCTTTGAAACTTCAAGGGTCTTTTTTTTGCGAATAATCCTTTGATCATTCCGCAATCGATTTGCTGATTTCCTGAGGAAAATTTTGATTCTTAAAATCGAATTTCACAAAAACTGTCAATTCATTCTATACTATATTCAAGACGTTTAATTTTCTATAAATAGTTCTAAAATTTTGTCCGCGCGCGGACAAATTGGAGAAGCAAGAGGGTAACACGCTGCGCGGTGTTAAAGACTCCAATTTATATTATAAACCATTAATTTACAATGATTTGGAATCTTTAGAGAGTATGGCAAAGTAATACTTTGAATTATTTTTTACGAAAATAACGTGTCAGCGCAATAAAATCAGCAAATTTTTTACGAAAAAATGGATAAAGGATTTGAAAAAGAACGATTTGAGAGCTTGAGAATAAAACAATCGGTTGCTAAAAAATTTAGAAATTATAGTAAATCAATTTCAAAATCTCAGTCGATGACGCTGTTGCTTATGTTGGAGTTCTTTCGAGATCATGGTATTTCTCCAATGGATTCTCTTGGTCCGCATTTGATAGCTTCGGAAGTGCGGATTCTAAAAAGAATAAATGCGGTAATAGCTATTATGAGAGATATGGAAAAAACACAAACCAAACCTACGGCAGCGATGATACTTTCACTTTTTGAAGAGTCAGCTCCAAAAGAACAACCCCTCATTTTGGAAAAGAAACCAATGGAAGAAAAATTTCCGAAATATCGAGAACGTGAGGATAAAAAGTAAAATCCACAATAATGTATATAACAATTACACCCCAAAAGCTAGGTGGCAATTTCTCCCAAAGTGTAGCTGGTTTTGTTGAATATTTGGAAAAGGAAAATGCAAACCAACTAATTGAAAGTGAGGAATTCTTTTTCAATCAATATGACGACAAAATATCGGCTAAGGAAGTGGTGCACGAAATTGATGGCAACACCGCTAAGCTTAAAAAAATTGAACCCAAATTTTATTCTATTACAGTCAACCCTTCAAAATATGAATTGAAACGTTTGCAAAACAGTAGCGAAGATTTAAAAAGATACACCCGGGAAGTAATGAAGGATTATGTGTCTTGTTTCAATCGTGAAATAAACGGTAGACCCATCTCTATTGATGATATTAAATACTATGCAAAAATTGAACATCAACGAACCTTTAAAGGATCGGACATTCAGATTCGAGAGAACCAAGCTTTTGCAACCAAAATACTTGAACTTAAAAAAGAAATAAGAACGATTCAATCTGGAGAAAAGGAGGGAAGTATCAAAGCGCTGGAAAAGGAAATAATGAAACTGGAACGGGATGCTCCCCATCAGCAAAATGGTCAGCGTATTGTTCGGGGAATGAAAAAGGAAGGTAAACAAAGCCATATCCATATCATTGTAAGTAGGAAGGATGCTTCCAATACGTTCAGCCTTTCTCCTGGCAGCAAATACAAATCATCCGAAGTAATAATGAACGGTAAAATGGTAAAAAGAGGATTTGATCGTGATCAATTTTTTGCAAAAGCTGAGAAAACGTTTGATAGGACTTTCTCATACCAACGAAACTTTGTGGAAACCTACCAAGCCAGAAAGGAATTTATAAAAAATCCGAATTTCTATTTTTCCGCTTTATTGCAATTACCAACCAATGAAAAAGCAATCGCCTTTAAATTGATGAGGGAATCTGGCATGCCTATTCAAAGCATTCCAACAAACTCAGCACAATTGGCATTAAAAGTATTTAATAGATTGAGAAGAGGAGTAGAGGTAGCAATTAAATCCAGTTCGATTGGGATCTAATTTTTAAACTATGGACTTTAATAATCCGATAATAATCATTGCAGTCATCGCTACGGCCAGTTTGATTTTTTATGGCATCTTCCAATTGATAAGATTCGCCTTTTGGATTAACCTGTTTATAATTGTTTCGTTGGTTTATTTTTTGACGGATTCAATCGGTTTGACAAATTCCCTTTTATACTTTGCTTGTCCAATCCTACTGATAAATACGGTGTTATTTGTGTTCTTTCAAAAAGGGACCAGTTCGTCAGAAGCAGGTTCCAAGTACGAAGTCCATTTTAAATCGAATCATGGTGATTTTAAGATTCAAAATATTAGAAGGGGAGCTTCAATAATTGGAGCTGCAGGAAGTGGAAAGACCGAAAGTGTGGTGTATGGATTTTTAAAACATT
>JBARWQ010000033.1:0-2038 GCA_049646885.1 Aequorivita sp. | reverse complement strand
TTACCGGAGTACTGAATGGACCAATAACTTGGACAGACAATGTCTCTGTTGCCACTTCAGCAACTTTTGATTTTACGGGAAATACAGGTGTCAATTGGAATTCTGGATCGCTGTTTGGAGGTGGCACTTTGACCAATGCAAGTATTATTAATCTAACAACCACTGGTTCACGACATATTTCTGGTATTGTTACCACATTAACCAATACAGGAACCATAACCTTCCCTGCAGGCGGTTACCTGTATCTTTATGACAACACCACCTTGAATAATCAGGCTTCTGGGATTATTGATTTTCAATCTGATTGTACGGTTAATTATTCTGGAACCGGGTCTTTTAATATTGCTAATGAAGGCTTAATTAAAAAAACAGCTGGAACTGGAGTTACCTATATTTATCCGCCAGTGACCAATTCAGGGGTAATTGATGTCCTGTCGGGAGAACTTGAATTTGTGGATGCTTTTGGCCTTAACAATACAATCGATGGTGTTATAAAAGGTATTGCAACTATTGACTTGCCAGCTGCTGCAAATTTCACCAATGATGGAACTTTTGCACCTGGAGGTTCTCCAGGGATCTTAACAGTTTTGGGTACTTACAAATCCTCATCCACCTCAATGTTGGATGTGGAACTAAATGGTTTAACGCAAGGAACAGAATACGACCTGCTGGCCATTACGGGAACGAATGCCATTTTTGAAGGAACAGTTGATGTTTCTTTAGGTTTTGATGCCAACATTGGCGACTCCTTCACCATTGCAACGGTCAGTGGCGTTATTACTACAAAGAATCTGGTCTCCCCAACTTATGCAGACTATGGTTGTATGCACTATACTTTTGATATCACCTATCCAAATGACAAGGAGGTTTTATTGACAATTTCGGAGAAGAAAGATATTTTACCTCCAGAAGTCGTGACCCAGGATATCACAGTACAAGTTGATGCCTCCGGAAATGTTTCCATAACTCCTTCCCAAATAGATAATGGTTCTACGGATAATTGTACGCTTCCAGAAAACCTGATTTTTGAATTGGACAGGACCGATTTTACCTGCGCAGATCTTGGTGATAATACCGTTACCCTTACCGTTACGGATGAGGCCGGAAATTCCGCTTCGAAAACGGCCGTTGTAACAGTGGAAGATGACCTTCCTCCAGTTTTGGTTGTCCAGGATATTACCGTTCAACTCGATGCCAATGGATCTGCGACGATATCAGCAAAAGATATCGACAATGGCTCTACGGATAATTGTACTCTGCCGGAGAATTTAATATTTGAGTTAGATAAGACCGATTTTACCTGTGCGGATCTAGGTGACAATACCGTGACCCTTACCGTTACGGATGAAAGTGGGAATTCGGATTCGGCAACCGCTATTGTAACCGTGGAGGACGATCTTCCGCCAGTCTTGATTGTCCAAGATATTACCGTTCAGTTGGATGCAAATGGTTCCATTTCGATTTCGCCCAATGATATTGACAATGGCTCAACGGACAATTGTACCCTACCAGAGAATCTGGTTTTTGATTTGGATATAACCGATTTCACCTGTGCGGATTTAGGTGAAAACACCGTTACCCTTACAGTTACGGATGAGGCTGGAAATTCCGCTTCAGAAACAGCCGTTGTTACCGTGGAAGATGATCTTCCCCCAGTTTTAGTTGTCCAGAACATGACCGTTCAACTGGATGCCAATGGATCTGCGACGATTTCAGCAGAAGATATCGACAACGGCACTACAGATAATTGTACGGTCAGCTCTTTAAGGATTGACATAGATACTTTTGGCTGCTCAAATGTGGGTGCCAATACAGTGAATTTCACTGCCGAAGATCAAAGCGGGAACACCTCTACTGTAGCCGTGACCGTGACCGTGACCGATCCTTTGGGATCTTGCAACCAATCTCCTGTCGCAGTTTGCCAGCCCGTTACAGTAAATGCGGACACAAATTGCCAGGGCAATGCCACCGCACAGGACTTTGATGGTGGTTCCACCGATCCGCAAGGTCTCCCACTTACCTTTACGGTGGACCCGAT
>JBARWQ010000032.1:0-85723 GCA_049646885.1 Aequorivita sp. | reverse complement strand
TACCGTCACTATCTGTTGCGGAAAATTCGATAGTAGTAGTTCCTACTGGAAAGGCGCTTCCGCTTGGAGGGCCACTGGTTTGGACTGTGGTAATTACACCATCTTCAGGATCGATTGCAATAGCATTCGCAAAGTTAACTACTCCCGTACAAAGTCCAGGATCGTTATTTGATGTGATGTCGCTAGGGCACACAATGATTGGGGGGTTGCCCACTACGGGTCCCTGAACGCGGACCGTATAATCCTCAACTTCTCCAAAACTAAAGGTTCCACAAGGATTGGGAGTGGTCTGACCCCAAGCTACTTTAACACGCATACGAGTATCTCCAAGTGAAGCACCCGCTGGAACGGTAATATTCATTGTGTGTGGTCCATTGCTGGAAGTATTAGCAGCAAGCGTATAAACTTCACCTGCATCATCTAAAATTCCATTTTTGTTCCAATCAATAAAAGCATACAGATACTCACCGGAATCAGCTTCGATAGTTACCGAAATTTGATCCGTATCTCCTTGGTTTACATTTGCAACCAATGCCGTAAAATCATTATATCCAGCATGAGTGGTGGTAGTATTGTTAATGCCTGCATAGGTAACATTTGTAATGTATTCCCAATTAACATTGTTCCCAGATGATGTGCAATACGTTACAGGGGGGCTACTTACTGCATTAAAGCTGATATCCATAGCGAGATCGGGTTCTGTAATACCAGTGCAGACAGAACCTAGCTCCCAAGATGGGCATCCACTGCCCGCAAGGTCGTCGGGATCCTGAAACATAAATGCACTACCATTTCCATCAGTGGTATTAACCCAGCCCCATTGGCCAAATGGGTTAAATGGCATAACTGCTTGAACGCTCATCCAATAAGTTACTCCAGCCGTTAGTACCGGAGCGTTGGTTGGCGATAAAGAAAAAGATGGGTTGTTTGGGCCAGCAACAGAACCAGGAAAATCTTCTGTGAAAATCGCAGCACCAGGTTTTCCAGCGGCATCGGCATGAATTGTCATTCGTATGCTAATGGATGGATCGTCTAAAGTAGTTCCCCCGCCAAAAAACACACCTTCAATATCTACTTGGCATATTAGAGCATCTTGAGCTCCAACAACCATAAAGTCGTCCGCTGCAAACATTCCGCTATTTCCAAAATCTGGAAAAATTTGGCTGGCAACCCCATTAGTGCTAACTAGGGAATTGGTATAGTCCGGTAATACGCCGTCGCAGGCAACTGATCTATTAAAATTTGAGGTTTGAAAATTTGCCCCAGCAGGCGCTGTAGCCTTGACTTGGAGCGTGCTTGCTTTATTCTGTCCGTATATTAGTCCCACAGAACAGGACAACAACAGAAAGAGTGAAAGTAATGTAATTTTTTTCATAATAAAAAGGTTAATTGATTAAGGCTTAAATATATGTTAAATAATTAACATAGATTAGTAAAAGCAAAAATTTTTTTCAGCAAAGCTTGTACACAATCTATATCTCAATTTGAAAATGTTTTGCATAAAAAAAGCCGTTCCAAATTACTTTGAAGCGGCTCTTCACTATGCTAAAGCACAATTGCTACTTTATCATTTCATAACTTCTCTTTATGAAAGCTGTCAGTTCTTCTCCCTTTAAAAGGTTTTTGCCCAACCTAGCCAAATCCAATGCTTGGTTTACCAAACGTTCTTTTTTCTTTTTGGTTTTGGTGCTTAGGATTTCGCCTATCAATTCATGATTTGTGTTCACAATCAAATTGTAAATCTCTGGGAAGTTACCCATCCCAAACATGCCGCCACCACCTGTCTGCTGCATATCTTTCATTCTTCGCATAAATTCGGGTTCGGTGATAATAAATGGATTGGCTTTGCTATCCAAAGCTTCCAATTGCACATTGAATTTTTCTTTTGGAACTACTTCGTCCAAAAAGCTCTTTAAGGAAGTTTTCTCCTCATCAGAGAGTTTCGATATCTGAGTATCCTCCTTTTTTATTAAATTCTCAATATGATCGCTGTCCACCCTTACAAAGGATAATTTTTCTTCCTTGGTTTCTACTTTTTGTAGTAGATGGGTGACTATGGGTGAATCTAATAACAAAACTTCATATCCCTTCTCCTTAGCTGCCTCAATGTAGGAATGTTGATCTTCCTTGTTGGAGGCATAAAGCAGAACAAGCGTTTCGTCTTTATCGGTTTGATTTGCTTTTACCTTCTCTCTTAATTCGGAAAGCGTAAAATAAGATCCATCAACAGTAGGATATAGGGCGAAATCCTGAGCTCTATCAAAAAATTTATCCTCTGTAAGCATTCCGTATTCGATGACTACTTTTATGTCATTCCATTTCTTTTCAAAGCCTTCACGGTCGTTATTGAAAAGACTTTTCAATTTATCGGCAACTTTTCTGCTGATATAACTTGAAATCTTTTTAACCGCCCCATCAGCTTGCAGATAACTTCGCGACACGTTCAAAGGAATGTCAGGACTGTCGATTACTCCGCGAAGCATCGTTAAAAACTCTGGAACGATACCTTCTACGTTGTCTGTTACAAATACCTGATTTTGATAGAGCTGGATTTTATCCTTTTGGATGCTCATATCGTTGGAAAGCTTTGGGAAATATAGGATTCCGGTTAGATTGAAAGGGTAATCTACATTTAAATGAATATGGAAGAGGGGTTCTTCAAACTGCATGGGATACAATTCCCGATAAAACGATTTGTAATCCTGATCCTCTAGCTCGGTAGGTTGTTTTGTCCAAGCTGGGTTAGGATTGTTGATGATGTTGTCCACTTCCTTAGTTGGGGCTGCATCTTCTTCTTTAGCACCTTCCGGCTTTGGTAAAGTCTCGGTCCGTGTTCCGAATTTAATCGGAATAGGCATAAACTTATTATATTTTACCAGAAGTTCGCGGATACGACTTTCTTCCAAAAACTCTGTAGAATCATCAGCAATGTGCAGAATGATTTCCGTGCCGTGCTCTTTTTTGTCGGCCTTTGTCAACGTAAATTCTGGCGAGCCATCGCAAGTCCAATGGGCTGCTGGTTCGTCCTTATAGCTTTTGGTGATGATTTCCACTTTTTTGGCCACCATAAAGGCCGAATAAAACCCTAGACCAAAATGGCCAATGATACCAGCGTCCTTCCCATCTTTATCCTTGTATTTTTCTATGAATTCTTCGGCACCGGAAAAAGCGATTTCATTGATGTACTTTTCAACTTCCTCGGCCGTCATTCCAAGACCTTGGTCGATAATGCGAAGTTCTTTTTTCTTCTTATCCAGTTTTACTTCAATAATAGGATTTCCATACTCCACGCCCTCAGCCTCTCCTATATTGGTGAGGTGTCTTAATTTTAGGGTTGCGTCCGTAGCGTTGGAAATCAATTCACGAAGAAAAATTTCGTGGTCACTGTATAAAAACTTTTTTATCAGGGGAAAAATGTTTTCCACTGATACATTGATAGTTCCTTTGCTCATATTTAAAATTTTTATTGTTATTTATTTCTATGTACTTCTCTACAAGTCAAATAAAATACCAAGCCTAAGAATGCTGACACCTTGTCACTGAAAAACGAAGTATAAACTTTAACAGAACATTCTGTTGAGGTAATGACCTAAAACATTAGACAGTGGGTATCTTTGTGTTTGATCTGAAAGTTTAATTCAATTTTAAATAATTACGAAATGGCAACTGTAAATAAAACTTCCTCCGCCGTAAAGAAATCTGACCCTAAAAGGAAACTTGGCAAGGAGAATATAATATCTGCTTATATGGAGTGGGTTCTTTTGAATGAAAGAACACCAAAGAGCGTTTTTAAATTTTGCAAGGAAAACAATTTTGAAGAGACTGGCTTCTATGAGTATTTCGGTTCATTTGAAGGATTGCAAATGGAAATTTGGAATTCCTTGTCAACTGAGGATCGAAACATTTTCTCTATATAAACAGACCCTTTTTCAGTCTTTATAACTTAATGAACGATCTGGGCGCTAAAGTTGACATCAAAAACTATAAAAGCTATGTATAAACTTTAACAAAACTTGTTTAAACTGTTAACATTATCATTCAACAATCGGGATTATATTTACAAATAGATAATCGAATATCAAATTGCTATGAAAAAGTAAAATATTCTATTATTTAATTGGTTAGGTTGTTTAAGAAAGGGTGCTACTTGGCGCCCTTTTTTTATTATTTAATTTGTGTTTTTTGCTAAAATCTTACTTCTTGTTTTTCACATATTTATCCAACCAAGCATCCTGTTCCCAAAGTATATGCAAAATGCTTTCTTTTGCTTGATACCCATGACTTTCTTTTGGGAGCAATACCAATCTCGCAGTTGCTCCCAATCCTTTTAAGGCATTAAAGTAGCGCTCACTTTGCATTGGGTAAGTCCCCGAATTATTGTCTTCTTCTCCATGAATTAAGAGCATTGGGGTTTTCATTTTGTCGGCTTGCATAAAAGGGGACATTGTATTATAAACATCAGGCGCATCCCAATAGCTTCGCTCCTCACTTTGGAAGCCAAAGGGGGTAAGTGTACGGTTATAGGCTCCGCTTCGGGCGATGCCCGCTGCAAAAAGATTGGAATGGCTCAATAAGTTGGCAACCATAAACGCACCGTAGGAATGTCCGCCCACGGCTACTCGATCGCGATCTATATAACCTCTATTGTCAACTGCCTCGATAGCAGCTTTCGCATTGCCCACCAATTGTTTAACAAATGTGTCATTGGGTTGATTTTCCCCTTCCCCCACAATCGGGAATGCCGCATTGTCAAGAACTACATATCCTTGAGTTACCCAATATAGCGGGGAGCCCCAGTATGGATATGTAAATTTGTTGGGGTTGGAGGTGCTTTGGGAAGCACTGCTCATGTCCTTGTATTCCCGAGGATAGGCCCATAAAATCATAGGCAGTTTTTCCTTGCGATCTTTATTGTAACCCACCGGCAGATAGAGTGTTCCTTCCAGTTCCAAGCCATCTTCCCGTTTATAGCTTATAACTTCCTTGTGGACACTTTGTAAACTTTTAAATGGATTGTCAAAAGTTGTTACCGGGCTCAAGGAATTCTTTTTAAAGATATTTCTGAAATAGTAATTTGGATATTCCTGTTGCGATTCAATTCGAACCAGAATTTCCCCATTTTTCATATCGATGGCAGACGTCAAGGTTTCTAGTTTGTCGGTATAGGGAGATTCGTAAATTCTTTTTGACTTCTGGGTTTTTAAATCGAATTCATCTATAAACGGGAATTGTCCTTTATCAGAAAACCCGTCACCCATTAAATAAGCCCGTCCGTTGTTAATTTCCAGAACTCTTTCGTCGTATTCATTTCTTTTGGTAACAAAACTTCCAGGGTCGTTGTATCTATCCTGATAATTTCTATCAAAAATAATTTTTGGAGTTTCTGTTGCGTTGGATGGATTAAAAATATAGGTTTTGGTATTTCTGTCATTCCACCAACGATCGGTAGCAAGGGCGAGATTCCCATCGCTCCAAGTGATTCCGGAATACCGGTTTATAGTTTTCAACAACAGTTTTGGGTTGGCCTCATAAGGCGTATTAAGCTCATAAACAGCGTCGCGGAAATCCACTTTTATTTCTGGGTCGCCTTCATCCAAAGCTTCTGCCCAATAAATTGTTGCAGGATGGTCCGCTCGCCAATTCATACTTCTTTTTCCGGTTCGAGTGGCCATAAACCCTTTTGGCTGTACTTCGTTTAAAGGAACGTCGTTTACCTTTTTGATCAATTTTCCATTGTTATTATAGATATTGGTCTCAAATGGAAATCGGTAATAAGGAACTATATATGAGAAGGGTTTTTTAATAGTATTCACCATCACATATTTTCCGTCTGGCGAGAAATCCAGGTCATCATACATGGCTACAGGCAGAAAATTACTTGCCGTTCCATTAAGAGAGACCTTTTTTATTTCAGAAAGCGCCAATTGTTCAAAATTGAATTCATCGCTTGGGCTGCCCAACATATCCTGATAGGTTCTGTTTTGGGCTTTTTCGCCATCACTTACCGCAACAGTCGGGCCGCTTGGAATGCTTTCCAAAGTATTTATTAATTCTTTTCTAGTGGATGGAATTGTTTTGATAAGAATGCTTTTGCTGTCCTTAAACCAATTGATGGGGTCCCCAAGATTGGCATTAATTTTTTCGGAGCTAAGTTTGGTGGCGGTTGCATTTTCAATATCTCCCAACCACAATTGCACTTCATTTTCTGTAGTGTTGAGAAATGCGATCAGTTTTTCGTCAGGTGAGATTGTAAAGTCGGAAAGTCTTGCATTCTGTGGAAGTCCCGATAACTGACGCGGTTCTTTGGCAGTTGTTTTTTTTACTTTTAAATTATTGTAATAGGTAGTTCTGCTTCCAATATTTGTTTTTGGATTGATACGCAGCCCTCCCAATCGGAGTTCCGTTTCCGAAAGTTCCGAGATCGATTTGTAGGGATCTCTATAAAAGAGAATAACATTTTCACCTTTGCTGTCAATTCGAACTGTGGGTGCCATTAGGGCCTCGACCAATTCCAAAATTGATGCCGGCGGGTTTTGGTAATCCAATTTTTCCTGCGCCAGTAAGTTACCGAAAAGGAAAAGAAATAAAAGAACTGTTAACCGAGTTTTCATATAAAAAATTTTAAGTGTGTAAAGATATCAAATTCTACTGGCTCTTACTTGCTATGCGTGCATACTACATAATTTCAAAATAATTTTCCCGAAAGACGACATATACCTATCTTTCCAAAGTATTAAATATAAATAGAAATGTATAGTTCAAAAATAATCGGATTGGGATATTATGTTCCTGAAAATGTGGTCACTAACGATGATTTGTCAAAACTAATGGACACCAGTGATGCCTGGATCCAAGAAAGGACGGGAATCAAAGAAAGGCGACATATCAAAAAAGGAGATGGTAATTCCACCTCAAAGATGGGCGCAAAGGCGGCAAAAATAGCCATAGAGCGTGCAGGCATTTCAAAGGACGATGTGGAAATGATCGTATTTGCTACTTTGAGCCCAGATATGTACTTCCCTGGTGGGGGCGTGGAAGTTCAGGAAATACTGGATATTGGCACCATTCCGGCTTTGGACGTTCGCAATCAGTGCAGTGGTTTTGTTTATGCCCTCTCTGTTGCCGATCAGTATATTAAAACAGGGATGTACAAAAACATTTTGGTTATTGGAAGTGAAAACCATAGTGGAGGTCTGGATATCTCTGATAGAGGACGAGGTGTTTCGGTGATTTTTGGAGATGGTGCTGGAGCGGCAGTAGTTTCAAGAAATGAGAGCGGGGAAGGAGGGATTCTTTCAACTCACCTACATAGTGAAGGCCGCCATAAAAATGAGCTTTCCTTAAAAGGGCCGAGTACGGAATATTGGGTGCCCCAAATAATTGCCGACGATCCTCAGGAAGATATTCCATACTACCCTTATATGAATGGACAATTTGTTTTTAAGCACGCCATTTCCCGCTTTGCGGAAGTAATTAATGAAGGTTTGCAGGCCAATGATTTGGAGATAAAGGATATTAGTATGTTGATTCCGCATCAGGCCAATCTCCGTATATCGCAATTTATTCAGCATAAACTCAAATTGAATGACGATCAAGTTTATAACAACATCCAGAATTATGGGAATACCACTGCAGCTTCAATCCCCATTGCGCTCACGGAAGCTTGGGAGAAAGGAAAAATAAAACAAGGCGATTTGGTGGTTTTGGCAGCCTTTGGAAGTGGCTTCACCTGGGGAAGTGTAATTATTAGATGGTAATTTCCAATTATAAAAAATAAGAGCCTTTCGGTTTAGGTCGAAAGGCTCGCAGCTAATCAAAGTAAAATATAAAATGAAGTGATTTTAGTATTAAAAAGACGATTCAAAATGTTTTTTGGTGAAATATGGAAGCCATTTTTTAAAAACAAACCCGAAGGATCGCTCCGGGTTTGTACTCCTTAGCACTACTATTAATACTAACCATCAACGTAAAAAATTTCGCATTAAGGAAAAATGTTTGGCTTTCATTCCCTATAATAGACTGTGGAAAAATCAATATGTTTCATTCAGCTTCTGATTTTAACTAACATTTATGAAATGTTCCCTTAATGCTTGGTATTTTTAAAGAAACTTAATTTGAAATGAAGAAAACATTAGTACTCGGCGCAAGCTTAAACCCTGAACGCTATTCCTACCTCGCTATCAATCGTTTGGTGAATCACGGACATGAGGTTGAAGCTATCGGATCAAAAAAAGGAGAAGTGGCAGGGATGGAGATTTCTGTTGAAAAGAAGGATTTTGAAAATATAGATACCATCACGCTTTATCTAAATTCAAAAAGACAGGGGGAATATTATGATTACATTTTATCCTTAAATCCCAAACGCGTTATTTTCAATCCCGGAACGGAAAATCCGGAACTTTATAAAATTCTTGAGAAGAATAATATTGAATATGAGGTGGCCTGTACCTTAGTCCTTTTGGGTACGAATCAATATTAACCCTAAAAAGCAAAGTGCCCCGTTCAGTATTAATATGAAAAATCCGAAGTCGAAGTTTAACAATTCGGCAGAAAGATGGCTTATAAAATATCCAATAAACGGGGTGACAATAGCAACCAACGGCACCCATTTATCCTTTACGGTCCAATTTGTAAAGAGGCCATAAGCGTATAAGCCCAACAAAGGGCCATAGGTATAACCTGCAAAGACGAATAGTTTGGCGATTACGGATGCATCTGCTATTACGTATTTAAAAATAACAATAACGGCAATCAATACAAACGACATAAGAATATGGATTCGCTTGCGCATACTCACCTGCTTCTTTTCATCATATCTCTTTTCGATTTCCATTATATCGATACTAAAAGAAGTGGTCAAAGCCGTCAGGGCGCTATCGGCACTGCTATATGCGGCAGCAATTAAGCCAAGAATAAATAAGATCGCTACTCCTATCCCGAATTCATTTTGAGATGCCAATGTGGGGAAAAGTTCATCCCTATGAGCGTCTATGCCGTTTTGTTGGGCGTAAACCGTCAACAATAAACCTAATACCAAAAAGACAAAATTTACTATGGTCAACACAATGGTAAACCAAAACATGTTTTTCTGAGCGTCTTTTAAGTTTCTGCACGTTAGGTTTTTCTGCATCATATCCTGATCCAGACCCGTCATAACAATGGCGATAAATGCGCCACTAATAAATTGTTTCACAAAATGGTCGCTGGATTTCCAATCGTCGAAAAAGAAAATCTGCGAAAGATCGCTTTCTGCCACGAAATTAATGAGAGCGCTTCCCGAAAGGCCAAGGTCTGTAGATACATAATACACTGATACTCCCACAGCCGTTAACATAAATAGGGTTTGGAAACTGTCTGTCCAAACTATAGTTTTAATCCCACTTTTAAAAGTATAAAGCCAGATCAATAATATGGTAATGGTAACGGTAACCCAAAAGGGGATTCCCATGGAATCGAAAATTAGGTTTTGCATTACAATGGCCACTATATAAAGACGGAAACTCGCCCCTACAATCCTTGAAAGAAGAAAGAAAGATGCGCCGGTTTTATAGGAAGCTTTGCCAAATCTCCCTTCCAAATATGTGTATATTGATGTTAAATTTAAACGGTAATACAGGGGAAGAAGTACCAATCCAATAACCGCATAACCTACAATGTAGCCTAGAACAACTTGAAAGTAACTAAATTTTGATGCTTCAACCCACCCTGGAACTGAAATAAAGGTCACCCCGCTCAAGGACGCTCCGATCATTCCAAATGCTACCAGATACCAAGGTGATTGTTTTCCTGCCTTAAAAAAATCGGAATTGCTGCCTCCTTTGTTGGTTAGAAATGAGATTACTATCAACATAAAAAAATAACCAACGATCAGTAACAGTATATGTAATGGTTCCATAAGATTTTGAAGGAAAACTAGATTAGAATATTTGTGTTTCTAACTTAATGCGGGTAAAAATACAAAGATTGCTTACGTGGCCATGAGAATTTTTAATACATTTGCGAATTCCACTTATAATGGAACCTAACTCCTTAATTATTAAAAAGATGCGTTTTAAATTATTACTACTTTTAGGGATATTCTTCGGATCCTTTTCTGGACAGGCACAGGAATATCTTCAAATGATCGATGCTGGAACCTATAAAGTCCAAGATGTTATTGAAAGTGCCGAGACCTATTTTGCCAACAGAGACAAAGGCAGAGGTACTGGCTACAAACCTTACAAACGATGGGAATACAATGCCCTTCGATTAATGAATGAAGACGGCTATTTGCCCACATTGGCTGATAATGTGGCGGAACTTGAACGTTGGAATGCTTATTTAAACGAAACCGGTTCTAACCGTGCTGTTCTTCAGGATAACTGGGTAGATTTGGGTCCGACATACTGGAATGCTACCTCGGGATGGAACCCTGGTGTAGGAAGAATTACCGGGATGGATATAGAAGAGGGCAATGAGAACCATATTATAATTGGGGCCGAAACCGGGGGTGTTTGGAGAACTACCGATGGCGCACAGACTTGGTCGCATTTAACCGATTACTTCTCGCATCTTTCAGTATATTCTGTTGTTATTCACCCTGATAATGCCAATACATACTTTTTTGGATCTTCTGGCGGAAACATATTTAAATCCATCGATGCCGGTGCTACTTGGAGTCTTTTGGCGACCATTGGCAACAGTAGGGTTAATCGAATTCTAATTAATCCGGCCAATCCCAGTATTATGTTCGCAGCTTCTGAGAACGTCGGCCTTTATCGTTCTGTGGACGGAGGTCAAACTTGGACCAAGCCCATTTCAGATAATAGGGGCTATGATTTTGAGTTCAAACCTGGTGACCTTTCCGTGGTGTATGCCTCCGGATCAGGAGTTTATAAATCCACAGATGGCGGTGCTACCTTTACTACTCTTAGTGGCTTTACCACTGGTGCAAAGATGATGGCGGTTTCCCCGGCCAATCCGGAAGTTCTATATGTTTTGGAAGCATCGGGAAGCAAGTTTGGAGCTATGTACACTTCTACTAACAGTGGAAATACTTTTACAAAATTAAATCATGGCGGACTCAACTTTTTTGGATATAGCACTTCGGGCAACGATAACAATGGGCAAGCGCCCCGAGACATGGCTATAGCCATTAACCCAACAAATGCAGATGAGGTGCATATTGCCGGAATACTTACTTGGCGTTCTATGAATGCAGGGGTGAGCTTTACTTGTACCTCCGATTGGGTACCCGGAAATGCCGCATCACAAAATATTGGATATTGCCACGCCGATGTGGACGACCTTCTTTTTTACGGCACAAATTTATATGCGGTAACAGATGGAGGTATTTTTAAAGCTGCTAATACAGGCACTATAAACACTGACTATTATGAAGATTTGACTACTGGTTTAAGCATTCGTCAATTCTATAAAATCGGAATATCACAAACACAGGATGTTCTTGTTTCGGGTGGCTCACAGGATAATGGCACTTCGCTTTACACAGAAGCAGGTGGTTGGAAAGACTGGCTCGGAGCTGATGGAATGGAAACTTTCGTCGATAAAAACAACATCAATGTATTATACGGCACCTCGCAGTTTGGATCTATGTACCGATCCATGAATGGAGGAAATTCATATTTCAATATAAACGGACCAAGCGGTTCAGGCAATTGGGTTACACCTTTTGAGCAGGATCCTACGGTGACCAATACTATTTATGTGGGCTATAACAGAATATATAAGTCCACGAATAGTGGTGCTACTTGGACAGCTATTTCCCAAAGTTTTGGACAGAATCTGGATAACCTAAAAATTGCGCCCAGCAATAATCAGGTAATGTACACATCTCGCTCATCTTTCCTGTTTAAGACTGAAAACGGCGGAACTACTGATTGGATACAGACTGCCAACCCGGGCGGTTCGCGCATTAATTCCATCGCAATACATCCCACCAACCCCAACCGAGTGGCTGTGGCCGTAGGTGGTGGTAATAAGGTAATGGTCACCAACGACGGAGGAACAACTTGGGAAAATTATTCGAAAAATCTTCCAAATTTTAGTGCTTTGGCAGTGGTTTGGGATGACAACGGGCAAGATGGTCTTTATCTTGGAATGGATTACGGTATTTACTATATAGACAATACTTTTTCAGATTGGCAGCCATACAGCAATCTCCTTCCCAACGTGCAGGTAAACGAATTGGAGATCAACAAAACCACCAATATGCTTTATGCCGGTACTTACGGAAGAGGTCTTTGGGTATCGCCAGTTATGGGTGCTACCGCTGGAGTTGAGGGCCAGGCTTTAGGAAGTCAGTTAAGTATTTATCCAAATCCAGCCACATCTGAAATCACTATCGCTTTGTCAAAAAGCATGCATGCGGAAATTAGGATTTTTGATGTTACGGGAAAACTGTTGCTTTATAAAGCCAACTCGCTGGTTGATAAAAACCAAACTGTTGACGTCTCAACTCTTTCCTCAGGAGTTTACTTTGTGCGTCTCAACACCCCAGAAGGAATGGCTACCAAAAAATTGGTGATCAAATAAAAAACCATTGGAAGAAAATCTGAATGCTTCAGGAAAAGCGTCTTTTTCTGAAGCATTTTTTTTAAATTGCAGACTGAGATAATGCTATGGAATTTTCGTCAAAACTTCTTGAAAATGCGGTAAATGAAATGTCCCAACTCCCTGGAATAGGAAAACGGACCGCTCTTCGTTTGATGCTACATTTATTGAAACAGCCCAAGGAACAATCGCAGAAATTGTCCGCTTCCTTGTTGAAGTTGCGCGAAAACATAAATTTTTGTGCCAATTGCAACAATGTCAGTGATTCCCAATTGTGCGAAATTTGCGCCAATCCAAATCGCGAGGCGCGAATAGTCTGTGTAGTTGAGGATATTCGAGATGTGATGGCTATTGAAAACACTGGTCAATATCGCGGGCACTATCATGTATTGGGCGGCAAAATCTCCCCAATGGAAGGTGTTGGTCCGGGCGAACTCAATATTATATCATTGGTGGAAAAGGTAAAGAGCGACAAAATCTCTGAACTTATTTTCGCATTGAGTTCAACTATGGAAGGGGACACCACCAACTTCTATATTTACAGACAAATTGAGCAGTATAATATCACCACTACCACCATAGCCCGTGGCATATCTGTGGGGGACGAACTGGAGTATGCCGATGAAGTTACTTTGGGACGCAGCATTCTCCATCGTATTCCGTTTGAATCTTCCTTAAAGAGCCTATAGACTTTGAAACTCTCTGTTGTTATTCTGAATTACAATGTTCGATATTTTTTGGAGCAGTGCATTCGTTCTGTCCAGAAAGCTATTAAAAATCTGGATGCCGAAATCATCATAATCGACAACCACTCCAAGGATGATAGTTGTGAAATGGTACGAACCCTTTTTCCACACCACACTCTTATAGAAAACAAAGAGAATGTGGGCTTCAGCAAGGCCAACAATCAAGCGGTATCTATAGCAAAAGGAGAATATGTCTGCATTTTAAACCCAGATACCGCAGTTGCGGAGGACACCTTTGTAAAAGCAATCCAGTATTCAGAAAGCATCGAAAATATAGGTGCTCTAGGTGTGTATTTAATGGATGGCACAGGTGCATTTCTTCCAGAAAGCAAACGAAATTTTCCCACTCCAACAGTTTCATTTTTAAAGCTCGCGGGCTTTACTAGAAAATATTATGCCACTCAACTCGCCGATATGGATGAGGGGGAGGTTGAAGTATTGGTGGGAGCTTTTATGTTGTTAAAAAGAAGTGTTTATAATGAAGTAGGAGGTTTTGACGAAGATTATTTTATGTACGGCGAAGACATCGATTTGTCCTACAGAATTACGCAAGCCGGATATAGGAACCATTATATGGGAACTGCAACCATTCTGCATTACAAAGGTGAAAGCACCAAAAGGGATGATGTTTATTTTGAGTGTTTTTATGGTGCGATGCAAATATTTTACAGCAAGCATTTTAATAAGAATTTCCTGTTGGAAAGCTCTGTTTCTGCGGGGGTTGCATTGGCAAAAAGGGCAAAGAGATTTTCCTCCGAAAAAAAACTGAAAATTCCTTCCCAGTTTGAAAGAAATTACTTTTTTACAGAAAATATCGAGCTACTGGAAAATCTTTCCGAAACTACTGCTACTGTCTTTCAAATGGTTTCAAAAAACGTCCATCCCACAATTTCCATTGAGAAGAGCTTCTTGGTTTTTGATGCCGAGTATATTTCCTATAAAGAAATCTTTAAATTGATGAAGCAGCATAGCGGGAAGGGTAATGTTTTCAGAATACGACCTCCCGGCTGCCAATTCATCATTGGGAGCGACCAAAGCGATGAAAAGGGTGGCGTTGTTGTTTTTTAAGATATTTGAAACCCAAAACGAGCAAAATTTAACTAATTTTGCAGGACTTTTTAAATCCTCGGTTTTAGGACCGGATCAGGTTGTTTAAAGTGAAAAATCTAAAATTCTATATTGAAAATTGACTTATGGCAAAATTTGAATTGAAACTACCCAAAATGGGTGAAAGCGTTGCCGAAGCAACACTTACCAACTGGCTGAAGGAAGTGGGCGATACCATTGAGGCCGATGAGGCTGTGCTTGAAATCGCTACCGATAAGGTGGATAGCGAGGTGCCAAGTGAGGTAAATGGTGTTTTGGTTGAAAAACTGTTCAATGTTGACGATGTAATTCAAGTAGGACAAACCATGGCCATTATTGAAACCGAATCGGTCGTTAATGGAGCCATAACTCAAGACCAAACTGCCCCCGAACCCGAGGTGATTGCTGTTGTGGAGCAACAATTCGACACTGCAAAACAAGCTGTCCAGACTCCAATAGAAAATGCAGACGGTCGTTTTTATTCTCCCTTAGTAAAAAACATTGCTGCTGCCGAAGGAATTTCCCAGGACGAACTCGATGCCATTTCGGGAACAGGCAAGGATGGTAGAGTTACAAAAAATGACATTTTGGGATATGTTGAAAACCGGGCCTCCCAGAAACCATCGGTCAAACAGCCCCAGCCCAAAGTTGCGGTGGAATCCGCAAAAGCTCCGGCCGAGACAAAAGCTGCACTTCCAGTTAGCGGGGATGATGAAATAATTGAAATGACCCGGATGGGGAAACTTATTTCCAAGCATATGGTTGACAGTATCCAAACCGCGGCACACGTACAGTCCTTTGTGGAATGTGATGTTACGAATGTATGGAACTGGAGAAATAGAGTAAAAGCGGCATTTGCAAAGCGTGAAGGCGAAAACTTAACCTTCACCCCAATATTTATGGAAGCCGTGGCTAAGGCATTGAAGGATTTTCCAATGATGAACATTGCTGTGGATGGCGATAAAATAATAAAGAGAAAAAACATAAACCTGGGAATGGCAGCTGCTTTGCCAGATGGTAATTTGATAGTACCCGTCATCAAAAACGCTGACCGACTGAACCTTGTTGGTATGAGCAAGGCCGTGAACGACTTGGCCGGCCGCGCCCGTGATAACAAGCTAAAACCGGACGAAATCCAAGGCGGAACCTATACCGTTACAAACGTCGGAACTTTTGGAAGCATTATGGGCACACCCATTATAAATCAACCCCAAGTAGGAATTTTGGCCTTGGGCGCCATAAGAAAAGTGCCTGCGGTTATCGAAACCCCTGAAGGTGATTTTATTGGTATTCGTTTCAAAATGTTTCTCTCCCACAGCTATGACCACCGGGTGGTTAACGGTGCACTGGGGGGGCAATTCGTAAAACGGGTGGCAGAATATTTGGAAGCTTGGGATATAGATAGGGAATTCTAAAACCTCAACTCCACATCTGGGTAGATTTTGTTAATTTTTTTAGAATGATTTTTTGAAACGAAATTTTAAAGTATCATATTCTAAGATTTCATGCACTTGGTTCCATATCGTGAGAAACCCACTATCGCTTTTTAAGGGAAGTTTTACCGGATGTGTCATAATCGAAAATATTAAATTGTAATTTTGGGTTTTATATATTTTATTTACTGTTAATATTTTTCATTAACGGTCATCATAAAAATCATCAATGGAATTAAATTTAAAAAAACCGATCTGTTTCTTCGATCTTGAAACCACTGGCACCAATGTGGCCAAAGATCGTATTGTTGAAATAGCGATTTTAAAAGTGTTTCCCAACGGGAATAAGGAAAGTTATAACTGGCGTGTAAACCCTGAAATGCCTATCCCTGAAGAATCTTCCGCCATTCATGGCATCACTGACGAAATGGTGGCCGATGAACCCACGTTTAAGGAATTGGCACCACGAGTATATTCAATTATAAAAGACTGCGATTTGGGAGGTTTCAATTCCAACCGATTTGATATTCCATTGTTGGCAGAAGAATTGCTGCGGGCCGAAGTGGATTTTGACATGAAAAAGGCACTGTCGGTAGATGTGCAAACAATTTTCCATAAAATGGAAAAGCGCACCCTCGAGGCCGCTTACAAGTTTTATTGTGGTAAGGACCTAAAGAATGCACATAGTGCCGCTGCCGATACCCATGCCACTTATGAGGTATTAAAAGCTCAACTTCAAAAGTACAGCGAACTTGAAAACGACATGAGCTTTTTGGCCGATTTCAGCTCCCATAAAGATCATGCGGATTTTGCGGGCTTTATAAGCTATAATGAGGATGGTCATGAGGTTTTCTCTTTCGGAAAATACAAGGGAAATCTAGTGAAGGAGATAATGGAAAAAGATTCCGGATATTTTGGATGGCTTCTCAATGCCGATTTTCCACTATATACCAAAAAAGTGCTTACCCGCATCAGACTCCAAAAATTAAACACCAAATTGTAAGTTTCAGATGAAGATAATCTGCGTGGGCCGCAACTATGCCGATCATATTGGTGAGCTGAAGAGTGCCACTCCTACCGAACCGGTGCTCTTTCTCAAGCCTGAAACGGCCATTCTGTTAAAGAATCAGCCTTTTTTTATTCCTGATTTTTCAAATGATGTACATCACGAAGTGGAACTCTTGGTACGAATCAATAGGATTGGAAAGCATATAGACAGAAAATTTGCCCATAAATACTATGATGAAATTGGCTTGGGAATCGATTTTACGGCCAGGGACTTACAATTAAAACTTAAGAGTGAAGGGTTGCCTTGGGAAAAGGCGAAAGCCTTCGATGGCGCCGCCGCCGTAGGAAAATTCTTAGAAAAAGAGGCTTTTCCGGATGTAAACAACATCGAATTTCGCCTAGATTGCAATGGAAAAACGGTTCAAAAAGGCAATTCTATGCTGATGATGTGGAAAATAGATGCTTTAATCGAATATATTTCGAAATATTTTACCTTAAAAATTGGAGATGTTATCTTTACAGGGACTCCAGCTGGTGTTGGAAGTATTCAAAATGAGGATGTTCTGGTGGGATTTATCGGGGAAATAGAAATGTTTTCAATTAAAGTAAAGTAAAATGACAAGATATTACGAGAGAGAAAATCTCAATGAAATCGCAGATGGCGACCAAGAATTTATTGAGATTCTCGTGCAAACCTTTCTTGAGGAAATCCAGCTCGATCTTCATTCGATGGAGGAGGCTATTCTCAATGAAAATCGCGATCTCGCGTATCAATATGCCCACAAAATGAAGCCCAATATCGAAATGTTCGGCATTGACGCTTTAAAGGAAATTACCGCCATTGAAACCTGGTCCAAAACGTCGAGGGCCAAAGCAACAATCCTTCCTAATCTTGAAATAGTACTCTCTACCTTAAATCATGTTTTTGATGAGTTGAGACAGGATTTTCATCTATAAATATGCTTGCTGAAATTATTACTATTGGCGATGAAATTCTCATCGGGCAAATTGTCGATACCAACTCCGGTTTTATTTCCAAGGAACTTGATAAAATCGGGGTAAAGGTCTATCAAATCACTTCAGTTCAAGATGATCGCCAACATATTTTGAGGGCTTTTGAAGATGCGAAGAAACGAGTTGATTTAGTTGTTATTACTGGAGGCTTGGGCCCGACCAAAGACGATATCACCAAACAGACTCTCTGTGATTTTTTTGACGATACATTGGTGGAAGATTTAAGTGTGGTCGAAAATATAAGGCGACTCTTTTCTGACTATCAACTCAACCTTCCCTTGCAAGCAAATCTTCGCCAAGCGCTCATTCCTTCCAAGGCTACGGTAATGATGAACCTCTACGGTACAGCTCCTGGTATGTGGATGGATCGGGACAATACCGTTTTTGTGTCCCTGCCCGGGGTGCCTTACGAAATGAAACATCTTATGGTTGAAGAGGTTTTGCCAAGAGTAAAAAAAAGATTCACTCGGCCTCATATTTACCATAAAACCCTACTCACTTATGGGTTGGGGGAAAGCGCGCTAGCCGAAAGGATTGCGGCTTGGGAAGATTCTTTACCTGAGGATATAAAACTGGCTTATCTTCCTGCTCTCGGAAAGGTTCGCCTAAGGTTGTCCGCTAGTGGGTCTAACCGGCGCACTATCCAGAAAGCTGTGGATCAACAAATGGAGGTCCTAAGCCATTTGCTCTCCGATATCGTCGTGGGATATGAAGATGAAACCTCAATGGTGGAACTGATAATAAATATGCTCACCGCCCAAAACAGAAGTCTCAGTTTGGCCGAAAGTTGCACGGGTGGCCGGATTGCTTCTGAAATAATCAGCTATGCCGGAGCGTCAGCTATTTTCAGAGGGGGGATAATTCCTTATAATACTAGCTTAAAAACCAAGATTCTGGGGGTGCCAAAGGAGTTAATAGATAAATACAACGTCGTGAGTATTGAAGTAGCGGAATCGATGGCAATAAAATGCTGCGAACTCTTCAACTCTGATTATTCAATTTCCACTACTGGAATTGCAGGTCCAACCAAAGGAGATGGAAAGGATGAAATAGGCACAGTATATATAGCCATAGCTTCTCCGAAGGGAGTGATTTCAGAAAAATTCCAATTTGGAAAGGACCGTTTTCGCGTTATAGAGAAATCGGCCAACAAAGCTTTTGAGATGCTTCGCAAAGAAATTTCAAAAAACTGATTTCCTTTTCTTGTACATCAAATTATATTTACCTAAATTTGCACCCTGTTATAAAATAACTTAAAAAAGGTTAAGGAAATGTCAAGAGTTTGTGAGCTTACCGGCAAGAAAGCGATGGTTGGAAACAATGTATCGCACGCGATGAATAAAACAAAGCGCAAGTTTGATGTGAATTTGCTAAAAAAACGTTTTTATATTCCTGAGGAAGACAAGTGGGTAACCCTTCGTGTGTCTGCCTCAGCCATAAAGAACATCAACAAAAAAGGTATTTCCGCAGTTATTAAAGAAGCTCGGGAAAAGGGGTTTTTGAATAAATAATCGCAATAATCAATAAAGTCTGTTACAATGGCTAAAAAAGGAAATAGAGTACAGGTAATTTTGGAGTGCACCGAGCACAAGGAGTCTGGCAAAGCCGGTACATCCCGTTACGTTACCACCAAGAACAAAAAGAATACACCGGACAGAGTGGAGTTGAAGAAATTCAATCCTATTCTTAAAAAAATGACGGTTCACAAAGAAATTAAATAATTTCGGGGATTTCATTTATTTGAGAAATCACCTATAATAATATATATAGAGTTATGGCAAAGAAATCAGTAGCAACCTTACAGACAGGCTCAAAGCGTTTGACCAAAGCAATTAAAATGGTTAAATCGCCAAAAACGGGATCTTATATTTTTACAGAGACTATGCTGCCACCAGAGATGGTAAACGACTGGTTAAAAAGGAAATAAACCATTAAAAATATTATTGAAAAAGCCACTTTATTTACAAAGGTGGCTTTTCGTATTTTCGAGTTTTAAGTGTAATATCCTCTTGGGATGAAACGCACTTTTTTATTTATACTCGAACCTGAATGCCTAAAGCCGACCATTAACTTTCTGATTCATACGAAATGAGCCTATTCAAAAAAATATTTTCAAAAGAAAAAAAAGAAACCCTGGACAAGGGATTGGAAAAATCCAAAACCTCTTTTTTTGATAAACTCAGTAAAGCTGTTGCAGGAAAGAGCAAGGTGGACGAGGACGTCCTGGACGAGTTGGAAGAAGTGCTTGTTTCCAGTGATGTGGGTGTGAATACGACCCTAAAGATCATCGAAAGAATAGAAGCGCGCGTTTCTCGCGATAAATATCTGGGCACGGATGAACTTAACAGGATTCTTCGAGAAGAAATAGCCGGTCTCTTAAGTGAAATAGAATCAGGCAACGCCACCGAATTCGACATCCCGGAAAACAAAAAGCCCTATGTAATCATGGTGGTTGGAGTTAATGGTGTCGGTAAAACAACTACCATTGGCAAACTTGCTTATCAGTTTAAAAAAGCCGGAAATAGTGTAATTCTCGGAGCAGCCGATACCTTTCGGGCTGCCGCAATAGACCAACTTCAAGTTTGGGCTGATAGAACAGAAGTTCCTATTGTGAAACAAAGTATGGGAAGCGATCCTGCAAGTGTGGCTTTTGACACCTTGAAAAGCGGGATTAACCAGAATGCGGATGTTATCATTATCGATACAGCGGGAAGACTTCACAATAAGGTAAACCTAATGAATGAGTTGACCAAGATTAAAAAAGTCATGCAAAAAGTAGTGCCTGACGCTCCCCACGAAGTGCTTTTGGTTTTGGACGGTTCGACTGGCCAGAACGCTTTTGAACAGGCTAAGCAATTTACCGCGGCTACGGAAGTTACGTCGCTTGCAGTTACAAAGTTGGACGGCACCGCAAAGGGAGGGGTAGTAATAGGTATTAGCGACCAGTTTCAGATCCCCGTTAAATATATTGGTGTAGGAGAAGGAATGGAGGATTTGCAGGTGTTCAACAAATTCGAATTCGTGGATTCTTTTTTTGATTGATTAAACCAAGGATTCCCTGTCCATAATTTCAGGTTTTTCTATACCCATCAAATAAAGAATTGTTGGGGCGATATCACCCAAAATCCCATTTTTCACCGATTTAATAGTGTTATCCACCACAATGATTGGTACCGGATTGGTCGTGTGGGCAGTATTTGGTGAACCATCGGGATTGCGCATGGTTTCGCTATTCCCGTGATCTGCTAGAATTATCGTGGTAAAGTTATTTTCGAGTGCAGCTTCAACTATAGGTTTAACGCATTTATCCACCGTTTCACAAGCTTTTACCGCGGCTTCAAAAACTCCCGTATGGCCTACCATATCTGGATTGGCAAAATTCAAACAGATAAAATCGGCCGACCCTTCCTCAATTTCCGGTAAAATCATATCTCTGATCGCATACGTACTCATTTCAGGTTTTAAATCGTAGGTGGCCACAGTAGGGGACGGACAAAGAATCCTTTTTTCACCCTTAAATGGAACTTCTCTTCCCCCAGAAAAGAAAAAGGTAACGTGCGGATACTTTTCGGTTTCTGCAATCCTAATTTGTTTCTTTCCATGATTTTGCAAAACCTCTCCCAAGGTACTATGTAGATTTTCTTTATTGAATACCACGTGAATATTTTTGAAGGAATCATCGTAATTGGTCAGAGTAACGAAGTAGAGCGGAAGTGTGGTCATTCCAAAATCCTCGTGATTTTTTTGGGTCAATACCTCGGTTAATTGCCTTCCTCTATCTGTTCTGAAATTGAAGAAGATCACTACATCATCCTTTTCAATAGTTGCAACAGGTTTATTTAGGTTGTTGGCATCCACCATAACAATGGGTTCGATGAATTCATCTGTAATCCCAGCTGCATAACTTACTTCAATACTTTTTATGGCATCGAGAGAAGGTTTTCCTTTTCCATATAACAACAAATCATAGGTTTTTTTAACCCGCTCCCATCTTTTGTCCCTGTCCATAGCATAATATCGACCAATGATGGAAGCCAATTTTCCTCCGGTTTGAGAGAGGTGATGTTGTAAATCCTGAATAAAACCCCTCCCGGAATGCGGATCTACGTCGCGGCCGTCGGTAAAGGCGTGTACGTAAACATCAACTACCCCCTCTTCCTTTGCGGCCGTGAGCAGGCGCTTTAAATGATCGAGATGTGAATGGACGCCTCCATTGGAGACCAAGCCTATAAAGTGTAGTTTTTTATTGTTGTTTTTAGCGTATTGAAAAGCCTTTTGCAGCTCGGTTTCTTTGTTTAGACTACCAGTTTCAACCGCCATATTTATTTTCACCAGATCTTGGTACACAATTCGTCCCGAACCCAGGTTCATGTGGCCTACTTCGCTGTTGCCCATCTGTCCGTCCGGCAATCCAACGTTCATTCCATGGGTAAGCAACTGCGCGTGTGGGTATTTTTTATAAAGTGAATCGATAAAAGGAGTTTCCGCCTGTGCAATTGCTGAAACTGAAGGATCTTGTGTTATCCCCCAGCCATCGAGGATCATTAAAAGGACTTTTTTATTCATCTTACAAAGATACAAAGCACAGTTGGAAAATTTAAGGAATCCTATTTCTTTTGATTTCTATATTTTTTAATGGCCGAATTAATATTTTTCAATTTTACTAATGGGTTCAGAAAGTGTAGTTTGAAATTAGAGGGTGATACAGGTACTGGGGCAGTACCGATAATTTTGACACCTCCGATTATTGCCTCAAAATACTATTTCTTATTTCAAACTTGGATTAATATCCATAATATTTTCATTCGTGTATTTTGAGATAAAATCATCAGTAAAGTATTGATTACCCAGGATTTTTTCTTGAGCGAGCATTTTCTTCACATCAATTTCTTCGCGATATGCCTTCAACATAGGAATTGAAACGGGAGCATAACTGAAATGCCATGGTTCGTATTTAAATCCTTTGCGGTTTCCGTTGTTGGTATAGACTTCAAAAAACCCGAATTTTTCCGAATTCTGGTCCATCCACATTTTTAATTCGCAAAAGACTCCCAAGCCGTGATAATTCTCAGCTACCAATAGATTGGCTGGGCGAGGAGCATTGGCGTCAATTATATCCAGGTCCGTTCCCCAATGATGGCGGGAGGTGCCTGGAATAGTGGAATATTCAATTATTTTAAGAATGGCTTTTTCGGGGGAAAGTCCCTCGTTGGTAAATCTTCTGTACTTGCCCTCAAAAATTTCCTTCTGCCGCTGAAAACTTCTATAGGCGGAAACAACTTCAAGGTTAATATTTTCTTTAGCGGCCTCAGCTTTCATTTTATTGAATGCTTCCTTGGCCTCTTTGTGCATTTTCGATGTATAGCTGTCGCCTACAATATCAGGATTACCTTTTCCAAGTAATTGGTTTCTAGTAAATCCTTCAAAATAATTAGTAAAGGATAAATGTGGCAAGACCGTAATTCCCGCTAAGGCAATTCCGGATATTTTTATAAAATCTTTTCGCTTCATTAAATCAAACTAATACTGAGAGTTATTGAACACGCTAAATTCGACAAAAATAAATTAGCATTGAGTTTGACTTACCTTCATTTTGAAGAATTTTTTAGAATAGAATTTCAGTTTTAGATAAAAAATTAATCGAATTCGATACTTTTACTAAGCATTTAAAAGATATAACAACATGAATTATAAGAATCTCTTCCCAGTGTTAGTGATATCGTTGTTTGCGGGGGCTTCTCTGTCTGCGCAGAATGTGATGATCAGCACCACCAACAACCCCAATGAGCCCTCCATAATTATGAATCCCCTAAATACTGATCTTCTAGTGGCGGGTGCTAATTTGAACAATGTTTACAATAGCAGTGACGGCGGACTTACCTGGAACAAACAAACTATGACTTCCTCCTATGGAGTTTGGGGCGATCCAACTTTTGATGTGGATGTAGATGGAAATTTCTACTATTTTCATCTTTCAAATCCATCGAGCGGCAATTGGATTGATCGAATAGTTTGCCAAAAGTCAACAAATAATGGCAACGCTTGGAGTGATGGTACTTATATCGGATTGAATGGAGATAAGGCCCAAGACAAACAATGGAGTGTAGTGGACCGAAATAATAACAATATTTACGTTACGTGGACCCAGTTTGACGTTTATGGAAGCAGTAATCCAAACCATAAGTCCATTATCCGCTTTTCAAAATCGACAGATGGAGGACAATCTTGGTCGGAACCTAAAAAGATAAATATCGTCGATGGAAATTGTATTGACTCCAGCGATACGGTAGAAGGCGCTGTCCCGGCAGTGGGGCCGAATGGCGAAATTTATGTGGCCTGGGCTGGGCCAAATGGTCTGGTTTTCAATAAATCCTTAGATCAAGGAGAGACTTGGTTAAATCAAGAAATTCAGATCGATCCTATGTCAACGGGTTGGGATTTCGATATCCCCGGAATTAGCCGAGCAAATGGCATGCCCATTACCAAATGTGACATAAGTGGAGGTCCCAATCATGGAACTATTTATGTGAATTGGAGCGACCAACGCAACGGCACGAACGATACCGATATTTGGTTCAGTAAATCTACAGATGGTGGAGAAACCTGGAGTAGCCCGGCAAGAGTAAATGACGATCCGCCTGGAAAACAACAGTTTTTTACTTGGATGGATATTGACCAAACCAATGGGAATTTGTTTTTTGTCTTTTATGACAGACGTGAATACACAGATAATAAAACCGATGTATATATGGCGTATTCCCTTGATGGGGGAAATACTTTTGTCAATAAGCGTATAAGTGAATCTCCTTTTACTCCTAATTCAGGTATTTTCTTTGGCGATTATTCCAATATCGTCGCCCATAACAATATTGTCCGGCCTATTTGGACCCGTCTCCAAGGCAGTCAATTAAGTATTTGGACCGATGTAACTCCTTTTGAGATTCTTTCGACCGAAAATGGTGCGACCCAGCGAATGGATAATGTTGTACAGTATCCGAACCCAGCTTCAAATATCAGCTATGTATCTTTCAAACTTCATCAGGAATCCAAGGTTAGCATTGGACTTTATGACGCCCAAGGGAAAAAGGTATATACGGTATGGGAGAACGAGACAAAAGGTTATGGAAAGTATATCGTTCCTATTAATTTGAATGAAATTCACCTTGCCAATGGCAATTACTTTTGCAAACTAAGTGTGGATGGCGATTCCAAAATCCTTAAAATGATTGTAATTGAGTAATGATGGAAACTGCGATATCAATCAAAATAATTCCAAAACAGAAAATTTTCAGCATTCTGCCGCTATTGCAGAAGCTCGGGAATTTTAAGATTCCGGAAGATATTTTGAAGGAACGGCTTCTAGAGATGGTCCAGCAAAATTATGAATGTGTAGGTGTATATGAGAATGAAAGATTGATTGGCATCTGCGGTCTCTGGGTCCAAACCCGCCATTACGCCGGTAGAAGTGTGGAGATGGACCACGTGATAGTGGATGAAACAAATCGAAATCATGGGATAGGGAAACAATTAATGGCCTTTGTTACCGACTACGCACGCCAAAAATCCTGTCGTTGGATAGAGCTGAATACTTATGTTGATAATTTCCCATCACACAAATTTTACTATAACCAAGGTTTTGTAGCCAAGGGATATCACTTTGTGAGGGAGTTATAAGAAAACTTAAAACAGCTTCACTCTTAAGTTTATGACAAAGTAAAGAAGGAGAATATTTCTACTGAAAACTCGAGAAATCAGTTCCAGTTTCAACTTCATAGGGGTCTTTTCCTTGTTCAAAAACTCTTGCGCTCAATTCCCCTTTTAATATAATCTCGACATTCCGAACACGTAACCAGCTGCCTTCACGAAGCCCAACTACGGGAACGGTGTTTTGGGTATGAAATTCCTTGATGCGGGTTTCACGGGTTTCGCCCATATATTTGCTACTTGTATCAGGATCCAAATAATGTGGGTTGAGGTTAAACGGGATAACTCCTAAAGTTTTAAAAGAGGGCGGATAGACTATGGGCATATCGTTGGTGGTTTGCATAGAAACTCCACAGATATTGCTCCCTGCACTGCTACCCAAATAGGGCAAGCCTTTAAAGATTGCTTCCCGAAGAGGCTGCATAAGCTCAAAATAGTATAATGCCTTAACGAGAACAAAGGTATTTCCTCCGCCCGTGAAGATGGCTTTTGATTTTTTTAATCCTTCCAAAGGATTGTCGAAAGTGTGTAGTCCGACTATATTTTTATCTATTTTTTCGAAGGCCGCTGCTGCCATTTGGGTGTATTCATCATGACTGATTCCACCGGGACGGGCGTAGGGAATAAAGGTAACGGTATCGGTGTTTTTGAATAAATCCTTCATTTCTTCCGTTAAATATTCCAAATATTTTCCTCCGTAAACAGTGCTGGTGCTGGCGATAATTAAGTCCCGCGAACGTGAGGGATGCTTCAATCCGTTTTCCATAGTTCTTGTTTATTTTATAAAATGTAAATTTAACCAATGAAAATCGAATCTTTAAGTTTTGCCTAACAAAACAAAGCCGTATATTTATAGAATGACAAAAAAGCTACTACTTTTATTATTTATCCTCGCATCGCCAATATTGATGGCACAGGATATTACCCGCACTAAAGTTTCTGGGAAAATCCATGTACCGCAAGGCGATGATGCCGAAGGGATTTCCGTTTATAATATTTCTTCACAAAAAGGCACTATCACCGATCCTGATGGAACTTTTGAGATCGATTTGGCTGAAAATGACCGTATTCTTATAAGTGCCCTTCAATATCAGTCGTTTACAGTGATTGTGGACAAAGGAATTATCGAAAGGAGGATAATAAATATATTTGTCAATCCTACTGTGAACATACTGGAGGAGGTGGTGGTAAGGCCTTATGATCTTTCGGGCAACATCAATGCCGACGTTGCAAAGATACCCACTTACAATGTCACTAAGGATTGGGATTTAAGTTATAAAGGCATGGAATATGGCTACCATTTTGAGCCCGATAGCCAGACGGCTATTTCGGGCAATGCTGCGGAAGAAGCAATTTACGGCCATGCTATAAAGGATGGTGCGGATGTGTTGGCTATTTTAGGAGGGGTTGGGCAATTACTTTTCCCAAAAGGGAAAAGGCTAAGTGCGGTTAAAAGAGAAGAGAGATCCCATTTGTTGAGCAATAATATGCAACAACGTTTTAGTGGTGAATTTCTTAAAGCCAACTTTGACATTCCTCAGGATAAAGCAGTGGATTTTCTTTTTTATGTACAAGAACGGGGTTTGAATCAGAATCTATTAAAACTAGAAAACGAAATGCAGTTGATGGAATTTCTACGAGAAAGGAGCATTGAATACAAGCAACGAAGTGAATAGAATTTGGTTTTAATCTGTTTGGTACCTTGCGGTGTCTGATTCCCATAAATTTTTCATAAGCCTTCGCCGATAACTCATAACTGCTGAGTATATTTGCACCATGATTTCAAATGCGATTTTTATTTTTATCAGTGGCGCTGAAATAGGATTTATCCTTTTCATTGTCCTGTTGGTTTTTGGGGCCGATAAAATCCCCGAAATTGCAAGAGGCTTGGGCAAGACTATGCGACAGATAAAAGATGCTACCAACGATATCAAATCTGAGATAACCAAGAGTGCCGAAAAACAAGGTATCGATCTCGACATCACCAAAGATGTCCGCAAGGAAATAGATAAAATCAAGGAAGATGTCGATGAGATTACTGGCCCTGTGAAAAGGAATTTTTAAATGCTGCAGACCCTAAAACATTGGGACAGGGATATTTTTGTTTTCCTAAATAGCTTGGGAATTGAACGTTACGACCGTTTTTGGTTATTCGTAACCCAGATTTCAAGTTGGATTCCACTTTTTATCTTTTTCTTTATCCTTATTTTTTATTATTACCGAGGGAAAAAGGGGTTGGCGGTAGTTTTCTTTTTGCTTTTTACATCTGCTGTTACTTTGGTTTTTACCGTGTTGGTCAAGGATTATGTAGCTCGTTTGCGACCTAATAATGTGGAGGCATTGGGCCAATTGATTCGGATTTTGCAAACACCTACCAACTTTAGCTTTTTTTCCGGTCATGCTTCCTCCAGTTTCGCAATTACCACTTTTGTAGTATTGGTGTTAAGAAAATTCACTAGATGGATTTACCTGGCCTATCTCTGGCCGCTTATTTTCGCCCTAAGTCGTATATATGTGGGAGTGCACTATCCGAGCGATATTTTTGTTGGAGCTCTGGTGGGAATAGTTATTGCCTATCTTTTTTATAGGCTATGCAAAAAAATGCTCGAACGAAACCCCGTTCTAAAGGACGCGTGAAATAGTCAAGCCATCCCTAATGGGGAGAATCACCGTTTCGAGTTTAGGATGCTTCTTTAGGAGCTTGTTATAATGTATAAGCGCTTTGGTGTCTTCATCATCCTTTTTGAGTTTCTCCACCACTTTTCCGCCCCATAGGACGTTGTCGCTTAAAATTACTGATCCACTTTTTAACTTTGGAAATATGATTTCCAAATAATTGGGATAGTTGCTTTTATCAGCGTCTATAAAAACCAAATCGAAAGTTTTATCCAAGGTAGGAATTATCTCCAAAGCATTTCCTAAATGTTGAAATATTCGTTTCCCATAAGGAGACTGATCGAAATATCTTCGCTGAAAATCGAATAATTCCTCATTGATATCTATAGTATGGATTTCTCCATCTGGGGCCATGCCTTCGGCCATACAGAGAGCGGAATAACCTGTATAGGTGCCGATTTCGAGGATATTTTTCGGACGGATCAACTTAGAGAGCATGCTTAGCACTCTTCCTTGTAAATGGCCGCTCAACATGCGAGGAGCAAGTATTTTTTGCCAGGTTTCCCGGTTTAGTCTTTTTAATAATTCCGGTTCGGACTGCGAATGATTTTCAACGTATTGATTTATTTTATCCGATAGTAAGTCCATTTTTGAAAATTTAATTTTTTCCAAGAATTCTATTCACCAATTTTTCTTTTCGTGTATCGTCATCGCCACAAAGCCACTGTATAACGTTGTCTTCCCACATGGCATCAGCTTCTTCTTCTTTTAAGACATTTTCCTTCACTGCCAGATCCAAGATTTTACCGGGGTAGGATGATTGGGGCGCACTTTCCATTTCTCCCAAAGGATAAGGGTCATCCAGCCCAACCAGCACTTGTTTGTAGCCTTGGTTTTTCACCAAAAGTTCCAAGGAGCCAGTGTCATGGACCAAGGTGTCAAAGAATATATTTTTATGGCCGACGCTTTTTCGCGGATGCGTTTTTCCTTCAAATAAATCGGGACGGCCGTCGAAACCTTGTATTCTTCTTCCTAAATTAATTTGCGCCAATTGTGCTCCGTGGGCAAAACAGGTACGCATATTCGGAAATTTATCGGCATAGCCATTCAAGGTCAAGAAATGATAGGCATCGGCGCATTGGGCGAGCATCCATATCAAATGGAAACGCCAAGCGGTGTTTTCTAGCTTAATGAATTTTTCGCCGTCATAGGGATGAATTTCCACAGCTAGATTGTATTTGGAAGCCAATTCAAAAATCGGTTCATTTTCCTCATCAAAAATACAGCGCCAAGTGCCAATGGTATCCATATAATGGGTGGGCAAACACAAAAGCTGAAGTCCCAATTCTTCCACACATCGTTCAATTTCCCATAAAGCTCCGCGCACGAAACCGGGGTGTACCACAAAGCCACAAGTAAATTTTGAGGGATGATTGTGCTGTACACTTGCATTAAAATCATTTTGAAAACGCAGTGCCTTTTTCATTTCCTCTACTCTTAATCCATTGCCATAGAGTTGCGAAAGGTTTAAGACAACCGCATGGTCTATATTGAAACGATCCATCCATTCCAGCTTTTCATTTAAAAAGAAACTGGAATCCGTAACGGGTCTGCTCCAATCTTTCTGAAGCATAAACTTTCGTTCCTTGTCCACCCAAAAAATACCTTTGTCCTGCATAAATTGTGGGATTTGTTCGGGATAAGGAAGTAAATGGGAATGGCCGTTAATGCGTAGTTTTCGCTTTTTTATAGGAATCTGATTGCTCATGGTTTTTTTAAATAATGTTTATAAAGATACAAGTTCATTATGTAAATAAATACAGAATAGGCTTCATAGAAAATAAGTGCCAAATGGACTTTAAAATCCTGAATATAGGTGTCACTGTCCTGAGAAAAACTCGATCATCTATAAAGATTTAGTACGACCGCCATCGACGGGAAGGTTGACACCATTTATATAACTGGCTGCCTCACTGGCCAAAAATGCCACGGCGTTGGCTATCTCTCCTGGTTGCGCAAAACGTTTTGCGGGAACGAGATTCTTCATTGAATCACTCGCTTCCTTTGCCGTTTTGTCCATTTTTTTTGCAGATTTAGCAACTATGTCTTCCAATCTGTCCGTAGCCGTGAAGCCAGGTAATACATTGTTCACCGTAATTCCGAATTGCCCCAGTTCATTGGCCAAAGTCTTGCTCCAACTTGCTACCGCCCCACGAATGGTGTTGCTTACTCCCAAGCCATCTATTGGTTGTTTTACCGAAGTGGAAATAATGTTGATAATTCGGCCGTAATCTGCCTCTTTCATTCCTGGTACCACAGCCTGCACCAAAATCTGGTTGCAGATAAGGTGCATGGAAAATGCTTTTTCAAACTCCTCCGGTTCTGCGGAAAACATAGGTCCGCCTTTAGGCCCTCCTGTATTATTGACCAAAATATGGAATGTCTTGTTGGAAACTGCGATACTGACTTTTTCCTTCACTTGTTCCGGATTGGAGAAATCTGCCACATAATAGTTGTGTTTTTGTCCTTTATCGTGGGGAAGTTCAATTAAGGTTTCTTTTAGCTTGGCTTCATCTCTGGCCATCAAGGTTATGGTAGCTCCTAATTTTGCCAACTGAATGGCCGATGCTTTTCCGATGCCAGCCGTACTTCCGCATACTAAGGCATTTTTATTTGTCAGGTCTAAATTCATGGTTAATGTTCAATATTCAATATTCAATATTCAATTTCGATTTCGATTTCACTCTTCATATCGGATGCAAACATTCTTCTGTTCGGTGAAAAATTTAAGGGCTTCAAACCCACCTTCTCGACCCACTCCGCTATCCTTCATTCCGCCAAAGGGGGTGCGAAGGTCTCTGTTTAGCCAAGTATTTACCCAAACGATTCCAGATTGCAAAGCCTTGGACATTCGCATACTTCGGTCTAGGTTTGTGGTCCACAATGTGGCGGAGAGACCGTATTTTACGGAATTCGCCATTTGCAAAACTTCTTCTTCTGTCTCAAAAGGCATTATGGTCACCACCGGACCGAAGATTTCCTCTTGATTGGCACGACATTGATCGTCGAAAACCTCAATAATAGTAGGTTCTAGGTAATATCCGTTTTCAAGATTTTTTACAGTAACACGTTTGCCGCCAAAGAGGATTTTTCCACCTTCATCTTCGGCTATTTTGATATAGGATTCTACTTTCTCCAGATGTTGTTTTGAAACCATCGCGCCGATATTAGTATCTCTATCAAAGGGATCGCCAACTTTGAGCTGTTTTGTCTTCTGAATAAAATCCTTTTTGAATTTTTCGTAAATTGATTTTTCAATAAAAATTCGGCTACCACAGAGACAAATCTGTCCTTGGTTTGAAAACGAGGAGCGCAGGGTAATTTCCAGCATTTTCTCATAATTGCAATCGGCAAAAATGATATTAGGATTTTTTCCGCCTAATTCCAAAGAGAGTTTTTTGAACATTGGTGCCGCGGTTCTGGCGATATGTTCCCCGGTTTTTGTGCCTCCCGTAAAGGAAATAGCCTTAATATTTGGATGTTCAACAATAGCTTGTCCAGCGGTTGGTCCTGTGCCTTGGATTATATTTAAAACCCCATTGGGCAGACCTGCTTCCGTACAAATTTCGCCTAAAAGGAAAGCGGTCATTGGTGTAATCTCACTTGGTTTTGCAACCACTGTATTGCCTGCAGCAATGGCTGGAGCAATTTTCCAGCTAAATAAATAAAGGGGAAGATTCCAAGGTGAAATACAGCCAACCACTCCAAGAGGTTCTCTTAAAGTGAAATTGATGGCATTTAAACCCACACTTTCGTGAGCCTCGCTAGCAAATTGTGTGATGGCATGGCCGTAAAAACGAAAATTGGAAGAAGCACGCGGTATATCCACTGCCATCGCTAAACTGAGGGGCTTACCGTTATCCTTAGCTTCAGCTTTGGCCAATTCCTCCAACTTGTTATCGATAAGATCTGCTATTTTCATTAAGATTCTGCTTCGCTCATCTATAGTGGTATTGCTCCATTTTGGAAAGGCCGCTTTTGCAGCCTGATACGCTTTTTCTACATCCTGGGTATTGGAATTTGCAATCTTGGAATACACCTCTCCCTTGGAAGGATTGTAATTTTCCAACCAGTCATTTGATATGGGGCCAAGATATTCGCCGTTTATGTAGTTATTTATTTTCAACTCTTTTACGATTTTAATTGAGTTTTTGGTTCCACGTTCTCGCTGTGTAAATTTTTTGATCTTCTTGATTAAGTCTTTTATTTCTTGTTGATGGGCTTATACGCCATCGCCTTTATTTCCACCACCAAATTTGGATGGGGCAGTTGATGAACTGCAACGGTGGTTCGTGCAGGACCAGTTTCTTTGGTGAAATATTCGCGATATACTTCATTATAACCCGCAAAATCGTTCATATTGACCAAGAAGCTGGTTACGTCAACCAGGTCAGCCAAGGTGGCGCCTTCCGATGCTAGATAATCTTTTATGTTTTCTATAACTGCCCGTGTCTGTTCGCGGATATCCAAATGCACAGTGCCCATTTCATCTATCTGATTAACACCCGCAAAAGTATTATCTGGCAAGCGTGAACTTGCACCGCTGACAAACAAGAAATCTCCAGCCCGTTTTATGTGTGGATATGCACCTCGGGGGGTAGCTTTTCCTTCCACTAATCTTCCTTTGTTTTCCATAATTGTATATTCTATGTTATTCTTCCTGCAAGTTTTGTTGTCCTTCCTGCAAGGTTCCCAAAACCTTGTAGGTCTTCAAAATCAACTCTCAAAAATCAGCCCTGCTGTCATATTTTAAATAATCCGCCATTCCTTCTTGATTTAGAACGGCTTCTGTATGCTTTTTCACCAAGTCTAATTTTTCTTTTAATGGCATACTGTCCTCGAGTTTTCCATTGTGCAAAAGACCTAAGATGGCTTTGTCCTGCGCCCGTCCACGACGTTTTGCTTCAGAATATGACAGTTCTTCCTTGAAAGTAACCAATGAGTATTTACTTGAATATTCATCTGGGAATTCTGCTTCAAATACAGTTTCCAACCTTCTTTTTTCTTGGAAAAGTTCAATGCCTGTATGGGCTTTCATTTCATCAAAATTATCCACAGCCAAATCGCAAATGGCATCGGCATCTTCTTTACGAGTTTTTTCGTATTTCTCAAAAATTATTTCCCAAGTGATTTTTTTGGAAAGTAAATCCTCTTTATGACTGCTCAAAATTTCATCGAAAACAACTATATCCTCAAAACTGGCATTCATGCCTTGGCCGTAAAAAGGCACCATGGCATGTGCCGCATCGCCCATAATTATAGTTTTTCCAAGTCGGTGCCAGGGATCACACTTTACGGTTCCCATGCTTCCTATAGGGTTGCGGAAAAATTGTTCCGTCAAGTTAGGAATCAATTTCCATACATCTGGGAATTCCTTTTGAAAATATTCGTTTACTTTTTCGGGAGTAGTAAGTGTTTCAAAGCAATAGTCAGAGTTTTTATACGGAAGAAATAGCGTAACGGTAAAACTGCCGTCCAAATTTGGAAGAGCGATAAGCATATCTTCTCCCCGAGGCCATATATGAAGTGCATTTTTGTAGGCTCGATATCCGCCGTTTTCCATGGGGACTATTTCGAGTTCTTTATATCCATGGCCAAGCCATTGGTGCGAAATATTGAGAAGAAACGATTTGTCATGGATCATACTTGCACGTACCGCTGAGCCAGCGCCGTCAGTTCCAAAAATAACATCTGCCGAATAGGTAGTTTCCTTGCCGGTTTCAAAATCTTTGAAGACTGCAGAAGGGGTTTCAAAATTGACACTTTTGCACTCTTGGTTGAAAACCATTTTGACGTTGGGCATTTTTTCTACCTCGTTCAATAAAAGCTTGTTCAATCCAGGTCGGGAAACCGAATTGATGAATTCATCCTTTCTTCCGCTATATGGACTTAGAAAGGATTTTCCGGATTTTTCGTGGATCATTCTTCCGGTCATCGGGATGAGGAGTTCTTGCACCGCCCCTTCAACTCCTGCTAGACGAAGACCCATTATTCCCCGGTCGCTAAGCGCCATATTGATAGACCGTCCGGCATCCAAGGTCACTTTCCTTAAATCCGGTCTTTTTTCCACCAAGGTGATGTTGAAGCCGTGTTGGGCGAGACGCAACGCCAATAAGCTTCCGCAGAGACCCGCGCCGACGATTAGAATATTTTTCATTGTGTTTTGTTTTTGTCCTGTACTTAATAGACCTTAGTCCTAAATCGAATCCTCGGCAAGAATCGATTTCAAAATTTCCGAAAACCGATACACATCCTCAAAACTGTTATACAATGGAGTAGGGGCTATGCGAATTACATCAGGTTCGCGCCAATCGCTCACTATTCCTTTATTAGTTAATCGATCGTATAATTTTTTATCCGCATTTTTAAGTTGGATTGAAAGTTGGCATCCCCGCTCACTAGGATTTCGCGGGGTGATTACGTTTATGGCATCATTTTTCATTTCATCCAATAAAAACTCCAAATACCCCGTGAGTTGTTCGGATTTCTTTCGAAGATTTTCAAAGCCAGCTTGCGCAAAAGTGTCCAAGGACGCTCGAATTGCTGCCATGGAAAGTATCGGTGGATTGCTCAATTGCCATCCTTCTGCTCCTGGGATAGGGTCAAAGTCATATCGCATATTGAAACGCGTTTTTTTGTTATGGCCCCACCATCCGGCAAAACGATTGAGGTTGGGATTGTTTGCATGGCGTTCGTGTACAAAGCAACCGCCTAAACTGCCCGGTCCGCTGTTGAGATATTTGTAGGTACACCATACGGCAAAATCCGCCCCGCTATCGTGGAGATTGGGTTGGATGTTGCCGGCTCCATGCGCCAAATCAAAACCGACCATACAATTGTATTTATGCCCGAGTTCTGTTATTTGTTTTAAGGGGAAAGCTTGTCCGGTATAATAATTTGGACTGCCGATCATCAATAAAGCAATTTCTTCGCCTTGAGTGGCCATTATTTCCTCTAAATCCTCGATTCGACAAAGTTCTTCGCCCTTTCTTGGTTTCCACAAGATCAATCCATCTGTGGGATCCACGTTATGAAATTTCAATTGACTTCCAACCGCGTACTTATCACTAGGAAAAGCATCGCTTTCCACTACTATTTTAAACTTGGTTTTGGTAGGTTGATAAAACGAAACCATCATCAAGTGTAGATTGGTGGTAAGCGTATTCATAACAACTACTTCCGAAGGTTTTGCTCCCACGATCTTCGCCATATTTTCGGTTAAAAATTCGTGGTATGGCATCCAGGGATGTTTGCCCTCAGTATGGCCATCCACTCCCAGTTTTGCCCATGCATCCAACTCTTCTTGAATATATTCTGAAGTGATTTTGGGTTGCAACCCCAGTGAATTGCCACAGAGATAAATAAGTTGCTGTCCGTTCCGATTTTTTGGGATATTGAATTTATTTCGAAAGTGCGCCAATTTATCTTCGGTATCCTGTTTTTTTGCGTATTCTAAAGTATTCTGAAACATTTTGGAAAGTTGGGACTTCGGTTTCAAAGGAATGACCGAAGTGTTTTCACAAAAATAAGAATTAATATTTGTTAAGTGGGTAGCATATAATTCAAAACGTGTTGAAGTCCGAATAAATAATCCCAAAAGTTTTTCGATTTAGTCCGCTCCTTCTTTTTTGACGGAGATATTGGTGAAATACAAAGTAAAATTTCCGGTAGAATCCCGATGTTTGGTAGCGATTTCAATATTGTTGAAGTCTTTATAATCTTCCCAGGTAGTAGTGAGAGCCGGTTCTTTGGAATTTCCTTTTCTATAATTCCATTCCTTGATTTTATAATCCTCGTCATAGAAAAAGTCATAAGCATCTCCAGGGGTATAGCCACCTTCATCGCTGTAAACCACGGTTAGTCGGTTAAGCGTATCCCGTGAAATAGGCGCTATTACATCCTGTTTTTCTGATAGGGTAATACTGTTTGCATCCCAAACTATTTGAAAAGGCGCCAAGAGCCAATATTTATCGTTAATAAATGCGGCATCAGCGGTCATTTCGAGGCTATCCATTTTTGACCGGTTATAAATTGTGGTGTCAGTGGGAGTTTGCATGGTAACATCTCCGGTCTTTGGTTTCCAAATCCAAGAGCGCCCGGAATGTTTTTCGCCTCGGTCCACATTAAATGTGAAGGCTATTTCAGAAACATCTTTCCATCCTTCATATCCATTGGCATTGGCTATCCGTTGCGCAACGCTGAGGTTTTCGGTCTCAGTATTTTCCTGTGAGCTCTCGATTGTAGGGGATTCCGTTGGGTTTTTGCAACTAAGTGCTAAAAGTGAGAAAAGCAAAATCCAAATGGTTTTCATATAAGTGGGATGTTTTGAATAAAAATAAGAAATAGATTTAGCATTATATTTTTTGTAATTTTAGGCTATTAATTGGTTTAAATAAAATTTTTAAATTATGAATGTTGTAGATAATAAGGAAAAACGTCGATTTGAAGCTTTCATTGATGGCTACCCTGCCATTGTTGAGTATTCGGTAGAACCTGGGGTGATTGTCTTGGAACATGCCGAAGTGGATCCAGCTTTAAAAGGGCGGGGTGTGGCTAGTGATTTGGTTGAGAATGTTCTGTTGCAAATTGAGCTCCTAGGTTTAAAAGTAGTTCCCGAATGTCCATTTATTAAAAAATACATCGAGAAACATCCAGAATGGGAATCAATCCTTGTCGATCCTAAATAAACCAAAGCTCCTTTATTTTGAAATAAAAGAGCTTTGGTTTCTAGGAATTTAAAATTAATCTACGGCATCTTTTATATCGTCAGCAACGTCTTCTAAGACGTCAACAATAGTTTTCTGTATTGTCAGCTTGTAAAGCCCGTACCCATCAAGCCCATGACGAATAAAATTAAAAAACAACTTTTTTCGTAGTGATGTGTTTTTAAGGATGATAATTAATAATTGGGACTAAAGTCTTCGGCCGCTAGCCAAACGCCACAGTATCCCTATTATGGCCAATACCAAAAGGATATGGATGAAAGCGCCCAATGAAAAATAAAAATAACCAAATAGCCATCCAATAATCAGAATAACTACTATTAACCAAATTAAATCTCGCATAACAATTGTTTTTGAAGTTAGTATTGGTTAAATCTACAATAAAACATCTTAATTTTTTTTTATTTAACCGAGATTTAACTTAATGGTTAATGAATTTATAAATATGTTGTGGCGGGCGGTGTTTTATCTGTTTTTCTATATTAGACCTATGTTTAAACAACCATAAAAGCTGAATGAGCGGAATCTTATTTTGTTGAGGTGGTGTTAATGGTCTTTCGTATTTTTTAAGAGTTTAGGAAATTTCTGTTGAAATTTTTTGAGCCGGGGGATAGAAACATTTTGAATATAAGGATTGTCTGGATTGTTGCGTTCGTAGTCCTGATGATAGTTCTCCGCTTTCCAGAATTTTTGAAAGGGAAGTACTTGTGCGGCAACTTCAGCATCTCCCAATTGCTTGTTTAATGCAGCTATTTTTTGGTCAATGATTTTCTTTTCCTTGTCATTTTGATAAAAAATTATGGAGCGGTAGGCTTTTCCTCTATCGGGGCCTTGGCCATTAACCTGGGTTACGTTTTGCGATCCGAAATACACATCTACCAGTTGATCAAAACTTATAATGTTTGGGTTGTAAAGAACTTCTACCGCTTCTGCGTGATCGCCATGGTTTTCATAGGTTGGATTCTCAATTGTGCCACCGCTATAACCGGAAATGGCATCCTTTACACCTTCTACACTTTCATAAATTGCTTCTACGCACCAGAAACATCCGCTTGCAAAATACGCGCGCGCAAACCCATCCTGGTTTTCGGTTTGAACCGGTTGTAGATTTTGTTGTGCCATTGCCTCTGCCTCGCGATTGCTGTCGTTAGGCGACTTGCACGAGGTTTGGAGGGTTATCATTATAATACTAAGGAAAATGATTTTTTTCATTTTTATACTTTTAAGGGAAAGAATTTGTGTTTTCTGAAAAGTGTTGGTTCAAATTACAAAAAAAAGCCTCCACTTTTTGTGAAGGCTTTGTTATAATATATCTGGTATTGCGCTTATTTTAATATGGCGAACAGCGCTTCCATTTTTTCACGTTCCTCGTTGGCCAAGTCGGCATCGACCAAAATGCGGCCACTATGCTCGTCGGTAATAATTTTTTTGCGTCCTGCAATTTCCATTTGTACTTGTGGGGGAATGGTAAAAAATGAACCCCCCGACGCACCGCGTTCAACCGGAACTACTGCTAGTCCGTTTTTCACGTTTTTACGGATTCGTTTGTAAGCCTTGATCAGTCGTGGCTCAACGGTTGCTTGGAAGTTTTCCGATTCCTTTAGTAGAGCCTGCTCCTCTTTTTCGGTCTCTTTTAAAATCGCGTCCAATTCGCTTTGTTTGTGCTTCAAATGTTCAGCTCGCTCTTCAAAACGACTTTTGGTCTCTTCAATCACTTGAGTTTTCTGTTCAATCTGGGCACGAAACTCTCTGATGTTCTTCTCGGCTAGCTCTATTTCCAACCCTTGATACTCCACCTCTTTGCTCAAGGAGTTGTATTCGCGGTTGTTTCGCACATTTTCTTGTTGGGTCGAATACTTTTTTATAAGTGCCTTGGACTCCTCAATATGGTTTCTTTTTTCTTTGATCTGACTTTCGATGGCCTCAAGGTCGGCCTGGAGTTTTTCCAATCGCGTATTCATGCCCGCTACTTCGTCCGCAAGATCTTCAACTTCTAGCGGAAGTTCGCCACGAAGACTTTTTATTTCATCGATTCTAGAATCTATAAGCTGTAGGTCGTACAGAGCTCTTAACTTTTCTTCAACAGTAACTTCAGATTTTGTTGCCATAAATTATAAATAGCTAATAGGATTGGTATTTATTTGTGATATAAGAATCTTGCCTTTCGACAAGGAGGGTGCAAAATTAGTGATTTTTTTCTTAAGGAAAGAATACAAAAGCTCTTTTGTATATTGTTCGCTTTCATAATGGCCAATATCTGCCAATAGTATGGTGTTTTCTGCCCTAAAAAAATCGTGATATTTAAAATCGGCCGATACAAACACGTTGGCTCCGGCATTTTTGGCAGCATCAATTGCAAAACTTCCACTTCCGCCAAGGACAGCGACTTTTTTAGTAGGCTTCCCTAAAAGTTCTGAATGGCGTACGCAGTCGGTCTTCATAGTTTTTTTTAGAAATTTTAGAAAATCTTTTTCCTGCATTTCCATTTCAAGCTCACCTATCATTCCCATACCGATGTGTTGGTTTTGGTTTTCAAGGGTGGTAATCTCGTAGGCCACCTCTTCATACGGGTGGGATTCCAACAGAGCTTTTAATATTTTGGATTGTTGATGTTTCCCGAAGGTGATTCCAATTTGGGTCTCTGTTTCATAGTGCATCTTTCCTTTTTCGCCGAGTTGAGGGTTTGAGTCCTCATTTCCCTTAAAGCTTCCCGTTCCCTCAACATTAAAACTGCAGTTGTCATAATTGCCAATGCTGCCACCGCCGGCAGCAAAAAGCGCATTTCTAACTTTCTCGGCATTATTGGTTGGAACAAAGGTGATAAGTTTTTTAATGGTCGATTTTTGTGGGATTAAAACCTTTCTGTTTTTCAGTCCAAGTTGGTCACAAATCCTGGCATTTACGCCATTCCATGAATTGTCTAAGGCGGTATGGTTTGAAAATATGGAAATATTGTGCCGAATGGCTTTTTGTACGGTTCGCTCTACATAGGTTTTTCCAGTTAAACTCTTCAATCCAGAAAAGATAATTGGATGGAAACTCACGATTAAATTGCAATTTTTTTCAATTGCCTCCTCAACCACACTTTCTAAGGTATCTAAGGTTATTAAGATGCCTGTAACAATAGTTTCCGCATCGCCTACCAGCAGGCCCGTATTGTCAAAATCCTCGGAATATGCGAGTGGTGATAACTCCTCCAATAGACTTATAATTTCTTTTACCCTCATGTTATTTATGATTTTTGTAAAGATAAGATTTTGCACAAGCTTTCAAATGTGGAATTACGGCAAACTGGATTGGATTTTCAATGAAATTAGTACTTTCGTTAAATGAAATGGTTTCGTAAACTACTATTCCCTTTTTCGATGCTGTATGCCGGTATAATGATAATGCGTAACGCTTTATACGATTGGAATTGGTTGAAAAGTAAATCCTACGATATTCCTCTTATAAGTGTTGGAAATCTTTCGATGGGTGGCACAGGAAAATCGCCTATGATTGAGTATTTGGTTTCACTTCTTAAGAATGACCAAAAAGTAGCAGTTCTAAGTCGGGGATATAAAAGAAAAACCAAAGGCTTTCAGCAGGTGTTAGTAGAAAGTACAGTTGCCCAAGTGGGGGATGAGCCCTTACAGATTAAAAGAAAATTTCCGAAGGTGCAAGTGGCGGTTTGTGAAGATCGACAATCCGGAATAGAACGCTTAAAAGATTCCACTGATGTAATTTTGCTAGACGATGCCTTTCAACACCGAAAGGTAATTCCTTCCTTGTCCATTTTACTCACTTCCTTTGATCGGCTATATATAAATGATTGGGTGGTGCCTATGGGTAATTTGCGGGAACCTAGAACCGGAGCCAAAAGAGCAGATTTAGTGGTGGTTACCAAATGTCCAGAAAATCTCTCGGCATCTACTATGGAAGCTATTCAAAAACGACTGAAACTACAGCTGAATCAGCATATCTTTTTCTCGAAGATAGGGTATGGTCTAGAGATAAAAAGTTCGACGGAAAGCCACCCGTTGAGTTTTTTAAATGACAAGCCATTTACCTTGGTGACGGGTATTGCTAATCCAAATCCCTTAGTCGTTTTTTTAAAGCGGCAAGGACTTACTTTTTCACACAAGTCCTATGGAGATCATCACAATTTTACAATCAATGAAATAACGGAGCTTGCACAGGAAAAACTGCTGTTAACCACAGAGAAAGATTTTATGAGACTGCAGCCTTCACTTGGGAATAATGAATTGTTTTACTTGCCCATTTCCACAGAATTTATAAATCACGAAAAAAATCAGTTTGACGAAATAATCCGAAGCTCCTTAGGTTTGGATTAAATGACGTTAGGGAGATAAAAATACATGGTTGTTTAGGACTCTGCTGATTTTGTCGAAGAAATCGTCGGCCCTAAACGGTTTGGGAATAAACTCACTAAACCCGGCTCTATAAAACTCCTCTAGGTTTTCCTCAATAGTAACGGCAGTCAAAGCAATTATCGGAACAGTTTGATTAAATTCCCTAATTTTTTTTGTGGCTTCTATTCCACTGATGCCCGGCATGTGGATATCCATCAAAATCACGTCGAAGTTACCTTCCTTAGTGAGTCTTATGGCATCTACCCCGTTATCAACAACGGTACAGATCATATCTTTCTTCTCGAGGATCTTTTTGGTAATCATCTGATTGATTTTGTTGTCTTCAACAATCAGGATAGACTTGTTTTTAAAAATTTTTTCGTCAAGGATTACCTCGATGTCATTTATTGCGTCATCGGCAGTAGATTCGCTGCTTTCGACATAGTTATAGGGAAGTGTGAACCAAAATCTTGAGCCTTCTCCCAGTTTGCTTTCCAGATTGATTTTACTGCCCATAAGTTCCAAAAGGTTTTTTACAATAGACAGCCCCAAACCTGTTCCCCCATATTTTCGATTGATTTGAAGCGAACCTTGTGAAAAGGATTCGAAGATTACATTTTGTTTTTTCTTTGATATACCATCGCCCGTGTCTTCTACTTCAAATTGGATAAAAACTTGTTGAGGATCGCGTTCTGTTGCTTTAATGCGCACCCAAATCTGGCCATTTTCCGTAAACTTAATGGAGTTGCTTATTAGGTTGATTAATATCTGTGATAATTTTAGGGAGTCACCAATTATCTCCTCTGGTATGCTTTGGTCATATTCTAAGGTGAGAATGTTGTTTTTAACTTCTGCCGATTTTTTAAGTGAAATGATCACACTATCTACTCTCTTTTTTAGATTGAATGGCATTTTTTCCAATTCCACCTTACTAGCTTCCAGTTTGTTCAAGTCCAAAATATTGTTGATTAAAGACAACAGATATTCCCCCGAAAATTTAAGTGAATTGAGATGCTCCCGTTGTTCGGGTTTAGGATCCTCTTCCAGAAGTAAATGTGTGAGGCCAGTAACAGTGTACATCGGGGTTCGAAGCTCGTGGGTAATGGTGGAGAGGAACTGAGCTTTTGCTTGAGAGGCTCTTTCGGCATTCTCTTTAGCTTCTTGGAGTTCGGTGTTTTTGTCTTTTAACAGGTTGTTGGCCTTGGCCCTCAAATTGTTGTTTTTGTAAAGAGACAAAGTCAATAATGACAGAATTAGGATTAACGAAATACTCAGCCATCCCGTTAATTTACCAAAAAACAGCGATTTTTCTTGTTTGCTCAAATCGTCCTTTTGGGAAGCTATGATTTCGTTTAGATCGCTGATGGCCGACTCAGCTTGTACTCCCTCTATTATGGCCTGTAATTGGACTTGCTTGATAGAATCGTTGAGTTGTAGATAATGCCGAAGATTTTCCTCGGCCAAATCAACTCTTTTTTCAGCTATATAAATTTGCGAAAGGATCCGGATGCGCTCTATCAAGTATTTTGAGTAGCCATGGACTTCCGCAATTTTTGAGCCCGAATCTAATGCACTCCTGGCCTCCTCCAATGATTCTGGATATTCTTGAGGATTGATTAGTGAAAGCGCATCCGCTAAATTATTGTATGCGCCTGCTTCAATGTAGGTGTTTCCTTGGTTTTTGGCAATGGGAATGGTTTCTTTGAACAAGGCGGCCGCTTGGAAATAATCATCGCGTGCAAGGACCAAAAGCCCTTTCCCATAAAGAACATTAATACTGTTTTCCGAGTCTCTAAGATCTTGATAAATGGAGTCTGCTTTCTCAAAATTCTTCGAAGCCTCATCATAATTGCCCTGGTTGCAAAGTATATTGGCGTATAGAGTGTAAGAGGTGCCAAGTTTTATAGGCCTTTGTTCTTTTTCATAAAATGTGATGGCATGCTGAACAAGATCTCCAGCTTTGTCAAAATATTGAAGATGGTAGTAGAGTTCTGCCATACCCAACTCCACGTCTTGTATTATTTGCTGATCGTTGTAGTGTGTTGCCAGCTTGTTGGCAGAATTCAGTAACCGTACTGCATTTAGATACTCTTGTTTCTCAATTGCCTTTGTGGCGTTTAGTTGTAATTGGCTGATAGCCTGAATGGTGTCCTGGGCCGATGTGGCAAAGGCAGCAATCGAGAAAAAAGCACTCGCCAAAAGAGGAATAAAGTATTTATATCTCAAATTTAGGATCATAGGTTGGTGAAAAAGGGCGTCTAAATATAACTATTTAAAGGAAATCTTTTCAATTAAATCGATAATTCTGGACGAATATCCTATTTCGTTGTCGTACCATCCAATAATTTTTACCATTTTTCCGATTACTGAAGTCATTCCCGCATCAAAAATACAGGAATGGGGGTTTCCTATAATATCTATAGAAACAATGGGGTCTTCTGTATATTGAATGATGCCTTTCATTGAATTTTCCGAAGCGGCCTTAAAAGCTGTATTTATTTCTTCTATGGAAACAATTTTCTTAACGTTGAAAGTTACATCTGAAAGTGAGCCATTGGGTACCGGCACCCTGATGCCGCAACCACCGATGGCATCGGCGAGTTCTGGGAAAATTTTGGTTAAAGCCTTGGCCGCTCCGGTTGTTGTAGGGACAATGGATTGTCCTGCCGCACGCGCGCGACGCAGGTCACGATGTGGTTGGTCATGAAGGCTCTGGTCGGTAGTGTAAGAATGGACCGTGGTGATATACGCCTGTTCAATCCCGCAAAGATCATCTATAATTTTCAACATGGGGGCGGCATTGTTGGTGGTACAGGAGGCGTTGGAAATAATAGTATCGGTAGGTTCTATAATAGAATCATTCACTCCCAAAACCACCGTTTTTATATCGTCTTCCAAAGGAGGGACGGAAAGTATTACTTTTTTTGCTCCATTCTTTATATGATTTTCAAGCTGTTCCCGAGTTTTGAACTTCCCCGTACTTTCAACTACAACATCAATATTCTTCCAGTCCAGTTTCTCGATATTTTTTTCGGAGGAAAATCTTGTCTTTTTGCCCGCTACTATAATTTCATTTTCAGAAAAAGAAATATCTTCTTTCAATATTCCATGAATACTGTCGTACTTTAAAAGATGGCTCAGGGTTTTGGCATCCGCCAAATCATTAATAGCTAAAACTTGAATGGTTGGATGGTTGATCAATAACCTAAAAACGTTTCGTCCAATACGTCCAAAACCGTTTATGCCAACAGTGATCTTTTTTTCCATGTGTTATGGATTAAATTAAGTAAGATGTTTTTGCGCTTTATATGAAGACCGTACCAAAGGGCCACTTTCCACATGACGAAAGCCCATCTCTAAACCTAGGGTCTCATATTTTTTGAATTGCTCCGGGGAAATGAATTCTTTCACCGGTAAATGTTTTTTGGAAGGCTGTAGATATTGGCCAATAGTAAGAATATCCAGACCCACATTTCTTAGATCTTCCATTGTTTGGAAAACCTCTTCTTCCCTTTCACCCAGGCCGAGCATTATTCCGCTTTTTGTTCTTGGCATACCAGATTGTTTTAAATAGTTTAGGACTTCCAGGCTGCGTTCGTATTTTGCTTGTATTCTTACTTCGCGAGTAAGTCTTTTTACCGTTTCCAGGTTGTGGCTCACTATCTCCGGGGCCACTGTTATTATGCGGCCGATATTTATTGTATTGCCTTGAAAGTCCGGTATTAAAGTTTCCAAGGTTATGTCGGGATTCATCCTTCTAATAGCTTTTACGGTTTCTGCCCAGATGATGGATCCCATATCCTTCAGGTCATCTCTGTCCACGGAAGTAATTACCGCATGCTTAATATTCATAACTTTTATTGAACGTGCTACCTTCTCAGGTTCGGCCCAATCTACTGATTGGGGTCTGCCGGTCTTTACCCCACAAAAGCCACAGGAGCGGGTACAGATGTTCCCCAGAATCATAAAAGTAGCGGTGCCTTCGCCCCAGCATTCCCCCATATTGGGGCAGCTCCCAGAGGTGCAGATGGTATTTAGTTGATATTTGTCCACGAGCCCCCGTAGCTCGGTGTATTTTTTCCCAGTGGGGAGTTTTACTCGTAACCATTTGGGCTTCGGAGCCGTTTTTTCAATCGGCTTTTGGAAAGTAGGTGTTTCTGTGCTCATAACAGTGTACAAAAGTACGAAATGAAAAGGCGATTATGGACTTAGGATTTTAAGTAATTTTAAAAAGTATGGGCAAGAAGGGAGCATGAAGATTGAAATGGATTTTATTCCTTTTCTTTTATAATTTCTGCCAGCAGTTTTCGTGCTCGTAGCAATCGTATTTTTACATTGTTTAAAGGTTCTTCCAAGGTTTCAGAGATTTCCTGGTAACTCATTTCCTGAAAATAACGCAAGTTTATCACCTCTTGATAATGGGGTTTTAGTAGCTTGATGTATTGTAATAATTCTGCCAGATTCTGTTCGGTTATTAGCTTATCCTCGGGAGTGGGGGCGTGGTCGATAATTTTTTGCACTTGTTCATTGGATGCATCTGTTGTGTTAATATATACCGAAGCATTTTTTTTGCGGCTCTTGTCTATTTGTATGTTCTTCGAGATGGTAACCAACCAAGTGGAAAAGGAATATTTTTCGTCGAAGCTATCAATTTTATCGAAAGCTTTTGCAAAGGCCTCTATAGTAATGTCCTCGGCTTCGCGTTCACTCCGCACCCGTTTTAACTGAAAACCATAAACCTCATTCCAATAATAATCCAGTAAAAATTTAAAAGCGTTTTGGTTCCCATTTTTTGCCTTTGCAATTTGTCGAGATATTTCATTTTTTATTTCCATCGCGAGTTTTTTTCGCCACTATTAGAAATAAAGATACTTAATTGAGTGAAGACTAGAAAAATTTCAAAAAAAGGAATGAAAGGAATTAAATCTTTTTCTTGGAGTTTCTTCATCGCCTTTCCGATAATTACGTATTGGAAAACAACTCGAACTAAAATAATGGCCAATGCAAATTGCCAAAATTGAGTGAATAGAATTATAGAAATCAGCAACCAGAAGAGAAGATTGAAAATATAATAGGCTCCCAACATAAAACGATGCTTGGGTTTATAAAGTTTAGCGGTTGTGTAGTGACGTCTTTTCTGAAGTAACCATTTACTCTTTTTTTTCTTCGGAACGGAATAAGTAAACGCCAAAGGGTCCACACAGATTTCAGTGTTCTGCGCTGTGGCGGCTTCGTTTACAAAAAGATCGTCATCCCCCGATGGGATTTTTATATGGTTCATAAAGCCTCGGTTTTCATAATATAGCACGCTGGTGTATGCCAAATTCCGTCCAACGCCCATATAAGGATTACCGATTTTGGCATACGAAAAATACTGCACGGCAGTCATAACAGTTTCGAAACGGATGATTTTGTTTAAAAGCCCTGGAAACTTTTGGTATGCACCATATCCTAGAATCAATTGTTTTTTATCTGAAAAATTCGCGGCCATCGTCGCTAGCCATTTATCAGAAGCGGGATAGCAGTCGGCATCCGTAAAAACCAGTCTCGTATTTTTGGCACGTTTTATACCCAAGGTCAATGCGTATTTTTTACTCGCCCAAAAGGCCTCAATGTTTTTTACGTTCACAATTTGAATGCGCGGATCATTTTTCGCAAAGGATTCCATTACTTCCAAAGTGTCATCGATAGAAGCGTCGTTTATCAGGATGATCTCAAAATTGGGATATTTTTGATTCTGCCATTGAGGAATGTGTTTGCGAAGATTTTCAGCCTCATTTTTGGCACAAACAATGAGGGAAATCGGGTATTTTTCAGAAGTGGTTGTTTCTGAAATTTTTAAGAAGGAAAATTTTGAAAATAAAAGATAGTACGCACAGTTAATTAATGCAACAGCACCAAAAATATAAAGTAGCAGCATCGAAATTTATAAATGAAGGAAGACTGACAATTTTAAACTTGGGCGCTGCGAATTTGATGCTTTAAAAATTATCATAAATTTTTAAGAAGAGGGAGTTTGTTTATGGGAATCTTCGGAGCAAGTATCAAACTGGTCTGGAGTTTTTCCACAAAACCCGCAGGAGGCTCCTTCTTTATTCAAATAAGGACTTTGGCTTGCGCAGGTTCCCGCAAATTTCCCGTCTTTTTTCCCCCATAATTTAATGGTGATTCCCACTACCCCGAGCAGTAATAATCCAATGGTTAAAAGTAAAAGTTTCATATCTCTGTTTTAAACTACAAAAATACAATCTTTCTTGCGGATGTCCTTGGAAATTGAGTATTTTTAGCCTCGTTTTTAAAAATTTTAACGATGCGAAAAACCTTTACTTTTTTAATGATTTCATTGTTTGCACTTATGGTTGTTTCTTGCAAAAACGAAACAAAGCAGGATGCTCCCAATAGTGAAACTTCCGAAACACCTGCTCCACCGCCTATAAAGAGAAAAGATCTTAGCCCTGAGCAGATGGAGCGGTTGAGCAGCGTAATGTCGCAATTGATGCTCAATCAGGATTTAAAGAAGTTTGCCAGCTATTGTGTAAGCGGCGGAATTACTGACATGCTCTCTAATGAAAAAGGCCCCTTTACCATTTTCGCCCCAACAGATCGGGCTTTTGAAAATTTGACAGCTGAAAAGAAAACCTTCTATTCAGATCAGGCCAATAAGCAAAGTCTGGAAGAAATGCTGAAATCGCATATAGTTGAAGGTATGATAGACAAGAATGCCTTGACGGAAGCAATGGGCAAAAGCGGAAAGACAACGTTAAAAACTATGGCAGGTACTACTTTGACCATCACCAATTCTGGAGAAAACCTTATTGTTTCAACTGAAAAGGATGGGCAAGGTCAAATTGTAAAGAGCGATATCCTGGGGTCCAATGGAGTAGTTTATTTAGTGGACGGCGTACTTCGGGTTCACTAAAGGACGTTTACTTCCGGCTCTAGATAAATTCCTGTCATTTCTTTTACTTTTTCTTGAATGCGGAGGGCCAATTCCCAAATTTCTTTGCCAGTGGCCGCGCCGTAATTAACCAATACCAGCGCTTGGTTTTTGTGTACGCCGGCATCTCCAAAACGCTTTCCTTTAAACCCTGCATTTTCAATAAGCCATGCGGCAGGAATCTTAAATTGGGTCGCTGAAACTTCGTAAAATGGAGCTTCGGGGAAATTTCTTCTAAACGTTTGAAAAGTTTCGGAATCCAAAACCGGATTCTTGAAAAAACTGCCACTGTTTCCCAGCTTCTTTGGATCAGGAAGTTTGGACTGACGGATGGCAATTACCGCTTCAGAAACATCCTTGATACTTGGATTTTCAATTTTCCGTTCGGCTAATATTTTTTGAATATCACCATAAGCGGTATTGGTTTTATGATTTGCTTTTGTAAGTTTAAAAATTACGCTGGTAATGATGTATTTTCCCTTGAATTTATTTTTGAAAACAGAATTTCTATATTCAAAAGCGCAATCCATCTTTTGAAAGACTTTTTCTTTTAAAGTTTCAATCTCAATGGCTTGGCAACTTTCAAAAACGTCTTTTAGTTCCACCCCATACGCACCGATATTTTGAATTGGTGCCGTGCCCACGTTTCCGGGGATTAGTGAGAGATTTTCCAAACCTCCAAAGTCGTTTGCAATACAATATTGTACAAACTGATGCCAGTCCTCGCCCGCCATGGCTTTTATGAATACGTGGCTTTCATTTTCCGCTACAACTTCAATTCCCTTTAAATTTATATGAAGCACAAAGCTGTCCAAATCGTCAGTGAGCAGCATATTGCTTCCACCCCCAAGAACAAAGAGTTCTTGGGAAGGTTTGGAGGAAAGAAGTTGTTTTAGATCATCGACACTTTCTACCGATACGAAATACCGGGCCCTGCATTCGATGCCAAATGTATTGAATTCCTTAAGCGATTTGTTTTCCTCAATTCGCATTAATCTTTATATTTCTCGAGTGCAATTCTAAGGATTTCCACCGCGCGGATCAAGCTTTCCTTTTTCAAGACATAGGCAATTCGCACTTGGTTCAATCCCACACCAGAGCTGGAATAGAATCCTGCGGCAGGTGCTACCATTACTGTTTCGCCGTTGTCGTCAAATTCTTCCAAAAGCCATTGTGCAAAGGCATCAGAATCCTTTATCGGCAGTTCAGCAATGCAATAAAATGCACCTTTGGGATCTCCAACTTTTACTCCAGGGATTTCTCTTAAGGCTGCAACTAAGGTATTTCTTCTTTCTTGGTATTCTTCAATGACCTCATCAAAGTAACTCTGTGGGGTCTCAAGAGCTGCTTCGCTCGCAATTTGGGCGAAAGTTGGGGGGCTCAATCTGGCTTGCGCAAACTTTAAGGCAGTTTTTATAACCTCCTTGTTTTTTGAAACCAAACAGCCAATTCTGGCGCCACACATACTATAACGCTTTGAAACGGAATCGATCAATATGCCATATTCCGCCATTCCTTCCTCTTCAAGAATAGAGTAGTGTTTGTGGCCGTCGTAAGTAAATTCGCGATATACCTCATCTGAGATCAAAAATAAATCGTGTTTCTTAACAATGGCTGCCAAGGTTTTTATTTCTTCCTTTGAATATAGGTAACCTGTGGGATTTCCTGGATTGCAAATTAGGATTGCTTTGGTTCTGGGAGTTATCAATTTCTCAAATTCGGAAATTGGAGGCAGAGCAAAGTTATTTTCAATTTTTGAAATTACGGGGACGATCTTCACATCCGAAGCCGCGGCAAAACCATTGTAATTTGCATAGAATGGTTCCGGGATGATTATTTCGTCGCCGGCATCGGCTATAGTTCCCATGGCAAACAAAAGCGCCTCACTACCTCCAGTGGTGACAATAATATCATTGGCTTCAACAGGAATATTGTTTTTGTGATAATAAGCGGCTATTTTCTCTCGGTACTGCTGCGAACCTTCCGAGCGAGTGTAAGCCAGGATTTCTAGGTGGTGATTTGCCACCGCATCCATAGCGATTTCCGGCGATTTAATATCAGGTTGACCAATGTTTAAATGATAGACGGTTTTCTTTGCTTGGTAAGCTTTTTCGGCAAACGGCACCAACTTGCGGATGGGGGATTCCGGCATATTTTTCCCCTTTTTAGAAATCGAAGGCATAATGAAATAATTTGGGCACAAAGTTGCGAAATTAATTTAATAAAACCCTCTCCTAAATGAGAACAACATTCCCATTTTTTTTATACCTTCAAGATCATTCTAATTTATTACTGATTCGGTGTATAGACTGCTGATTTTTATGTTTTTGGTATTTACTACCGCTAGCTTTTCGGCCCAGGCGGGCTTCTTTTTACAAAACAACAAAAAGAAGGCTAAAATCCCCTTACGCTTGGTTAATAACCTGCCTATTGTTCCTGTAGAAATCAATGGCACTAAGCTTTCATTTATTCTCGATACCGGTGTAAATTCCACTATTCTTTTCAGTTTGGAGGAGGCCGATAGTATTCAATTGTTTCAAACTTCCCATGTGCAATTACAAGGATTGGGTCCAGGCGGCTCCGTGGCGGCAATAAAAAGTGTAGGTAATACTGTGAAAGTGGGTAATGTGCTTGATAATGATCACGGTCTTTTTATCATTTTTGAAAGTGTCTTGAATTTTTCACCGCGAATGGGAATTCCTATTCATGGAATTTTGGGAAATGAGTTTTTTCGAAATTTCATCGTTAAAATCAACTATTCCACCCAGAAGATTACTGTATATGATCCAAAAAGGTATTCTTTAAAAGCTTGTAGAAAATGCGAGGATTTGCCTTTGAAATTTGTAGGTAACAAACCTTATATCAACTTACAAGTTATTTCAGACCATTCTGAAAGAGAGGCGACTTTATTGGTGGATTCTGGAAGTAGTGATGTGTTGTGGCTCTTTGAGGAAGAAGAATTTATTCAGGAATCGCCAAAAAACTATTTCAATGATTTTTTAGGGTTGGGGCTTAGCGGAAATATTTTTGGAAAACGGGCACGCATATCTGGGCTTAAAATTGGTCAATTTTTGCTAGAGGAGGTTAGTGCTTCTTTTCCGGAGGAGGATGCCATTAATCAAGCTCGTTACTTTCAGGATCGCGATGGAAGCGTTGGCGGAGGGTTTTTAAGCAGGTTTACGGTCACCTTCGATTATGGTGACAGCTTGGTTCGTTTTAAAAAAAACAGGCGGTTTAAAGAGCCTTTTCACTACAATATGAGCGGACTGACCATTGAACATGAGGGAATGGAGTTGGTAAGACAAGAAAAACAAGCTCTGGTCAATTCGGATCGAGTGAACATGGATCAAGCGATCTCCAGGAACAGTATTTCGGTAGTTACCGAATTTAAGTTCACTTTGGTGCCCCGATATGTTGTGGTGGATGTCCGGGATTTTTCCCCTGCTGCCGAAGCGGGAATTCAAAAGGGAGACGAAATCCTTTCCATTAATGGAAAACCAATATATCAGTTTAAGCTATTTGAACTGATAGATATGTTTTCCAGAGAGGAGGGGAAGCGAATTTCAATGGAGATCAAAAGAGGAGCCTATGTAAGTAAAGTGAGGTTTTATCTAAAGAGTCTATTTTAAAAACAAATCGGACCACAATTATAATTATGGCCCGATTTGTTTTGGAATTATCTTTGAGCTTAGCTTTTTTCGAGCACGCTACCGGTGTTGTTTCTAACCTCACCTTTTATTTTTAGGCCTATAATAGGTTCACTGGCGTTGGAGGTAACCGTAATAGTTCTTCTGATAGGGCCAACACGGTTAGTGTCGTATTTTACTTCAATGGTGCTGCTCGCTCCAGGTGCAATGGGTCCGTCCGGTTTTTTGGGAATGGTGCAGCCACAGCTGGATTTTACGTCGGTAATGACCAAAGGCGCATCACCGGTATTGGTAAATTCGAACACTCGCAATCCATCACTTCCTTTTTCAATAGAGCCGTAATCTACGGTATCGTTTTTAAAACTGATTATGGCTTGTTGCGCTTGGGCGGTAAATCCGATAAATGCAACAAGGGCAATTAGAGCTAGTTTTTTCATGATTTTTTGTTTTTGTGATTGCTAAAGTATGTAACTTTTGAAGAACCTGCAAAATAAATTATTCACTTTTATTATCCTTCAGATATAATTACTTTTGCTGTCTCCTATTCAAATACCAGACCAAAGTATGGCTTTAGATGCAAAATATAGTGCAAAAGATATTGAAAACAAGTGGTATAACTACTGGATGGCAAATCATTATTTCCATTCAGAGGTTGACGAAAGAACGCCATACACTATTGTTATCCCTCCTCCAAACGTAACGGGCGTCCTGCACATGGGGCATATGCTCAACAATACCATACAAGATGTTCTGGTCCGACGGGCTCGCTTAAAGGGCTATAATGCCTGTTGGGTGCCGGGAACCGATCACGCTTCAATCGCCACTGAAGCCAAGGTAGTGGCAAAATTGAAAGTGGATGGTATTGACAAAGAGACTCTTTCACGAGAGGAATTTTTGGAACATGCCTGGGATTGGACACACAAACATGGCGGAATTATTTTAGAGCAGCTTAAAAAACTCGGGGCTTCCTGTGATTGGGACCGAACAAAGTTTACCATGGATGAGGATATGTCCGCTTCGGTAATAAGAGTTTTTGTCGATTTATATCGAAAAGGAAAAATCTATCGCGGTTACCGTATGGTAAACTGGGATCCCCAGGCCAAGACCACACTTTCCGATGAAGAAGTTATTTATGAGGAAAAACAAGGGAATTTATATTATCTAAACTATAAAATTGAAGGTAGCGATGCCAGTTTGACCATCGCTACTACTAGACCAGAAACAATTTTGGGCGATACTGCCATTTGTATCAATCCCAATGACGAACGTTTCGCCCATCTTCGGGGCAAGAAGGCCATCGTGCCTATTTGCAATCGAATTGTTCCAATAGTTGAGGATGAATATGTGGATATGGAATTTGGGACCGGTTGTTTAAAAGTTACCCCGGCCCATGATGAAAATGACAAGAATTTAGGTGATAAACACAATTTAGAAATCGTTGACATTCTGAATGATGACGGAACCTTGAACAGCTTTGGGCTGCATTATGAAGGGAAGGATCGTTTTGTGGTACGCAAGGAGATAGTGAAGGAATTGGAAGAAATGGGAGTAGTTTCCAAGATTGAAACCCATCTTCACAAAGTTGGAACAAGTGAACGCACGGGGGCAATAATAGAACCCAAATTGAGCGATCAATGGTTCCTTAAAATGAAGGAGCTCGCGCAACCTGCACTAGATGCGGTTTTGAAAAAAGAAGTGAATCTATATCCGGAAAAATTCGTGAATACCTATCGCCATTGGATGGAAAATGTACGCGATTGGAACATCTCCCGCCAGCTATGGTGGGGCCAGCAGATTCCAGCATACTTCTACGGCGACGGGAAGGAAGACTTTGTGGTAGCAGAAAGTATGGAGGAAGCGCTGGATCTTGCAAAAAAGGAAACTGGCAATACACAATTGACTGCTGACAGCCTAATACAAGATCCCGATGCCCTTGATACTTGGTTCTCATCCTGGTTATGGCCCATTAGTGTTTTTAATGGAATCCTTGAGCCAGACAATAAGGAAATAAACTACTATTATCCCACCAACGATTTGGTCACTGCCCCGGAAATCCTTTTCTTTTGGGTGGCGAGAATGATAATAGCTGGCTACGAATACAGAAACGAAAAGCCGTTTTCCAATGTTTATTTAACCGGGATCGTTCGCGATAAGCAACGTAGAAAAATGAGCAAATCCCTAGGGAATTCCCCAGATCCAATAGGCTTGATGGATATTTATGGGGCGGATGGCGTTCGGGTTGGAATGTTGTTGAGTTCTCCTGCGGGCAACGATCTTATGTTTGATGAGGATTTGGTGAGACAGGGAAGTGCCTTTGTAAATAAAATTTGGAATGCCTATAGATTGATCAATGGATGGGAAGTTTCGCTGGAGAAAGAACAATCTGAAAGTGATAAAATTGCTGTAGAATGGTATAGAAGTAAATTTCAAAAAACATTGGATGAAATTGAGGATCACTATTCCAAATACCGAATCAGTGATGCTTTGATGGCCACATATAAATTGGTTTGGGACGATTTTTGTTCTTGGTTTTTGGAAATGGTAAAACCTGGTTTTGGAGAACCCATTTCAGAGAATACTTATTTGCAAGTGATTTCCATTTTGGAGGATAACTTAAAAATATTGCATCCTTTTGTTCCATTTATTTCCGAAGAAATTTGGCAGCATATCACCCAACGTGATATTTCAGAAGCGCTGATTATTTCGAAATGGCCCACTGCGGAAACATTTGAAGCGGTGCCAGCAGATAGGCGAAAGGAAGTAATTAAAAACTTTGATTTTGCTTCAGAGATTATTTCTGGGATCAGAACTATAAGAAAGGAGAAAAGTATTTCTTTCAAGGAAACCATAGTTCTTTCAATTCTCAACAATGAAGAATCCTCAAAGGAATTTGATGTCATAATAAAAAAGTTGGGCAATATTTCAGAATTGGATTACATCACCGAAAAACTAGACGGAGCCCTTACTTTCCGGGTGAAAAGCAATGAGTATTTTATTCCTATTTCAGGGACTTTGAATGTTGCGGAAGAAATTGAAAAACTTTCCGAAGAGCTAAAGTATGTCGAAGGATTTTTAAGAAGCGTACGGGGGAAATTGCGGAACGAACGTTTTGTGAACGGAGCTCCAGAAGAGGTGGTGAATATAGAGAAACAGAAAGAAGCAGATGCGCTGGCAAAGATTGAGACTTTGAAAGCAAGTTTGGCCGGCTTGCAATAATTTAATTTGTCGCCCGATTTGGTGTGGGTTTTAAATTTGAAGTTTTCTTAAGCAGAAGCGGTCTTTCTTGTCCTTTGACCATAGGTGATTTTAACTCTAAATTTCAAATAAAGTAATTACGCGATTATCTATTTTTTTCGAATTTGACAAGGAGTTGGAGAAAGCCCTGAATCCAGCTCAAAAAAAGTTAGTAGAATATATGGTAGCGAGAGAAGATTATAAGGTGTGCTACAACAAGACTGAGCAGGTTTAATTACTTTCTGTACAAAAAGTAATGGTTCACTGCATCTACATATTTTTGTTTTGCTTCTTCAGGAGTCATTCCGCGGATTTGAAAAAGTGCATTTGTCTTGAAGGCATTAATTAATGGCTTGTTGCTAGCGGGGGAATCGGAATCATTTGTAGCTCTTTTATAATAGGCGTAAAGCCGCAACAGGAAGTCGGCGGGAAACGATTCTTGGTGCTCGTTAATACTTTTTACGGCATTTTTAAATGATATGTCCAATTCTTCCGGTGTCATTATTTTTCGGCAATAATTGAAATCCCTCCTTTTACTTTTTGATTTAGTTGTACCATTATTTTAACGTCCAAAGGCAGAAAAACATCTACTCGTGAGCCAAATTTTATAAATCCGCTATCCTCGGCCTGTGATACTTCTTGATTTATCTCGGCGTAATTTACAATTCTTTTGGCCAATGCCCCGGCAATTTGACGGTACAATACATCTCCAAATTCTTTATTGTTCACTACCACGGAGGTCCGTTCATTTTCTTCGGAAGCTTTTGGATGCCATGCGACCAGGTATTTCCCTGGATGATATTTGCTATAAACCACTTTGCCACCCACGGGATAACGCGTAATATGAACGTTTAATGGCGACATAAAAACTGACACCTGCAATCTTTTATCGTTGAAATATTCCTTTTCAAAAACCTCTTCAATCACCACGACTTTACCATCTACGGGAGATAGAACATGCTCCGGATGCACAAGGAAATTTCGTTTGGGATTTCTGAAGAACTGCAAAACCAATAGCAAAATAATTATTAATGAAATAATAATTCCGCCGCGAATGGAATTATTTTCAACAAAAATATTTGCCAAAAGGCTTAGCCCGATAACAATTACCAGCGCTATAAAAATAATTTTGAAACCTTCTTTATGAAACATTGTCAACAATTAATAAAAATGCATAAACAAAAGGACTGGCATATATGATGCTGTCCAATCTATCGTAAAGTCCACCGTGTCCTGGCATGATAATTCCACTGTCCTTGACCCCTGCCTGTCTTTTGAATTTGGATTGGATCAGATCGCCAATAGTTCCAAAGACTGCCACGATAATGGCTAAAACAATCCAAGTCCAAAGTGGATACCTTATGGCGTCTTCAGGAATGTAAAGCTTAAACACCTTAAAGATAACAAATCCAGCCAAAAGTGCACCCAAAAGTCCCCCCACAAAACCTTCAACAGTCTTTTTTGGCGAAACACGCTCGAGCAATTTATGTTTTCCAAAGTTTTTCCCTATAAGGTAGGCGAAGGTATCGTTGGACCAAACTAAGATAAAAACCGCCACGATCAATTCGGGCTTAAAAGTGCCATTCAGGTCTATTACCGGAATCAAGGTAAGAAATACGAAACCACTGATGATGTAAAATATTACGGTAACGTATTTTTTCTTCTCAAACATTGGGATTTTCCGAACCCAGAGAATATCTTTCAATAGAAATAGGTTGACAAATGTACTTGAGATTAGAAGAAGATACACACCTCGGGGGTCGAATACTTTGTAGCTTAGGAAGTAAAATGCCGCTGCCAATAGAAAATATGCCAGATAACTGGTTAAGCGAACCAATTTCAGGTATTCGCTCATAGTGATAAGGGCGAGTACAAAAAAAAGCCCCATAAACCATTCTCTTGAGGTAAACAGAGCTATAATGATAATCGAAATATACAATACGCCAGAGATGGTCCGTACGAGAATTTCCTTCATATTATAAATCTTCCAGCAACAGCAAATATAGGTTTTTTGTGCTACTTCCATAACTCAAAAAGTCCTTTTCTTTTTCGGTTTCGAAATCCTGTATGGTGGTGATACTGGTGGGAAGATAGTTTAAATTCTGGTTTTTGATTATGCGCATCCCTTCACTTATAGACTCAACTATCTGGCTGGTAGTGGCAAATATGATAAAATTGAAAGGCAGCTCATTCAATTTTTTTTCTTTTATTTGATTGGAGCAGAGCAAGATTGATCCTTTGTCGGCAATCAATGCTTCGCAAGTGGAAAGAAAAAACGTGGAATCGGGTTGGCTCACAAAATTAAGGTTAAAACCGTCAAACTTTTGGATGAGGTGTTCGTTGATACAAAACACATCCTGTTCATACCAGTCGTTTTCGAGCATGATATTGTCAAAGGACTCCATTACTTCATCCCAGTGTTCGCAATAGAGAAACTTTCCTCCATTTTTTTTGAAATTATAGGTAAATCTCTCATCAACTGGAAGTTTCTGTTCTGGGTAGTAACTGCTATGATCTGCTTTCTCGGCTCTTTCGGCCTTTTCCTGTTTTTTAAAAAGCGGTTCTAGAAGCCGTTTGAATAGACTCATTATTAATTATTTGAGGAGTGGGTGACTTCGTTATGCTTCAAATATATAAAATCTACAATGAACTTAGGTCAATTGAAATCAAACTTTTACTCCCTCATCGAAACCAAAAGATTTATGTGGTGGCGGTTCGCGTTGCTTCCTCTGGCACTTCGAAGGGACGTTCTCCGAAAATCTTTTCAAGGTTATCCTTGAAAATCACTTCTTTCTCCAGTAAAACGTTCGCGAGTTCGGTTAGCTTATCCTTGTTTTCTTCCAGGATGCGTACGGCGCGTTGATACTGCTCTTCTATAAGTTTGGATATTTCCTCATCGATTAGTTCCGCTGTTTTTTCGCTATATGGTTTTAGGAAATTATATTCAGACTGGCCGCTGCTATCGTAATAGGTCAGGTTTCCGATTTTATCGTTCAATCCGTATATGGTAACCATAGCCCGCGCTTGTTTAGTAACCTTTTCGAGGTCGCTTAGAGCTCCGGTTGAAATACGGTTGAAGATCACTTTCTCCGCCGCACGACCGGCTAAGGCAGCACACATTTCGTCCAGCATTTGTTCTGGATGGATAATCAATCGCTCTTCTGGCAAATACCAGGCGGCACCCAAAGATTGTCCGCGGGGAACGATGGTGACCTTCACTAAAGGCGCGGCGTGCTCCAGCATCCAGCTCACAGTGGCGTGACCTGCTTCATGAAAGGCGATGGCGCGTTTTTCGTCCATCGTCATTATCTTGTTTTTCTTTTCCAGACCGCCTACGATTCTATCGACGGCGTCGAGGAAATCTTGTTTGCCCACGGCTTTTTTCTCACCACGGGCGGCAATTAGCGCAGCTTCGTTACACACGTTTGCAATATCCGCACCCGAGAAACCTGGAGTTTGCTTGGCTAGGAAGTCGATGTCTAAATCATCTGCTTTCTTAATGGGGCGGAGATGGACCTCAAATATTTCCTTTCGCTCCCGTACATCTGGCAGATCGACATATATTTGACGGTCGAAACGTCCGGCGCGCATCAGGGCCTTGTCCAATACATCGGCACGGTTGGTAGCGGCCAATACAATAACATTGGTATTGGTGCCAAAACCGTCCATCTCGGTCAGAAGTTGGTTTAATGTATTTTCGCGCTCATCGTTACTGCCGGAGAAATTGCTTTTCCCACGGGCTCGACCGATAGCATCAATTTCGTCAATAAAAATAATGGAAGGTGCTTTGTCCTTGGCTTGTTTAAAAAGATCCCGTACCCGTGAAGCTCCCACTCCTACAAACATTTCGACAAAGTCTGAGCCTGATAGGGAAAAGAATGGAACCTTGGCTTCCCCGGCTACGGCCCTGGCCAAAAGTGTTTTTCCTGTTCCAGGGGGACCTACCAACAAGGCCCCTTTTGGGATTTTACCTCCTAGGGAGGTATATTTTTCGGGCTGTTTTAAGAAATCGACGATTTCCTGGATTTCTTCCTTGGCACCTTCCAAACCGGCAACATCCTTAAAGGAAGTTTTTACATCGGCTTTTTCATCAAAAAGTTTTGCCTTGGACTTTCCGATGTTGAAAAGTTGCCCTCCCGGGCCACCGCCGCCACCGGCAGACATCCGCCGCATAATGAAGATCCAAATCCCGATGATTATTACGAATGGCAAAATGCCCATAAGTATATCGCCCCAAACATTGGAATCGGTATGCCATTCCATTTTGGTTGCGACACCGTATTCTTGTTTTATATTTTGGAAGGAATTTTCAAAATTCTGTAAGTCGCCAAATTCAAATTGATAGTCTGGATCTTGGGGGCCGGGAGTTAAAAAAGCGGGCGTGTCGCCTTTACGGCGGTGCTGTTCCGATTTTTTGGCCTCGTCGGTAAGATAGATTTTGGCAATTTTTTTATTGATCACGTCCACCTTTTCCACATCGCCCTCCTTCATATATTCCTCAAACTGGGCTTGGGTGGTCTTGGCAGGCTGTGACCAGCTGCTGCCACCAAAAAACTGTATGCCCAAGAACAGGAGGATTATAGCTATATAAATCCAATAGTAACTCGGGCGCGGTTTTTTGAGATCGTTCTTTTTATCTTTATTTTCTTCGGCCATAAGGCAATTTTCTTAATTTAATGTGTTTCTATTTTAACCGATATGGCATCACCCCAAAGGCCTTCAAGATCATAAAACTCACGGATGTGTTTTTGAAAAACGTGCACTACTACGTGCACATAATCCAGCAATATCCATTCCGCGTTATCGCTACCTTCAACGTGCCACGGTTTTTCTTTTAAAGTTTTGCTAACAGATTTTTCGATGGAATTTACAATGGCGTTTACGTGGGTGTTGGAAGTTCCATTGCAGATTATAAAATAATCGCAAACAGTGTTTTCAATATCTCTTAGGTCAAGAATTTCTATATCGTGTCCTTTTACATCTTCAATACCTCGTATTATTTGAGTAATTAGTTGATCTGTTTCTGCGTGTTGTTTCGACATTAATTATTTTTTCTTTTCATTTGCGCAAAGTTATTACTTTTTTGTTTCTTGAAATGCCTTAATAGAGTAATACTAAACTTAATTATTGTTTTGAAGATAATCAAACTTAATGCCATCGATTCTACCAATAACTACTTGAAGCAACTGGCAAGGGAAAGAGATACTGAAGATTTAACGGTGGTTCTTGCGCACCATCAAACTTCAGGTCGGGGACAGCGGGGGAGTAGTTGGAGTTCTACACCCGGGGAAAGCCTCACATTCAGCATATTTAAAAGGTTTGATGGACTTGAGGCGGACCGGCAATTTTTGATTTCCGCCGTGGTTTCTTTGGCAATAGTGGAGGCATTAAAAGATTTTGAATTGCCGGAAGTAACTATAAAATGGCCTAACGACATATTGTCAGCCAAAAAGAAAATAGGGGGTATTTTGATTGAAAATGTGCTCGATCAAGCTTTTGTGAAGTATTCCATAATAGGAATCGGCTTAAACGTCAACCAAACTGAGTTGCCATATCTGCCACAAGCGGGCTCCATGAAACTTCAAAATAGGGGCGAGGCATTTGAATTGGAAGATGTCTTTCAGAAATTATTGTCGAAAATCGTCGATAGATTAAACAATCTCTCAAACAAGAATTTTTTGGAAATCAAGAAGGATTACGAAAACAATCTTTTCCGAAGAAATGAGATTTCAGTTTTTGAGAATCCCGAGGGTGAACGCTTTAAGGGGATTATTAAAGGCGTTTCCGATATAGGGGAGCTTTTGGTGGAAACAGAAATGGAACCATTGAAAAAGTTTCAATTAAAAGATGTGAAATTGATTTATTGAAAGCTATAATAAAGAAAACGCTATTCATAGCCCTTCCATATTTGTGGCCAGCACTTCAATAAATTTGGAAATGGGTCCTTTTATCATCATCTTCATCATAGCATTAAATTCGCCTTCAAATAGAAGTTCCACACTGGAAGAATCTTCAGAAATCTCTTCGATATTTGCTGTCAAGGTAAAGGATAGCTTGTCGCTCATGGCGCCCAAAACCACTTTATTTGGTTTTTCCACCTCTCTAATTTCCAGCCCTATTTCCGGCATGCCCTTTAATGCAAAAAGGAAAGCATTCTCTTTTAAAACTTCAAATTTGCTGATGTTTTCGGGCATTAGGGTTTCAAAATTCTTTACATCGGTCAAAAAGTCACAAAGCTCAGGGGCGGATTTGTTAACTGTTACTTTCTTGCTGTTTAATTTCATCGCAAATATTTCTTTTAATTATTTTTTGTTAAGCAATTTACTTACCCCAGGTTTCAGGGCTTCTTCTCCATTCGGAAAGCAAGTTTGCTTCTTCGGTGTTGATGTATTTAGATCTTTCGGCTTCCTGCAGCAACATTTCATAGTTGCTAAGTGTATTAAGGTTTATGTTGGCCTGTTTAAAGTTTTCTTCGGCCGCTTGAAAACCGTAACTAAAAATGGCCACCATCCCCTTGACATTGGCATTGGCTTCCCTAAGGGCCTCAACTGCCAATAAACTGCTTTTTCCAGTACTTATAAGGTCTTCTACCACAACTACAGTTGTGTTGGGGTCCAAGTGGCCTTCAATTTTATTTTGACGGCCATGGGCTTTTGCTTCGGGCCTGACGTAACAAAATGGAAGGTTTAGGTAGTCTGCCACCAGTGCCCCGATACCGATAGCTCCGGTTGCCACGCCTGCAATCATTCCGGGTTTTCCGTATAGTTCCTCAATTTGTTTGGCTAAGTTTTCGCGTATATAATTTCGAATGGTTGGATATGAGAGAGTTACACGGTTATCGCAATAAATTGGAGATTTCCATCCAGAAGCCCAAGTAAAAGGGTTTTGTGGTTGTAATTTTATTGCATTAATTTGTAATAACAATGCAGCTGTCTTCTGAGCCGTTTCTTTGTTTAATATCATTGTGCAAATGTATAAAGTTTTTGTAAAAGAAATCCCAATTATACTTTCTACGGAAAAAAATATTGGAGAGCCCTATACAACCATTCCTTTAAAACAAGCGCGTTTTAAAAGGTTGGTAAAAAAAATATACAATGGGGAGCGGCTTTATGTAAATCTTTACCACAAAAATGCCGAAAAGCTGGAACAGTTTCTTCGCAAAAAGATAAAGGTGGTAGAAGCTGCTGGCGGCTTGGTCCACAATAGCAAAAACGAGATTCTCTTTATCCGTCGCAACAAAAAATGGGATTTGCCAAAGGGAAAAATAGAAAAGGACGAATCGCATGAACATGCGGCACTGCGCGAAGTGATAGAAGAAACCGGGATTAAGGATTTAAAAATCAACAGTTATTTGATGAAAACCTATCACGTATTTACCCGAAACGACAAATTTCGATTAAAGATTACCTATTGGTACGAAATGTTTAGTGACTACGACGGGCCATTGATTCCGGAATCTACCGAGGGGATTAAAAAGGTGAAGTGGAAGGATTTTGAAAAATCGAAAAAAGCGCTCCAAAATTCGTATGAAAACATAAAACTTCTTTTTCCCGAAGAGTATTTGGATATGTCTTAAAGTAACTTGTTTAAAAATCGATTTTTTCAAATATTTATTTTTTTCATAAAACCTTATCTCCTAGACTAATACAGTCAAAAGTTTTGAGTTTATTAAATTTCAGCCCATTTAAACTTTGGAAGACAGAAATGTTTTTGTAATTTTGGCTTATAATAAACCTTAAAATACAATATCATGAAAAAAATTACTTTCTTTGCTTTGATTATGGGTTTTTCCCTAACTGTACAGTCGCAAGTGATTGTTCTAACTCAATCTGCCGACCCTGTCAGCGTTACGGACGGGGGGGTTGCATGTTGGGCCTCAGGAACTGGGGAGTACAGAGACAATTCATTTTTGAGGTCCTATAAATTAGCTGATTTCGGAGTGATCGGTGATTTTCAAATTACGTCAGTACAGTATGGCCAGGGCTCTGCTGATGAGGGAAAGGAAGTTCATCTTAACATTTATACTGCGGATGATGATGATTTAACCTCAGCCAATTTGACTCTAATAGCCACTCAAAGTCGTATTTCGTCCGCTTCGGAGGATTTGACCTTGATTTCCGAGGACTTTAATGCGGTTATTCCTGCTGGATCGATTGTGGCGTTTGAATTATTCGCCCCAGACAGTGGTGCGGGAGTTCCGAATTCAAGATATTTTCCTGGTCTTAACGGTGCAGGCGAAAGTGCGCCAAGTTATCTTATGGCCCCAGATTGTGGTGTAAGTGTGCCAACCCCCGTAGGCGACGTAACTGGTGTGCCTGAATTTTATGTTATGAATGTTGTGGGTGAAGATCTTCTATCAGTAGGTAGCAATTTGGCTGATGTTATTTCAGTATATCCAATTCCAGCAAAGGATATTTTAAATATTAAACTTCCATCAAGTGTTGATGTTCAAAATGCATCTTTAGTCAACGTGCTTGGTAAAACAACTGGAGCTACTTATTCAAACGGTCAGATGAATGTTTCTGGTCTTGCTTCTGGGGTTTACTTCCTTAATATTGTAACTAATCTAGGAACACATACCCAAAAAATAGTTAAGCAATAATAAGTATTTTATTGTTTTGTGAAAGATCCCCCTATATTGGGGGATTTTTTATTTAGAACAAAGTCATCTAAAACTTGATTTAGATGGCTTTGTTATTTTTTAATACCCGGTATTTTGCGGCAATGAATATTCAGATTTGCTCGAAAATATTGATATTTCTATTTCTCAAATACCGATAGCATTCGGAAGTGTTTGGTCGGTCCTGGCAATGTAGGAGACTTTGTGCTTCCCGATTTTGATATTCCCACAGTAGTTTCGGAAACTGCTACCGTTGTGGTGAGTATAACCCAACCGACTGCCGATGGAGTAGCTTTATTTATCGCCATCACCGAAGGAGAAACCAAATCTAGTTTTTTCTCTTCGCAAAAATGCAATCCGCTTGAACCAATAAGTTTTGTCGATATGGGGCTTCCTCAAGTTCGGCATCTTATCAATTTGGTGGTAGATACCAATCTTCCGGTGGATGATCAAAGATTGAGCAGTTTCACAGTATATCCAAATCCTTCTAAGGATTTTTTGAAATTGTCCCTTCCTCCTTCCGAAATACAAAGGATAAATCTTTACGATAGTTCGGGGAAGAAATTAGAATGCAGCTATCACAATAATGTTATGGATGTTTCCATGCTTTCGGAGGGCATTTACTTTCTTTCAATAAATACAACTAAGACGGTACTAACCAAAAAGTTTATAAAACAATAGTTCATTGGGATCTTCTGTAAATAGAATCCAAAAAAAAAGCCCGGGAAATTTTTTCCGGGCTTTTATCTTTTAATGCAGTGGATTATTAAGCATTCATTGAAATAAGAAATTCTTCGTTATTTCGGGTCTTTTTGATTCTATCGTTGATGAATTCCATGGCTTCCACGGGATTCATATCTGCCAGATACTTTCTCAACACCCACATTCTTTGGATTACGTTGTCGTCCAATAACAAATCGTCGCGACGGGTACTGGAGGAGGTAAGGTCGATAGCGGGGAAAATCCTTCGGTTGGAAATTTTTCTATCCAATTGAAGTTCCATGTTACCGGTTCCTTTGAATTCCTCAAAAATAACTTCGTCCATTTTGGATCCGGTATCTGTCAAGGCTGTTGCGATGATGCTTAGGGATCCTCCATTTTCAATATTACGGGCAGCTCCAAAGAAACGCTTTGGTTTATGCAGGGCATTGGCATCCACACCCCCGCTCAGGATTTTACCACTGGCTGGTTGTACGGTGTTGTAGGCCCGGGCCAAACGGGTGATGGAATCCAAAAGGATTACCACGTCGTGGCCACATTCTACCAAACGTTTTGCTTTTTCGAGAACAAGATTTGCTACTCTTACGTGTTCGCTGGCTTCTTTGTCGAAAGTAGATGCCACCACCTCGCCACGAACATTTCGTTGCATATCGGTAACTTCTTCTGGGCGTTCGTCGATCAGAAGGATGATTTGATAAACTTCCGGATGATTGGCGGCAATAGCATTGGCAATATCTTTTAGCAACATGGTTTTCCCCGTTTTTGGTTGGGAGACTATCATGCCGCGCTGTCCTTTGCCAATAGGCGCGAAAAGGTCGATAATACGGGTAGAAATAGTACTTTGTTTATCGGCCAGGTTAAATTTTTCCTCCGGGAAAAGTGGTGTTAAATGCTCAAAGGAAACCCTGTCTCGGACTACGTTTGGATTTAGGCCGTTGATTTTGTTCACTTTTATAAGTGGAAAATATTTTTCACCTTCTTTGGGAGGGCGCACTTCTCCTAAAACGGTATCCCCGGTTTTCAATCCAAAAAGTCTGATTTGGGATTGGGATACGTAGATATCATCGGGAGAGGATAGATAGTTGTAATCGCTGGAACGCAAGAAACCGTAGCCGTCCTGCATAACGTCCAGAACACCTTCACTTTCTATGATGCCATCAAACTCGTAGTCGGGTTCGCGATAGCGGTTTCGGGAATCTTTATTTCCGTTTTTGCTGTCGTGAACGTTTCCGTCTTTTTGCTTTTGGCCGTGGTGTTTTGGTCTGTTGTCTGCGTTATGACTATCGCTGCGTTGCGGTCTTTGTTTGTCATCGCCATCTCTCGATTTTTGAGGCTGCGGTTTTTTGTCGCTCTCTTGTCTATCGTGTCTTTGTCGCTTGTCGACCGCTACTTTTTTGTCGTCATCGACCCTTTTGACCGGCTGCGGTTTGGGTTGATGTGGTTTTGGATGCGCGGGTTTGGCCGGACGCGTGTCACTCCTTTGGGGCGCACGCTTTTGCACTGAGGGTTTAGTGTCCTTTGAAGGTGTTGGGGTTTCGGGCTTTTTAGTTTCCTTGGGCCTTTCTTCTGCCTTCAGGACTGCCTGCACGGCTTTTGGATTAGCCGCTTGGTAATCGAGAATTTGATACACCAAGTCCAATTTCTTTTGAGTGCGGTATTTTGGCACGTTAAGTTCTTTAGCGATTTCCTGAAGCTCAGGAAGCTTTTTTTCTTTTAATTCTGAAATTTCAAACATTTAAAAAATAATGTAGTTTAAGTTGATACTGTTTGTTCCTGTTGAGAAGGTAAGTATGTTGAAAGTTTTTATGAAGACTAAGTAACCTTGATTGAGATGGTTACGAATAGATACTGCAATAATACAATAATAATTTTAGAATCTGTGGGTATTTCTTTTAAAAAGAAAGGCTATTTTTGTCGCTAAGTTGAAATTATTCCGAATGATACAGCGTATTCAGACGATTTACTTAGTGATTTCCGCCGTTATTATGGGAGCGTTGTTCGTATGGTTTCCGGTAGTTGGCGGCCCAGATGGTGCCTTAATTATCGAACGGAACGAACCCTTGGTGATCGGGTTGATTTTTGGTTCCATCGTTTTGGCCATTATTTCTATTTTAAGTTTCAAAAAACGGCAGCGACAATTTGTGCTCAACCGTTTAAACATCATATTAAACTTTATATTACTGGGGGTTTTCGTTTATAGGTCACTCACTTTATCCGGAGAAACTTTGGTTTCAGAGAAGGGTATTGGGGTCTTTCTTCCCATCATTTCTATCGTATTTTTAGTGCTGGCCAACAAGGCCATAAAAAGGGATGAGGACCTCGTAAAATCTGTTGATCGTTTACGATAAACCGATCTTGGTATATTAGTGCAAGAACCCCTGAAGGATGCCATCTTTAGGGGTTTTTTGATTTCAAGGAGCTGCCGAAGTTTTAACTTGTTCCATATTCTTTATTCTTACCTCAAAAGTTTAGCCCATTAAAACGTCTGCTTTTTGAAAGGAAGTAGATCAGCTTTTAGGGATTCTCCCATAACACACAACTGTGGAAATGATTTTTTATATCGTAAATATGTGCATATAACGGTTTATATACGCTTTACACACGCTTTATACACGCTTTATACACGCTATATACACGCTATATACACGCTATAGATACGCTATATACTGGAAGCAAATATTAAATATAGATATATCTATAGACGGTTACTTCTTGCTTATTGCTCTCAGTTTATCTGATGGACTGCTTGAAGCCAATGATATATGGGAGGAAAAGGGGGGTTATTTCACAAAATGGATCACTTTGGGAACTCGATTACTTCCAGGTTCTGGATTTTTATTCCGTCGATCTCGAATCGGAGCATGGTGCGGACCTGTTGAAAGCCTTGTTTGCCCACGGCACCTGGATTCATGTGCAATAGGCCCGTGGTTTTGTCGGGCATCACTTTTAGTATATGGGAATGTCCGGAAATAAATATTTTTGGCGGATTGGCATATATCTCTTTGCGAATGGCTGGGTTGTATCTGCCGGGATATCCTCCAATATGGGTGATCCAAACATCGACTTCTTCACACATAAATCTATTGTGCAAGGGGAATTCCAAGCGGGCTTTGGGGCCGTCTATATTGCCATAAACTGCCCGGAGAGGTTTTAGTTTTGCAATGGCATCGGTAACGGCCAGATCGCCTATGTCGCCTGCGTGCCAGACTTCGTCAGCCTGTTTCACGTACTTGAGGATTTTTTCGTCTATATAACTGTGGGTATCGCTGAGGAGGAGGATCTTTTTCAAGTGTAATTTCTTATATTATGGGCTGCTAAGTTATTAAGTTTTTATGCATTCAGGTCTGAATCATCATAGGTATATTGTAATTTTGTCAATTCCAAAAACAAGAATTTGCGGTATTTTATTGAAATAGCCTACAGCGGAAAGAACTACTTTGGATGGCAGCGACAGCCCAACCAAATAAGTGTGCAGCAGGTTTTGGAAGAATCGCTATCGACCTTGCTTCGGCGGGAAATCGTTTTGGTAGGATCTGGGCGGACAGATACTGGGGTACACGCCAAACAGCTTTTTGCGCATTTTGATTCGGATAAAATTGAGAACAGAGAGAATTTGGTTTTTAGGTTGAATTCTTTTCTTCCAAAGGACATTTCAGTTAAAAATATTTTTGAGGTAAAGGCAGATTCGCATGCGCGATTTGATTCTTTGGAGCGCGAATATGAATACAGGATTGTAATTGGGAAGGATCCGTTTTCCCAGGATTTTGCATATCAAATCCATAACAGGCCAAATGTGGGTGCCATGAACGAAGCCGCGAGCTTGTTAATGGAATATAAGGATTTTCAATGCTTTTCGCGTAGCAAGACGGACGTAAAAACTTTTAATTGCACTGTTGTTAAGGCTAAGTGGAAGGAGAATAACAATGAACTTGTTTTTACCATCATCGCCGATCGGTTTTTGCGCAATATGGTTCGAGCCATCGTTGGAACACTTTTGGATGTTGGGTTTGGGAAAATCACACTAAAGGGTTTCGAAGAAATCCTGAAAAGCAAAAACCGTGAAAGAGCCGGAGCTTCGGCACCGCCACAAGGTTTGTATTTAACTGGGGTTGTTTATCCCGAAAGTTTGTTTCTCAAAAAGGAAATAAAAACCTGCACCAAAAACACAAATACCGAACTGAACGAATTCACCAATTAACAAAACAAAGTGTCAGAAAAAAACGGCAAGGCATTCGATTTTAAACTGTTTAGACGGTTGCTGGCTTTCACTCGGCCCTATAGGGCCATTTTCTATTTCGTGGCCTTTGCCGCCATAGTGATGTCCGGGCTTGCCGTCTTGCGTCCCTACCTATTGAGATTGGCCATAGACGATTCCATTGTCCCCAAGGACGGGGAGGGATTTATGAAGTATGTGATCTTGATGCTCATAGTTTTGTTTTTGGAAGTGATCTTTCAATTCGCGTTTATTTTCTACACCAATTTGCTCGGGCAAAGCGTGATTCGCGATCTGCGCCAAAAACTCTTCCGGTTGATGATGAGTTTCCGAATGAAGTATTTTGATAAGAGTGCGGTAGGGCGATTGACCACCCGGGCCGTAAATGATGTGGAAACCATATCGAGCATCTTCAGCGAGGGGCTTTTTATGATTATCAGCGATTTGTTGAAAATGCTGGTCATTGCGGGGTTTATGCTCACCCAAAGTTGGCGTTTGTCTCTAATTGTTTTTATTGTGCTGCCCTTCATTTTATACGCCACTCGGGTATTTCAGAAGGCGATGAAAGTAGCTTTTGAGGACGTTCGGAACCAGGTTGCCAATTTGAACACTTTTGTACAGGAGCGGATTACGGGGATGAAAATAGTTCAGATTTTTACCCGTGAAAAAACTGAATACGAGCGATTTCAAGAAATAAATACCGACCACAGAAAGGCGTGGATCAGGACGGTTTGGTACAACTCTATTTTCTTTCCCATTGCGGAGATGACAGGAGCAGTGGCCACTGGACTGGTGGTTTGGTATGGAGGGTTGAATGCCGTTAGTGGAGGTGTGATTACCTTGGGTATAATCACAGCTTTTATACAATATTCCGAAATGCTGTTTAGGCCTTTGCGCCAAATTGCGGACAAGTTTAACACCCTTCAAATGGGGATGGTGGCCGCCAATCGTGTTTTTGGGATCCTCGATACCAAGTCGCATATCGCGGATACGGGAACCTTGGACTATACCAGTACCAAGGGCGAAATTGAATTCAGAAATGTCCGATTCGGATACAACGAGAATGAGGAGGTAATCAAAGGTATTTCGTTTAAAGCAAACCCTGGGGAAACCATTGCTTTTGTTGGTGCAACAGGAGCTGGGAAAAGTACGATTATCAATTTGTTGAACCGTTTTTACGAAATTGACAGCGGGGAGATTTTAATTGACGGCATTTCCATAAAGGAATATAAACTCTCGTCCATCCGTGCCAGGATTGCCGTTGTTTTACAGGATGTGTTCCTTTTCGCCGATTCAATTTTGAACAATATAACCTTAAATAACCCCGATATTTCAGAGGAGGAAGTTGTGGTAGCCGCAAAGGAAATTGGAGTTCATAAATTTATTGAATCGCTGCCGGGAGGCTATCATTTCAACGTAAAGGAAAGAGGAAGTATGCTTTCTTCGGGACAGCGGCAATTGATTTCCTTTTTGCGCGCCTATGTGAGCAAGCCGAGTATTTTGATTTTGGACGAGGCCACTTCATCAGTAGATACTTATTCCGAAGAAATGATACAGGCCGCCACGGAAAAAATCACTCAGGGACGCACTTCAATAGTGATCGCACATCGATTGGCCACCATCCAAAAAGCCAATAAAATAATCGTTATGCACGACGGGGAGATTGTAGAGGAAGGCACTCATAAAGAGTTGTTGAAGCTCGAAAATGGATTTTACAGAAATCTTTACGAAGTCCAATTTATGAAGGAGGAGGCTATTTAAGTTGAAATTGAAATTGAAATTGAAATTGAAATCGAAATTGAAATCGAAATTGAAATCGAAATTGGAATTGAAATCGAAGCCTGCTTGGCGGCAGGCTTGTTGAAAATAAAATTGGGCAGCACTGATTTTATTTGATCAGCTCAAATCTTTCTTCATAATTTTTAGAAGTTCGTCCGTATTCTCAAACAGCACGAAATCGCCATCCTTTAAATAGGATATCTGCCCATTTTCCTCGGAAACCACTAAAGACACAGCATCGGTTTTTTCGGTAATCCCAACAGCGGCTCTGTGACGTAGGCCAAACCGTAGGGGGATTCTTCGGTCGTTTGAAATCGGTAAGATTACCCGAGTGGCGGAAATCCTGTTTTCCTCAACAATTATCGCCCCGTCGTGCAGGGGACTGTTTTTGAAAAAGATGCTTTCAATAATAGGTTGGTTGACCTCCAAATTCATTTCATCGCCCGTGTTTTTCACGAAATCGAGACTGTTATTCCTTTGTATCACGATAAGCGCTCCTGTATTGGAAGCCGACATTTTCTTGCAAGCGGAAACTATTGCCTCTAAATTGGTTTCTGGCCCGCGATCTGCGCTAAAAATGTTCAGCTTTTTAAATAATCTCCGTCGGGCATTGAAGTTTGTGGAGCCCAGCATCAATAGGAATCTCCTGATTTCCTGTTGAAAGACCACGATCAACGCAAACATCCCCACGCCCAGAAACCCTCCTAAGATCCTACTCAGCAAGGCCATTTCGAGCAGTTGGGTGACAATGTAAATGGCATAGACAATAATGATTCCCACCAAAATATTGATGGCCACCGTGCCTTTCACCAAATTATAGACCGAGTACAAAAGGAAGGCCACCAGCACAATGTCCACGAGATCTATAATTCGAATGTCAAGAAAATCCAGAAAGTCCAAGTGCGCTGTTTTTTGTAAAAGTAATTTAATTTTTTATGTTTAATAATTAGAATTTGAGGTTTTGGAACAATTTCACGCACTCCATCGCTTCTTTTACGTCGTGTACGCGAAGGATGGAAGCTCCTTTTGACAACGCCACCATATTTAGGGCGGTAGTTCCATTTAGTGCCTTATCAGGCGGAATATCCAAAGTTTTATAAATAAATGATTTTCTGGAAACCCCGACCAGGACAGGTACTTTCAGATTTTCAAAAAGTTCGAGGTTATTTAGAAGCTCAAAACTTTGTTTGCGTGTTTTAGCAAATCCAAAACCGGGATCGATTATAATATCACTAATACCTTCTGCCCGTGCCAGATATAATTTTTTTGATAGATTCTTTAGCACCTCCACGGTTACATTGGTATAGTCGGTTAAAGTAGCCATTGTTTTCGGGGTGCCGCGCATGTGCATCATAATGTAGGGAGCCTTTAAGGCAGCTACCGTTTTGAACATAAGCGAATCCAGACTTCCGCCCGAGACATCGTTTACAATTGCTGCCCCACTTTCTATAGCTTCTTTGGCTACTTTGCTTCTAAAAGTATCAATAGATATTAAGGTTTCCGGAAAATTTTTAAGAATCAGCTCAATAGCTCCTACCGCTCTTGATATTTCTTCCTTTTCGGAAATTTCCTCTGCCCCAGGGCGGGTGCTATAGCCACCTACATCCAAAAAAGTAGCTCCTTCCAAAAGCATTTGTCCTGCTGTTTTTAAAACGCCATTTTCGGAGAAATTCTTTCCCCCATCATAAAATGAATCGGGGGTAACATTGATAATGCCCATTATTTTTGGAACAGTGAGGTCGATGAGCTTGCCGTGGCAATTAAGGGTCTTCAATTTTTTAAATTGATTTATTTAAGCGAAATTTACGCAAAATCTTACACTTCAATAATGAAGGACACTTCAAATCAGTACAATCACCAAATAGAAAAATGCAGGGAGCTGTTTATCAATAAAATGCACGACTATGGAAGTGCATGGCGCATCCTTAGGCTTCCATCCTTAACCGATCAAATTTTTATTAAAGCACAGCGCATAAGGGGGCTTCAACAAAATGTGGAGCAAAAAATCGAGGAAGATGAGGCGAGTGAGTTTATAGGAATTGTGAATTATTCCATTATGGCCCTTATCCAACTGGAAAAGGGAATAGCTGAGCAACCGGATTTGTCGGTAGAGACGGCCACGCAATTGTACGATGAACAAGTGGCCAAGACCAAGCAATTAATGATGGACAAAAACCACGACTATGGTGAGGCGTGGCGCGATATGCGTATAAGTTCCTTAACCGATTTGATCCTTCAAAAATTGCTGAGGGTAAAACAGATAGAAGACAATAAAGGGAAAACCTTGGTTTCTGAAGGCATTGGTGCCAATTATCAGGATATGGTCAATTATGCTGTGTTTGCGCTTATCCATTTGGAGGAAGGTGCCAGTAAATAAGTGCATGGGCCAAATGCCAAGTACCAAATTCCAAATTCCAAATTCCAAAATTCCAAATTCCAAAAATTCCAAATACCAAATTCCAAATTCCAAATTCTAAAAGGGAATGGTTAAATTAGCGAGAAAAAGAGAATGGCAATTTATTAGTAGAGATTGTAAAATGGAAAAAAAATATGATTTGGAGGAAAGGACTTTTCAATTTGCCAGCGATTGTCGTGAGATGATAAAATCGTTAAAGTTTACGATAGCGAATGTTGAAGACGGAAAGCAATTGATCAAATCCTCGGGATCGATAGGAGCCAATTATTTTGAAGCAAATGAAAAACTAGGGGATAAGTAAGGATTTTGTCTTTCGACTTAAAATTTCAAGAAAGGAAGCTAAAGAATCAAGATATTGGTTGAGGTTGTTAAAAAATGGAAACTTAGAAAACACAGAAATTGAAAAATTAATAGACGAAGCAGATCAATTGAGAAAAATAATTTCAGCAATCATTAAAAAAATTGAATAAACGTTGATACTAAGTACCAAATTCCAAGTACCAAGTACCAAATTCCAAATTCCAAATGCCAAGTACCAAATTCCAAGCACCAAATCCCACAAATTCCAAATTCCAAGTACCAAATTCCAAATGCCAAATTTCAAATTCCAAATTGCAGGTGCCAAATTACAAAAGGGAATGGTTAAATTAGCAGGAAATAAATAGGCCTGATTTATTAGTGGTAAATAGTGAAATGGAAAAAAATATGATTTAGAGGAAAGGACTTTTTAATTTGTCAGTGATTGTCTTGAAATGATAGAATCATTAAAGTTGTTGCAAACAAATACAGTCGTGGAGTTGTCTAATCTCCGCTCAGAATTTTAAACAGTTAGAATTTTATATTTATGAAATATTTAGTTGGAATATCAAGAGTAATAGTCGGAGCTCTGTTCATCATCAGTGGTTTGGTGAAGCTTAACGACCCAGTGGGCTTTTCTTTTAAATTGCAGGATTACTTTGCGCCCGAGGTTTTGGATTTGGGTTTCTTGGTGCCGTATTCACTATTGATTGCTATTGTTCTGGTAATTATTGAAGTTCTCCTGGGGATTTCACTTTTGTTGGGATATATGAAAAGATTTACACTCTGGGCCCTGCTGCTTATGATAGTGTTCTTCACATTTCTCACGTTCTATTCGGCCTATTTCAATAAAGTGACCGACTGCGGATGTTTTGGGGATGCCATTCCTCTTACTCCCTGGGAATCTTTTTCAAAAGATATTGTGCTATTGGTTTTGATCTTGATCCTTTTCTTTGGCCGAAAATATATCCGTCCCATTTTTACGACGGGCACAAGAAGTTTTATAATTTTTGTTTCCTTGATAGGCTGTTTGGGGATAACGTATTACGTTTTACAACATCTTCCCATCATCGATTTCCGACCCTATAAGATTGGCGCCAATATCAAAGAAGGAATGAGTATGCCGGAGGATGCTCCTAAGCCTGTTTATGAATACAAATGGAAATTCAATATGAACGGCAAGGAAGAAATCATTATTAACACTGGGGATTATCCCCAAGTGGATGGCGAGTTTATAGATGTGGAAACTAAAATGCTCCAGGAAGGCTACACGCCGCCAATTCACGATTTTACTATTGAAAGAGAGGGAGAGGACTTTACGGAGGAGTTTTTGGAAATGGAGAACCTAGTGGTGGTTATTGCCTATAGTTTGGGCAATACAGAAAAAGATGGATATCTGCCCATTAAGGAGGTTACAGATGAGGCCTTGAAAAAAGGTTACAATGTGATTGGGCTTTCCGCTTCTTCCCAAGAAATGACCGAAGCGCTCGCTGAGGAATACAAGCTTAACTTTAAATTTTATTTCTGCGACGAAACCACGCTTAAAACGATTGTCCGCAGTAATCCCGGAATTCTGGAACTCGACAAAGGGACCATTAAACAGAAATTACATTGGAACGACGCGCAAAAACTTAAGCTTTCTACCGTTCAAAATGCAAAGCCTTCCTTGGACTTGGGTTTGAAGCGGCGCTTGGACAGTATTGCCGTTTTGGATCAAAAATTCCGGAATCTAATGAAGGAAGAAACTCAGGAAGGCCGTGCTGCCCTGGGCAAGAAGATGGGTCTTTCCGAGGCTGAATACAACGGGGATCTATGGAAATTGCAGTCGGTTATTGACAGTGCCAATATATTGTACGTTGAACAAATACTTAAGACAAGGGGTTATCCGGGAAAATCGATGGTAGGGGAACCCACCAACACTGCGGCTTGGAATGTGCTACAGCACTCCGAGAAAATTGGAGAATATCTTCCTTTGGTTAAAAAGGCCGGAGAAGCGGGCGAATTGCCGATGAATTTGGTGGCTATGATGGAAGATCGTTATTTGATGCACCAGGACAAGCCTCAAATTTATGGCACTCAAGGAAGGGTAGAAAACAATGGGGAACGATTTATTTGGCCCATTGAGAATCCAGAAAGTGTTAATGAAAGACGGAAAAAAGCCGGTTTTAATGAAACTATAGAGGAATATGCCAAACAACTTTTTGGAGAGGACTTTGTATATAAGCCGAAGAGCTTGGAAGAAGTAATTTAAAAAACATGGGATCTTATGTGTTAAAGAAAATGGGTTATGCCTTCCTTACGCTTTTTGGAGTGGTGACCGTGATTTTCTTTTTGTTTGCTGTTCTTCCTGGCGATCCTGCCCGCATGATGTTGGGTCAAAATGAAACAGCCGAACAATTGGCGGTTGTAAAGAAAAAATACGGTTTTGATCAACCGGTATCGGTTCAGTACATTAGATATTTGAACGATCTGTCACCAATTTCCTTTCACAGCAACAATGTTCAGGATTATACCTATCTGTCTGAAGGGAAATACAAGGCTGTCAAGCTCTTTTCAATTGGAAATACAACCATGGTATTGAAATTTCCTTATTTGCGGGAGTCATTTCAGAAGAATGGCAAGGAAGTGAGCGAGGTTATTGCCGAAACCTTGCCGAACACATTTTTGTTGGCGGTTTCGGCCATTATTATAGCTATGATAATCGGGATTTTTCTCGGGATCGTTTCCGTCTTGTTTAAGGGTGGATTTATCGATAAAGCCATACAGTTAATAAGCACCTTGGGAATGAGCGTCCCCTCCTTCTTTAGCGCTATCATATTTGCGTGGATTTTCGGCTTTTTGCTGCACGAATACACCCATTTGAATATGACCGGTAGCCTCTATGAGGTTGATGATTTTGGGGGAGGGAAGTACATTCAATGGAAAAACCTGATACTGCCGGCCGTAGTTTTGGGAATTCGTCCACTGGCAGTTGTAAGCCAATTGATGCGCAATTCCCTACTCGAGGTTTTGGGACAGGACTATATTAGAACTGCCAGGGCCAAGGGGCTTTCCTTTTATAGTATTATAAAGAGACACGCCTTAAAAAATTCGATGAATCCGGTGATTACCGCGATTTCAGGATGGTTTGCCTCCATGTTGGCTGGGGCAGTGTTTGTTGAATACATTTTCGGCTGGAACGGTTTGGGGAAGGAGATTGTAAATGCGCTGAATACCTTGGACCTGCCTGTAATTATGGGAGCGGTATTGGTTATTGCCACCTTATTTATTTTAATCAATATTTTTGTGGATATTGTATATGGGTGGTTGGATCCGAAAATTGTTGCGTAGGGACAGGTAGCGACCTGTCCGTACGATTTTTAAATAAATCAATGATATGAGAAAAAAAATAGTAGCTGGAAATTGGAAAATGAACAATGATTTGGCCGAAACCGAAATGTTTTTGGTCGATTTGAAAAAGCAGGTGTTTCCTGAAAATGTGGTGGTGATGATAGCGCCGCCGTTTACTAGTTTGCATCAGGCTTTTAAATCGTTACGGGAGCACCCTGTTGAGGTGGTGGCGCAGAATATGCACCAAAGCAACCACGGCGCATTTACGGGGGAGATTTCGGCCAAGATGCTGAAAAGTGTAGGAGCCCAAACGGTTATTTTAGGGCATAGCGAAAGACGAGAGCTTTTCCATGAGGACGAAGCCATACTTGCCGAAAAGGTGAATACCGCCATAGAAAATGAAATGACGATTATTTACTGTATAGGGGAAGAATTGAGCGACCGAAAAGACAACAAGCAGGAAGAGGTTATAAAAAATCAACTAACAGGTGGATTGTTCCACATTTCGGAAGATTCCTGGAAACATATAATAATTGCCTACGAACCCGTTTGGGCAATCGGAACCGGGGAAACGGCCACTCCGCAACAGGTCCAAGAGATGCACAAGTTTATACGAAAGATGATTTCAGAAAGCTATTCCAAGGCCATCGCGGAACAGGTATCAATCTTATATGGTGGAAGTGTAAACCCGGGGAATGCCGAGGAGATATTTGGCCAAGCTGACGTAGATGGAGGGTTGATTGGGGGAGCATCACTTAAGGTTGGGAGTTTTATGAAAATAATCAACGCGTTTAAGAAATAAAGTAGGAAGTTCAATAAGAAATTGTTTCCACCTTCAAATTTTAAGGATTATGAATTATATTGAATACAATTTCAAAATAAGGCCACCCCAACCCGGCTCGGAATTATTGATTGCCGAACTGGGCTATGCCGGATTTGAGAGTTTTGTGGAATACGAGGAAGGGGTGAAGGCTTACATACCAAAAGGCGAATGGCATTCAGACATTCTAGATGACATATATGTGCTCGGGTCCAAGGAATTTGAAATCGACTACAGCATTTCAGAAATTGAGCAGGTAAATTGGAATAAGGAGTGGGAAAAGAATTTCGACCCCATTGAAATTGATGGGAAATGTACGGTGCGGGCGCCTTTTCATCCAAAGAAGGACTTTCGGTACGACATCGTCATCGAGCCCAAAATGTCATTTGGCACGGGGCATCATGAAACTACTTATATGATGATGCAGTTTCTTATGGAAAACGATTTCAAGGGAAAAAAAGTTTTGGATATGGGGTGTGGTACGGCGGTGCTAGCTATTTTGGCTGAGATGCGCGGGGCGATCGAGATTGATGCAATCGACATTGATGAGTGGTGTTTTGAAAATTCGATGGAAAACATTCAAAGGAATAATTGCAAAAACATTTCGGTATTTTTAGGAGATGCCTCCTTGTTGGATGGGAAGGAATACGATGTTATTATCGCCAACATAAACAGGAATATCCTGATACAGGATATGGAAAGCTATCGAGACAGTATGAAGGAAGGCGGAGAAATCTATCTCAGCGGCTTTTATTTGGAAGATCTTCCCGTTATCCGTGAACGTTGCAATAAACTGGGATTTGAGTTCGTTGAAAACAAGGAGCGGAACAAATGGGTTGCCGCGAAGTTTAAAATTTCGTAAATTGGATATGTTTTTGAAAAATTAGAGATGATTATGAGTACCAGGGAAAAGATCAAGGAGGAGGTATCGGTTGTTGAAAAGGAAAAGAACCTAAATGAAATTGTCCTTTACAATGATGATGTAAATACGTTTGACCACGTAATAAACACGCTTATTTATGCTTGCGAACACACGCCGGAACAAGCGGAGCAGTGTTCGATTATAGTTCACTACAAGGGAAAATGCACTGTAAAGACAGGGGAGTTTGATGACTTAAAGCCCCGTTGCACTATGCTTTTGGATGCGGGACTGAGTGCTGAGATAGTTTAATTCACTTTTTTATAAATTGAATGCCTTTAATGCGTGCTAATTTTTTATATTTGCACCCCGTTACGGCCTCGTGGCGCAATTGAATAGCGCATCTGATTACGGCTCAGAAGGTTCCAGGTTTGAATCCTGGCGAGGTCACAAAAAATCCCGAACTTTATGGTTTGGGATTTTTTTTGATTATTTTTCGGAATGGAACAGATTGAAAGATACATTCGAAATATCGATGACTTCCCCAAGCCTGGAATTCAGTTTAAAGATATCACTCCGCTACTGGCCAATAGGGCAGCTACCGAGCATTGTTTGAATCTTTTGGTAGCTATGGTTGGCGACAAGAAAATAGACAAGGTAGTAGGGATAGAGTCCAGGGGCTTTTTTTTCGGAATTCTTTTGGCCCAGAGGTTCAATGCGGGTTTTATACCTATTCGAAAGCCGGGGAAACTTCCCTTCCACACTCTAAAGGAACCCTATGAGCTGGAATATGGGATGGATGCGCTGGAAATTCACGAAGACGGCATTAAAAGGGGGGAAAGGGTTTTATTGCATGACGATGTGCTCGCCACTGGTGGCACGGCAAGGGCAGCTTGCAATCTCGTGGAAAAAATGGGAGGGGAAATAGTCCAGTTTAATTTTTTATTGGAAATCGAGTTTTTAAAAGGAAATTTAAAACTCCAGGACTATGCGGTGAGATCTCTACTGAAATACTAGTCCAAGGCATTTTTCGTGACCCACAATCTATATCCAAAAATCGCCATCTGCAGTTTTGACGCCTTTGAAAGGTCCACTCCTTTCTTGGTAAGGCTCGGCAATATTCGCTTATTTACTTTGGCCAGGAATTTAAAAAACCTCTTTTTCATATTAGTCCAAGTTAAGCATTTTGAACCGATATTTTCAAAATGAAATTAAAAGTCATTCCATACTTTTCATTATCGTGTTGTGGGCGTCCACAGCTACCGTGATATCTTTTATCGCCTCGCTGCCGTTTCCGAATCCCGATGTGGAAACCGAGCCATTCCCGTTGTCTATGGTAATGGAAATATGCGTTATTTCACCTTTATCATTGCGTTGCAGATTTTCATATAAAAAGGAAATATTCTCCAATTTATAGGCCTTTTGGATTTCCATTAATTCCGCTGCTGTGGTGTTTTTGGTAATGATATGGGGATTTCCATTAAAATCTTGGGCGTTCCTTATATGCGATTGGTTTAGCATGCTATCTCTCCGTTTTAGCATACGCGCTTCCATTTCGGTTTGCCTTTCCATCATTTCCCGCATGTGGTCTTCCATTTCCCTTTCCATTTGGTCGCTTTTTTCTTTCATCTCCTGTCGTCGGTCCCCATAAGATTTTTGGGCATTGCTTGGAATATGCGATCCACTTCCTTGGCTGATGAAGGCCTGGTTTGAGCTACCCTCGCTCGTAACCGAAATCCTGCTTCCATCCGAAACTATTACAATATTATTTATGGGATTTTGACTGCTCACACTATAGTTGCCGGAGTTGTTGTTGGCATCTCTATACTGGATGGTGATGGCAATGATTTCATTTTTATCATTGTAAACAACATTGGAATAGTTAAAGCCCATGCCTTCCTCAACCACTTGTTTTTTGATTTTCTCCAGTTCTTCCAGGGTGGTGGTTTTGGTGATTACGACATTAATTTGCTTTTCCATCACTGAATTATTTTCAAAATTATTTAGGGTTTTATTCCTAGGTGTAAATGAGAGGAGCGAAAATGTACAAAGAATAAAAATTGAAAAAAAGGATAGATTCCGAAGGGTTCTGTTGCAATTGACTTTCATGATTCCATTTAAATTAAAAGTTAGTCCAAAAAAATAGAATGTGGACTTGTTCGCAAATAAAAACTTGGGGGATAGGAGCAAATATACGATTATTTATTTTTGTCATTTATTATTATCCCGTGCATTTATTTTTCCACTTGTTTTTTTGGGTTGGTATTATTGATCGTCGAGGGCGTATTTTCACTTCGGTTGCCCGTCCTATCCTTCAAACTACATTCCTTCCCATGGTTTGCTAGGGATTACTTCGGTTGGATTTCCTCCACAATCGTACCGACTTGAGGAGAAAAGTAGGATTGTACTAGTTTATCGCATATAAGTTTTATTGAAGAGATAATTTCTAAATAGGCTTCAATCTTCAGTTTACCCCCTAATTATTAAGGGGTGTTAAAAATAACCATAGGGTTTTTGAAATTTTAGCATAAAATTGAGGGGGTGTTTTCTAAAATGTCCTACTTTTGTCCGGTCGAACCCAAAAATCTAAAATTATGGCCACATTGCGATTTCATGCCGTGAAGGAAACTTTAAATAGAGTTCCTGTTGTTGTTAAGGAAAGTGAAAGGCGTTCCGATATTTTCGGGAAGAACGTATTTAATCAAACGGCGATGCGCCAATATCTTACCAAGGATTCTTTTCTAAGTGTAATGGCGGCCATGCAAACGGGAACGAAGATTGAGCGCCAGATTGCCGACCATATTTCCACGGGGATGAAAGAATGGGCCATTGCCAAGGGCGCGACCCATTACACGCATTGGTTCCAGCCATTAACTGGTGCCACTGCGGAAAAGCACGATGCATTTTTTGAAACGATGGAAGATGGGCATGCCATTGAAAAATTTGGAGGTGGGCAGCTGGTGCAGCAGGAACCGGATGCTTCCAGTTTTCCTAGCGGGGGCATTCGGAACACTTTTGAGACACGGGGATATACCGCTTGGGATCCAACCTCTCCCGCTTTTATTTACGGCACCACGCTTTGCATACCCACTGTTTTTGTATCCTACACGGGGGAGGCCTTGGATTATAAAACCCCCTTGTTGCGCGCATTGCAGGCGGTTGACAATGCGGCTACCGAGGTTGCGAGATATTTCAACAAAAGTGTTATAAAAGTGAATGCGACTTTGGGATGGGAACAGGAGTATTTTCTTGTTGACAGTGCCTTAGCCGCATCGCGTCCCGATATAACTTTGGCCGGGAGGACTTTGTTGGGGCATTCGGCGGCAAAGGGGCAGCAGTTGGACGATCATTATTTTGGATCCATACCGGCGAGAGTCCTCAATTTTATGCGGCATTTGGAGACCGAATGTATGTTGTTGGGAATCCCTGTTAAAACCCGGCACAATGAAGTGGCGCCCAATCAATTTGAGTTGGCTCCTATTTTTGAGGAGACCAATTTGGCGGTCGATCACAATGCCCTGCTGATGGATTTAATGCACAAGGTGGCAGGCAAGCACAACTTCAAGGTATTGTTTCACGAAAAACCCTTTGCTGGCGTGAACGGGAGCGGGAAGCACAACAACTGGTCGTTGGCCACCGATACGGGGGTAAATCTTTTAGGTCCCAGCACAACGCCAACCCGGAACCTTCAATTTCTCACCTTCTTTATAAACACCTTAAAGGCTGTAAACGAACATGAGGAGCTGTTGCGTGCTTCCATTGCCAGTGCGGGCAACGACCATCGTTTGGGGGCCAACGAGGCGCCGCCGGCAATCATTTCCGTTTTTATAGGTTCGCAGTTGACCCAGGTTTTGGACGAACTTGAGAAATTGACCAGTGGAAAGCTTTCACCCCAGGAAAAAACAGATTTGAAGTTGAACGTTGTAGGCAAGATCCCAGAGATCTTACTCGACAATACCGATCGGAACCGGACTTCGCCCTTTGCCTTTACGGGCAACAAGTTTGAGTTTCGCGCCGTGGGTTCCAGCGCCAACTGTGCAAATCCGATGACTGTTTTGAACACCATAGTAGCAAAACAGCTTATGGACTTTAAGGCTTCGGTGGATGGGTTGATCCGGGAGAAGAAGATGAAAAAGGATGATGCCATCTTCAATGTATTGAAAGAGTATATTAAGGATTCAAAAAGAATTCGGTTTGAAGGCGATGGCTATGGCGAAGCTTGGGAGAAAGAAGCCAAGAAACGCGGGTTGAGCAATCATAGAACCACTCCTGAAGCGCTCAAAGCCAAGGTTTCGAAAAAGTCCATCGCCCTATTTGAGGAGATGGGGATTATGAGCAAGGTAGAAATGGAGGCCCGCCACGAGATAGAGGTGGAGGATTACGCCATGCGGATTCAAATTGAGGGGCGCATCCTGGGGGATATAGCCAGAAACCATATTATTCCGACCGGGATACAATATCAAAACATACTTTTAGAAAATGTGGTAGGTTTAAAGAATATTTACGGGACCGAGTTTCAAAAATATGCCGGGGAGCAGATGCGGCTTATCGAGCAGATCAGCGAGCATATTGCCAAAATAAACTCGGGGATTACCGAGATGATCGATGCCCGGAAAAAGGCCAATAAAATTGAAGGCGCTGAAGAGAAGGCTTTTGCTTACTGCAATGAGGTGAAGCCTTTTTTCCAAGTAATTCGTTATCATTGTGACAAGCTGGAATTGCTTGTGGATGACGAACTTTGGCCGCTCACTAAATACAGGGAGCTTCTTTTCACAAAATAAGATATTGAAGTTTTTAACTTGTTATGCGATCAGGCCGTCCAAATATTTTTTGGGCGGTATTTTTTTGACTTTAGAACAGACCTGGCCCAATGCTGGGATTGGCCAGGAAACCAGACTTAGTTCATGCCTCAAATTGAATGTGGGGCACATCAGTTCTGTTGGCCAAAAGAATCTTCCGGGAACAGCATTCCAACCTTATCTTTACATTAAATCAAAAAAAAGAGCGGTCATCTTTACGGATGTTCCGCACTTTATTCATTTTTTACCAGATGAAATTGCTTAAAGTTTAAAAAACAGAACATTTTGAAATCTATAATATTTAGGAAGATTCTTATGAAAATCCTAAATTCCGACACGATATAGGTTATTTATATCAGATTTTAAGATAATTTTTAAAATTTAACACAAATTTAACAATAGCGTTGAAATGTTAATTTTTGGTTTTTTAGCGATTTTTTTTGTTTTTAATATGGTTGTTTTAGCCAGGATGCAATTTTATCATAATTTTTTATCCTCTAAAAAGTCCATTTTTCTTTGGGGGCGGGGAGTCCAATTTGCGACGTATTTATTTTTTTCGCACCTTTGGTTTATTAAAAAACAGTTGGACAGGAAATTGTCTTTCTCCTCGAGACTGTTAAGAACAACAAACCTATCCCTTTGGTTAACTTGTTGATGTTGTATGTATTATGTATGATCCAATTTGATAGTTAATCCCGATTCCGGAAGAAGTTCCTCACCTTCTTTCTTTTTTGAAGTATCCCCATAATTAAGTTTCCTCACGGTTTTTAAAACTGCACCGATCACAGTTTGCATTTTATGTGGGGCCATAGATGAGAATATTTTTTAACCAAATATTAATCTTTAAATCTTTAAATCATGAAAAAAGTAATTTTAGGCGCTGCGGCGCTATTATTTGCGGGCGTAACATTCGCTCAAAACACTTCGATTTCTACTCAAACTGGAGACGATCAGAGAGTGTTTGTAAGACAGGCAGGAACAAGATTAATCTCTGGTATTACCCAAGGTAATGGCAGTGGTTATGGCTCACACCGTGCTATGGTAATGCAACGAGGAACCGATAATTCTTCTACTATTGATCAGGAAGGTTCCAACAACCAGGCTTATGTAGAACAAGCTCAGTTTACGCCTCCTACTAATGCTACAGCTATTATCAACCAAGGTAAAAACAATACCGCTAGTGCAGACAACAAAGCAGTTGTAAATCAGCATGGAGGTACAGGTAGTATTGCTACTTTAAATCAAGATGGAGATGAAAACGAAGCTCGTACACATCAAGATGGTACAAATGGTGTAGTAAACATTACTCAAGATGGTAATGAAAACAAATCGTTAGTGCTGCAAAGTCTTCTTAATTATGGAGGTCTTGGTAATGTTGCTAACATCCTTCAAACAGGTGAAGAAAACTGCAGTACAGCATCACAAGATGGTGACTACAATGCGTTGTCTGCTACACAGTCAGGAGACAGTAATAAAGCGTCCCAATACCAACTTGGAGATGATAACGTTGCTAATTTAAATCAATCTGGAACCAATGGTAAGGCTATACAAAATCAAGTTGGAAACAATAACACAAATGATCTTGTGTTCCAAACTGGAAATAATAACTATTCTGAAGATAACCAAAATGGAAACGGCAACGTGATCTTTAAAGGTCAGCAAGGTGGTGGAAACTACGGCCGTATTGATCAAACAGGAGATAACAACTACAATTCTTTTGGACAGTATGGCACCAACAGTAAAGGTTATTCAAGACAAATTGGGGACGGCAACAGTATGATCTTGGGTCAATTTGCTGGAGATGGAAACTTAGCTGCTAGCTACCAAGATGATAACAATAATGGTGTTATCCAACAAACAGGGGATGATAACCAAGCGTTGTTAGTTCAAAAATCTCAAGGAGGTGCAGGTCATTTGGCCAGTATTATCCAAAATGGTAATGGTAATATGGCGGATGTTTTACAATTAGGTCCAGGTGGTGATTTCACTGCTGATGCTGAAAGCTGTTTCTTCCCAGATCCAGTTCAAGTAACTTGTCCACCTGATTTAGCAGAGATTGTAATAGGAGCTCCATGTACAGGTTGCTAAGCCGCTCTCGGTTTAATACACTTATTTAAAATGAAAAAAAGGAGGGCAGGTTTGCCCTCCTTTTATATGGCGTTGTTTTGCCGAAGCGGCCTATATTACCATCGAGCGTTGCTGTTTTGATTTAAATTGCAAGTGCGAAGGTTTCATCCGGAAACAGATGTAGAAAATTCAATTTTTCCCAATGATTCCACTTGGCGGCTATGTCCAAGTGGCTACGAAGGTGTCAAAGCGGTCGGCTGATTTCGAAAAACGGGAATTTTTACTTGGCAGTCTTTCAAATGTCCTCCAACTTGGCCCCAGAAATAGTCTTCTTTCATTTTCGTTATGGGAATGCGAAAAATCACCTCTCCTGATTTTGACGCCCAATTTTCAGAAATTTATTATCCCAGGTTGAAAACGTGCTTATAAATGGCGATGAAAAACTGTTTGCCGAATTTTTTTTGCAAAATCTCGATTAGGGTGTCCCAGTGTCGAAGTCAGGAGTTTTTTTAATACCTAGCTTATCCGGTTGGAGACCTTATTGGCTTAGCAACAAAATAGCAAGGAGAAACCGATCTTATTACCTTGTTTTCGGAGCGCACCAGGGATTCGGAAGAAATAAGGTAATAAGGTTCTTGGTTTCGATGGATTATGGTTTCTTACTAAGGTAATAAGGTTCTTGGTTTGGATG
>JBARWQ010000031.1:0-1670 GCA_049646885.1 Aequorivita sp. | reverse complement strand
AAAAACTAATTATATTTTAAAATGCGTTTGGTTATCCGGCCATATTTCCCAACAATACTTACATGGTAACTGGCGGCGGAAAGGTGATCTACATCTATTTTCTTGGCAGTGCCCATACCGCGAAGGTCTTCAGTTAGGACCAACCTACCCCTTAGATCATATATTTCCAATCTTTCCAGCTCGATATCCTGGGGATTGCCGATGTTCAGAATATCCCTTGCGGGAATTGGATATAGAGATATCGTTCCATAATCCAGATCGATATTGGGCCCACCAAGTGTGCTCTCCACCGTTAACTCAAAACTACAGCTTCCCGTGTTGCCATATCCGTCCGTTGCGGTGAGTGTAATCGTGTGGACCCCATCGGGAAGCGCTGTCCCCGGCGCGGGGCTCTGGCTTGTAACGGTCACTGGATCGGTGCAGTTGTCCACTGCTGTGGCCCCGCCCGTCGCAAAATAATCGGGCACGATGTAGAACAGCTTGCCCGCTCCCGGATCTACCGTTTGGGCCGGTGGGCAGGTTACTGCCGGCGCAAGATTATCCACCACTGTCACTACTGCCATACAGGCAGCAATGTTGCCATTGGTATCCTGGCTAAAGACCTGTACGGTTACCGGCGTGCCGATATCGGCACAGCTGAACTGGACAATATCAACAGCTACCGTCGCAATGCCACAGGCATCACCATTGGAGGCTATCACATCGCTTGGATCGAGGGTGGCAGTGCCATCGGCCCCAAGTTCCAGCGTGAAGTCCCGACAGACAAGCTCTGGGCCGGTATTGTCCTCTACCGTTACAATAGCGGTACAAGTGGCGGTGTTCCCATTTACGTCGGTTACCGTCAATACAACAGTGTTATCGCCGATGTTGGAACAATCGAAGGTATCGATGTCAAGCTCGTAGCCCGCGATGCCACAGGCATCGGTGCTGCTGTTGTCGATATCCGTTCCCATTATGGCAATAGTCCCGGTCACGGGGTCAAGTTCTACCGTAATGTCCCGACAGGCAACTACTGGTGCAGTAACATCCTCAACCGTCACGATGGCCGTACAAGTACCGGCGTTTCCGTTAACATCGGTAACTGTCAGGATCACGTTGTTGTCCCCAACATCCGAACAATCAAAAGTATCCCTGTCTATCGTTATGGAAGCCACACCGCATTGGTCTGTGCTACCGCCATCAACATCGGCCGCCGTGATGCTGGCGCTGCCGTCTGCATCCAGCTGGATGGTGATGTTCCGGCAAACGGCCACTGGCGGCTCATTGTCGATTACCGTGATGGTAAAACTGCACCCAATGCTATTGCCGTTCACATCCGTCGCAGTAAACCCAATGGTCGATGTCCCCACCGGGAACTGGCTTCCGCTCGGGTCTCCCATTGTCTGCACAACGGCGTCGATCCCACAATTGTCCAACGCAATTGGCATTGGGAAAGTAACTGCCGCGCTGCACGTTCCGGCACTGGAATTGACGGTAATATCCGTAGGGCAGACCAGGATTGGAAGTTCATTGTCCTCAACCGTGATAACTGTTGTGCAGCTATCCGTCTGGCCGTTGCCATCGTCAACGGTCCAAACAACGGTGGTGACCCCTTTTGGAAGAACTTCCCCAGAAAGGCTTGCCGTTCCGTTCAGGTCGTTGGTGATGCTGCCATTGGAACAGTTGTCCGT
>JBARWQ010000030.1:0-37473 GCA_049646885.1 Aequorivita sp. | reverse complement strand
CCTACCTTTTCCTTCTTAAAAGCTGTACTGAACGTACGCCGTACTTTCCGGTCTAGTTTCATTTTGTGTAAATTTACAAAGTTATAAACTAAACTTCGTGTCAACCTATATTATGAACTGACAGTTCAGTGTTCAGTTGCAGTTGGCAGTGAGATACTAGAAAAATCGTTGTTAAGAACCTACTGCGAACTGAAGACTATTTAAACCGCCACGTCGTATTCCCTCAACGCATCGTTCAACGAGGTTTTTACATCCGTGCTCTCCTTTCGTTGCCCGATAATCAAGGCGCAGGGTACTTGAAATTCACCTGCGGGAAATTGTTTGGCGTATGTGCCGGGAATGACAACTGAGCGTTCCGGCACATATCCTTTTGTCTCGACGGGTGTTTTTCCTGTTACATCTATTATTTTTGTTGAAGCGGTTAGTACCACATTGGCACCCAAAACAGCTTCCTTACCAACTCGAACCCCTTCCACCACTATACATCGGGATCCAATAAAAGCATTGTCCTCAATAATAACCGGCGCAGCTTGCAAGGGCTCCAAAACCCCACCTATGCCCACTCCACCACTCAAGTGTACGTTTTTACCGATCTGGGCACAGCTTCCCACAGTGGCCCAGGTATCAACCATAGTGCCTTCGTCCACATAAGCACCGATGTTTACATAACTGGGCATTAAAATTACACCCCTGGAAATATAGGCGCCATGTCGAGCTACCGCATGTGGCACTACACGAACCCCTTTGGCCTCATAACCGGACTTTAAGGGGATTTTGTCGTGGTATTCAAATATGCCCGCTTCGGTAGTCCGCATTTTTTGGATGGGGAAATAGAGGACGATGGCTTTTTTTACCCATTCATTTACCTTCCAACCATCTGCCGTAGGTTCGGCACAACGGAGTTTTCCTTCGTCGCAAAGATTGACCACCTGCCGGATGGCCACAATGGTTTCGGTTTCGGTGAGTAGGGAACGATCTTCCCAAGCTTTTTCTATGGTTTGTTGTAGTTCAGTCATATTTTCTTGAATCAGGACAAAAGAGAACCAAGAACCAAGACTTACAACCAAGACATAGCTGTCCTGTTTTCCCTAAGTCCTGGTTTTTGTTTCCGTTTTTCACAAATATATAACCTCCCATCCAAATAAGGAATGAATTTTAGCATACTATTTTTGAAACTCTTACTTTTGCATCCGTTATGGGAAGGATTTTAGCATTGGATTATGGTAGCAAGCGTACAGGTGTTGCCATTACGGACGAGTTGCAGTTGATTGCTTCTGGCCTAACAACCGTCCCTACTTCTGAATTGATGGACTTTTTGAAGAAATACATTGCTTCTGAAAAAGTGGTACTGGTTTTGGTGGGGGAGCCAAAGCAAAAAGATGGAACCCATTCCAACATTGAAGAGGAAATTCAAAAGTTTTTAAGGAAATTTATCGGATTTTTTCCAGATTTGGAAGTGAAGCGGGTGGACGAACGTTATACCAGTAAAATGGCTTTCCAATCAATGATCGATAGCGGCCTAAAAAAGAAAAAGCGACAGAACAAAGCGTTGGTTGACGAAATTAGTGCGACGATAATTTTGCAGGAATATCTTCATAGTAAATAGGGAGCTGAGAGTGGAGCGTTTAGACTAGAACAATAGACAATAAATAATAACAATAAATAATAACAATAACAATAACAATAAATAATAATAATGATTTTGCCCATAGTAGCCTACGGCGACCCAATATTAAGGAAGAAGACCGCGGAAATATCCGAGGACTATCCAGATATCGAGCAGTTGATTGAGAACATGTTCGAAACCATGTACGCTGCACGGGGCATTGGCCTGGCGGCGCCCCAGGTAGGCATGCCTATTCGTCTTTTTGTGGTGGATGCAACGACTTTTGAAGATGATGAAGATATTTCTGAGGAAGAACAAAAGTTTCTCTCCACCTTCAAAAAGGTATTTATCAACGCTAAAATTATTGAGGAGAGCGGTGATGAATGGGCCTTTAACGAAGGTTGTTTAAGTATTCCAGAGGTGCGGGAGGATGTATTTCGTCAGCCACATATCACAATAGAATACCAAGATGAAAATTTCAAAATGCACAAAGAAACCTTTAGAGGCATAGTAGCTCGCATCATACAGCATGAATACGACCATATAGAGGGAATTCTCTTTACTGACAAGCTTTCTCCCCTTAAAAAACGATTGATAAAGAGTAAATTGACCAAAATTTCCAAAGGCGATATAGACGTGGATTATAGGATGAAATTTCCTCTTCTAAAAAAGAAACGTTAACAGGCTTGCAGATTTTAGAGAAACCAAAGATATTTGTATCCAATAAAAAAATTTAAATGTAATTTATGAGCTTAGAAAAAGTGCTTTCCATTGCCGGCAAACCCGGACTCTACAAATTAAAGACCCAGACCCGCAACGGATTTTTAGCGGAGTCGCTTTTGGACAAAAAAACAATCAACGTCAGTGGGCGCCACAATGTGAGCCTACTTTCTGAAATTGCTATTTACACCTTGACCGAGGAGATACCCCTTCGTGAAGTGTTCAGGAAGATTTCTGAAAAGGAAAACGGCGGGGAGGCTATTGATCATAAATCCTCAAAGGATGCCCTGGAAGAGTATTTCTTCGAGATCCTGCCGGATTACGATGAGGACCGAGTTTACGCGAGTGATATCAAGAAAGTGATACAATGGTATAATATGCTTCTTAAAAATGGCATGACTGATTTTTCAGAACCCAAGGAAGAAGAAAAGGAGGAAGAAAAAGAAGGTGTTGAAAAACAGCAAGACCCCAAAGTTGCAAAGCCTAAAAAGACGGTGACCTCAATGGCAGCAGCTCCGAAAACTTCCACTCCGAAAGCTTCTTCCACGAAAAAGGGAGGACCCACCAAGAATGCCGCTTCAAGAAAAACCTAATATTTTTCACCTCCATAATTTGAGAGAAAGCTAAATAAGTTTTTTAAAAGTCCCGAAATCCACTGTTTTTGGGATTTTCGTTTTTGTGATTTCTGCTCAATAGATAAAAGAAGATGATAAACATTTATCAATCTTTCCCAACAAGCGTTTTTAATGCCCTATTCTTATGTATTTTTGTCCAGTATAATCTCAAACCATTACTATGAAATTCTTTATCGATACCGCAAACCTTGACCAAATCCGTGAAGCCCAGGATTTGGGAGTGTTGGACGGAGTAACCACCAACCCTTCCCTAATGGCTAAAGAAGGCATCACCGGCCGCAACAATATCTTAAAACACTATGTCGATATTTGCAATATTGTGGATGGCGACGTCTCGGCCGAGGTTATTGCCACCGATTATGAGGGAATGATTAAAGAAGGGGAGGAGCTTGCCGAACTTCACGAGCAAATAGTGGTGAAGATACCAATGATAAAGGATGGTGTAAAAGCGATAAAGTACTTTAGCGATAACGGAATACGAACCAATTGCACCCTGATTTTTTCAGCAGGGCAAGCTCTTTTGGCCGCCAAGGCGGGAGCCGATTATGTTTCGCCATTTATTGGACGTTTGGACGATATATCCACTGATGGACTGGAACTAATTGCCGAGATTCGTTTGATCTTTGACAATTATGGATTTGAAACCGAAATTCTTGCAGCTTCCATTCGCCATACCATGCACGTGATAAACTGTGCCAAACTCGGAGCCGATGTTATGACGGGACCTTTGTCCTCAATTGAAGGCTTGCTAAAACATCCTTTGACAGATATCGGTTTGCAACAGTTTTTGGCAGATTATAAGAAAGGGAATTAATCGCGTAAATATGGTGTGGAGAAATAGGCAATTCTATTTTTAAAGCAAATGTTACCTATTTAAATAACCTAAAAGCAACTCTTCAAAGTTGGTGTTGAACATATTGGTATTGCCATCCAAAATGGTTTTATCCTTATCTACAATAATCGCTTTGCTCCGCCAGCTCAAGACCAATATTCTTTCGGCTTCCGACATATTTTCCAATTGGAATTGCTTTGAGGCGTTATAGCCCAACTTGTTCACGGTTGAACGCCAATTTCTAAAATGGGAGTCGGTATTGATTCCTATAAAGTCGTATTCTGGATATTTGGATTTAAGCTCTGCTGCCCTGTTGTGCTGGGTCTTTACTTGTTCAGGAAAGGAAGATGTCCAAAAATAGAACACGGTGGGACGATCTATCACATTGGGCATGTTTACTGCCGTATTGTCCATACTTATCAAAAGAACATTGGGCAAGGGATTGCCCGGACTCATTTTTAAAGTGGTCTGCACCAGTTCTTCAATTTCACGAAGATGTGTGGAATTGTTATTGACCTTGGAAAAAGCTTCAAAAAATTGCACTCCATTTTCAGCATCTTTTGTGTTGTATAAACATCGAAGGGCAGTGAAGCGTATCAAGCTGTTCTTAATGGAATCTTGTATTACCAGACTGTCAATGGCTTTTATTTTTTTAAGACTGAAGTCAAAAGAAGTACGAGCTAGCGGAGATTTCAAATTTTCGGCAATTAAATTGTCAAAATATCTATTCAAAAAACGGTAGTATGGGTAGTAATACCAAAAGTCTTCATTTCCAAAGTCGATTTTCTTTCTGTAATCGTAGAATTTGTCGCTAATCTCTGCTCTACGATTCATATTTGCAGCAGTGTATAACTCCTTTTTAGAATAGTGATCGTAATCTATGGAAGCTTGAGCTACTTTTTTAAATTCACTGCTAACCTTATTCTTTTTGAGGAAACCTTCATATTCCGAAACCTTGATAGCTTTAAGGGAATCAATTTTTTTTGTAAATTTTTCAGGAGACAAAGTGTACCATTGGGGCAGTAAACGGTTTTCGGTTTCATTTGTCAAGAAAAGATACATCAATAAATTATTCTGCTCAGCGCCTCTTCCGGAATAAGCTAAGGATTCGTCAAAATCTATAGTGTTTAAATGGAGCAACAAACTGTCCCCGGGTTCAATAAAGAAAACCTGGGTTTCGTTATGTCTTAATGTGTACAGCCCTTTCTTTATTTTGTCGGTGCGATATAGAAAAAAACTGTTGGCGTCCAACTTTACGGTATCAAGGATATCTCCGCCTCTCGAAAAAACAACATAGTCGAGTTTGGGGTTGACAATCTGACCGCCTATCCAAGTAGTTTTAGGGGAGGTGTCCTCCTTCTCTTTACAAGAGAACAGAATAAACACCAATAAAAGAAGAAGTAATTTTCTAAACAAGGGCAACTTAACTTTAGGTAACCAACAAATGTAAGCCCAGTGGCATGCGCAATGTGTTAAATGATGGTTAAATCCCTTTTTAAAACGTTAATATTTTCGGCGTGTCCCGTAAATACCTACTTTTGCGGAAATTTCAGAAAATCTAAATCACAGTTATGCTTTCAGTTTCCAATCTTTCAGTTCAGTTTGGCAAAAGAGTTTTGTTCGACGAAGTAAATACCCAGTTTGTTACGGGTAATATTTATGGTATCATTGGTGCCAATGGTGCAGGAAAATCTACATTTTTAAAAATTCTTTCGGGCAAGCAGGACCCTACATCGGGCAGTGTCCATTTGGAAAAAGGAAAACGTATGTCGGTTTTGGAACAGAACCACAACGCATATGATGACTATATGGTTTTAGAAACTGTTGTTAGAGGGAATAAAGAACTCTTCGCCATTAAATCTGAAATAGATAAGCTGTATGAAGATTACTCTGATAAAAATGCAGATAGAATCGGGGAGCTACAAGTAGCTTTTGAAGAAATGAACGGCTGGAATGCAGAGAGCGAGGCTGCTACTTTATTGTCGAATCTTGGAATTGAGGCGGGCCTTCATTCTACTTTGATGGGAGATTTGGATGGAAAACAAAAAGTACGGGTGCTATTGGCGCAAGCTCTTTTTGGAAATCCAGATGTGCTTATTATGGATGAGCCTACCAACGATTTGGATTATGAAACCATCAGTTGGTTAGAAAACTTTTTGGCAAATTACGACAACTGTGTGATAGTAGTTTCTCACGACCGTCACTTTTTAGATTCGGTATGTACTCATATCAGTGATATAGATTTTGGGAAAATAACCCATTACAGCGGGAATTATACTTTCTGGTATGAAAGTAGTCAACTCGCTGCTCGCCAACGCTCACAGCAGAACAAAAAAGCGGATGAGAAGCGCAAGGAGCTCCAAGAGTTTATTTTACGCTTTAGTGCGAACGTGGCAAAGTCAAAACAGGCAACTTCCAGAAAAAAGATGTTGGAAAAATTGAATGTAGAGGAAATCAAGCCTTCAAGTAGAAGATATCCCGCTATTATTTTTGACCGGGAACGCGAAGCCGGAGATCAAATTTTGAATATAGAGAACCTTTCCGCTTCGATAGATGGGGAAGTTTTATTCCAAAATGTAGATTTAAACCTGTCCAAGACCGATAAGGTTGTTATCTACTCCAGAGATTCCAGAGCTGCAACCGCTTTCTATGAAATCCTTAACGGCCACGCCCAACCGGATAGTGGAAACTTTCAATGGGGGATTACCACCACTCAAAGTTATTTGCCTTTGGACAACGAGGAGTTTTTCAAAAACAACCTTTCTCTTGTGGATTGGCTCCGTCAGTACGCAAAAACAGAAGAAGAGCGCGAGGAGGTATATTTACGTGGATTTTTAGGAAAAATGCTTTTCAGCGGGGAAGAAGCTCTCAAAAAAAGCAATGTGCTTTCAGGAGGTGAAAAGGTTCGCTGTATGCTGAGCAGGATGATGATGATGCGCGCGAACGTATTGATGCTAGATGAACCCACCAACCACTTGGACTTGGAAACCATCACGGCCTTCAACAATTCCCTGACAAACTTTAAGGGCACCATACTATTTACCACCCATGATCACGAATTTGCCCGCACGGTAGGAAACCGCGTTGTGGAACTGACACCAAAAGGTGCCATCGATCGCTATATGAACTTTGATGAGTATATGGAAGACAAAAACATCAAGGAATTGCGGGATAAAATGTATTCGGTAGAGGTGTAGTGATTTGCCAGTCGGGTGAGGAGTCGAGGAGTTTAAAGTTTTCCTTAGCCAATATCTATTCTCCAATATCTTTTAAAAATTCATCGATAGTGCTTTGGGCTTTTATCAGTTCGTCTTTTCTTATAAAGATCATGGTTTGATTGGCTATGCTGGCCGTGAAGCCTGCGCGAAGGCTACTGTCGTGGTCGTTTCGCTCGATAGGGCTTATTCCTATTTCATTTAGACGAGCTACCAGCCCTTTAGCTATTAAAGTAGGACCGGTATAAATTCTGGTTGTTTCTGACATATTTATTCTTCTTCTCCGGTTTCTTCTCTAAAAGCATCGACTATTGGTCTAGCTTTTATCAATTCATCCTTCCTTATAAATACTCTTATCTGGTCGGAATAGTTGCTGCCCGAGCCAAACATAACGGCGTTTTGTTGGTCGTCACGAACGATGGGAATAATGTTGACTTCCTTGAGTCTTCCAACTAAAGCCTCGGCCACGAGTATCGGGCCGGTATATATGCGAACTGTTTCTTCTGTGTGATTAGACATAATATTATGTTGAAGGGATTGAATCACTAAAATACTAACTTAATTCCGACTTACCGACGATTAGGTTTGTGAAATGTTTCATAAAGTATTGATCCAGTCTTTTATTCGATGCCAGAAATATACCCTTCCCAAAATGTGACTAGAAAGAGAATCACCCATTGTAATACTTGCTGTTCCAAATATCATTATTGAAGTTTTTTCCTTTGGCAACACCGTATAAAAGAACCATTCCACCAACCCCATTTAGGATAATCATAAACAGAAAAATATAATTCCCAATTCCCGGAGATGTGGTAAACCAATGCATTGGCACCAATACGGTTAGTAGAATACTCATAAAAACAACAGTTATCGTCAAGTTGTCGAGGGTTTTAAACGGCCACATCAACAGTTTTCGAAATGGGTGAAGATCTCTGCCCCATTTGTGGATCAAATAGAAGTAGTCATTTCCCATAGGGGCGAACAGCAAAGGGTCGTCTGCATTTTCAAGCTTCAACAATTTGGCAGGTGCTACTATTTTAAAGTTGTTCAGACTTGTTTGATGAATTGTTTCGAGACTTCGGACCTTAGAGATCGCCTCTTCGGGAATTTCTCCTTTAAAAAAATTCGATTCCAGAAAGCGAAGACGATAGATAGTACATATATTTTTGATGTCTTCCAGATGAAAAATATGGGAAGACTCCAACAAATCGAAATTGAATTGATTTATTTCTTGTGGGGAACCGTTTGTGAGTTTTGAGAAAATCTTTTTTCGATCTTCCTCATTTTTCAAAAAAATTCGGAACACTTCATTCATAAGATCCTGCTCCCCGACTCTTTTGACACGTTGTTTTAATAGTTTTTCTTCAATATTGATCCTGGACAACATAGCGCATTCTTTTTTAAGATAAATAAAATTACATCGCAGAATTTTCCAAAACAAGGATTTAGCTGGATTTATTTGATTTTATTGGGCTTGAGAATAGTGCCATTTAATTAGAAAAGGTCACCTATTTTGCTTATATTGATTCATTATTTAATACGTCAATTTATGAAGTTGCGTGCAACCCTTTTAATGGTTCTTTCACTTATGATAGCATCTGCCCAAAATATTACGGAAAAAGCGAAATTGCTGGAAAACGCATCCAGTTTGGATCCACTCATTGCCGCCGCAGGCGATAAAAAGTTGGTTCTGCTCGGGGAAGCCAGTCATGGCACCCATGAATATTATGTGTGGCGTGACTTAATAAGCAGAAGGCTAATCGAGGAACACGATTTTAATTTTATAGCCGTGGAGGGGGACTTCGCCAGTCTTTATAAATTAAACCAATATGTAAAGAATGTGGAAGGTGCCGGAAATTCCGCAAGGGAAATCTTGATGAAGCTCAACCGATGGCCCACGTGGATGTGGGCAAACGAAGAAGTGATTGTCCTTGTTGAATGGTTGCGGAAACATAACGACGGCCTGCCTCAAGATAAGAAAGTCGGTTTTTATGGCATGGATGTTTACGACGAATGGCATTCCAAAGAAATGGTTTTGGATATGCTTAAAAAAACAGATGAAACAAGTTTTAACTACGCCAAACAACAATACAATTGTTTTAATCCCCATAAAGGAGATAGCTGGCAATACGCCCATGCCGTAAAAGGCGGAAAACCGGATTGTGCCGAGGCCACAAAAAGAGTGGTTGAATATATAAGAATCAATCGGGAAGCTTTAAAAGAGCTTTCAAACGACGCTTATTTTTATTTGCTCCAAAATGCGATAGTAGTACATAATGCTGAGGAATTTTACCGTGAAAGCGTCGCTTCCAGAGACGCTGCTTCATGGAATTCCAGAGTTTTTCATATGCGGGAAACGGTAGGGGATTTACTTACTCTCTATGGCGAAAATTCCAAAGGTGTGGTTTGGGCACACAACACCCATATTGGCGACGCATCTTTTACCAGCATGCGCAATACAGGGGAAAAAAATATAGGGCAGCTCAAGCGAGAAAGCCTAGGGAAGGAGAAAGTCTTTCTTATCGGGTTTTCCAGTTATAAAGGAAAAGTAATTGCTGGTTCCAGTTGGGGCGCGAGAATGGAAGAAATGACCATCCCGAATGCTATCAATAATAGCGTGGAAACCAAATTAAAGAAAACTGGGCTAAATGCGTTCTATCTTATTTTTGATGAGGAGGACCGACAGGAGAAAAATCTAAAAGTGACGGGCCACCGGGCCATTGGAGTGGTGTACAGTCCACAATTCGATAGAAGGCAATTTGTGCCCACCATTGTCCCGATGCGGTACGACGCGCTTATATTTTTTAAGGAAACCACAGCCTTACATCCTTTGCATAAATAGAAAACCCGAAGATTATCGATAATTTTTTCAAGAGACGCTTTTCAATCCCAGAATTTAAGGAACGAATCCTTATATTTACCCTCCAAAATTTTATCAGCATGTACTTAAAGTCCCTTTCTTGTTTGTTCCTTTTCCTCATTTTTGGAAATTCTGTCTTTTCACAAAAATATCTTGCTGTAGAAACATCGGATGTTTCTTCTGAATGGAAAGGCAATACGTTTAATTCATCCAAAACATTTTACGATAATATCGAGAATGCGCCTCAATTTGGTGTTTTGTCAAAAATCCTAAAAAGCGAATCTCTTAGGAAATCTATAGAAGACCAAGAAATGGTAACCATTTTTGCGTTTAGCAATGAGGCATTTTCAGATTTTTCAAAAGAGACAACGGATTCTATAGTTGGAAATTCAAAGCTTATGAATGCCATTGTGAAAAATATGGTAGTGCCGGGAAGAGTTGACGAAAACAGTTTAAGAACTGAAGTGAAAAAACAAAACGGTCTTATATATCTTACCACCCTTTCCCATCAAAAACTTGGGGTTAAGGAAGTGAATGGACGCTTGATTCTCGTGGATTCAGAAGGAAATACAGCAACTATTACCGACACGAATTTTACCCATAAAAACGGATTTTTCCATATTGTGAATGGGTTGATTTATCCACAGGAGAAGGAATAGGGTTTCATTATATCTACAAGAGATCAGATTTTCTTTTAAACTTTTAGTCAGCGGTCGGCTCAATTTTCAGTAAATTTGAAAGACAGTTATTTATTTCAAATTTATGGACAAAACCACCTGCGAAAGCGCTTCTGAAATAGCACTCAAATATTTCAATCTCACTGTAGATGCCACAAAACTTGATGGCTATGCGGATGAGAATTTTTATTTGAAGACGAATTCCGGGGAAGAATTTCTTTTGAAAATCTCAGAAGATGGGAAGGATGACGAATTGGATTATCAGATTAAAATCCTTGACTATCTTTCCGATAAAAAACTTCCATTTAAAACTTCAAAAATTATAGCCGATCAAAAGGACAAGGCCTTCGTTGAAATGCCAAATGGGAAGATTTGTCGATTATTGGCTTTTATTTCGGGCCGGCTATGGTCTAAAGTAAACCCAAAAAATCCTGATCTGCGCCGAAATTTAGGGGAAGCGACGGGCCAGCTTACAACGGTCTTACAGGATTTTGAACATCCGGCCGCCCATCGCAAAATCGACTGGGATTTGGCAAATTCGGAATGGACGTTTCAACATCTCAATCTGTTTTCGGGGAAACAACAAGAAATTATTCGCCATTTTCAAGAGCGCTTTCTTCAAATTCAAAATACTTATGAAAGCTTGCCCAAAAGCATCGTTCACAATGATTTAAACGATTACAACATTTTGGTTTCTAAAGATTTAAAGGAGCCAGGGATTAACGGTATTATCGATTTTGGTGATTCGGTTTATACGCAGTCTATCAACGATCTCGCTATCGTTTTGGCTTATGCCATAATGGACCTCCCTGCTCCGCTCAATGCTGCTTTGGACGTGATTGAAGGCTACAACAAACACTATAAGATTTCTGAAAAGGAGTTGGAATGCCTGTATGTTTTGGTTGCAATGCGGTTGGTGACAACCGTGGTCAGTGCGGCGATTAAAAAAGAGGATAAAGCTCTGGATCCCTACTTTTTTATCAGTGAAAAACCTGCTTGGGATTTACTGGAAAAATGGTCTTTCCTAAATGAAAATTTTGGATTTTATTCTTTCAGAAATGCCTGTGGATATAATGCAAATCCGCTGGAGGAAAAATTCGTCAATTGGGCGAAAAGCAACCAAGTTTCCTTGAAAACTATGTTCCCCACCATACCTATGGAAAGAATGGAAACATTGGATATGGGCGTGGGCAGCACTTTATTGGGCAATATTGCAGATTATGCCGATCCGGAAATTTCTGAATTTAAATTGAAACAGTTTCAAAAGCATCATCCGAATACTCTTTTATTGAACGGTTATTTGGAAGCGCGGCCTTTTTATAGCACGGAAGCTTTTAAAAGTGAAGGAAACAGCGGCCCCCAATATCGAACTGTCCATTTGGGAACTGACTTTTGGACGTCCGCACAAACTCCTATCCATGCTCCTTTTGATGGAAGGGTTAAAATAATCCATCACAACCATTACGACAAGGATTATGGTCCCATGCTTATTTTGGAGCACGATTTTGAAGGTGAAATTTTTTATACCCTTTATGGTCATTTGACACTCACTACTCTGGATTTTTTGAAGATTGGGCAGGAAGTACAACAGGGAGAATTAATTGCTTACATCGGATCGAGTCGTGAAAACGGGAATTGGGCTCCCCATCTACACTTTCAGTTGATACTGGATTTATTGGGAAATAACGAAAACTTCAACGGAGTGGCGCTGCCTTCTGAAGTTGAAGTATGGAAAAGTATTTGTCCCGATCCGAATCACCTGTTTTCAGAAGAGTTTAATCTTGCCAAACCAAAACCCTCAGATAAAAATCTAATCGATTTCAGAAAAGAGCACTTGGGCAAAACCTTAAGTCTTTCGTATGACAAACCTCTGCATATTGTACGTGGCGAAGGTGTGTATTTGATCGATGTTGAAGGTCGAAAATTTCTTGACACTGTAAACAATGTGAACCACGTAGGGCATCAACACCCAAAAGTGGTAACTGCTGGGCAACGACAGATGGCTGTTTTAAATACCAATACCCGATATCTCCACGAGGAGATTGTGGCTTATGCCCAAGCTCTGTTGAAGAAACTGCCGCCACATTTATCGGTTATCCATATAGTGAATTCCGGTAGTGAAGCCAACGAACTCGCGCTTAGAATGGTTAAAACTGTAACGGGAAGAAAGGATATGTTGGCGATAGAAGTTGGTTACCACGGCAACACAAATGCTGTGATGGATGTGAGCTCTTATAAATTTGATGCTCCCGGCGGCAGTGGAAAACCCGACACAACTCATATTCTGCCTTTGCCTGATCCCTTTAGAGGAAAACATAGAGGAGAGAATTGCGGAAAGCAGTATGCAAATTACGCCAAAACAATAATCGAAAATTTGCAAGGGAAAGGGAAATCAATTGCAGGATTTATTGGGGAAACCATGATAAGTTGTGGAGGGCAGATTGTGCCGCCTTTGGATTATTTTAAAGAGGTTTATCGGCACGTTCAAAATGCTGGGGGGATTTGTATTGCCGATGAGGTACAAACCGGTTTTGGGAGAATGGGAAAAAGCTTTTGGGCCTTTGAGCTTTACGACATAAAACCCGATATAGTCACTATGGGAAAACCTGCGGGCAACGGCCATCCTTTAGCCGTGGTGGCTTGTACCAAGGAAATAGCCGATGCTTTTAATACCGGGGTGGAGTACTTCAATACCTTCGGTGGAAATCCAGTTTCCTGTGCAATTGGTCGGGCCGTTTTGGAAGTTATTGAAGAGGAAAATCTCCAGCAGAATGCTTTAGAAATAGGAGGATTCTTAATAGAAAGTCTAAATGATCTTCAAAGAAAATTCCCCATAATCGGCAATGTTCGAGGGGAAGGGTTGTTTTTGGGATTTGAAATAAATGCCCTAGATAAAAATCCTTTGCCAGCTCAAACAGCCTATTTGGCAAATAGAATGAAAGAACTCGGAATTCTTATGAGCATTGATGGGCCGGACCACAATGTTTTAAAAATTAAACCTCCTCTGGTGTTTAGTAAGGAAAATGCTGAGGAATTGATAATCCGATTAAAAAGAGTTTTATCTGAGGATTATATGTTGAAGTTTTAAGGGAGCCTTTGCATTAACGCTGAACGGCGCCAAACTCGGTTTCAAATTTCAACTTCAATTTATTCATTATTTTATCGATTTGCTTATCAGTGAGCGTTTTTTCTTCATCCTCGATTTTAAAAGTCAAGGCGTAGCTCTTTTTGCCTTCGGGCAAACTTTTTCCTCGGTACACATCAAATAGATCTACTGATTTCAATAGCTTTTTCTCCACGGTCATGGCTGCAAGACGTAGCGCTTCAAAACTCACGGCATCATCAAGCAGAAGGGCCATGTCTCGAAGTGCGGCCGGGTATTTTGGGATAGGTTGGAATTTTACGTTCTTAAGATTGATTTGCTTTAAAACAGCGTCCCAATTTATATCGGCATAAAAAACTTCTGCCTCCACATCAAAATGTTGGGCGATTTTCTTTTTTACGATTCCCAATTCTACAATTGCCGTTTTATTTCTCTCAAAGGTTATTCCTTCAGAAAAGAATTCCATTTGGGAAGGAGATTCGGTATAATCATCTAATCCCAATCGCTCCATAATGGCTGCGATATAACCTTTTCCAAAGAAAAAATTGGAATTGCTGTCTGGCTGGGCCCAATTGCCTTGATGTGTTAAACCGGTTATAAAAATAGATAAGTGTTTGTTTTCCGTTCTTCCTCCTGGAAAGTTGTGATAGGTTTTTCCGAACTCGAACAACTTTAAATCAACATTTTTTCTATTGCTGTTGTACTCTATTACTTCTAAGCCAGAGAACAGCATGGATTGTCGCAAAACGGAAAGCTCGTGGCTCAACGGATTGAGCATTTCTACATTAAAGTTTTGGTTAATGGAATCGCTCAGATCATTGTATTTTGGGGATGTGAGCGAATTGTTTATCATTTCGTTGAATCCAAGGGCGGTGAGTTGTGATGCCACTTTCTTTTGCATATCGTAATCTTCTCCGGACGGCACGGTGGAAATGGAGGCGTTCAGCTTTTCAGTGAATTTAATATTGTTGTAGCCATACACTCGCAGAATTTCCTCCACCACATCCACCTCACGGGTCACGTCGTTTCGATAAGCGGGAATGGAAATACCTATTCCTGTTTCGGTGAGGTTTATTATCTTCATTTCAAGGGAAGTTAGAATCTCCTTGATGGTTTCTGGGGAGATTTCCTCTCCTATTAGTTTGGTGACTTTTTCAAAATTCAGAAATACTTGGTGGTCTTCTATTCGTTTGGGATATATATCGATTAAATCGCTGCTGATTTCTCCGCCTGCTACTTCCACAATTAAAATGGCAGCGCGACGAAGTGCATAATCGGCGATGTTTGGATTTATTCCCCGCTCAAAACGGAAAGAGGCATCGGTACTTAAATTATGTCTTTTGGCTGTTTTCCGGACGCTTACTGGATTAAAATAGGCACTTTCCAGAAAGATGCTCGTAGTGGTTTCGTTTACTCCGCTGTTCAAGCCTCCAAAAACCCCGGCAATGCACATGGGTTTTTCGGCATCGCAAATCATAAGATCTTCTTCATGCAAGGCGCGTTCCACCCCATCCAATGTTGTGAATTTTGTGCCGAAGGGCAGGGTTTGAACATTCACGATATTGCCAACGATTTTTCCCGCATCGAAAGCGTGAAGGGGTTGTCCAAGTTCGTGTAGCACAAAATTGGTAACGTCCACCACATTATTTATAGGAGAGATTCCGATGGCTTTCAATCGGTTTTGAAGCCAAGCTGGAGAATCGTTAACTTTTATATTATTGATTGTAATTCCACAATATCTCGGGGCCAAAGAGGCGTCTTTTACGTCGATGGCAATTTTTAAAGTGTGGTTATCTGGTCTGAATCTGCTGGTAGAAGGCGTATTAAGCTTAGTAGAAATTCCCTTGTGGCTCAGTCCCGCCTTTAAATCACGGGCCACGCCCCAGTGGCTCATAGCATCGGCACGGTTGGGGGTAAGGCCTATTTCAAAAATCTTGTCATTTTCTATTTCAAAAATCTTGGCAACGGGCGTTCCCGGTTGCAGGTCGGCATCCAGCACCATTATGCCATCTTGGGCGGAACCTAGCCCCAATTCAAATTCGGAACAGATCATTCCGTAGCTTTCCTCACCTCTAATCTTACCCTTGTTTATTTGCCAAGGATTTCCTTCGGCATCGTATAAGGTTGTGCCTATGGTGGCTACTGGAACTTTCTGCCCAATGGCAACGTTGGGGGCGCCGCAGACTATCTGTAGGGTTTCTCCCGAACCGATATCAACTTTTGCAACCTTTAATCTGTCCGCATTGGTGTGCTGGGCGCATTCAAGAACGTGACCCACCACAACTCCTTCCAAGCCGCCCTTTACGGTGCAAAAATCTTGGATTCCTTCTACTTCCAGGCCTAAGTCCGTCAGTAATTCGCCTGTTTTTTCTGCATCCCAAGGAAGGTTGATGAATTCTTTAAGCCAGTTGAATGAAATTGTCATAAGTGTAAAATCTAAACAAACCGCAAAGATAGTATTCTCCCTACTAAATTGTTTTATGTTTTTCGCGCATTGTTGGTTTCAATGAAAGATTTCACCAATTTGATACGGGAAACATTTTGAAGTCTGCTGCCAAAGCTCATTTAAAAGGTTTTATTCAAATTTCTTATTCTTTTCAGCAAGGGAGGGTGGGAGTAATGTGCAAAAACATAAAGGGGATGAGGGGTAAGATTACTCAAACTGTTCTTGGACAATTTCTTTAAACCGGAAATTAGGGGAGAACCGGCAAAAGTGTTCTTCGCATAATCATCGGCCTGATATTCAAATTTTCTGCTCAAATAATTCATCAATAAGGATGTAATCCCAGATATGGGGCTGTAGAGTACGCCAAAAGTTATCAAGCCAATGTGAAAAGAGGGTTGTGAAACATTTAAAGCCTCAGAAAAAAGAGGATTGCCAATAAAAAGTGAAAGCAACCAAAGCGTAAATCCGGTAGTTATAATAGCCGCAAAAAGATTGATGATGATGTGGTTTCGTTTGTAGTGACCAACTTCGTGGGCCAAAACCGCCACGATTTCATCCTCGTCCAGATCCTTTATCAAAGTATCATAAAGTGTAACTCGTTTTTCACTTCCAAATCCTGAGAAATAAGCATTCGCTTTGGTACTGCGTTTGCTCCCGTCAATAACAAAAATCTTTTCTATTGTAAAACCGACCTTGGCGGCATATTTTTCAATCTCCGATCGAAGACTCCCTTCCTCCAAAGGAGTTTGTTTATTAAATAGCGGTACGATCAAACGGGCATAGAATAGATTGATTAGCACCGTAGAAACCGTGACGATTCCCCAAGCGTACAGCCAGAAATCGGTTCCGGTGGCTTGATAGAACCATATAATAGCTCCCATCAAGATGCCGCCAATTCCGGCGCCCATAAGCCATCCCTTCAGTTTGTCGAGAATAAAAGTCTTTCGGGTAGTTTTGTTGAAACCGTATTTTTCCTCGATCACAAAGGTGCTGTAATAGCTGAAAGGCGTGCTGAGAATATCACTGGCTAGCATAATTATTCCGAAGAAAACCAAGGCGATGGCTATTTCTTTGGACACAAGGGATCGGGCCAAAGCATCTACGAAAGCAAAACCATCAAGAAAAAAGAATAATAATATGGCAATTAGGGAGACAGTGGAAGTGAGCACTCCGAATCTATAACGCTCTTTTTTATATGCTTGGGATTTCTCATATTCTTTCTCGTCAAAAATATCGTTCAATTCGGCTGGAATGGGATCGTTGAAATGCTGGGCATTGAGATAGTCCAAAATTTGTTCGATGACAAAACTGATTACCAAAATGGCAATTATTATATAGAATAAGGTTTGTGGATTCAAAGTTGAGGTTTAGTGTTTCGATTCTTAATTTTCCTTTTCTAACTTCTAATTTTCTTACTTTTGCACTTCACATAGAAAACTTTAAAATGCAGGACGGAATATACGCAAAAATCACAACCGACAAGGGTGAGGTTCTAATAAGGTTAACTTACAAAGAAACTCCTGGAACCGTAGGGAATTTTGTTGCCTTGGCTGAAGGGAATTTAGAAAATTCGGCTAAGCCACAAGGCAAGCCTTATTATGATGGATTAAAATTCCATCGTGTTCTCCCTGATTTTATGATACAGGGAGGCGATCCAAAAGGAACAGGGTCCGGTGGTCCGGGCTATGATTTTGAGGATGAGTTCCATCCCGATTTGCGACACGATACTCCAGGGGTGCTTTCTATGGCTAACGCTGGCCCTGCCAGTAACGGGAGCCAATTTTTTATTACTCACGTAGCGACTCCTTGGTTAGACAACAAACACACTGTGTTTGGTAATGTGGTGGAAGGACAGGACGTTGTAGATTCTGTGGCCCAAGGTGATATAATGAAAAAAGTAGAGATCATCCGCGTAGGAGATGAGGCCCAAAAATGGAATGCCGTAGAAGCCTTTAGAGGATTTACGGGCGAAAGGGAATCGCGTATTGAAAAGATGAAACAACAGGAAGCCGACGAGATAAAGAAAGTGTCGGAAGGTTTTGACCGGACGGACAGCGGTTTGCTTTATAAAATAATTCAAAAGGGAAGTGGCAAAAAAGCTGAAAAAGGAAAAACAGTCTCTGTGCATTATAAAGGAATGTTGACCGACGGCACTGAATTTGATTCGTCATATAAGAGAAAACAACCTATAGAATTTCCATTGGGAATGGGGAACGTTATCGAAGGATGGGATGAAGGCATACAGTTGTTGCAAGTGGGCGATAAGGCCCGGTTTGTGATTCCATCCCATTTAGGATATGGCGACCGTGGCGCAGGTGGCGTTATTCCGCCACGAGCCACTTTGATTTTTGATGTGGAATTGATGGATGTGAAGTAGGTTTCTAAACTTCTTATTTAAAAATTTAAGCTGCGGAGTTATAATTTCCGCAGCTTTTTTATTGGAATAAAATTTTTATTTTTTTTAGTTAAACTATAACCAATAAATTCCCAAATGATTGTGATAGTGGGTTATATTGATTATTTTTAAGGATGACCAAGATTTATTAATTCAAAAAATAATTGTTATGAGCAAAAAGGATAAAAATACCGGAGGTTCGGAAAGAGGGCAGCAACATGCATGGTACAAACAACAAAAGCCGACCGGCCTTGCCGACCCAAGTCAACAGAGTGAGGGACAACAGTGGCGGGCGCAACAGGACAATCATCCTAACAAACAACAACAACAAAGGGGTTGGGAGCAATCCCAAAGAGAAGAGCAACTGCAGGCTCACCGACCCGGTAAGGATATTAATCCGAATCTAGAATCCGAAAATCAAAAGAATCAAGATCCTACAAGAAAGGGAAATGAAGAAGAATAAGCAGTTCGATTGCTTATAAAGTGCTTTTAGAGCAAAAGTTACTTTAGGAGGCCTCCTTTTAAAAAAAGGAGGCCTTTTTATTGGGAATAAGCCGGATAGGATGACTCTAGCAGCCGTCCTAAGTCTTAAGTCCTACCGTCCCACTTCCTTAGTATTCTCCAAAAACTTCTTGGCCAAACGAAGTTTTTCTATTGCAAGGACCAATAAATCTGGATTTCCTTCTATGAGAACTTCAACTAAAGTTTCCATTTCGGGTATATACCTGCGGGCGAAAACTGGATCGTTTTGGCTTATTACGGGCAGGTTGTCGATTATGTCCGCCAACTTGATGGTCTTGGCATCCCAGCTAATAGTGGCTATACGTTCAGTTTCTTTTTTCTTGCGCCATCTTCGGTTGAGGTGGGGATACTTCGCTTTAGTATATTCGTCGGTAAGCTCTTCCACTAATCGGCCCACCTTTTTTCCAAAGGTCATAGCCACTTGCGTCAGAGAAACCGGGGTGTCTTCTGCCACATCATGCAAATACGCAGCGGCTACCATCTCGGGCGTATGTGCCACGTTGCGTACCATTTCTGCTACTCGGATTAGATGTTCTACATAGAGTTCATCTTTGTACTTTCTTTTTTGTTCGCCATGAGATTTGCGGGCAAAAGCCAATGCTTGTTTTTCAATACCGTCATTTTCCATAGGATTCTAATTTTCATTAAATAACAGATAGACTTACGTAAAGGCGCCTAACTTTTCAATTCCTCGACTCACAAACCATCCTCTATTCCCTCTTTCTTTAAAATATAATCGATGGTTTCCTCCCAATTCTTAGGCCCGGTTTTATGGTTGAAAAATATATGTTCCCCTTTAAACTCGCCTGCACCATTTTTATCCCGGTCGTCGATAAGGTAATCGCCCACTTGCAAATGTTTGTTATGGCTAAAAATCACATTTTTATAAGCCTTGGGTAAATGAGTACGGATCCAGGCCAATTTGTCAGGTAGGGCGGTGGGATTATCCCAAGGACTGGTACTTAGAATGTACACTTGGAAATACTTATCCAATAAATTATATGCTTCCACAGCGTTCTTCATCGGTTTCATTTTACCAAAAATATGGGGAATATCATCGGGATTGTCTTCATATTCTTTTAAAATATCTTCGTCAAAATGCTCAAAGGCCGAAGGAAAATCCACAAGCACATTGTCCATGTCTATATAGACTGTTTTCTTGCCGAGCTTGTGACGTTGTAGCTTTCTGTTGTCCATTTTTTCATATTTGATCCCATATTCTTGAGGGAGCTATTAATATCTCAAGTTACCAATTATTTGTTCAATGCCAATTTAATTTTTAAAAGAAAGGAAGTTGCTTCAATTAAAAAAAATTGGTTTTCCACCCTATAATAAATTGGAATAACCTACGATTATGGTTTTCCGTAGGGAAAGTAGAAAAAGATATTTTATATTCGGCTCAGGTATAAATGAAAGTTATTTTCCAAAAAATTGAATCTTGGAAATTAGGTTTTTAACCTTTAAAAAGTCCCATGAATTCAAAATCCACACATTATATTAAGCGGTTATTTTCCTCGATGCTACTTCTCGTTCTTATCTCTTGGGTTGCTCTCGGCTGTCATTCAATCCTCAGTCAGGATAAAGATATTGAGGCCGGGTATGTAAAGATTGAAGAAGTGGTTTCCATCGATGAGGTTTCTCAAGTTCATATTTCAGATACTATAAATCCTTCGAAAAGTGAAAAACTCAGCTTAGTTTCATGGAATATTCAATACCTAGGCCGGACAAAAACTTCCGAGGATATATATGAGATCGCCAATATCCTTCGCGATTTCGATATAGTGGCCCTTCAGGAAGTGGTGGCAAAAGATCCAGCAGGGGCGCAGGCGGTAGCAAGGATTGCGGATGAACTCAATAGGATGGGCTTCAAATGGGATTACCAAATTAGCGATCCTACCAAAAGCCCTTCGGTTTATATTAGTGAGCGCTATGCCTTTTTATGGAAAACGTCTAAAGTTAGTTTGATCCACAGAGCGTATTTGGACAAGGATTTGGAAGATTTATGTTATCGGGAACCCTTTGTGGCGGCTTTTAAGGCTAAAGGAAAATCGGAGCCGTTTTATGTGGTGAACTATCATTCGCGGAAGTATGACGATAGGCCGGAGGAAGAAATCATCCATTTTATCGATTTTCCGGAGCGACTAAATTCCAATCGGATTCTAATTGCGGGTGATTTTAACCTCAGTGAGAAACACGAAGTTTGGAGACCGTTTTATCGAAAGGGTTTTAAAAATGCCCTTGACGACCAGCGTACTACCTTAAAAATGAAATGCAATAATGACGATTATCTCAGTCACCCAATTGATAATATTTATTTTACTCCCGGAATTGACATGATCCGAGCGAAGAGCGTTGACTTCGTGAAAAACTGTGACAATCTCATAAGGGCCAGGAAGATTTCAGACCATCTGCCGGTCTATATGGAATTTAAATTTACTGATAATGATGATTTCTAAATTGATAAAAATCGGCTTGGCCATTCTGTTTTTTCTGTGTTTACTACAGATGCCTTATGGCTATTATCAGCTTGTGCGATTTTTGGCTTTGGTGGGTTTTGCCATTTTGGCTTATCAGGCCTATCAAGACAATAATAGTACGGCAACTATTATCTACGCGGTCTTGGCCTTGTTGTTCCAACCATTTTTTAAGATCGCTCTCGGTCGTGATATTTGGAATATTGTAGATGTGATAGTCGGAATCGGGTTATTGGTTAGTCTATTCGTTTCGCAAAAAGAAAATATAGATCCAAAATAATTCGACCTCCCTTAAACCATTAAACAATGATTAGAAAAAATCTTCTTCTTTTAATGCTTTTGATTCTGGGAGTTTCTGCTATAACCTCCTGCGACAAGATCGCCCGAAAATTAAAGTACAAATCCTTTGAAATAGGAGATAAGGTGGATAGTTTAAATGGCGTATATGTGTATTATAACGATTCAGTTGGAAATGTCTTGGATAGAAATACTGCGGCTGATGGATATAATATTGGACTACGGTATCAATGTGTGGAATTCGTTAAACGCTATTACTATGAACATTTAAACCACAAAATGCCCAATAGCTACGGCCACGCAAAGAATTTTTATATAAAAGGTCTTGCCGATGGCACCTGGGTAAAAGATCGTGGACTTCAGCAGTACAGCAATCCGAGTAGTTCAAAGCCGCAGGCAAACGACCTTGTGGTTTATGATGCAACAATTTTCAATAAATACGGCCATGTGGCCATCATTTCAAAAGTTACAGATAGTAAAGTAGAAATTATCCAACAAAACCCCGGCCCTGTTGGTCCGTCGCGTGAGACTTATAAATTGGCTAAAACTAAGGGGAAATGGCAAATTGAACATGATAAAATATTGGGGTGGTTGCGAAAAGAGTAGAATTGATCGGACATTCTTCCTGGGAAGTTGAAGTTGAAATCGAAATCGAAATCAAAGTTGCCCGAAGCGTTGGGAGAAACCCAAAACGGACAAGCTGTTGCAAAACAGCTTCTTATCCTAGGAACTTTCTCATCCCTTGAGATTTCTTCCAAAAACAAATCGTTCTTCCTTAGTCTTGTTCTAAATAAGGCTTATTTTTGCACCAAATTTTACAAATCTAATTCTATGAAAAAATTAATTTTAGTAAGTGCGATTGTTTTGGGCTTGGGGTTTTATTCATGCTCGAGTGATGACGATAACATAGTGGAGGAAAAAATAAGCTTGGTAGGCGATTGGCGGTTGACCAATGTGGATTTCACAGTTATGGAAGATGGTGTAATACCGGCGAGCGATGCTTGTATTGTGGAACTTGTGGTAGGTTATGAGTTCAGGGCGGACTCTAAGTTTTATTTCATTTTAGGGGAAATGGATAAGCCATTATTTGATCCTTATGCCGCGGATTATTGGAAATGGGAAGGAGAGGTTGAAGACTTCAAAATAGTGCAGACCAATCCGATGAGCCCACCTTATAACTTTGGTTTAACCCCTACCAATATTGTAGTAAAGAAGGTTGACGGGAAGGCCGTAGTGACTTTCCATTCGGAAATGTCCAATGGTTCGGCGGCCAATTTTACATTGGTAAAAGAACCTATCGATAAAACAAAGTGGCCAGTATTGACCAAGCCTGATGGCACATCTTATTATTGCGGATTTTTTGATTAATTCAGGCGAATTCATATTTTAACAAGAAGTTGTTAAGCAGCTTTGATTGTCTGTTGAGCGCATTTCAGTTGTCATCTAAATGTTGAACTGCTAGGAATGCGCTCATTCAGATTAAATAATTTGGAGTTTAAAACCTCTAAAACACTATATGTATAGGAATATTCCAGTTTTCTTTTTTACGTTTTTCTCTCTATTTTCCATAGCGCAGAATAACGGGACTATTCAAGGGAAAATAGTAAATTCCTTAGACGATCAACTGGAAAACATAGAGATTCATTTGGTTGAAAACAACAGCAAAACGCTTACGGATAAAGATGGATATTTCATTTTTAGGAATCTATCTCCTGGAACCTATAATTTTTACCCTGTTTATGATGGGTATCAATTTTCAATTGAAACCATACAAGTAGAAGCAGGAGAGGTGGCGGATGTAGTGCTGCATATAGGCACCATGAATTACAGTCTCGAAGAAGTAAAGCTTCGCACGCTTACCCAAAGTGAAAAATTAAAAAACAGTGCCATTAAAGCAGATATTATTTCTGTTGAAGCCAATACCAGACGTGCCAACTCGGTAGAGGATTTGGTAGATAAAAGTCCGGGTGTTAAAATCCGAAATGTGGGCGGTCTTGGTTCAGCGAGCAATATCATAGTGGGAGGATTTACAGGCAATGCGGTCAAGTTTTTATACGATGATATCCCCATAGACTATCTCGGTTCCAACTACGGGCTCACAAAAGTTCCTACCAATGCCATCAGTCGCGTGGAAGTGTATAAAGGTGTATTGCCCACAAAAATAGGGGTAGATGCCTTGGGTAGTGCCATCAATATTATTCCCAAAACCAGTACAAAATCTTCTGGGACGGTTTCCTATGAAACGGGATCGTACAATACCCATATTGCCAGTGCCAATGCCAATATTAAAGTAAGCGATCACTTCTTTTTTGGCATCAATAGCTTTTATAATTATTCGGATAACAATTATAAGGTTGATAATTTGCCTTATAAGGATCCAAACACGGGGCAGGTCACTTATATCCGCGAACGTCTTTTCCATAACGGATTTAACCAACATTCCTTGGAATTCTCCATCCAAGCCCGTGAGTTGTCTTGGGCTGAATCTATTGAGTTTAAAGTGAACTCTTATGGCTTGAAAAGGGATATTCAAAACGACCCTTTTTCCCGGGCAAGACCTTTTGGCGAAGTGTACCGAAAAGAAACAGGAAATTTTATTCCATCGCTTAAATACAAAAATCACTTTTTGGAAAACAAGTTGAGCGTCAACCAATTTCTGGTATATAGCGATATCGATTTTGAGATATTCGACCAGGCCAAAAACGTTTATTACGATTGGAAAGGAATGGCGCACCCTACCAAGTCGGGTTCCGAAATGGGCAATTTGCTTCTTAAAAATGGTTATCTCCACAACAACTTTGAACAGATTACCTCTCGGACCAATCTTAATTATTTGATCAATAACTATTTCCAAATAGAAAACAACACCGTTTATAGCCACTACAACAGAACATCGAATGTAAACGATCTAAATCTGGACGGGACTACTTATGATAAGTTGATCACTAATTTTGCCCTAAATGCACAGTTTTTTAATCAGAAATTGGAATCCAATACCCAATTCAAATATCTGTATGGACATTTTGCGGGACAGTATAATGCTTCGGACAATCCTTTGGAAGAGAATATTGTGGATAAAGAAGTGACAAATACAGGATTGAGTTTTTCCCAAGCATTGAAATACAATATCAACGAGAAAAGCTATGTTCGAGTTTCTTTTGAAAACACCTTCCGTCTGCCCGAACAGCAGGAATTGTTTGGGGACAATAACTTTATTGTAGCCAATTATGAACTCACTCCTGAAGAGAGCAAAAACCTAAATCTGGGTTATACGTTTGCCGCATCCAAGTACGGGTTTGAAATAAACACCTACTATCGCGACACAAAGAATCTTATCCGTTTAAAGGATATCAATCAATACCAAGCCATCTATCTCAATCTCGACAATGTAAAAGGTTTGGGCGTGGAACTGCAGGCCAATTATGAACCTATAGAGCATTTAATGCTTTCTGGAAATTTAACCTGGAATGATTTCCGATTACAATCATCAAGAGATAGAAATTTAAACAACCAACATTTTGAGGACGCCCGAATTGCCAATATGCCCTTTTATTTTGGCAATCTTAGTGCCGCCTATAATCTAAAAGATGCACTGAAGCTGACGAGTGATTTTTCCTTGTTTTGGGACTACTCCTACGTACATCAGTATTACTTGGATTATATCGAAAAACAGTTTGAGCCGGACGGATTTTTGGGATTGTTCGGAACATCCAAAATAAACACCAGTCGAATTATCCCCAATCAACACACCCATAATATTGGGTTTATATATGTTCGGGATTTCTCCAAACAAAGTGTATCTTTTAGTGGGGAATTAAAAAATGCTTTTAATGAGGATGTTTACAACGAATTTAAAATGCAAAGTCCCGGCAGGCATTTCAGAATGAAAATAACCTATAGTTTCTAAATATGAAGTTTGCAGTATTATATAAGGTTCTTCTTGGTTTGCTGTTTATAGGATTGGTTTCTTGTGAAATAGAGAACCTCGACGACGAGAACAAAAATCCGAAAACCGATTATTCTTCCTTCAATTACGTTTTGGCAACTGAGGATGCCTCTACGGCAGATATCACCCGTTTTTTTAGTTTTAATTTGAGCGGAGTAGATATAGGAAAATCATACGATCTGATTCAGGAAAACGAGCAATTTATAAATTCAGATCCTTCCACTTCTTCCGGACATCATTCTTTTAAGAACTACATCTTTAGTATGGCCAAGGATAAAAGAGGGTATTCCTCCACGCCAGGACTCTTTCGACTTACCTTGAACTCCACCAACCAGATTTTTATAGACAGCGAAATATACATTGGGAAGGAAAATCTTTTTCCTTCCAGGAAATTGACATTGGTAAATGAAAACCTCGGATTTTTCTATAATGAGGATATCGGCGGACAGACTATTCAAGCTTTTAATCCGCTGACGATGCAAGCGGGAGAGACATTGGATTTGCGGCCTTTTATAGAAGCGTTTCGTCCCGATGCCAAATTTGAGGATGATTATGGCAATAATCTGGTGCGCACCGGCTCTTTGGTGATAGATAACAAAGATAACAAACTTTATGTGAGCGTAACTTTTTTAGAAGAAGCCAATTTTAATCTTATCGCCGAAGAGGAAGAGAATTTTTATTTGGCGGTGATCGATATTCCCAGTTTCAGTTTTGAAAAAATCATCCAATATCACGGCATAAAAACTGTTGGATTTTTTGTTTCAGAAAACAATCCTACTACCAAGGACGAAGCAGGAAACCTGTATTTCTGTTCTTGGGGATGGAACCAATTCAACAGCCATAATCCTTCAAAAGTATTTAGAATCAAGGCTGGCGAAACAGATTTTGATCCCGATTGGGAAATCGATATAGAGTCGTTGTTCGGGGAAGGTCGAATTGCACAATCTATTAGTGCGTTTAACAACAAATTGTATTTGCACATTTCCCAAGAACCTTATTTATTCGATTCCAGTGAAGAGATAGAGACTAGGAATGGCCTAAAGCTATCTTATTACGAATTCGACACTACTTCCCCAGAAAACTATTCCAAGCTGGATATGCCTTCCTCCAATCCCGCCTCGCGTAACAATGTGTTCAATGTGGTGGACGACAAACTCTTTATGGTCGTACCCAATGCCATCTCGGGTACATTTAATGGCGTTTATTCTTTAGATCGGGCCGGAAATCTTAAAAAGGAATTGGAGATACAGCCCAAATACCGTCCTACTCGTTTTTATAAATTGACGAATTAAGGCGTAAGTGTGATGTCTAATTTATGGCATTACAGCTAATCCGCAAAAACACGAACAAGGTGAGAAACATATTAGGGAAAATATTCAAATCTTCGAAAAATAAGGAATGGAGAAGAAACCAGCTCGCCTATTGGGAAAAATATTTGGTGTTAAACGAGATTGGGTTTAGCCTTTTCCAATTAGAATTATTTGAAGCTTTAAAACAAGTTTTAAAAGATAACAACATATCATTTGAGAGCGAAGTCGCCGAGCACTTGAAATTCAACAGCAAATACAAAGTAGTGAAAATGATAACGGTAACCTTGGAAGACAAGTCGGTATTTTGGATTTATCGCGAGAAAGCCAACTTCAGTATAGATTACGAACCTCAGTTTTTTGATTCTTGGGATTATCTAAAACCTGAGGATTTAATGGATGGTTATATGAAATCGCTGAAGGACCTCCTGAAATTGGAAAGTTAGGGGAGTAATAACACTTTGAATTCTTGGGGTCTTGGTTACCCTAGACCAGACCCCAAACCTGAGCTTTATGTCGCCCTTTCAGGGCTTGGTTACTTCCCTGTTTTCATTTTCTGTTGCACAGAGCTCACTCCCTGGCTGAAATAGTTAGCCCTTCATGGCTGGAATTTTTGATGGTTTTTATTTCACGGATCTAACATCCAATACTTCTGTTCGTTAAAATCAAATAAAATATTGAGCTAAAACCATCCTAATATAAAACTTTTAAATAATACAGAATTGTTGTTAAACGAAAATCCTAGTTGAACCATACCGTTTGGGCACATGTGTAAAGTTGTAAGTATCTTTGGCCAAAACCTATTCCCATGACCAGAAGTTATTTTAAGCGGTATCATATAACGCTCTTTGTAGTTGTAAGTTTCTTTTTTTCATCACTTTTTGCCCAGGAATCCCTACCGGAGAATTTCGATTCGTGGGTAGAGGCGGCTAGAAAAGATTGGAAGATTCCCGGGATGGCGGTGGGAATTGTGAAAGATGGGGAGGTGATCTACGCCAAAGGTTTTGGTGAGAAACGCTTGGGAAGCGGGGAGAAGGTTGATGCCAATACTATTTTCAGCATTGCTTCCGTAAGTAAAAATATGACTGCTGCGGCGCTTGGGATTTTGGTAGATGAGGGAAAAATAGATTGGGATGATAAAATCACAAAGCACATTCCGTGGTTTCAATTAAAAGATCCTTGGATAACGAAGGAGATCACCCTTCGCGATGCCCTAACGCACCGAGTGGGATCGGGAAGGCTGCTGGGAAATAGACTTCAGTTTATGACTGCCAGTCCACGCGATAGCGTGCTATACCAAATGCGATATATGGATTTGGAAAAGCCATTCCGTTCAGCATTTGTTTATAACAACGTTATGTATTCCTTGGCGGGGCAGATCATTGAGCATACTGACGGAAGGACGTGGGATGCATTTTTAAAGGAAAGACTATTCGATCCTCTTGGAATGAATTCGACTTCTACGAGTATCACTCAGCTTAAGACCAGCGATAATCAGGCCTATCCGCATCAAGAAATTGAGGGGAAGGTGGTGCCGATCGCTAGGAGAAATTGGGACAATGCCGGTCCGGCTGGTGGTGTAAATGCTTCCGTAATCGACTTAAATAAGTGGATGCTGATGCAGTTGGGAATTTCAGGCGAGTATAAAGGGCAAACCATTATCAGCGCCCAACAGATGAACGAAATCCACAAGCCGCAGATGGTAGTTCCAAGAGCGAATGCGATGGATGCACAAGGCAGCTACGGATTTGGATGGAATATAACCGATTACAAAGGAAAACGCGTTATTACCCACGGTGGCGCTACGGATGGTTTCAACACTTCTATGTACCTCATGCCAGAATTGGATTTGGGCATTATCGTAGTTGGAAATAATTTTAATGGTTTGGGGAATGCGGTGGCCTATCAGGTTATGGATGCCTTCTTGGGAAATAGCGATGTAGATTGGAGCGAGCGTTATTTGCAAGGCTATAAAAGATCTTATGAGCGGGCTTCTGAAGCACGGGAAAAAATCCACCAAGCTCAAGTAAGGAATACCAAACCCAGCTTAGATTTAGATGCTTACGTGGGCGCATACCGATCTAAAGGATATGGAAAAGTAGAAGTGAAGAAAGAAGGAAAGGACCTGGTCTTACATTTTTGGGATACCGATGGATTGGAGGCCAAACTCGAGCATTGGCATTACGATATTTTTAGAGCGGTGTGGAAAAATCCGGCCCAACGGGAGGAGTTTATGCAATTTTACTTAGGGAAAGATGGGAAGGTGGAAGCCTTGGATTTCGAGTTTTCCTTGCGACCTCTATTGTTGCAAGTGGGAGCATATCCTTCGAACTATACGCATACGGAGAGGTTTGAAAGGGAATAGGGGCAATAATCTATTGTGCTGGAATTCCTATTTTAATATTCCTGTATTGGTTCAAATGCCTTAAAAGGTTATACGAAACGTTATTTGGTTTATTAAAATTCGGAAATAATCTTCTCCATTTTTTTTGTCATGGTTCGATAATCGAAAAGGAGATTGTATACGGCATCCTCACTTAAAACGCCTCGTTTTAAATCCTTCGGAATTTCATTTCGTTCATCCGCTCGGTGATCCTCGCGCCAATCAGTTTCATAATACTCAACCAGTTCCTTTAATTTCGGCAAAGATCCCATTAGGATATCGAATGTCTCATCAGATTTTGAAAAAATCTCTGTGAGTTGATCCAGTATTATTTCCATTTTTTCGATGCGCTCTATTTTTTCATTCATATCTATTGGTTTTAGCGATTAAAATTAAAGATAAGAATCGTGCAGTTCACCTATTGCTGCGATAAAAAATTTTCAAGACCAATCTACTCCATTTCGGAAAAAGTATTGCCTTCTAATTGGAAGTCTGGTTTATCGGGAAAATCAATGGTATAGGAGATTTCTTTTTTTTTCAAAATAAAGTTCGGGAGGGGGTAACATATTTCAACCTGGGGTATATACATATAGAAGGTTGGAAAATCCAATCAAAAGGTAGCATCCGAAAAACCATAAAAGAGTAGGATAGCATAAATTATTACAAAATGAAAAATGTATTCAAAATTAGTTCAATCACGTTGTCGGCTATACTTTTAATCACATCATGTAGCAAAAACGACGACGAAACCTTGGAACCAAGTGGTCTTATTGAAACGGAGATCACGCAAGTAGAAATGCAAAACCGAGCCAATCCTCTGGATGATCAAGGGGAAATGTACGGTGAGTTTTTAACTGTTTTGGAATTCAATGGAGACATTGGGGGCTGGGACGTAGGACAATTAGCTCAATTTAACGGAGATGATGATAGCTGGGATGTTGGTCAGATTTTCGAAAATAACGGAATAGGCGGATGGGACGTTGGCCAAATAGCCAGTGCTGCCATGAAATTTAACGAATCTAAAGGCAGGGATTTTGGTGATGAGGCCAGACGAAACCTAATGTTGCAATTAGAAGCTCTCAGCGGTTTGGCCACGTTCAATCCGATTGACGACTGCAAGTGGCGTCCTGACCGTTGTAAGTGGCTAAAAGCGACAGTGGCTGCTATGGATATTTCAAATGGAGAATCTGCCCACGATCGCACGATAAAATTCATTGATGAAATTCGCGATCAGGAAGCTGAAATCCAGATGGACGGCGAGATGGGACAGGCTGAAAAAAACACTTTGTTGATTTCGTTATCTATAGCCCGTCACGCTGCAGGATATTGGTATAACCAAGCTTTAAAGAATAATAAGGCAAATACTAAAATCCCGATGAATATGATACAGTTGTCAACTTTGGGAGCTTCAACAGGCCTAATGGCAACAGAAAGTGAAGAAGTTGGCGTAGGAACTGCTATTTTGAATGCTTATATCGCCACCGGAAGGGCTAATTAAGAAAGGAAACCTCTTCGGAAAATTAGAAAAAGCAGATGGTTTAAAGCATCTGCTTTTTTTTTTGATACTGTAGAATGTTAACCCTAAAACAACCGGTTCTCGCCCTAGCAGACAGGCAGTCAATCCCGCAGTTGCGGGACATTCATATTGGGTTCCCGATAAAACGGGGCAGGCTGTGTGGGTAGAACAGCTTGTCCCGAGTTTATCGAGGAATACTTAGTTGTTGCTGTGGGTTTTTATCGTACTGTTTTTCAATTAATGCTTTCTAGTCCGCAAAATCTATTTCTTGGGCAACAAAATAATCCCATCAAAAACTATTTTATCTTGTCTCAAACTACTTGGTCTATTTCGCTTGACTTAAGAAGAAAGGGTTGCGAAGTGAAACTTAATACAACGCATGGCACCCGTCCGGATCATATAATTTGAGAATATATCCCATTTGAATGATGACATTTTTTAAATCTTCCGATGACTTATTGTAAAGTGGTAATGATTTGACGTCATTCCCATCTTTTTGCTAATTAATTCTAACCAATTAAATCAAAAACCATGAATGAGCAAAAAATTTCCTTGTTAATTCGTCACATCGCAGGATCCAAAAAAGGACAAGTTGAAAAATTTTCAGCTGCAAGCACTCCTGAAATTCGGATAGGTCGCGGATTGGAGAACGATGTAAGCTTCGACCCTGTTAAAGAAGATACCATCAGTCGCGATCATTGCCGTATTCTTCAAGATAATACAAATTCTGAGCGTTTCTTCATAACCGACAGCCAAAGCAAAAACGGAACATTTGTAAATGATGTATATACTATCGGTAAAACTGAACTTTTTGCTGGGGACATCGTAAAGCTTGGAAAGGAGGGGCCTTCCTTTGAATTTGATCTTGATCCGCGTCCGCAGTCGCATATCAAAAAAACCCGTGTTATCGATCCAATCGCTGCGAAAGAAACGAAGATGCATACTGCAACTGATTTGAATAAAGTTACTTCAGAAAAAACACCTCCCGTGAAAGAGGGGATTGGCAAGAATACCATGCAGCACATGATTCGCGAATCGGAAAAGAAAAGTAAGACTGGTTTCGTGATTACAATAATTGCTGTCCTGCTGCTAGCTGGCACGGGCGGTTATATGTTGTATAAAAAACAGAGTGTAAAGGAAATTGTTCATGTAAGGGAACCTAAAACCACCTTTACTCCCACCGAAATAGCGAAGGCCAATAAAGAGAAAGTGGTATATATAGAGATGGCTTGGAAACTTACAAGTACGGCCTCTAGTGAGGAAATGTATCATGTTTACTATCCTATGGTGAAGGATAAACAAATTATAGGATACCGAGGTGCATATAGCCAGAATCAGCAAGGAGCAATTGAGCCATTGTTAGTAACAAAAGGCGACTATCTCAAGGCACTTGGCAATGCGCAAGGTATAGAGCTTGATCTCATTGCTAGTGGTGGCAGCGGCAGCGGCTTTGTTGTGGACCAACGGGGATTTATTGCCACAAATCGGCACGTGGCTTCTAGTTGGCTTACATCCTATCAATTTCAACAATATGCTTTTCCGGGTGTACTTGTAGAGCCTGATAAGAATGGCCAATTAGCACCGGCGTGGGATAAAGAAGTAACACAGAATATGGTCGGCAATTGGGTTCCTGGCAACGACAAACAGTACACAGGTGTAAATACCTATCTAGACGTAACCTTTGCCAATAATTCACAAAGAACACCAGCGCAGATTGTCCGTATCTCATCTACTCATGACATAGCTATGATTAAAGTTGATTTACCTGAGTCTTTACCAACAGTTGAGCTTTATGATAGTTATGATGAAATTCAGCCAGGTGATCCTGCAATCGTTATGGGGTATCCTGGTATCTCCCCGGCGCAGCTTGTGCTTAAGCGTTCACAGGATTATTTTAATACCAATGCAAATATTACAACTGTTCCAGTTCCCACAATTAGTACAGGAAACGTAGGACGAATGGTTCGTGGTAGCGAAAAAAATGACAGGATTGATGATTATAGATCAACCTTCGGTGACTATTATCAGCTTACTATCAATTCAACCGGTGGTGGCAATAGCGGGGGGCCTATGTTTGATGAGAAGGCCCGCGTAGTGGGTGTGTACAGCGCCGGTAGTTGGGAAGGAGGAACTGCGATTAGCTTTGCTGTTCCAATCAAATACGTAATGGAGTTAATGGGGCGTCAGGAAGTAATTAAATAACAATCTTTTTTCAACTTATAGGTCTTTAAGTTGATTACTGTCACTTTTCCACCTGCTCTCATTTCAAAGCGGGTGGAAGACAGTAGCGTAGTATTTAAAAACAATAAATATGAGGTTTTTCTTTTCAAAAAATAAGAATAAGGTTGCTGGTTCAACTAAGAGTTACCGTAGCAGTATAGGGAATATCTGTGCGGTCTATGCCGTTTCAGAAACAGGCCCAGTACGCCACCACAACGAAGACTCTATCGCTTTTTCTTTTCCAGAAAATGATAGGCAAAATCTTATTGCTGTGGTGGCCGATGGTATGGGAGGCCACAATGCTGGTGAAGTGGCCAGTAAAATGGCTTGCGATCTATTGCTTGATTACTGCATGAACAACTGGAAACAGCTCTCTCCGGAAAAATTGCTTCATAAAGCCTTTTTGAAAGCACATCAAGAGATTGTAGCGGCTGGTAAATCAAACATTGAGCAAGAGGGAATGGGCACCACAGCCACCTCGGTGATTATTCAGCAGGATGTTTGCTATATCGGACACATTGGTGATAGTCGTGTTTACCTGTTACGGAATGGTGCCCTAATGCAACTGAGCACAGACCATACCTTGGTCAATGAGATGTTTGAAAGCGGCGAGATTACAGAAAGGGAACGGGATCATCATCCAATGAAAAATGTATTATTACAGGCATTGGGTACTACGCCAACAATACAACCTCAGATTCCGTGTGATGGATGGGCGATAAATGAAGGCGATAGATTGTTACTCTGCTCCGATGGGGTGTATGATGCGCTGAGTGTGGAAGATATCAAAGATTTGCTTTTGATGGAACAACCTGAATTTGTGTTGGAGTGTCTCAGTTCAACGGCAACTTCTCGCAATGTCTCCGACAACTTCTCCGCTTTGCTGATAGATATTTCATCGGTCGTTCAATCAATTCCTTCGATGACAAAAGAACATAATATAGTATAATGAGCGGACAAGGTAGCCAATATGAAATTATCCAAAAACTTGGCGAAGGCGGAATGGGAATGGTATATCTCGCAAAAGATACCATGATAGACAGATTGGTCGCCATAAAACAACTTCACCGGAATACAGGATCAGAAGAAGAAAGCCTAGGAGAACGCTTTCAGGCAGAAGCACTTGCACTTGCTAAACTGAATCACCCCAATGTTACCCATCTTTATTCATTTATTCCTAAGGAAGATACTTATTGGATGATTATGGAATACGTGGAAGGAAAGACGCTCGAAGACTGGCTTTTAGTCCATAACAAAATCACACATCAGCTCGCTGCCAGCATTGCAGTTCAAATACTTGATGGTTTATTCCATGCACACCGCAAGGGCATTATTCACCGCGATATCAAACCGGCTAATGTGATGATTAATGAAGATGGAGAGGTCAAGATTATGGACTTCGGCATTGCGAGAATGCGCAACGCACAGCGTATTACCAGTCACGGCAAATCGGTAGGCACGCTAGAGTATATGGCCCCAGAACAAATCCAAGGCCACGAAGGCGATGAGCGAACAGACGTCTATGCTGTGGGCAATATTCTGTACGAAATGCTATGCGGCACCACACCTTTTCATAGTGACACCGATTATCGATTGATGAAGGACAAGTTGGAGAAACAGCCGGAATCCATCCTACGGAAAAATCCCACGGTTCCTGATTCCCTTGAGAGGATAATCTTTAAAGCCCTTCAACGCAATCCGAACAAAAGATATAAATCTGCTTTGGAAATGAAAAATGCTATTGTGAAATGTCTAGATGGAGCTCTACTCGATCAGGCCACACTTACTATGGTGCTTCGAGCGTCGCAGGATTTCACAGAGCGAGAAAAGGAAAATGAAATCATCTCTGTCAGCAAAATTTTATCCCGGGCAAAATCGATCTCCGGAAGGTTTAAAGTCCCAGCTGTGGGAAGACTCAAAGTTCCCGAAGTTAGTAAGATTAATAGGTCTTTATTGATTCTTGGTGTCTCAGTGCTATTGTGTGTTATTCTATTGAATTGGAGTGGAGGAGCCGATATCAGCAGCACGGAAGAAATATCTGAAACTCCTGTTGTTGTTACCTGGGAAGAGCCTGTGGAGGAGCCAAATAAAGATGTTGTCGAGCAAACTTCCGGTAATTTGGATGAATCACCAAGTGAAATGTACCAACGTATAATTAAGAAACCAGAATTAAAATTAGAGTCCAAGGAAAAGGTTAATAACACAAAAAAGATTGTAGGCAATGGTTCAGTTAATAAGCCATTGAATGCATCCAAACAAAAGAATGCATCTGAACCAACAAATACATCCGAAAAAACTGAGCTCAGTGAAAATAAAAGTGAAAATCGCACGGTTCCGAACACCCCTGTAGAGGTTCCTGCTGGAAAAACAATTCTTGTAACGTTAATGGAAGATATCAGTTCCGAGGAAAAGGAACGTGACGGAAAGTTTGTTCGGCTTATATGTAATGAAAATGTGGTTGTAGACAACAGGATTATCATTCGTAAAGGTGCGGAGGTAACGGGAAAGATTGTAGACGTTATCCCATCGTCACACAGTAAAAAGAAAGCTTTAATTGGCTTTGTTATCCAGCGGGTAGAAGCAGTTGACGGTAGCGCCGTTAAATTGCGGTCGGAACGGTTCCGTTTATTTTCTGATGTTCCGGGAAACGCCGTAAAATATCGTTCGGGACAGACTTTTGAAGTAAAACTGAGACGAGGTAGAGTCCAATAGGGCACTGGTGGCAGGATAGAGGGAAGTTCTTGTCCCGCAGATATCATTTTCTAGCTATTAAGTATTTCAAGATCCTGTGATAGAATAATAAATCAATAGCATATTCTTTTTGGTTAAGTTTTAATCTGTACTGATTTCCAATAAAGCTAAATCCATACCCGGGTTCTAATAGCGAAATCGAAGGGTACGGTGGTGTGAAGGCGCAGTGGTGACCGGTTAGGTCGTCACCCGCCTACTCGACTGGCAGTAGTGATTTATGCTATCGCCAAGTCTTCTTTGCTTAATTTGAGTTTGGGATTATCGAGTTTTTTAATTGTTGCTCTAATTTTTACTCTATCAGATTCGGGTAAAAAAGTTGGTACCAAGTCAGTCAGATTAATTTTTAAGACTCGATTGATAACAATCAAATCTTTTAATGAAAAAGGACTTACGCCATTCATCAATTCAGACATATAAGACTTACTTTGGTGTCCTAAAATTTTTCCAAAGTCTTGTTGTGTGAGGTTTAAGTTCTTTAATTTTTTTCTGATGAGCTCTTTTCTTCGTTGGATAAATAAACGTTCCTTTTCGGCAATCAATTCCGCAAGGTCACTTTCACGTATTTTTTTATCGGATATTTTAGATTCAGCACTCCATTTTTGGTTTTCGTATTGCTCAATCAAATCTCTTAATTGTTTTCGAACGGATTTGAATTTGGGATTTTCCTTTGAAAGAACACGTAATTTTCTGTCTGCAATCAACGCTCTTTCAAATTCCAGTTCATTTTGAATTTTTCCAGTCTCAATCAGTTGTGAAATGTCAAATTGTGTTTTCATAATTTTATTTTTAAATCCAATCGTTAGATTTCAACCACTTTTTTATAGTATTTCTATTGTTCTTAAAAGTCGTTTCGTGTTCTTGATGTGTACCTGCCCAGACTACTGTTGATTCATTTTCGTCAAACTCAATCAGGATCATTGTTCTGTGAATATTGATATTGAAAAAATAAAATCCATCGCTATGAACATTGTCTGCATCTTGCCTGGTTTTATTTAGTCCAGTTTGGTCTTTCCAATTATTCTCATCAATATCCTTAATTAATTTATCTATAGCTTTTGTCAAAGGAATATTTCCCTTGTTCTTTCTTTTTAATTTTATAATATTTTCTTATTGGTCAGTCTCATGTACTATGGCAAATATATAAAAAGAGTTCGTACATTAACCGAACTTTTTAAGCTTTTCTTTATTTTTTTCAACGGTTCCGTATAAACGCAGTAGCGGGATTGGCGCACTGACTTTTCGGTTTATACCCCGCTAGTGCGCTCCCGAGGCTTCGGGAGCATCGCATTCCTTTCCCAATTCTTTTTTATTGCCAAATTTCCTATTCAACCATAATATTCAAATACAACAATCTCATCCAATAATCCCTTTTCATCTGCATAATCCGCGGCACTGCTATAAACATAATCTTGAGCTCTATAGACCAAACTGGCCTCTACTGGATGGGAACGATCGCCATCCTGCACACCTGGGGACAGAACCTCTCGTTGCACCCACACCTGCACTGCATTGTTCCAGGGGGAGGTATTACTAAATCTGGCAAATGGAAACCTACCAAAAGCAAGGGA
>JBARWQ010000029.1:0-48264 GCA_049646885.1 Aequorivita sp. | reverse complement strand
GGAGCAAGCTGACCCTCCCTGGGAACACTAAAATCACAGGTGTTCCCCTAAGCATTTAAATCTGTCATTCCGGCGGATGCTGACCCCCCTAAAACATAAAAGAGCGTTAAAGCCAAAAACTTGTCGATTGGGATCCGTTTTGATTATTCCGGAGCATGTTGACCCCCCCCTTTGACCTCTTTAATGTGCGACTTTGGTTTTATTTGGTGCGTAAACCAAATAGATAAGATATGGCAGGAAAACCAAAACGTATGAGTCAGATAAAACAACTACTTAGAATGCACTTGGAGGGCAAGGGCATAAAGCACATCGCAAGAACCCTATCTATAAGCAAGAACACCGTTAAGGGGTATCTTTTAAAGGTCTCCCAAAATCCCGTGGCCATCCAGGTCCTTTTAAAACTTGAGGACATGGAACTGGAGGCCAAGCTCTTCCCCGGGAACCCGGCCTACAAGGACCCCCGGTATGAAACGCTCAAGCACAAGCTGGAATATTACGCCAAAGAGCTAAAACGAGTGGGCGTGACCCGGATGGTCCTGTGGGAAGAGTACATCCAATCGTATCCCAATGGCTATGGGTATAGCCAGTTTTGTTATCACCTCCACCAATATCTCAACAACCAAAAACCTTCGATGGTCCTAGGCCACAATCCCGGCGAGAAGCTCTACATTGATTTCGCGGGCAAGAAACTCTCCTATGTGGACCGGCATACGGGCGAGATCATAGCCGTCCAGGTCTTTGTGGCCTGCCTGCCCTATTCGGACTATTGCTTTGCGATGGCCGTCAAGAGCCAGAGTGTCGGGGATTTTATTTACGCCCTGAACTGCTGTCTGCAAGATCTTGGGGGCGTTCCCCAGACCTTGGTCCCGGACAACCTAAAAGCGGCGGTAATAAAGACCAGCCCTTATGAGCCAGACGTAAACCGTGCATTGGAGGATTTTGCAAACCACTACGCAACAACGGTCACGCCCGCGCGCCCGAGAAAACCAAAGGACAAGGCCTTGGTTGAAAACCAGGTAAAGCTTATCTACAGCCGGGTATATGCCAAGATCCGCGACCAGACTTTCTTTGACCTGCCCACCCTGAACAGGGCCATTAAGGAAAGGGTAAGGGCGCACAACCAGACCCGTATGCAACAAAAGGACCATTGCAGGGAGGAAAAGTTTTTGGCCGATGAAAAACATACACTAGGACAACTGCCCACGGACACTTTTGAGATCAAGCATTACCGCAGCCATAAAGTGGCCAAGAACAACCATATCTATCTCGGGGAGGACAAACATTACTACAGCGTTCCCTATGCTTATATGGGCGTCCAGGTAAAGGTGGTCTACACCCATGATACGGTCAGGGTCTATAGCAAAACAAAGTGTATTGCCATACATACGAGAAGCTATAAAAAAGGCGGTTACTCCACCCAAAAAGAACACCTGTGCTCCCATCACCAGCATTACAAGCAACGCAGCCCAACCTACTATCTCCAAAAAGGGTACAAGCACTCCGAAACGCTATATCGCTATATGGAAGCCCTTTTTAAACAGGACAAGTATCCGGAACAGCTCTACAGGACCTGTGACGGTATCCTGAACCTGGCCAGAAAGACCGATGCCCGGACCTTTACAAAGGCATGTGAAATAGCATTGGAAAACAATAATTATTCCTATCAGTTCCTAAAACAGATCCTAGAGAACAGAATGACCGGAAATATGGAACAGGCCCCAGAAAAACCATTGCCAGACCATCGCAATATAAGAGGTGCGGAATCTTACAAATAATAGTTTAACCATTAAATCAATACATTATGAACACCATTGAAAATCAGCTAAGACAATTACGCCTACAGGGAATGCTCAGTACCTGGACGGCAATGGGAGAGACCCGACAGCACCACCAACTGGACTTTGAACAAGGTCTTGAGATGCTCCTTCAGGCAGAACAACAGGATCGGACCAACCGCCGTTTTGAGAGGCTCCAAAAAAGTGCCAAGTTCCGGTACCAGGCCACCATAGGGGAACTGAGTCTGGACACCTCAAGAGGTTTGGGCAGTTCCCAAATCACGGAGCTGGCCACGGGGAACTATCTAAAAAAAGGAGAGTCGGTATTGATTACCGGGGCAACGGGATGCGGAAAAAGCTTTTTGGCATCGGCGCTGGGCCACCAAGCCTGTTCCCAGGGAAACAAGGTTCTATACTTCAACACCCAAAAGCTTTTGATGCAGACCAAAATGAGCAGGATTGACGGAAGCTTTTTTAAGCTCTTCGAAAAACTTGGCAAAGCAAATCTGCTGATCCTGGATGACTTTGGGCTCTCGCATTTGGACAAGCAGCAACAAATGGATCTAATGGAAATCATTGAGGACAGGCACAGCGTCTCCTCAACCATTATAGCGAGTCAATTACCAGTTGGAAGTTGGTATGAGGTCATCGGGGAAGCAACAATTGCGGATGCCATTTTGGACAGGTTGGTGCATACCTCACACCGCATAGAATTGAAAGGGGAAAGTTTAAGGAAAAAACTGTAATTTTGTCACTATCTTATCTTTTAAGACCAAAATCAACAGGGGGGTCAATATGACCGGAATGGGGGGTCAGTATCACCGGAATATCCAGTATTCATAAATCTGTTATGGTGCTCATCCAAAATCTGTGCATATAGTTTATATTGTTCCATTATAGAATTATGATACCTATCCTCAGGGTACTCACTTTTTATATTGGAGGCGAGTTTATTCCTTTCTTTAGTATTATTTTTTGTTGATTTTGACATGTTGTGTAATTATCAAACTGATTTTTGTTTACTTATATATATATAACAGTCAATGTTTTATATCCTTTCTTTACAAGTATATCGCTTTATAATCTCAAATATAAACCAATTTAAAACCTCCTCCATACGAAAACCGTAAATAGGTAGCCAACTAGAAAAAATGGTCTTGGGTCAGGGGAAAGGTAGTTCGTAAAAAGACTTTGTTTTTAAGCACCAAATTCCAAGCACCAAATTCCAAATGCCAGAACGAAGAAATTTATTGGGGCTTGCGGGGAATGGGGTTTTATGAAGTCAGAGGGATCTGTGACGATTACCATTGTTGTGTAGTTTTCCTCTCTTTTATCGTTCTAAATTCAGTCATTTTGACGAATTCTTTTGGGTGAATTGGTTTTGATAAATCCAATTTTGTTTTTATTAATTTATTATCATTAAATATATCAAAAACCAATTCTGAACAATATATTTTGTGCTTGTCAATATTGTCAAAATCATAGTCAAAAGGTATTTTAGTTTCCTTAAAATGTTTTATGCTTTTCTCTATATTTTGATATTCTCCAAGACTGTCTAATCTTAGAATTCGATAATAATTTACATTGCTCAAGTCTATGAACTCTTGAAAATTGTCATATCTAATTCCATTATCTTCTGTTCCATCAGGTGTGGAATGTAAAATATAAATTTTATTATTCTCTTTTAGTATTAAACCAATATGAGAATAACTTTGGACTGAAATATTGAATAAATTCAACAGTTTGCTCTGAAAAGATTGCCCACTTGATAAAATCACATCAAATTGCTCAATATTATGCTTGTCATTGTCATTAATCAAAATTTTTTCTTTTTGATAGAAAAAAGAAAAAACTAAAATCAGTATTGAGCCAATTACTAAAAACTTAATTAGTTTTTTGAACTGCATTTTTATCCATAAAATAACCAATAACAAATCCAATTATAGCAAAAACTACAACACCCATAACTACATTACCAACTAAATCTTTGCTTTCTAATATTTGGTCAAAGTGTTGGACATAACCATTTATACCACCAATTTTGACTTGAACCATATCTGGTTGGAAATAATAACTCAAAGGCAATCCTAAAATTGCTCCTACTATAGTAAATAATAGTTTGTACAAAATTTGATTTTTTAAATTAATAGATAGTAATAAGTATAGAATAATACTAATAAAACCTAATGGAAAAATAAAGCTTATAATAAAGAATAACCTTATGTAAAGGACATTAATTTTAAATTTCTTTGAAAAGGTATTACAAACATTTAAGATTGCTTTATCATCTTTTGTGAAAAAATATTTGATTTTTTCTAAAATACTTTCTGATTCCATTTTATTAATAATTTAGTAAACCTACTCCAAAATTCAGTTGGCTTTTCGGCTTGTTCCCAACATTCAATTATCTTAAATTTTAAGTTGATTTACAATTTTTAATGAAAATCTACCAAATTCAGATGAAAGTTTGTTTTTCGTCCGAATTTTTTTTCAAATTGCCCACAACATGCATATATAAGACCACAATGTCGTATATATTTCTTAGATAACCAATTAGGCTCTACGGTTCCAAGTACCAAATTCCAAATGCCAAACCAAAGACACTTATTAGGGCTTGTAGGAAATTGGGTTTTATGAAGTTAAAGGGTTGTGGAACGGTTACCCTTGTTGGCAACTGGCTTTTATTATTTCCGTAATTCGCACCAATACTTTTTCTCTGAGTTTCTTTTTAATTTTCCCTTTTTTCGTGTCAATTATATTTCTGAAATATTAAATATTCAGTTGTGATTTTATTCCTTAAAATTGATTTTCGGCCCTTTAAAGCCCTGATTTTTCTTTTGGCCAATTCCAAGCGACCAAGACAATTAAAGTAGTAATAACACTTTCTAAAATTGCTAAAAACACGTAAAACAAATACCATTCCTTAGTTGAACTTATGGCTATAAAAACCATCATTATCGTAAATAATGTTCCAAATAAAATATTAAGAATTCGGTTTATTTTTGGTTTAAGAAAAATTGAAGCTGCAACCATTACAGAAGGAATGGCCAAAATTATTGATGCTATTAATAATGTGGTTGGATTATCCATAATATTATCGCCTGTAATTAAACTGTTTACTTTATCTGGCGTGTAAAGCTCAAAATAATCTCCATATAAATAGCAGAAAGTTGCGGAAGCCCACAAGGAAGCAAGTTTGATTTTGATATTTATTTTTTTGTTTTCTAACATATTGGTTTGGTCTTTATAGTTAATAAATTACATCTATTTATCAAGACGCAAATTCTGTTCAAATGGGTGCCTCGGGTTATCTATAGTACCAAGCACCAAATTCCAAGCACCAAAATCCAAAACCCAGAGCACAGACATTTATTGGGGCTTATATGGAATGGAGTTTTATGAAGTTAGAGGGTTTTGTGAGGGTTACTGTTGTTAGCTGTCGTTATTTTTTCGGAATTTTATTTATCAGTTCGTAGGATAGAGCATCAATTTTGTCATTGATGTCAAACACATTGGCCAAGATAATGACTGCTGTTTTTTCTTCCACTTTCATTACTATTGAAGATGAATATCCGCCAGTTCCCCCATTGTGCCAAAGTAAATCGTTTCCGGTTGTGGATTCTACTTTGTGCCAACCTAAACCAATCTTAGTGTCGTCCTTAATTTGAAAAGTCGTTTTTCTCGTCAATTCGAGTTCTTTGTTTTTAGGATTGAATTGGGCATTTGCAAACTTTGCTAAATCTTCTGTTGTAGATAATATTCCACCTGCACCCAATAACACGTCAAAATCCCAATTAGAAACTATTTCCCCGTTTTTGTTTAAACCTTTTATAAGCCTATTCCCCAAATGTTGTGAGCTGGGGAATGAATTTTCCATTTTGTACTTATCAAAAATCTTCTTTTGCAAAAGGGTCTGAAAATTGGTTTCCTGGGATAAACCGAGAGTATACCCTAAAAGTCCTGTCCCCAGGTTTGAATATGAATAAGTTTTGGAAGTTTCGTTTTCAAGCTTCATGAGATTTTGTAGATACTCTTCAAGTTCGGTTTTGCCGTAACTTTTGTAAGGATTGATTTTATTTGATGAATCCAAATTTTCAGGTAACCGAGGTAAACCCGAAGTGTGATTAGCCAAACTCTCAAAACTTATTTTGATGTTGTCTTTGAAGGTAAACGGATAATAAAAATTGACGTCGTCTGTCAATTTTATTTTATTATCCACAACAAGGGAAGCCAAAACAGTTGATGTGAATACTTTTGTTATTGAGCCTATTTCAAAAATTTTCTTTTGATTTTCAGCAGGTTTTATGGTGTCATTTAGTTTTATAATTCCAAAGTAATTTGTTTTTCCGTTATGAATTATAGCGATGGAAAGTTGTGTATTGTTCCGGAGATCTTTTGATTTTGAAAAGATGGTTTCAGCAATTTCTTTGGGATAACTGCTCAATGAGTTTACCGTATTACTCTCATTTTCCTTAAGATTTTCGTAAGGTGTAATGAAAAGTCCGTTTATTTGATTTTGTTCATCAAGTGAAATGTTTACCGCCAAAACAGCTTTTTCCAATTTCGTTTTATACACTGCAAAAGTTTCTTGCTGATAGTCGATAAACTCCATACTTTCTATATTGCCTTGTTGACTTTTCAAGCTGTTAAGAAACTGTCTTGTTTTTTCAATAGGCAATGCATTTTTCATTTCCTGTGAAAAACTGTTAAAGATGTCATCATATTGGGCATTATTATAGCTAACCTGAAAGCTTTCAACCGCAATTTTATAATTATCAGTTTGTGCCATTAACAAATTGGTCAAAAGGATCGAAATCGTGAAGGAAAGTAGTCTTTTCATACGAATTTATTATAATGATAGCGAACAAGCATATATAAGACCACAATGGCGTATATATTTCTTAGATAACCAATTAGGCTCTAAAGTTCCAAGCACCAAGCACCAAATTCCAAGTACCAAGTACCAAAATCCAAATGCCAGAACGAAGTCATTTATTGGGACCTATAAGGAATGGGGTTTTATGAAGTTAGAGGGTTGTGTGATGGTTGCCCTTGTTGTAGGGATTTACATTTTTGTATAGTAATATTTCCAAAAATCACCTTCCATGCCGCCTTCAATTATCAAATAATCCTTGCCTTTGAGCTCCTCAAATTGAAAGCCTTCGGTAGGATACCTTGGGTTTTCTTGAACAGATAGACCAGAAGCGTCTGGATATAAATCTGATGGTTTTTCGTATTTAACTTCAACTCTGTTTCTAAAATAGTCATATAAATAGTATTTTCCATTTTCTGTGTCTATTCTTATCTCCTTAGATTTCTTGGAAGCGGCTGCAGGAGTTGCATCGTCAAAATTTTCGTCTAAGGACCATCTGCCAATAAGATTTTCCTTTTGGGAATTTTTGAATCTTTTAAATTTAAGTCCCTCATATAGAATTTGGTCCGTTTGCTTGTCATATAAAATTGGAATTTCGTTCCCGCCAAAATTCACAAAATGGGTCTTGTCTCTAATTGTAACGGCGTACGACTTTCCATTAATTAGAAGGCTTAAATCATTTCCAAATTTTTCTAATTCTATAATTTGATTTTCCCTTTCAGCATCAATCCATTTATCTGTCAATTCTGACCTTGTGTCTTGACTAGTACAGGATGTCAATAGGATCATTAAAATTAAAGGTATTTGTTGGATAGTTTTCATATTTATTATTCAGAATTTATTTAACCCACTTTAGGCAAGCCTTTTTTATTAATTATGTAGCCAATTATAGTACCAATTACAGCAAAAATTATTACACCTATAATTACATTACCCAAGAAATCTTCGGATAAACCATCATCAAAGTGGCGCAAATAACTCGCCATACTCCTACTAGAGGATTGGAAGAAATAACTAAGTGGTACTCCAAGAAGCCCACCTATTAGTGTAAAGATTAAAATTTCTCTCATTTTCTTTGGATTTTTTCCATAGAGTACAATTAAATAAATAACTCCTGCCACCAACAGTATTGGTATAAAACCTAGTAATTCCATGATTTTCTTTTTTATTTTCGGTTAGTTATAGTTCTCAATATTGGTAAATCTAAACCGTCTCTTATTGTATCCAAGATTAATTAGTAGAATACATTGCTGACTTTTACTACTTTCCATAGATTATTTATTTTCTGCACGCAAACTTGAGTTGTGGCATTTAGGTACTCTCCTTCAACTGTATGAAGATTTAACTTCATGGCATAACAAATTTCATCATTTTGCTGGGACGTATCCAATATTTGATTTATCACCTCATCAATCTTTTTCTTTTTTTCTCTGGTAAATATATAATCTAGATTTTCTATAATTGTTTTTCCGTATTCTTCGGTTGTGTATTTTTTAATATCGTCATAATTTAACTTATAAACTGCAGTAGCAAACAACACAGCAACTAGTTTGGGGCTGTATTCCGAATATTTTTCTTCTCTTTTTCCATTTTCCTTGTTTCTGTAAACCATAAAGGATGTTCCATTTTGCAAGTTCAAAAATCCATTATTGTCCACATTAGCCATTACAATTCCATTTTCACCTGAAATAGACATTGAATCATTTTTGATTTTTATGGGAACGGGTTCCTCCTCCTTTCTAACAACAATAAACAAAGAATCATTTCTTTCTATAATTTGAAAAGAATTACCTCCACGTCTGCCACTATACATTTCATCCAATATAACCCAACTGCCAATATATTTGTTATCGTTTTCAGAACAAGAATGGAATAACTGGGAGAGAAAATATATACATAAAGAGAATTTAAATACTGATAAATACTTTTTCTTCATAATTAAATTTTAGATGGTTTCTTTTTGTTTTTTAATACTTGTCCTAGTTTGGTATATGCCCTGTGGTAGGATTTAAGTACCGGACTTTGTTTGTATTCTGGACTCTTTAAAATTGGAAATTGATTTCACGTTGTGCAGCTTACCACCATTGGGTATTGCACTCTAGTTAATAAATGTTTATTTTATTTTACTGTATCTAAATTTATCGGCACTGGAATTATCAATCAGATATCCATTTGATACGCTTAATTCAAGTCCTCCAAAAAAATCATCGCCTTCAAATATCAACATATCGTTTACGATTTTCCCCTGCATACCATAAAAACCATTTTCCTCATTACATTCGGGATACACAGCACTGGTTATAATGTTTTCCTCATCTCGAAATATTTCGATAATATCATTGCAATCCCCGATCATTTCAGTCGATCTCCACTTTCCTAAATACTTTATTTCCTTTTCTAATTGTTCCATAAAGTCCTTTTCAAAAACTTTATAATCTGCTGGTTTAAAAATTTCATCCGGTTTTTTACCTTGAAGACGCCAACCATCATCAAATAATTCAAAATAGGCCTCTTTTTCTTCGGTGTCAGCTATAGATCGCCCATACGATTTGGCTATTGGTGTAAGATTTTGACGTATCGTTTTATAATAAACAGTTGCCCTGGTTTTTGCATCATTAAATTTTATACCGGTTATCTCTTTAAAATGAATTTCATTACTAAAAAAGGTATAAGTCTCACCAGATTTCTTTTTAAGATAGGGTTGTGCATTTTTGGTCATAAAAAAAAGTGCCCGCCATTGTTCATTTTTAAAGGTAAAATAACCATCATTAACTAGTTGGCTATAATACGGGGGCACATTTCTTCCCATTGATACCACTGAAATATTCAAAAATTCTACAGTGGGATATTCATAAAACCCGCTAATTAACTTTTCTGCTTTTCCTCTATCTAAATTCTTTTCAGAACAGCCAAAAAACAGGAGAGGTAGAAGGAATAATAGGATTAGTCTTTTCATAAAATTGGCTTTAGGGTTCGCTAACACGGAAATATTTGAAAGTCGATGTTACAAAGTGTTTAAAAGATTTTGCTCCTCTTTTTTCCGCACCGAGGTGTCCTAACTTTATGGGCAATAATCGCACATCTAAAACTGTTGTGAAAATCCTAATGAAAATCGGTCGATTTTGAATGAAAGTTTGCCATTTAAGAAGAGGTTTCTTCAAGTTGCCTACAAAATAAATGGAAATCCAAAAGTCAAGGACAAAATTCCAAGCACCAAATGCCAAGTACGAAGTGCGAAGTACCAAATACGAAATACGAAGTTTGTTCACTCCTAATCAAGACTTAAGACCGACAACCGATAACTCCACAAGCACCAAATTCCAAGCACCAAATTCCAAAATTCCACGATCCAACCAACTACTGACTACCGCCCACCGACTACCAACTATCAACCAACTTGAGAAAGGGCTGGCGGTGTTTCCACTTACAAGTATTCGATTGATACAGTATGGCTGACTAATTTAAAATAACCTCTACTGCTTTTTCTAAAAATTCGTCTTTCCCTAATTTGACTCCTTCAATGGATTTATTGACATATATATCTGGCAATACTCCTATGGCATGATGCTGGGAGCCATCGTGCTTTACCACCTTCATGCCTGTCCAACTAATGGTGAAGTTCCCCAAAATTGTAAACGGATTTACATTGCCATTTGTGCCTGCAGTAGGTTGCCCCACTATAGTAGCTAATTGATATCCTTCAATAAAACTCATATAGCTTTCGGCGTAACTTATAGACCTGCCATCAATGAGAAAAACGACTTTTTTATCGCCCAAATATGGTTTTTTTGGCTCCAATTCCCAGCCATGGTTCTCGTATCCCGATACTTTTATGTGATCTGGATAAATTATTTCCGGCACTCTCATCCAGGCTTTGGAGGTGTCTTTTTTCTTGAGGAGATGTGAAATAAAACCATGGTTCCCGTTTGGGTAGCCTCTTAAATCGCAAATAATACCTTTTGCCTGTTGTAATTGTGGGAAAAGCGATGCGATGGTGTCCATTTCAATCTTACTGAGATTGAGATAATATATGCCGTCCGGCAATAATTTATAGTCATTTTTCTGTATGTCTATATCGGTTTCCCCATAAGCGTATTGTTTATCGCGATTTAAGACTATGTTTTTATTGTTGACCTCTAGAACCAGTTGTTCGTCCTTTTCACCAAAGAGACTCACGCTTTGCGCCCTATAGTTTAACCATCCCTGGGTGCCGGCCGAGATTCTGGAATTGATTTCCTTAAAATAATCTTCTGAAAATTGGTTGTTTACTTTGGTTACTATATCGCCAATTTGTATTCCCAATCCTTCTTCTTTTATTTGGGTAATCACCAACTTTCCTTCAATCCACTCCCAGTTAATAGGGGGAGTATAGTATTCCTGTTTAGGACCGCTTACATATATGTGACCATCCATTAATGGCGCAGTAAATTTTTGCAAGGTCACTAAGTGGTCTTTTGCGGTTCGGTCGTTTAAACTTCGTTGTAAAGCGGTATCCAATTCCTTATCCCAGTCTAGGTCCACTTCATTGAAGTATGGATAAAAATGTTGAAAAACATTATAGGTATTTATAACGTTCCCTATAAAAACAGAGATATTATTTGGGCTTTCATCCACATTTCTTAAACTGTGCTGTAGGGCGGCCAAGGTTTCACTTTTAGGGTAGGTGTTTTCATTATTCGTGTATAAATTCAATGGTATTTGACAAAAAATACCATCGCCAATTTCCTTTTCAATAAGCTCCCCAAATTTTGAAAAGGAATCAAAAAGAGGTTTCCCTTTTACTTTATTATCCTTTCCATCATAGGTTATAACCGCACAGCTTGAACCTTCTTTGTTTTCGGTATTTGAAATAGTATATGAATAGCCTTCACTCTTCCCTATCCATTCTGTTTGTTCATTTTTAACCCCAATAGTATTGGCTTCAAAATCGCTGTTCTTAATTGGAATTTCCAGCCATTCATCATTCTCTTTATAATATAGATGGACATCATCTAAAAACAAACTTCCCTTCCCTTTTATAAAAGCCCCCAGAAACAGACCTGATGCCGCATCATCTACTTTTCCTATAATTTCATATTGCTTCCATTCATTACTTTTAATAGGATTGTTGTCCATGTTTTCAAAAAAGCCCAGCGTTTTATCACTCTTATCAACTCTTAACCATAAATGTCCGGTGCCTTTGGAGGCCGCCGCGAGTTTTACCCAGCCCGTATATTTTATTTCTTTTCCCTTGTATTTTTCTGGATCAATAGATAACACGAGATTTCCAAAAATCATTGACTCATCCACTTCATTTAAGCTATTAACTCTTACGCTACTGTATGTACTACTCTTGTAATTCATATCTTTTGAAACCCCTTTGTGCTGCCAATAAGTGGGTTTGTACCCTTTTGTTTTAGCAGGTGTAATGGCGTTAATATTGAAGTGCTGTTTTGTATTGGAAAACACAACACTGGGCGCAATGGGTTTGAATAGGCTGTTTAGGCTAGCTATTACCTCTTCTGTGTTATTGCATTTTAAAATCTCGTTAGCTCCAAAGGCCGCGAAACTATTCCAATCTATTTCAGAGGCTTCATCACTTGGGTGAAAGTATTTTACATAGCCATAGGCCTTGGCAAAAGTTTTTAAATAGCCTACTTTATCTTGTTGTTGGGCCTGAGTGGCACCAATAAATAGAATAGCAAATAATATTGTAATGGTTTTTTTCATGATTTATTTGTTTGATGCTAGGGGTTTCGTACCAGAATAGTTGCGGGTTTAGGTGAGAGAATTTTCCGTAGGAAAATCAGACGCAGTAAACTTGCGACGACCTTTGGTTAAGTCCAAAATAGAGCAATTTTTTTATACCTTGTTGCAAATCATTTTCATCCATTACTTGAATATTTTTCGTGAGGTAAATACCCCATTTTTTTGCTTATTGAATAACTCCATTACACTTTCGCCATTCAGCCCTTCCCATTTTCCGTTTGAGGATTTGTTTAGAGCATCGAAAATATACTTTTGATGAAAATAATGAGTACTATCTTGGGAAAGCGAAAGATATAAAATCGAATTTTCATAATTTTCAAAACCAGGCCTTCCATAATGGTCATATGCTTTGAATTCGACGGTATCCGTTTTTATCTCATTAAATATATTTTTTATGACTTTGTATTTACAAAGAAAACCAAGGTCCATTATATATCGCTTATGAATTAGGGTATCGCCAGTTATTGAATCAATTTCTATTCGATCAGTCTTTATTGTATTAGGGTCGAATTCTGTAACCGATATTTTTTCGCCTATAAAAGCGTATAAGTTGACATTATGATCGTTCATAAAAAATTCAGGACCAGATTTAATATTAGTCGATTTGCAAGCAACTAATAATATTAGAAATCCATAAATTGGTATAAGACGCTTCATTTTTTTCAAATGTTGTACATGCATAAATAGCACCCCAATATCGTGTGTCTTTCCTTTATCCATTTAGATATTACAGTCTCAAATATAAATCAAATTAAAACCTCTCCCCTATGAAAATCCACAAATGGGGAGGGAAATAAAGAAAACGATCTTTCGGATGATGAAGTGAAGGGGGTAATAAGGCTGATTTTGGACTAAATTGGGGCCGAGATTTGATTATAGAAGTACCAAGCACCAAATTCCAAAGACCGTTTAATGCGGCCTGTGTGGGATGGGTTTGGGTGTTTTATTATTCGAACCTTGTTTTTAATTCCTCCGAAAGTTGATTTTTGTTTTTAACCATTCCGTAATGTCTCTTAGCCCTTTTGAGCATTTTTTTGTCATCATTCAAGATCGCAACTTCATAAAGACTCAAAGCGAAATGACCGTTGAAATAGTCGTTTTTAGAAAATGTGTTTTGCAATTTGTCATAATAATCCAAGGATTCTTTATACTTTCCATTTAGCGTTAATAAAACTGCTTTCAGAAATTGGACATCTCCATTCGGTTTATAATGCATTTTTTCGGCAATATGGATGTTTTCAAGACCGTAATCAATATCGCCTAGAATTGTGGAGGTTAACGCAATACCATAATAACCTTCGGGACTGTAGGGGAAGTATTCCGTTATTTCCACAAACTTTTTTCGAGCATATTTATCTGCGCCAACAAGCATACTTGTTGTGGCGAGGTTTTGCTTAAATTCAAGAGACTTATTTTGAGCTAAACTGTCGGCTGCGGCAAAAAATATAACAGCTTCTTTGTTCATATTACTCAATCTTAAGGTATAGCCAGCCCAGAAATAAGCATCACAAAAATTATTGTCTTTCTCTGGTACAGTGCCTGATATTTCCAGGAATATTCGCCAGGCTTCTGGCGTGTATTACAATTCTACCAATCCATTTAACAATTTTTCGGATTCCAATTCTAAGCTTTCCATTAAGTTTTGGGAAGAAAATGTTATGAATTGGACTGTTCCATTTATACTTGAAAAATAATATCCATAATAAGAAATTTTGATTCCTTTCATAGTTCCATTCATTTGAAGAAGTAATACTTTTAATCCGTTAACATCTCTATATTCCTCTTTTACAACTTTCAAATCTGGTGCCACCTCCCTACCGTTTTCTACTGCGAGGATCTTCAATGTTTGAAGGGGAACCTCAAACTTTTCGGTTATAACCAGCCCATACAAATCTTCACCTTTCATTTCAAAATCATATTCTGAATCAAGATCATCACCAGATTTTTTAAATGACCAGGTCTTCGGATCCAGCCAAAAGCCAATATTTAATCTGTTACTTTTTAATAGAAAACTCGATTCTTCATCTTTTTGAAACTTATGTGGATTGGTTGGGATTTCCGTTGCCATAAAATCTTCTTGGTTTTGATATTCCCAAGTGCCGTCATTAAACAAAATCACTTCTTCCCCTATTTCCGTGACTGCTTTTTTCTGGGCCGGGGTAAAGGATATTGTCAGGAAGCATACTGCTAATATGGTTATTCTTGTCATGGTATTTTCCGTTTTAATTCAACACAATATATACCACCCCAATGTCGGATATCTTTTCTATATATCCAATTGGATGTTATAGTCTCAAATATAAATCAAATTAAAACCTCTCCCCTGCGGAATTCCACAAATGGGGAGCAAAACGATCTTGGGGATGATAAAACGAACGATAATCAATAAAATTCTATTCATTTTAGGCGGTTTTATTTATCTATTTTATACTTACTGGAGTTTGACTTTATCAGAATATACGTTACCCCTATTGCGGTAGTTCCGAATAATGTATAGATTTCGATGTTTGGATCATCAAACCAATCGGTTGCCCAAATCCCCAAGATTATAATAAAAGCCATAACGAAAAACACATTTCCCATCATATTGGCAATCCTTTCTATATCGTATTTGGCCCTTTTTTCCTTTGACATAGTATTATATCCAGCGATCAAAAAATACATTTTCAGATACTTGATCAAAATGCCGCACACTATAAAAATAATTGCAGTTACAATCATAAATTCGTCTTTTAATTGGGTTAGTTTTAGATTGATCTCGACGGTTATCAATTGCCACAAATATCGCGTTCCCTTCTTGAACTGGCAGCTGCTTTTATATTTCCGTCCTATATCGAAACTACAACATTTTTTAGAACAGTAAAGAGTAAGTCAAAAAAAACCGCTAAAAGCGGCTGATATGGATTGGAGATTTAAACCGTTTTTCGTTTCTTTTTCCCCTTATTTCTAAAATAAGCCACTAAAGATAAAATGAGCATTCCGGCTGCCGTGATATAAATCCAAGCGGGAATCGGCACGGGATCGCCGGCGGCATAGGAATGCAATCCGGACAGATAGTAATTCACGCCGAAATAAGTGAATATAATGGACCAAATAGCCCACAGACTTACGATATTAAAAGTCAATTTGCCACTGAGCTTCGGCACCAATCTCAAGTGAAGCACCACGGCATAAAATATAACCGAGATAAAAGCCCAGGTCTCTTTGGGATCCCAGCTCCAATACCTTCCCCAACTCTCATTGGCCCACATACCTCCTAAAAAAGTACCCACGGCAAGGGCGAAGATGCCGACGGTTAACGCCATTTCATTTACTATGGTCACTTCCTTGATGGAACGCGTTATCTTTTTAGTGGGCTTAGTGCTGAACAGTATCAGTGCAATAGAACTCAAAACTGCCGACAAGCCAAAAAATCCGTAACTGGAAGTGATGATGCCCACGTGCACCATAAGCCAGTAGGATTTTAGAACGGGTTCCAAAGGTGTAATCTGCGGATCGAGCATGGAGCCTCCATGGGCAAAACCCATCATAATCATGGCCACCAAGGCGCCGGCTGCGGGAATAAAAGCATTTCGGTTTCTGTAAAGAAGCAGTCCCGAAAGCACCCCAATTCCTGAAATAAATACAATAGCCTCATAACCGTTGCTCCAAGGGGCATGACCGGAAAGATACCAGCGGACCGCAAGGGTCAACGCCTGAATTGCCAAGGCTATAACCATTAATCCCAACAATATTTTAGTGAGGAGACGAATTATGTGATTGTACTTGGACTCTGACGAAAACACTTCCGCAAAGCCGAGAACAATCATAAAAACACCCAAAAAGCTGTAAACTATCATCAGCCAAAAGAAAACGTTCAGCTGGTTATAGAGAATTTCCAGATTGACTTTTGAGGTAGATGGCACAATATCCTTCCCCCATAGCAGCTGAAAATCACTAATGTCTTCAATACTCTTATCCGCATTACTCCAGTTTCCAGTTTTCAGACCTTCCTTTACACCATCAAAATAAGGACTTAGCAGCGCATAAGCTGTTTTGTCAATCTCCACTGGGTTTATTTCAGAACTGTAAATCCAACTTCTCCATTTTTGTGCGGGATCATTTTTTACGGGAATGATATTGGTATAATACCCAATGGCAATACTGCTGAAAATATTGAAGCGTTCAGTGACTTCAATTACTGCTTTGTCATAATTGGACTGGTCGGCTTTTCGCTTGCTAAAAGATTTGTTGTCCTGCTCCTCCAACCTAAAAACTCCGGTCTTTGGATCTACCAGATTGGCATATGAAGTATAGCCTTCCGCATTGGCACCGGTTTCCTTTAGAAGTTTGTCCCCTCCTTTCGTGCCCACTTTAATCAGCATTTCATTGGCCCAAAACCCGGGATCGATCTGCATGGAAATAAACCATTGCTCTGAGGAAATGGCAGTATTTCCTTTTTGATATTTATCCTTTTTATGAATTTTTCTAAGCAGCTCCAAGGTGTGGGTATTCATAGGTTTTATCCTGCCTTGAAAATCCTGCACCAAAAGACGTCCGAATTTATCGGCGTGAACCGGATCAACTATCCTATTGGAACCGTGCGTTTCAGGACTGGCAAACTGGGCATTCGGCCCGATATCCCGCTGTTGTACGCTTGTTGTGTCAATAGTTTTATCTGTAGTGTTTTGAGCGAAAATGGGATTTGTTGCGAATCCCATAATCAAAAAGAAAGGAAGGAAAAGAAGACTCCTCTTGTGCAGATTCTTTAATGAATTATTCAGCTTCCAGAAATTAGTCCCTTTCCAAAATAGGGTAAAAAACATGCCGGTAAACAATAGGAAATATCCAAAATAGGTGATGATTGTGCCCCATTTATCGGCATTAACAGAAAGGATGGTACCGCTTTCGTCGGGAAAATAACTCGCTTGAAAAAATCGATAGCCTCGATAATCCATCACATTATTCATAAAAATATGATGCTGTTCCTCTTTATCCCCATCAAGGACTGTTATCTTACTTTCATAGGAAGATGGATTATTGGATCCCGGATAACGCTCAAGCAGAAAATCGTCGCACCGCAAATAGAAATCCGTTTTAAGAATCTTAGATCCAAATCCCAGAGCTATATTCAAACCGTTGAGATTTACTGTTTTGTTTAGATCGGTAACACCTTTCCCTCCTTTTATCATCAGCGTATCCACTTCATTTCCTGAGCTCAATTCTACCTGAATTACCTCCAGAAGGCTTTTATCCATCGGGTCGCTTTTATCCCCACTGTAATAGATTGTTTTCCCTTTAAAAATACTTTTGGGAATGATGAAATTGGTGTTATTAATGGTGTAGAGCGCCCTGGGATTTAGGGTTGAAGGTATATTTGCCCTAATTTCACCGGAACGTAGATCCAATAATGTAGAGTCGGTTACTACGCCCTTTTGCTGTCCTTCCATGGACATATATTTCCCAACAGATGGGAGGGCAATCGTCAGGCCATCATCGCTTTCTAGCAGTTGCACCGAGCCTTGAACAGGGTTGTTAAAACTGAAGCTAGTACCATCAATGTTTTTGATATCACCTTCCGAAATATAATTATCCACTCTCCCACTCTGCCCTACAGATACAATGTTGAGCATTTTTTCTCCCGATTCGGAAGCTTCCACAGAGTCTTTAGCGAGTGGAAAATAGTCAAGGGTTTTCAGGGAAATGACCTTATCGCCAAAATGATAGTTCTGTTTAAAAGTTCTTTTGAATGGCCATTTGGTGTCCTTCGAATTAAAGTATGACATCATATATGGCTGCTTGTCATATCTGAGACTTTTCTTCCCATCGCTCACATCCAGTTTAAAATAAGTGAGGTCGCTGATAATTTCATTGGTAGTCTGTCCTTCATTTATAGGCATTTGCCCTTCAAAACTCACATAGCGGGTGATAGCACCTCCAATAAACATAAAAATAAATGCCAAGTGAAATACCAAAATCGGCCATTTCTCTCTTCTTGTAAGGCGATAGGTTTTGATATTCGCGATAAACAAGAGAATCAGCCAAAGCATCAGGATTTCAAACCAGGTGGCATTGTAAACCAAGGTTTTTGCGGTAGGTGTATCGTAGTCATTTTCCACAAAAGTCGCCACAGCCATGGAAATTCCATATAGCAATAAAAGTACCGTCATGGTGCGGGTGGAGAATAGGATTTTTTTTAATTGTGTCATTTGTTTGTACACAGGGTTGGAGTTTCTCGCGTAGAGCGCGGAGGGGTGGTTGTTTGTTGTTTGGGTTTTGGAATTTGGAAATTTCATTCCAAAAAAGCAATCGAGTTTTCGGCATTTTGATTTTCCCAATTTCTATTGGGAGACAAAATGCCGAAAACTCGATTTAAAAATCACAATAACCATTTTAAACTAGAGATCATATGTCTAATATCTACACATCTAATCCTTATAGCGATTTCAGATATTCAGTAAGATCGGCCTGTTCAGCTCCAGTTAAGGAGAGGTTTCGCTCTTGGTTGTACCTGGTTACTACATCAGCCAAGGTGGCTGAGGAGCCATCGTGGAAATAAGGTGGGTGTTGCCACAGACCTTTCAACGGACTCACTCTCCATTGTTTGGTGGCAGATCGTTTTACGTAATCCTTATCCACTGCCACAGAGGCGCTTTGAGGGTGTAACTTTCCACCTTCAATAACATCACTAAACAATGGTCCGGAATGGCAACTTGCACACTGTGCTTTTCCTGAAAAGAGTGCTTTCCCTCTTAAAGCGGCAGTGGTGTTAAAGGAACCAACGGGAGAAGCTGGGGCCGAGATAGAAAACTGATATGCCTGTAAAGCAGGTAGTTTATCTGTTACCAAATCATCACCTTCTCTGTGGTCAACTTCCCAATTAAGACGTGGATCGGCAAAATAACCATGCCCGTGCATCTGGGTAACCGCTACATATCTATTCCAATAAGCCACAGGTCCTGCAGGTTCGTGATCTACATCCCCATCCCCAGTAAAAATAGCTTTAGGAAGGCCGTATAAACCATAAGCGGGTGGAATAACAACAGGGTTATTCAAGCCATCGTGGTTGAATCTCGGGTCGTAAATACCAGGGCCCCAAGAAGCGTAAACATCTTTGGTGGCTTGGTCTAAAGCTGGAGATAAAGAGATGATCAAACCGGGGTCAAGATCCCTATTTGGCCACCCGTCCAAACGACTTCCTATGCCGGGAGCAAAAGAGTCATCTACAGTTGAATGACAGAGCGCGCAGGTAATTCCCATTCTATCCAACTTTAAAGTTCCATCGGTATTGGTACTTACTTGTCCCTGTACCCCGACAACCGCATTGAGTTGTAGCAAAACAAGCGTGGTTTGGGGATCATCTAAATTGACTTCCCCATTTTGAATGGCAGTAACCACTTCGGGTGGTAAAGCACCAGCATCAACCTTTAAACCCACAGCCAAAGCTGTATTGGGACTTACCGCGGTTTCTATCACCTGGTTCATCTGTAGCACATCGGTCCAAAAGGTTTCATCGCCAAAGGTGTCAAATCTAAATATGTCTTTACCCTCTGCCACCAATTGCGGATCTAGGGGAGGCAAATTTAAACTGCCCTCGCCTGGAGGGGTGTAACCGATATCATCATTATTGCAACTATAAAGGCTAAGCATAGCAATTACAGCTAATGGCAACATAGAAATCACAAAATTTTTTCTCATAACTTTTAGTTTTAATAGTGAATTAATATTAATCCTCCCCTAATGCTGAATTCAACTCGGGTTGAGATTCTTTACGTTTGGATTGATAAAACACAGTTTGGTTACAAAAAATTAGGGATTACTTTTAGGAATAAGCTAGAGACTGATAGGGTTATCAGAGAGGACGTTTTGGAATTGGGTTTTCTGAAGGAGAGTTAATTTTGTAGTCAGATGGATATTAGGGTGTTAAGAAATAGTTGTGCCTACAAGAAAGCGGATCTAAGAGTTGTTTTTAAGAGGTGCGGAATTATTGCGGCTATTCCGATCTTATAATGCCACTATTTCCGGTTCTACTTCAGGTCTTTTGCCAAGGAACCACATTAGAATTCCGCCGGTTATAAACATCCATATAGCATAAGCGGCAGTTGGAATGCCCATTTCATAATTATTTAATATTGAAGTGGCAATCACAATGGCTAAGGTACCGTTTTGTATGCCGCTCTCAACGGTGATGGAAATGGCACTTTTTAAATTCAATTTAAACAATCTCGCCGCTAAATAACCCAAGCCCATAGTTATTAGGTTCAATAGCAAGGTAACCAATCCTACTTCTTTCATTGCCGTGCCGAGTATCTCAAAATTGGCTGCTAATACCGCGAGAAAGACCAAAATAAAAATCACAGTAGAAGCAATGCGCATTGGCTTTTCCATTCGTTCCGCAAACTTGGTTCTAAATCTGCGAATGAGCATTCCTATAGAAATAGGAATAATTGTGATTCCCGTTATCTGTATGATGGTACCTAGAATGGGCAATTGGATTGTGATGTTGGTGTCCGCACCAAAATATTCCAAAGCATACACCAGGATAAAAGGTATGGTAAAGACACATACAATACTTGCGACAGCGGTTAAGGTAACCGACAATGCAATATTTCCTCTACAAACCTGTGTGATCAAATTGCTGGTTGGCCCTCCCGGACAAGTAGCCAGAATCATTAATCCAACTGCCATTATCAGATTTAGATTAAAAGCAATGGCGAGCGAAAAACCAATTATCGGCAAAAAAATAAGTTGGTTGGTAAGACCGATTAAAATGGCTTTGGGTTTTTTAAGAATTCTAGTGAAATCGGAAAGTATTAAAGTCATCCCCATTCCCAGCATTATAATGGCAAGAGATAAGGGCAAAAACAATTTGCTGATCATTTCGGCTGCCGTCATAGCTTGGGTGGTTAGTTAATATGCAGGTCTATAAATGTGCAGTTATTTTCACACATTATTTTAATTTGTAAAATAAAAGAAGCATTGTTTTTCTCATTATGTACAGCAGTTAGGATATCACTCGTTGCCGAAAATGTTATTCCAATCAAATCTAAGCTTTTTTAGGGAAGTTGATTCAGGTGAAGTCGAACCAATAGTGCTAATTGACCGTCAACGGTAAGAGTAATCCCGCACGTTCGGGAAATTTAATGAATGGTTTTAATCCGATTTTGTTTTTTTTAGTTTAGGCGAAGGTCCATTTAAAAAGTTGGCATTAACCTTTCCTGTTTTTTCGGAAATGGAAGTGATTAACCTTAATATTTCTGGATCGATCTCGTAAGGCGGCTTCATTTATGATAGTATCATTTGATACTATCAAAGATATAGTCGAATAACTTAAACTTGAAATAAAATGGATGTTTTTAATTGGGCATTAAGCAGCCATAAAACGATATAACCCTGAAAATAGAGCCTTTACATGATGAAGTTGAGCCTAGTGAAGGTGGAGCTACCTCAATAGCGAGAAGATCGCAACTAGTTATTATTTGCGGGCTAGTAATGTTACAGAAACAATTGTTGTTGGGAATCTTTATTCTCTTGCGCTAAAGTCCTGATTGCCGAATGGGGAAGCATCGGGGATTTTTACTACTATAAATCCGTGGTCCGTTTCTCTATGACACTTGTTGCAGGCAATTGTCAGCGAGTTGTAACGGCTTTTAAACAAGGCGGGATCTTTCTTTTTAATGGCGAAGTTGATACTGTCTATCGCAGGGTCTATCATTCCTATCACTTGGGTTTCCTCTCGTCCGGCATGAACGGTCTGTATGTCCTCTATAATCTCCATTATTTCGTGCATTTCAAAGTCGGCTAGGTCCCAATTTTCGTTTTGTCCCGCAAACCATAGTTTATAGTGATGTGCCTGTATGGCACTCATAAAATCCCCAAATCCAGGTTTATAGCTGTTTGCAATTTTGTCTTCCAAACTGTCAATACGGTTTTGCAAAATTTCAGTATTGTCTGTCTGTTGGTTACAAGCTAAAAGGCCAAAGGCAAATAGGATTAAAAATAGGTATTTCATAATATTATTTGTTTGATGTTTTTACGGTCGGCATTGCATTATGCCGAGTGTTTTAATGTTGGTTAGAGGAATTTGAATCAACAAACCCCTCAGTCTAGCATAAAGCCAAATTAGAAGATTTGGCGACAATCCCAAATATACCAAAACTTTTGGTTAAATAATATTTTTTACAGCGCTTACATTCGATAATAGTGACTGTTATCTGCTTTGGCTTTTAAATTCTAAAGATTTATTAGCATAAGTTTATTACATATAGCCATCGTCATTAAACCGATTTCTCTACAACGTTTATCCATATTTGCCACATCTTCTGTTGCAGCTAATTCCAACATCTTTTTTATAGGTGTACGCATTGGAAAATTGAGTGCCATAGCGTTGTTCTTCTCCACTATTAATAGTCATTCTATCGAATAAATACGCATAGCTTTGGCCCTGTATGCCTCCATTTTTTATAGCGATTTTATTTTTTTAATTTACTACAATTTCCCTAAGCCCGAGACATCATCAAAACTGTGGACTTCACACCCTATTATCTCAACACTTCAGTAAATATTATTGAAACCAAATCTATGCCGTGCCTACCGCCAGGTACTTGGTCCTGTTCAATACTCCAATCGGATTTCACTTCCCATAAGCTCGAGACATGGTTTGTAGGCCACAGGAATGTTTGGTTATTGCTCCACTTTTTTTGAATTTGATTGCTGAGGCCTAAATGCCTTCCATTGTAAAAGTGAGTTTTGCACGTCTCTTACCTGGTTCATTAAAATACTTGATCAAATTAATTGTAAAAGTAGTGCCGTTCTTTTCATTACTCACAAGATTAATATCCCCTCCGTGAGCCTCGGCGACAATTTGAGTTAACGTGAGCCCCATTCCCCAGCTTTCCGAAACTGATTTTTTATCACTTCTAGCACTCATCATAAATTTAAAAATCTCTTCCTGTTTTTCTTCAGGAATCGGGTCGCCAAAATTATGAACCTTTATTTCTACTGCTTCTTTTTCATCAATTATGGAAATAGTAATTGGTGTTCCCACATGCCCATATTTAACAGCGTTGCCGATAACATTTTCAAGTAATCTTCTAATAGCCGTTCTGTCAAAAACCCCTTCTATTTTATCAACTTCACTTTCTAGTATTATGTCATTTGTATAAATCTCATCACTTTCACTTTGAACCCATTTAAGATCGGTTAGCAAATCGATTTTCTCAAAATTCAACAGCATACCCTCCCCAGCTCTAACGGTTATTCCGTTCATAAGACCTTCGATAAGATCAATGGCTTTTTTCACACTTCGCTGCGCAGATACTCGCGTTTTTTCAGCCCATTCACCCGTTTTGTCCTGTTCCATCATCTCTAAGGACAATTGGGCGGCAGCAAGTGGATTTCGTATGTCGTGGGCTAGAGTACCTATAAGTTTTTCTTGCATTTCTTGAATTGATTGTGAAAATGATTCAACCGATTTTAAAATTGATGTTTCAATAACATATTTCAATAAATCTGACATTTCTCGGTTGTACCCGTCGTGTAAAAATATGTATTCACTCAAAGTACGGTGAAAAATTATGTACTCATGTACAACTTGCTCTACGGTATAATTGGCGGTAGTTGCCCTATGTCTACCGTGGTGCACGCTATTGTCCAAAATTTCAAAATAACTCTTATCAGAATTTAAGTCCGCCATAGTATTGTAGCGCTCCATAATATCCGCTAAATCCATTATTATATTCGGAAGATGATCAAATAATGCTATAGCATTGGCTTCTTTTGCTGCCAGAACATCTTTTTTCACTTGATTTTGCCAGAGTTCCATAATCTCTGGAATATTCTCCCGCAGAATATTGGAAGTTTTATTCATTGCTAGTTAGTTTTTACCCGAATCAACATATTAAAAAATGCCTAAAACCTCTTGCCTAGAAATAGTGGCTTTTTGAAGTTCTGGGACCTTCGTAAATATACAAATGCTTTTGGATTTAACACAATTTTAGCTTTGATTATAGCCTTTGAAGGATTTTTTGAAAATCGGAATCGGTTAATAATTTCCCGAATAAAAATTGAGCCCTACGATTTTGTTTTTTATTTATTCTTCATCAAAAACACCTCCTTTTCCATATTAAACTTCTTATTGGGACTAATCAAATGAAACAAATATTTTTTTAAAGTGAGGGCTTTCCGCTCAAATACGTACGGTTTAACCATACGTATTTGAGGGTTAAACCGTCTAGTTTTCAAAGTTATATGTATTATGTTTAGGGCTCGTAATAAGGTGTTTCCCAATCTCATATTCCCTGAGTAAAGAAGATATTTCTCATCATATAAATTAAAAAAAATAGATATACTTTCAAACCATGATGTTTTTTCGAGTTAAAAACTGTAACCCAAATCCTAAATTCTCATCAAAAACATAGTACGCGACAATCGAACAATCTCCAATTTTCGATTTCGCCTATTCTTTAAATTAATTCTAATACTAAATGATTATGAAAGGTTTCTATTTTTCAAAACAGCCCCATCTTTTCGGAATTCTTATATTTTCACTGCTCCTTGGCGGATTTTCATTATCGGCGCAGCAGCTGCTTACCGAACATATATCGGGTACTTTGGACAAGAGCCTAAACTACCAACGCCATTTTGATGAAACTAGCTATACGGCGGTTTTGGACGAAAACGGCCGGAAAGTTTTTCTGAAAAATCAAACTGCTTCCCAGAATACTCCTGGTCAAAACGCTACTAATGGCACCTTGAGCATCGATTTGGTTTTTGATGCCAGTCAATTTTATGTTTCCTCAGTCTTAATATTTAACGAATCGGGTTATATGCGCAATGCCAATTGGAATGGCACAAACCCAATTGTCGTAAATCTTCCTGATGGCACTTATGATATCATGACGGAGTTCCAGCCTCTTAATTCCGATATGTCGCATATTGTGATAAAAGAACAACAAAACGTTCTAGGAAATACCTCTGTCCAATTGAATAAAACTGATGCTGTTAACTATGTAGACATCACAACCTATGATGAAAACGGCGAAATCCTAGAGCCAGAGGCAGGGGCTGGAGGATATATATTTTTTGACCGCTATCTCTACTTTACTCCTACAAATTTGGTAACGATCGGGGATAACTATTTTGAGACCGATCCTTTTGGAGGAGCTGACGCCACTTGGAACTTTTATATCAATAATGTGAGCAATCGGTATTCAATTATACAAACCTTGATGGGCGCTGGTTATGAACAGGGGCTTTATTTTAAAAAGTATGAAACCCTGTCAGGAATACAAGGGCCGATCTCTATAGAAAACGACGAAAAAGATTGGAGCTACCATACCGAGCTCTTCCAACCCACTCAATTGGCCGATAGTGAGATCGCGCCGGCATACTTTGCCGCATCTACATTTAATGGGAACCTATTGATTGGCTGGCTGTACAGTGCTGGGGGCCAGATAAGTCCCGGAGACGAACCATTTAGAGCATTTTTGAGCAATCCCTTAGATGGAGATCCTGCAGATTTTTTTGTAATTCCTGGTATTATCGATCGGTTTGTAATCAATGATCCAACTACGGGCGGCGTATCCTACTTCACTAAAGGAAATCCGGTTTTTTCAGCTGATAACGGATGGATTCAATATGGCTCAGGAGACTTATCATTTAATTCCCATAAATCCCTGTTAGATTATATTCCATTTTTAGGAGATGATTATTATGTAATGGAAAATAACGAGATTAAGTTACTGCCACTCCACCCCAGATTTACTTTCGACAATACCACAACTCCATCCGTTGTTTTAGCGGATAATGTGCCGATAACTGTATCTGATTTCAAAGTGACTCCCAATGAATTTAAAATCGCAAATAAAGGACGCTACGGAGAAACCAGAGAAAGTGACTACCTGGCAACCCAGATAGAAGTAAAACAAAACGGCAGTGTTATTTTCTCAGGGACTTATGAGGATTTTAAAGACTTTAATTTGCCATCAAACGGACAATTTGAAATAGTAATGATCAATGACAATACTTTAGTGGACGGACTTGAGGGAAAAAACACAACCACCATTACGTACAATGCAGATGAAGACGATGCCCCTCCAACCTTGCAACACTTACAATTCCGTGATGCCGATGATCAAGTAACCAGTGTTTTGGATTCTGGGCAGGGCGCCACAGTAAGACTAGCTGCCGGAGATTTCATTTATAACCCAACTGGCGGGGACAATGGATATTACACCTATGAAGAAGGCAACAATGTAAGCTTATCCTATAGTCTCTACAATCAAAACGATTGGATGGAATTGCCACTTACCGAACATCCAGAGTATTTCCAAATGCCCGCTTTTGGCGACTATTACGAAGCTTCGCTTGAAGGAATTGGCAATGAGGATGGCAACGTTTGGTACGACGTAAAAGTGATATGCACAGATGCCGGGGGCAACAAACAGGAACAACTAATTTCTCCTGCTTTTAAGATAAACGAGGCTTTGAATATCCAAGATATTACTGAATCGAGCTTCGCAGTCTACCCAAATCCCTTCTCGGAACAGCTAAACTTCATCCTTCCTGAAAATGTAATGGGAGACTATACTTTTAGAGTTTTTGATCTAACCGGAAGAATTATATACGCCAATACCCAAAGTGATAGGTCCTTTAGTTGGAATAGTTCATCTTTATCAGAAGGTGTTTATATTCTTTCCATAGAAAATAATGGAGGGGCGATTACTAAAAAAGTGATTAAGTTGTAATTAAAAGAAGCTGTTTTAATAGACAGTACTGAAAGAGCAGTTTGTTGGGGCACTCTTGGCTACATCAAACTGCTCAATTAGTTTTAATGGTTATTGCCTCCGTTTTTTCATAGTGTTGGCAACTTCTTTTGAAAGAGGATCTTCCCGGTTTTCAAGTTTATCAACGATATTGTGATAATCGGATGTATTTCTGTTTTGTGAAAGCTTATACGCGGCTTGAATTTCATTTATTTTTATACTAAAGCCCACAATTCCATTTATTTGCCTAAGCATTTCACTCGACATTTTTTCCATAGAAACTGGATTTTCAGAATTCACTTCATACTTATCAACCAATTTTTTAAGAGAGTCGTATAATTCATCCCCTTCAATAATTCTGATCTTCCCATAAATGTGAACGGCGATATAATTCCAAGTTGGCACATTTTCCTTTTCGTACCAAGAGGAAGATACATAAGCGTTTGGCCCGTTAAAAATTGCGAGTATATCTTCATTTGTGTTAAAACTCTCCCCTTGCGGATTGGCTTTTGAAATATGTCCGACCAAAACATCATCCCCATTTTCGTCTTTATCAAGTTCCATGGGAATATGGGTTCCGGTTATTTTTCCCTTGGTCTGATTTATCAAAATCCCAAAACTATTTGCCATCAGGAAGTTTTTCACCTCCTCTAAGTTTTCATTTTCAAAATAGCTGGGTATGTACATTTTGCTTTTTTAAGTGTAATCCACTTTCATTAATCTGACTCTTGTCAATTTCCTTTTTTGGGAATGGATATTATAAAAATAGCTATTCTACAATTTCAAATCTATAGGGAAGCTTCAAATACTTTCAACAAATTCTAAAAAGACTTTTTTATGAAGTTCCATATCCAAGTTGGGAGAAAGTGATACCCGTACAATATAATCTTTGTCCCCTTCCTTAGTCGTGCCTTGCGTAGATGTGGCAGGGATGGTCCAATAACTTCCTTTTAACTGCCCATAACTCACACAGAACTTACTTTCATGGGGGATTTCTGTAATCATCAAGTTGATCAACTTAAGATTCAGGGCTCTTTTGTAGGCTTCCCTTTCTTCATCGGTATTTCCTTTAGTGGGAAGATCCAATGAAAACACGGATGGGGTAAATCCTTGTTTCGCCAACTCTTCCGAAACGAAATTGATTTTCGCCCCTGGCAACACCTCGTGAATAAAGTTTACAAACTCTCGTGTGTTTTTATAAGCATCGGCTATTCGCTGATTCATGGAAGGCATTTGCTTTGCCAATATTTCAACTTGTAGATATGTAGCCTCATTATAGCAGAGTTTTAGATGCTTTTCAATTTTCTGCATCAATGCCTCGGTTTTATCGTTTCCCACGCAGTAGCCGGCAGTACAAAGCCCGCCACTTGGAAATTTCGAGCCACTGACATATGAAATGGACCTGATGGTCGAGAGGATTTCACCTTCGCCTAAAAAATGTACATTCGGGCAAAAGGTTTGATCCAAAATAAAAACCGGAGCAATGGCTTCCTCCCCACTTGCAGTTTTACGCACCTTACTCAAAACATTTTTTAATGCCATAAGATCTGGAACTTCCACTCGGGGATTAGTCGGGATTTCAGCGATAATGTATGGGATAGCATCTTCGTTGGCGGTATCAGTCAAAATGGAATCGATGCTTTGCACCATATCGTTGTCCCTATCGACGAGTAAATCTACAATTTCAACATTATCAAGACAAGCTGCTACCCGTCTGGCCTGGTCGTTTGTTCCCCCATAACAATTTGGAGGGACAATGAATTTAATATCTTTCCCTTTATGGTTTTCCAACGCATCGTGAATAAGGCCCATCATAATGGCGTACTGCATGGACAAACCACTTGAAGCGATCAATGGTTTTGAAGTTGTCCCGGTGATCTCATTGATTGAATCTTGTACGCGTTTTTTGTTTGTTTCAACATCGGTCTTTTGAGAAGCAATAGCAGATTCCCCCACAAGCGACTTTAAGGCAATAAAACAATTGGCCGGCGTCATGGCAATGGTCTCTCTTCTTCGGGCATGTTGAATCTCTGGGATATAACCTGATTGCTCAGCGCTTACTAATAGAATACTTCCTAATTTCGGATGAAGATTGATATAAAAATCCATATTCCTAGAAAGATCAATAACCCCAACTTCCTCCTGTTGTGAAATAAAAACGGTGCTGTCATTTGACGCAGGAATATCTGCCACCTTCTCCACTTTCATTAAATCGAATTTATATCCATAAACTCGTCGCAGTATTTCAGCATCAAAATTGTTAGGCAATTCTCCTGTATAAAAGATTTGGGTGTTTTTATTGTCCAGCAAATTCTTTCTTAGAATCGCCAAGACAGGAATTGTTTTCGATGAGAAACTGATTACATTTTCTGAATGTAAATGATGTCGTTTGGCAATTGCCCATTCCAACACACAGGACAAGGGATGACCCAAGCGTATATAGTCGTACGCGGTGGGTAATTGGCTTAGGGCAGATGCTTTAGAATTGTTGGCATTAAATAAGGCGTCAAACTGATCTAAAAATTGGGTTTTGGCCAATTCTTCATCATAAATATCAAGTCGATGGGTGGTTGTGCTCAACCAACCCTCTGGCATATTTTCTAGGATATCCCTTATATAATTTAGCATTTTAGCTTCCATAATTTCATTTTGAGATAATCGAGTAATATAGATTAATTGGATTTATTTTAAAAGGGTTTTATGACGTTTTTATTACATTCTGCCAAACCCCTTTATGCTAGGAAAGTTGCCTTGTTAAGCTCGTAATTTAATAAATAAACCGAGGAAAAAGCACCTCGGTTTTATCTGAAAATCATTGGATTGAACGGCGTATCGCTCTTCCTATTCACAAATTCCGTCAGGAGTACAGCTTTCGCCCTGCGTAACTTCCAATTTTGTTTCCGGATTTAGTTTTCGCCATTCGGCAAAGGCAACTTCCAAATTTTTTGAAAACGCTTCGGCAGGTTGTGCGCCAGAAACTCCATATTTTCTGTCAAGTACAAAAAATGGAACTCCCTGCACCCCTATTTGTCGGGCTTCCTGAATGTCGTGATTTACAAGCGAAGCGTATTTTTCATCTGTAAAAGCTATCTTAACTTCTGTTTCATCCAATCCAATTTCCTTAGCTAATTGAACTAAGGTGTTTATATCGGCTATGTTTTTTCCTTCTGTAAAAAAAGCGAGAAATAATCTCTCTTCCGCCTGATCACCCAACCCTTTTGTTTTGGCAAATTGAATCAACTTATGGGCACTTAATGAATTGACCATTATCGCCTTGTCAAAATTGTATTCCAGGCCAACATCTTTAGCAGACTGCGTAACATTCTCCAGCATTCCTTTTACTTGTTCCTGACTCATTCCCTTGTGTTTAACAAGATAATCTTGATAGCTGTCTTTTGCTACTTCAGACATTGAGGGATTTAACTGGTAACTTTTCCATATTACTTCAATATGCCCTTTGTCAGCAAATTTTTCAAGTGCCGTTTCGAAGTTTCTCTTTCCGATATAGCAAAACGGACACATTACATCGCTCCAAATTTCTACTTTCATTTTGTTTTCCATTATTGTTTTTATTTTAGGTTCTGATTTATGCCAAAAAGGCACATTTTTACTTTCTCTATCAGAAATGCTTCAATATTTGAGCAGTTCCGGCCCCTAATTCGTGTTTATACCCATTGTTCCTCAATACGGTTTCAATAGCTCCTACCGTTGCCAGTAAGTCAGCTCTGTTTACCGATCCCATATGTCCGATTCTAAAGTATTTGCTTTTTAATGCGGGCAATAGACCTCCTGCCAATACTATACCATCCTCGCTTATGGCTTGTAGAAAAGTAGCGGCATCTATTTTATTCGGATAATAAGGGGCTGTTAGGGTATTTGAAGCTTCATCGTCGTTTTTTGACAGCAATTCCAAGTCCAAAGCTTTAATCGCTGCCCGCATAGCTTTTCCTGCTCTTTTATGGCGCTCAAAACGATTGTCTAAACCTTCCTTTACAATTAGTTGCAAACTTTTTTCCAAAGCCATTATAAGGTTAACCGGCGGGGTACCAAAGTATGAGGCTTGTCGGTTTTCATAAGCTTTCATTATCGGCAGCCAATTGGCCCAATCACTGTAATAATTGGCAACAGGACTTTTTCGCTCTTCAAAGGCTTGAATTGCTTTTGGGGAAGCGACCAATAGGGCGAGTCCCGGAGGAACCCCTACTGCTTTCTGTGAGGCGGTGACTACTACATCAATCCCCCATTCTTCTTGTTTAATTTCCTCGCCAGCAACGGAACAAACCCCGTCAAGAATAGACAACACATTATACTTTTTAGCTAAAGCCCCTATACTTTTAGCGTCATTTAATACGGCTGTGGAGGTATCAACATGGGTAAAGGCTAAAAGTTTATAGCTTTTAGATTTCAGTTGTTGCTCGATATCTTCCATAGCAACGATGTCGCCTACCTCCGCTTCGAGTACATCTACCTCCGCCCCATATCGCTTTAGAATTTCCGCAAAGCGCAGCCCGAAGTAGCCCGTAGATACCACAAGGGCTTTATCCCCGGTTTCTATAAGGTTGGCTGCAGCCATATCCATGGCGAGGGTTCCCGTTCCAGCCACTATAAAGGCCTGCCCCGATGGACTTTGGCATACCTCTTTCAATAGTTTAAGGCTATTCGAAAAAACAGCGATAAAGTCAGGGTCAACATGGCTGGGAGTGGGGACCGACATACATTGCAAAACCTCACTCTCGAATTCTATTGGGCCCGGGATCATTAATAATTTTCTTGATTTCATAAGTTGGAGATTATTTATTGCAAAACGGATTAGGATTCGTTCCGTGGTTAATCACGTAATTTAGCAAATAAAAACTGAATGGAAAATCCGCGAGACACGAGCGAAGCAAACTGGTCAAGCAAATTTTGTAAGTAGGCCAAAATCGAGTAATTAACCCACAAGATGTTAGCTATGGAATTTATTCTGAAATTTCTTTTTAGGCAATATTCATTTTCTTTTCTTCAAATTCCCCCATCATTTCGTTGGGTGCTTACTGCCCAATAATTACCTGCAAAATCGTAAAACGAGCCTCTTGTATCTGGATCACCAGCTTTGTTTACAGGGTTTTCAATTAGTTCGCAACCATTCTTTATTGCAAGGTCGAAAGTTTTGAAAACATCGGGAACGTAAATATGTAACATTGTGGTGTTGGCAGGATAATTATCTGTGCTATTGCTAATCATAACAATGCTGTCGTCCAACTTGAGTTCAATATGCGCTATTGTTCCATTCTCGTGGTTAAACCTCCTCAGTTCTTTTGCTCCAAATATTGTTTTGAGCAAGTCCACTAACTTTTGGGCGTCGTCAACTATCAAATAGGGCGAAAGGGAATTATAGTTCTTTGGTTTAAAATCTTTCATATTTAAAAGTTTAAAAATTATCCTTTTTTCTTAGATTTTGAGTCAAATTCTACCATCCATTCAATCCCGAATCTGTCTCTAAACATTCCAAAGTATGAACCCCAAGGGCTATCGCCAATTGGCATTTCAATACTTCCACCTTTCGAGATTCCGTTAAATAATGTATCGGCTTCGTCACGACTTTCCGCACTGATCGAGATTTTAAATCTGTTTTCATTTTCATTTACACGTCCCATTCTTTCTGGCACGTCACTTCCCATTAAAATGTTTTTACCAATGGGTAAAGCAATGTGCATTATTTTATTGGCTTCATTTTCTGCAACTGGATTTTCAGGACTCGACATATCCTTGAACCGCATAATCGAAATAAATTCGCCACCAAATATTGATTTGTAAAAACTGAATGCCTCTTCCGCATTGCCGTTGTAGTGTAAATATGGATTGATAAGTGCCAAGATTTTCAGTTTTAGGTTGAATTTTACTCTTGTCGTAGTCTCTCAAAATTATCAAAAAATTGGATTTCAAATATTGTTTAATGGCAAGATTCGTCATAAAATTACTGATATGAGTGTTAAAAATATTTCCCCTAATCCCTGTTTATCCATAGACATATAAAATTTCAATATATTTGGAAATAAAGCTTTAGGCTCGATCCACCAATTAATTAAAGACCCAAATGGAAAAATCACCACTCAAAAACGATTTAGAATTGCATCAAGCTTTTGAGATCATTCTGTCGATTAAAACATTCAAAAATTATATTTCAGATATAGCCGAAATAATCTACAATGGCACTCTGAGTAGAGATAGCCTGAACTCAATCTTAAACGAATATAAAATATACGATATTCGGAATATCAATGAGGAACTTTTGGACTTGATTATTGTCTATATTAATTTAGTGCTGAACGACCATATTCTTACCGAGAACGAAAGAAAAAATATCGCTCTTTTAAAAACTTATTTTAAAATAAAAGAAGGCGATTTTATAGCAAAACGCTACTCTGAAATAGAAGACGTTTTACAACGGCAATTTGAAAGACTGTATGCCGACAACAAAATTGACACTTCGGAATCTATGCACCACGTGTATCTTCAAGAGATATTCGATTTGAGCTATGATCAGTTTGACAAATTTAAAGAACGTGAAATCATTAAAGCCCTTGCTAGAGGGGCTGACATAAGCGATCTTGACACTGCCAAATACCCCAAAGCGGCAAGTTTAAAAGAGGAAATTGCGGGTCGCCAAATTTCGCAAGAAGTAAAGGATTTGGTCTGGAATCGAGATAACGGGAAATGTAGGGAATGTGGCAGTAACCACAGTTTGGAATTTGATCCTATTATCCCTTTCTCAAAAGGAGGTTCAAATACCTATCGGAACATACAATTGTTATGTGCGCCTTGTAATCGGAAAAACGTAAGTGAAATTGGATAAAACGGGCACGAGCGTCCCGTCCGTAGAGGATTGTCACCGCTGGCGCGAGCGTCCCGCTCGTGACCCCGCTCTACGCACTAAAGCCTAAAAAACAATGGATTGTATGCCGCAAAGAAAGCTACTTTTAATTGGGCGGACAATAAAAACAAAATGGAAAAAGAAAAAAACATAGAAATACACGAAACGGCATTTTTGACCTCAACGCTTCGTTCCTTTAATGAAAATCTGAGTCAAGACTATTTCGCAAAACTGTGGTGCAACCCAAAATCCGACAAATGGGTAAAAGCATATCTCGATCTGGTTTCTTCGGAAGAAACCAATGCCCATTGTTTAAGAAACAGATATTATCTCGATACGATTAAAAAACTGATTGATGATAACCAAATTGAAGTCCTCATAAACTTTGGATGCGGTTTCAGTATGTATCCGTTTCTATTGGACGAAAAATTGATGAATATTGAAATTGACAAGCCGGAAATAATCGATTACAAAAAATCGAAAATAGAGAACTGGCAAAAAACCAATACACTCCCCAAACGGAACATTCATTATATAGCCGTTGATTTCAGTGAGGATTACAAACTGGATTTACTATCTCAAATTTCTTCAATAAAAAACAACAAACCGTGCTTTATCCTTATTGAGGGAGTATTGTTCTTTTTGGACAGGGAAGAAACGGATAATTTATTCAACTTTTTTAATGTCATTCAAAAGCCGGGAGATTTTATTGGAAGCGTGTCTTTCCAAGATACATTAAAAGAAAGCTTGGCATTTCAAAAATTGTTGCATTTCTTAAATCAAATAGTTTCCAAAACAAAAGATAGTGACTATCAAACCGTTGAAGATGAATATTACCGATCTAAGCCAGCTTATAGACTGATTGACCACCAGGATTATTTTAGCCTGTCAACAAAATATGGGAATGAAATTCAACTGGACAAGGAATTGATCCTAAATGAAAACTTTTATCTGCTTAAAAAAGACAAAAGAACACCCCCTCCCAAAACCCAACCCTAAAAGGCGACATACCCCAGCCCCGTGTGTAAGCCCTAGGCCTGAAGGGCGACATATCTTGACCCTGGGTCTGAAAAAAAGACATACTCCTCCGCTGCCGCGAGCGTCCCGCTCGTGACCGCAATCCAATCTTCCAAATATCTTTACAATGGAATTCCCATCCCTTCTTTTATTTTCTATCTTAAAATATTGTTAGACAGCGAACTAAAGATTACTTTTATCTCTATACAAGCGGCATTAATTGAAACATTTTAATTATGAAATCCTTTAAAAAAAATATAAAAACCAAGGTATTAGTGATTGCTTTGGTAATGGGACTTCCGTTGCAGATGTGCAGTCCAAATGGCGGTGGTGATGATTGCAATTGTGGCCCCATAACCGGGGAGTATTTCGACATTAAAGGAATGGAATTGCAAAACTACAAATGGATAGGTCCTAATTCCATCTTCCCAATAGAAGAAAATGAAGCAGTTCCATATGCAGATTATGCGGGCTTGGAGGTGGCGTACATTGTTGACTATATAAGTCAGAGACGTGCCAAACGACCAGGATTCTCACTTACTAGCAGCGCCTATGCCTGTTCCTGCATACATGATGGCGATAGAGGCTCAAAATACGAAAAGCTCTCAAATATCACTGTTATCACTCTTAATAACTTTGACGAAAACCACGCTGCAAACGATACCATAAACGATTTGATTATGGTGAAGGATGAATACCTAAGGGATTATTTGGCAAAGGACACCCTAAACATCCAATTTCCTGGGATTCAATTAAAATTGGACAGAAAACCTACTATTGATGAAAACTATAAGGTAAAGGTAATTGTGGAACTATCCACCGGAGAAGTGTATCAAAACATAAGTAAGTCAATAAAAATAAGATAGGTTTTAGTTAAGAAGCGCAGTGATGCCAATTATAACCGCTTTGGAAAACAAAAATCGATTTCAGTGCGATAAAACCAAATACTACACTCAAACTTCAAGACAACAACCCGAACCTATGAACTTCTCAAAATTAAAAAGCACCTTAGTCCTATTAGTATCTATAACGATTTTACAAAGCTGTAAGGATGACTGCGATCAACTATGTTTTACCCCACCCAATAGTTTTCAATTTGAAATAGTTGACAAGATAAGCGGAGAAAATCTATTTACAAACGGCACTTACAAGGCGGATCAAATTGAAGTAACAAACGCCTTCGACGATTCCCCTTCAGCGTTTACGTTTATTTCAGAAAATGATCGCAATCTAATTCTAATCAACTCCGTTGGATGGCAAACAGAAACCGTCACTCTAAAAATAGCTATTGCAAACACCCCTATCTTCAACCTCTATGTTGATGCCGAAAGAAAAATGGGAAAATGTTGCAGTTATACCGACTATAAAGAAATAACAATAAGTGGATCAGAATTCACACTCGACCCACAAACTGGTATCTATAAAATTCTTGTGGAATAAATTAATTTCTATTTTACATACATGACTCTGAACTTGTAAAAGAGTGGTACTGTATGTCTGTTTTATCACGATTTATAAAAAACTGCCTCCATGATTAACTTTAGAAAAGCCACAGAAAATGATCTTTCCTCAATCGTTGAAATGATGGCTGACGATATCCTCGGAAAAGAAAGAGAAAATTTTCAAAATCCGTTGCCTATAGAATATTTAAAGGCATTTAAAAGAATAGATTCCGATAAAAATCAAGAATTGATCGTTGTCGAAAATGAAAATTTAGAAGTCATTGGCACGCTGCAATTAACCTTTATTCAGTATCTGAATTATCGCGGAGGCTTGCGGGCGCAAATAGAATCCGTGATGATTAAACGTGATAAACGCGGACTGGGAATCGGGAAAAAGATGTTTGAATGGGCTATAAATAGGGCCAAGGAAAAGAATGCCCACTTAGTGCAATTAACATCCGACAAACGCAGACCAAGAGCAATTAAATTTTATGAAGATTTAGGATTTAAAGCAACTCACGAAGGAATGAAATTGCACTTTGAATAAAAAAACCAAACATAATATCCTATCATGGGTCGCTCCTAAAAGATTCTTCTCCACAAACGTCAATCCACAGAAAACAAATAACAAAATGAAATTCACTCCTTTTCCCACATTGACATCAGAAAGACTTTATCTAAGAAATATTGAGGAATCTGACTGCAATACCATCCTTTTTTTACGTTCCGATCTAGAGGTCAACAAGTTTATTGAAAGGCCGGAACACAGAAAAACCAAGAATAAAGCGGATGCTGTAAAATTTATAAAGGAACTAAATGAAAATATCGAAAACAACAAATCAATTGCCTGGGGAATAACGCTTAAAGATGACCCGCAGATTGTTGGTACAATTTGTCTGTGGAATTTTTCCCAAGACAATAAAACTGCGGAAGTTGGATATGATTTAAATCCAGAATTTCAAGGAAAGGGCATTATGAGTGAAGCACTGAGCTTGATTGTCGATTTTGGATTTAATAAATTAAATATCACCAAGATAGAAGCCTATACTCATAATGAAAATGAGAGCTCAAAAAGACTTTTGGAAAAGAATGGATTTCAATTTATGAAGGATCGAAAGGATTTAGAAAATCGATCTAATATTATTTTTGAGCTTAAAAATATCGAATTATGCAATCGGCACTTATTCCTATTTTAATCGTTTTACACAAGCGTTAAACCAACTGAACAATCAGCATGTTTGGCTTTTTAATTAATTACTAATATCAATATACATGTTAAGGAACCACCATTATTGGTATATTGGTATGATGTAGCACCCGCTCGGCGACACTCCCAGTGAAAAGATGTTTCAAACCCGTTCTCCCGTGCCTACCAAGCACTAACAAATCGTCTTTCCAGTTTTCAGCTGTTTTTAAAATGTCTTCCAAGGGATTTCCTTCCGGTATAAATTTAATCAGCTCATACCCGTTGAAAGATTTAGTTAACCAAGCATTATTGGCGCTGTACTTCATTTTGGGGTTTGTGCACAAAAATCAATATAAATAACAATACTATAATACTCATTATGGCAGTCAAGAGGAAAGTGACCGAAGAGCCATAGAATGACCATAGCAACCCTGCGAAGGCACTAGCAACCATCAAGGCGATGCTTTGTAGGGCGACAAAAAGCCCAATGGCCGTGCCAACTTCCTCTTTTTTAACAAGACTGGACACCCACGCTTTCGAGATACCTTCGGTGGCCGCCATATAAATGCCATAAATCCCAAAAAGCACATAAAACAGGGTGTTGTTACCCTCTTGTGCCATTCCAAAATAAATGCCCGAAAAAAGGATCAGCCCAAAGAGAAAGATCTTTTTAATCCCGATACGGTCGGCCAATAAGCCCAGGGGAAATGCCAAAAGCGCATATACCAGGTTATAAAAAATATATACCTTGATCACATTGGTCTCACTTCCCGTTGCTTCATTCACTTTTAGCAATAACAACATATCTGAGCTATTAAAAAGAGCAAACGCAAGAAGCGCGATAATCAATTTTTTGTAGGCTGGCGTTGCGACCTTCCAATATTTAAAAAATGAAAAGAAACCCGGAGCCGCTTTTTGTTCTTTTGGTTGTATCGATTTTTCCTTGATGAAATAGGTAATTCCCACCGAAATAATGGCCGGGACAAAGGCTATATAAAAAAGCCAGGTGAGTTTGCCTGGGTAATAATGCAAAAACAATAAGGCAAAGGCGGGGCCAAAAACCGCCCCCAAAGTGTCCCAGCCCCGGTGAAAACTAAACACCTGTCCCTTGGTTCCTAAATTGGACTCGTCCGAGAGAATTGCATCTCTCGGAGCGGTGCGAAACCCTTTCCCCAGTCGGTCTGTGGTACGTGCAAAAAACACCCAGACCGGCAATTTAAAGACCACCATCATCGGCTTGGCAATAGCGCTTAAAAAATACCCCATCCGCACAAAAGGCATTCGTTTTCCAGCCCTATCGCTCCAATTGCCAAAATATCCTTTGCTTAGGCCAGAGGTGGCTTCCGCAAGGCCTTCGAGCAAGCCAATCAAAAATATGGAAAAACCGATGCTCTGAAGATAAACGGGAATAATGGGGTAAAGCATTTCGCTTGCAATATCCGCAAACATGCTTACCAAGGAAAGTATCCAGACGACGCGACTTATATTTTTAAATATCTTTTTCATGGCCGTAAGCCTTTTTTAAAAATTCATCGCAGCTAACTAATAAGTTTAAAATTGCTCGGGTTAAAATAATTACAATAAATGTTCGGCAAGGAAAGGCAGTAGGGTATGTCAACCATATTCCTATTAGATATCTTACAATCCTATCCGAAAACTACCAGTATCCACCATTAAAAAAATCCTGCAAAAAATGGTGAAGATTTAGTTGAACAGGAGGAAGCGGCTACTGAGGCGGATATTGAAAAACCTCTGCCATCTTCACGATTAAATCACTAAATTAATGTTTATTCCGTGAAATAACCACGTATTGCGCCAATAACATTCGATTCCAGCAAGGCGAATTATTTTATCTCTCACACTTCTCCCAACAGAAATCTCCTTATCCGCAAATCCTAAACTCAAGCAACGAAGACCAACTTTCCCCAATATTTCCCGGAAGCGTGGGAATGCCAAAATATTTTTAAGATATTTGATATTCGGGTCTATTCCCTTTTATTAATAAAAGATCCCGATTTATGGCTATAAACCTTTTTCTCCCCCTCCTAGAGATATTAAACGAGGATAAGTTTGAAAAGCAGTGTCGATAACCGGGAAAAACGGAAAAGATATTTACCGGATACAAATGTTGTAGTTAAAACTGATATCGATTTTTATGAAAAAAATAAATCTTCTAATCTTAATACTTATTCCCCTGCTTGGATTGAGTCAGGACGATTTGCTTTCTGAATATGAAAAAGCGGATATTCTGCTGCAATTAAACCAAGTGGATTCAGCTTATGTGAAATTCGCGGAACTGGAAAAAACCTTGTCAAAAGAGGACACTTTATATCCATATGTCCTTTGGCACAAGGTAATGGTAGCAACGTATTTAGAGGAGGCGAGCCGACGGCAAGAGAATTTTGAAAAATCCCTTTCCTTAGGTCTTGAAGCCCTTGGTGATATCGAAAAGGGAACTGGATTGTTCGATGAAGAATTCGATAAGAAAAAGTATTTTATGACGAAAAACATCATTGTTTCTAATTATGGTTTAGGAAATTTTGAAGAAGGCAAAAAGTGGAAAGCCAAGATGTACGATGCCAAAAAAAATGATTTACTACCTGAAGGAATTGACGAATACTTCAACTATGACTTCTTTAAATTTGAAGACAAAAATATTTGGGGTTATGAATGGTACGAGGAATTACCCGAAAATCGATTTTCAAAAAGTTTTACGAAAGTTGTTTATTACGTTTACAGCACAAATTCCGATGGTTCCGATGAAGACCAACTCTATAGGTTGCACGTGTTAATGTTTCACGGCAACAATGCCAACTTTGACTATGTTTTAACCAAGCAACTCGAAACAGCTACGGAAGAAATAAGTGGAACTTTATACTCCTATACCTACAAGGAAAATATAGATTTCGCGAAATTAAAAAATGACGTGAAAGAGGTTCTAAAAGGAAATTTAAGACCCGATACAAAAAGAACAATAAGAAGGGAAAAAGACGGAAAAGTAAATGTAGATATCGAAATAAAAGACTAAAACCACCCCGAGCTAAACAAATAGATTTAAGCAATTGTCTTCCTATTTCTCATTCCGAACCCCAATGGCAATAGAGACCCACAGGCAATACCTCTGCGAGCTCCATTTAAATTTAAATATGCGAAAGAACCCAGAGTTCTACCTTTTCCGAAGAGCGCCAATGCTGCTCTCGTTTGGTTTTTTTGGAAGCGGCACCTACTGATTTTTTAAAACATTTATCCAGTTTAAATCTGCCGCCTTCAGCTAATTCGGTCTCTATGGGATGTTCTGTGGTGACCTCGGTTATTTGCGCCAAGTTTGAAAAGATGAGTAGCAGCTTCCCTTCGGGTAAAAGTCGCTCTTTTGCCGCAACAAAAAATTCAGGGAATAGGGTTTTATTGTAATAAATAGCTTCATCTAGGCCTTGCAGATTATAAGAAGCCGGCAACCATGGCGGGTTAAATACAATCAACTCAGTGGGTTTGTCCCATCTGCCAAAGAGATGTCCCAAATCGAGCTCAATCTTTCTGGAAAGCTTTGTGGTTCCCATAAAAGCTGTTAACCCAACAATGGCATTGGGATTTATATCGGTGGCAAATACCTTTTGAAACCCGTGCTGCACCATTTGCAACGACAATACACCACAACCAACCCCAACATCTATGGCAGACTTTCTTGGTCCTTGGTAGCGTTTTAACCAATTGTCAAAAAGCGTTAAATGCTCAAATCGAGTAGGAAAATACGTGCCGTAATAGGGATGTAGTTTGTTGCGAAGTACAGGGACAACAACACCTTTTTGGTACCATTGCCACGCACTGTTCATTCCTTGAATTTGAGGAAATGGCAGTAGAAAATGATCGTTTTCCGAATAAAACTTCTCCAACCAACCAATGCTGGGCGACTTCCTTACCCTTATCTTTTGATCTACAATTTCCAATAAAACCAATTTGGAAAGCCTTTGGTATTCTGAGCGATACTCTTTTTGCTCCTTAAACGACTTATTCGGTAATTTCCGTTGCAAGTAGGTATGCAATTCCTTGAGCAGGAGTATCCCATCGCCATAGTACTGATTGATCAATACCGATTTACCTTGTTCTAAAGCCTTGATAGTGGATCCAACATCAGTTCCCTGAGCGAACGATATTAGCTTTTTACCCACGTCAATAGGCACTGGCTTGTTTATATCTATATGTGTTATGATGGTTTAATTTCTTTTCTGTTAATATAGACACTTATCACTTTGATTCAGTGCTGTTTGAGAAAAAAAATTTAAAATATTTCTACAGAAATAAGACTGTAATACAGAGCATATTTTATCCACTAAAAAAACATAGCTTAAATGAGCCCATAGGATCGCGTCGGCCATGGCCCTTACATCAATTGAATACCATGCACCTGCCGCTCATCGAGAAGGCCGCCCAATCTCACCGATTGTTTATTGCGCCAGCTAAGAATCCGTCCTTACGACTGCAAAAACCAAGACACGCATTATAGTATTGCGAAGAATCGGAATCCGAAAAGAATTTTAATATATTTGGTTTGGTGCTAGGCCTTATCCTCCCCTCCTATTAATCGTAAAGTCACCGTATACTTGTGAGGAATGGACGTGACACAATTTATATCCGGGTCACATAAATATTTAAATGCCTATCTTAAACCTCAAATTGAAAAGGATTGCCCTTTAAAACAATAGCCCCATTATGAAAAAATTCCTTGTTATTTCAGCAATTATAATTACATCTGTAAGTGTTGAGGCCCAGAAAGTCTATTCAGTAAATGCCGACTATAAAGCCGATGTAAAAGTATACGTAGTGGACGCCGATTACAAAGCCGACTTGTTAGTGTATAAAGTTGACTCAGATTACAAAGCTGGGGAAAACGATGGCACTTGGTTTTTTACCGATGCTGACTACAAGGCAAAAAAGAAAATATTTTTTGTAGATGCCGATTATAAGGCCGATTTGAAAGTTTATTTTGTTGATGCCAGCTATAAAGCCGGGTGGAAAGAAAGCGCGAAAAAGCATCTAATGTATTAAAACACTTTATATACCAACGGTTGTAATCAAATGTAAAAAAAACCCGCTTATGCGATTATTCACCTTGCTCCTACTCGCCGTTTTTTTCAGTTGCTCTAAAAGCAAGACATCGGAGTGTAATTACATCACCGATTACTATCAAACCATCTATGCGGCAGATTACGCATTTGAAACTAAAGATTACCAAAAGGCTCTTCACCTATACCAAACTGCCTTCAATTCCTGCGACCCCATAACAACCTTGGCTTATAACGAAATTGCGAATTTTGCGGAAACCACCGCTGTCCTTAAAAAGTATGATCTCACTTTTGAGTTTGCTGCAAAACTAATCCTCAGCGGTTCAGAATTGAGCAGATTGCAGAACAACACAAATTTTGATGAGTTTATGGCGTCCAAATATGGGAAGCAATTGGAAGCGGAATACGGTGACTTGCGCCAACAATTTATGGATAGGATTGACCTAGACTTACGGGCCGAGATAATTTCAATGATGCGGGCCGACCAAATGTATAGAATTCAAGGTCCTGAGGCCGATTGGGCCAAACAAGACAGCATCGACAAACTACACGAAGCCATATTAATTGATTGGTTTGAAACCATTGGTTATCCCAATGATGATATGGTAGGGCCGTATTCCTTGGACTTTAACCAAACCAATGTTGGCATCTTTCTACTGCACACCGACGACAGTATCCGCATGAATTATTTTGTGCCCAAAGTCAAAGAATTTGTAGCACAGGGAAAAGCATCGCCCTATACTCTTGGGACTATGATCGACCAGTATTATTTATATAATAAGAAGCCACAGATCTATGGCACCTATTCGCAACAAGGCGGCGGCTATGCTGATATGATAGCGGATCTAAAAAAAGTTGACAGCAATAGAATCTCCATTGGATTACCACCATTGGCTTTAAAAGAGAAAAAGGATAGTATTAATAGAATTAAGTACGGCCTATAGGGTAGTCAAATCTATTGGGCTCCACCTTTAATTGAAAACGGTGTGACTCTATGCCAAATTCAATAGCCACAAGCAATAAAACATAATGCGAATAGATTTAATAATAATGATTGGAATACACGGAATAATTCATTTGTTCGGTTTTCTAAAAGCATTTGATCTTTTGGAATTTAATGCCATTTCCCAACCTATTTCTAAACCCTTCGGAATAATATGGCTATTGACTTTTATCCTACTAGCTGCTGCTGCTTTTCTTTTGTCAGTCCAATCCAATTATTGGTGGCTTATCGGATTGGTGGGAGTAATTATTTCACAGTTTTTAATCGTTATATATTGGAGTGATGCCAAATTCGGGACAATTCTGAATGTGATTATTCTCATTTCAATAACCCTCGCCTATTCCTCTTACAGCTTTAAGAAAAAGGTGAGTGATGAAACTGCAAAAATGCTCGAGAATTCCTATGTGAGTAACACAAACATCATCACGGCACAAATGATTCAGGACTTGCCAATAATAGTGCAAAAATGGCTGGTAAATAGTGGCACAGTTGGTAAGGTAGCGGTCCGCAAGGTCTATTTGGAACAAGACTTACAAATATTGATGAAACCAGCGCAAAAAAACTGGAGCAATGGCAAAGCCAAACAGTATTTCACAGTTGACCCGCCCGCATTTAATTGGTCCGTAAATCTAAAAATGAATTCCATGTTAGATGTAGTGGGAAGAGACAAATTTGAAAATGGAAAGGGAGAAATGACCATTAAGTTATTTTCACTCTTTTCAATTGCCAATACCAAAAACAATGAAAAAGTAAATCAAGCAACATTACAGCGATATTTGGCCGAAATAGTCTGGTTCCCTTCATCGGCTTTAAGCCATTATATTACTTGGAAAACAATCGACCAACATTCCGCGGAAGCCACCATGGAATATAGCGGAACAAAAGGCTCGGGAGTGTTCCACTTTGACGACACCGGGAATTTTAAAAAATTCGTAGCCCTGCGCTTTAAGGATGCAAAAGACGCCGAACCTACGGAATGGACGGTTACCGCAACCAAAACAGAGCCGCGGAATGGCATAAAAATCCCCGTGGAATCTAAAGCGGAATGGAAATTAGATAACGGCAATTGGACCTGGCTAAAACTGAAAATAACGAGTATAAAATACGATCTGAATTAATACCAGGGACGAAAAACACCTAATGAACGAGGATGAATGGTAAAAACAGAAAAAGAATACTTATATAAAAAAACCGATTCTGGAAAAAGACCTATATCCGAAAAGCGGGTTTTCTTTTCTATTTAAATAGAGCACCAATACAAGCAAAAAAACATTAAAACAAATGCCGTTTACATTCTCACACCCAGCTATAATCCTACCGTTGACGTTCTTGCCCCGACAATGGTTTTCCTTGACTGGACTTGTAATTGGGAGTTTGGCACCCGACTTTGAATATTTTATAAGAATGAGAATTCAAAGTGATTATAGCCATACTATAAGCGGACTTTTCTGGTTTGACCTGCCATTGGGAATTATACTTGCTTTTATTTTTCACAATATTGTTCGCGATAGCTTTTTCAACAACTTACCTACCATTTTAAAATCAAGACTTGCCAAATTTAAAAGCTTTGAATGGAATGAATACTTCAAAAAAAATTGGCTTGTGGTAATAATATCCGTTTTAATAGGTGCAGCTTCCCATATATTTTGGGACAGCTTTACGCATCACAACGGGTACTTCGTGAAGACAATTCCCACCTTGACAAATACGGTGGCTTTTATAGGCATGCAAGTGCCAATTTATAAAATACTGCAACATTCGAGTACGATTATAGGCGGACTTATAGTTGTTTTTGCCTTGTACAAAATCACTCCTGACAAAAATGTAACTGGAAAATTGAACACAACATATTGGGGGGTGTTTTCTATGTTAACCTTAACTATTGTAGCCATTCGACTTATAAGCGGCCTTGACTTTAAATTATACGGACACCTCCTCGCAACAGTAATTTCAGCAGGACTTATTTCGTTGACTTTAACACCGATATTGACGAGGCAGAGAGAATAACGAGGACTGTCTTGGAGACCATCTGCGTAGTCTTGGAATGTATTAAAAAAAATACGTTCTTAGAATTTCGGCATTAAGAATTACACCGAATCCACTAGAAAACGCAAAGTTTATCCTGCATTCACCCGGGTTATATAATTATAGGGGTGTATTTTTCAAGCACCTTAACTTTCCTTAATTTCTTAATGTTTTAAAAATCGAAACATTAAGCCATTATGACATTTTGAAGAGTTCTAATAGATTGAATTGGCCCTAAATAGGTTTTCACCACGAATACACGAATATGCATTAATCCCCTTTATTTGTTGAAAATCGTATAACCGAAGAGACAGATAAACCTAAAACAACAAGCCATCCAATTCCTCTCTTTCAAGGATATAACTTTTATCCGTATCAACATCCCGCCTGTAGAGATCTCGGCTCACGGGATAGGCCTTAAATTCTTTGGAGGTAAAGCCGTGTTTTATAAGCTCCGTCACATTTTTCTCATCCAGATCAGGGTTAAACCATTCTTTGTATAAACCATCATCCAAGACAAAAGGTTGCCTTTTTTTCACATTGTGAATCTCAGAAAAAAAAGAATTGGCCTCCATGGTGAGGATGGCGCAGGAATATTGATGGGCGTCCGATTCCAATTCGGAATAAATACCACCAAAAACAAAGAGATCGCGGCCATCCGTAAATTCTTTTGTGGGGATATAACAAAAATAAGGGACGGATAAATTGCTTCTTTTGTGAGGTTCAAAAAAACCATCGGCTATTATCAAACAGCGCCTCTCTAGGGCAGCCTCCTTACTCATCCCTTTAAAAAGAGTTTCAACTTTTATATTAAGCGTATTGTATTTCTTTCTAAAAGCAGCCACGTCCCTCCTACCCCAAGATGGTACATATCCCCAACTGGTGGGATAAATTGAGGTAGGCTCGTCCATTTTTACGATTTGTAAATTTGGATGTGTAAAACCTGAACGGTGGTAATAGGGTTGAAATTCCAATGGGATTTTAAAATCCATTTGAAAATGTTTTTGAATGAGCTTTTCTGTTTTTGTAAGAGCTGTTTCGTAGCACATAAGGAGAATTTACTGTTTTGTATTTTAATCGGGAATCCCAATCCGCATCCTAGATCATCGGGATATCAAATGGTCTTTTTCAACTCCGTAAAAATAATAAATCGATTTATATATCTAATTTAATTTATTTTTGAGAGATTAGACGATTCAACGTCAACGTACTAACCATACAAATTAAATTTTGCAATTATGAAAAAACGAAACCTACACCACTTTGTATTTTTATTCTTATTGGGAACGCTTGCCTCCTGTCAGTTTTCCGGAACTAAAAATGCAGAAAGCACGGAATTGGAAGAAGCCATCTCTGAAACCAAAGTCATAGAAGAACCTGTGGCCGAACATGAATCATTTCTAAGCCTGGAAAAATGGCAGGCCTCCACTGATGAAAAAAATGAATACTTTATTCTCATTTATGAAAACGAAGCGGAGGAAGGAGAGGCCATTGAACGAGTTACCTCTCTAAAGAAATATCATCCAAATGCAGGATATCTGTGGATCCCGGATTACGCTTCCTTGGATGGCACATCATCTTTTGTATTGTTCCTCGACCAATCTAATGAGGAATCTAAAATTGTGGCATCCCTGGAAAGCACAAAAGAGGAATATCCTACCAGTTATGCCGTACGCGTGAACCAATCCCCCGAAAAATGGGCGGCTTATGCTGCCAACGATGTTAGGGTCAACGGCAAAAGAATAAGCCCCGGAAAACTGAAAAAAATCATGACCTATCAAACCCGCCAAGCTATTGAGGATTATGAGGAAGGTGGGGGTGAGGATTGGGGTTATTTTGCCGATGAAGTTTTTAATTATTTTAAAAAGAAATACCCAGCCGTCGCAGTCGGCGGATTTTATTACAGCAACCTGCCCCCTGAAGAAATAAAATATTGGGAAGAAACATTGGATTTAAAATCCCTTGGTTTTGGCTATATCGTAATCGACGGTGACAAATCTGGTTTTATCGAACACAATATGCCCGATGAAGTTATCTCGGAAGCACGAGAGTTTTTTGGATATAAATAGAGAGGCAGGACAGAAGGCTTGCTCGATTCAAAACACAGGGTGCTATGTTCAAAACACAAGGTGCTATGTTCATGCACACATAATGCTACGTTCATGCACACTTAATGCTACGTTCATGCACACTTAATGTATTGTTCATGGGGGGCTAGTGCTACTCGAGTGCTACATTTACTCTACTCGAGAGCTACTCATCCCCTAGTATCAAGCTACTATCAAGCTACTATCAAGCTATTTAGCACGATCCATTCATCGGTATCAAAGCCAAAATGCATCTTCCCTTTTAGCCGCAGGGCAAAACATTAATAGTTACAATCAAAGGTGGCTGAGCATGCCGTAGGAGGATGAATTTGAAGTGGGCGACAGCCGTTTCAAATTTGTATCGAAGCCCAAAGGTGGCTGAGTGAATTCGAAGTGGGCGACAGCCCAATTCAAATTTGTATCGAAGCCCCCACTGCCGAAGTCCCAATGC
>JBARWQ010000028.1:0-1886 GCA_049646885.1 Aequorivita sp. | reverse complement strand
CCATTATTCGGGCTTATTTACGGAACTCGGGAACCTGAACCAAGATGTTAAGTGAAATGCACAATAGCACAAACTAGAGGCAGAATAGCGATACTTGGCACAGGGGCGGACTAACCCGTAGTAGTGAAGAAGCTCCTGTAATGGGAGTGGAGCAAAGGGGTTAGCTAATTTAAAATACAATTTGCCAACTTGAGAAAGGATGAGCTTATATTTGTAGATTAAATTAGAAGAGCCGTATGATGGGAGACTATCACGTACGGTTCTGTGAGAGGCTCGGGGTGAAACTCCCCTTGTCTACTCGACACTAAACGTTGCCCGATATTTAGAATAAAAAAAATCAACAACTGAAAACCAGCGGAAAAGCGTTCGATTTTTTTTGAAAATTTGGTCTTTTAAGAAAAGATTGCACGACCTGAATTGCGGAATGGAAAAAACGGTTCATCGGACTTAAAAACGTAGCGGAAAAAAGAGAAAGATTTCTCAGGATTTCGGAAAAGAACCAATCATTGAGTCTGACTTTTATCAGCGGAACGCAAGCAACAGCTGAAAAGAACGCTTATTTGCGAAATCTGTTTTAGTCCGAATTGAGTTGATTCACAGACTCACGTTGGCAACAAGCTGTGAAATCCGCCATTTCAAGAAAAAATAATGATTAAATTGATAATTTTGTATCTTTGATAAAAAGCTAAAAAATGGATTTACAAACAAGAAAATTGGAACTTATTCAAGAATTCTTAAAAATTCAAAGTGAAGATGTTATTTCGCGAATTGAAAAAATCTTGAGAAAAGAAAACAAAATATCAGAAAAAGAAGATTTTAAACCAATGACAATTGAGGAATTTAACTCTCGAATTGACCAATCAATGGAAGATTCAAATAATGGTCGATTAATTGAAGCGAGTGAATTAAAAACCAAAATTGACAAATGGAATTGAAATTATTTTGGACTGATTTTTCTCAAAAAGAACTTGAAAAGATATATAGATATTATCGAAAAAAAGCAGGAACTCGGATTGCAAAAAGACTCGTTAACGGAATTTACAATGAGACTTTAAAACTAAAAAAGCAACCGAAAATCGGACAAACCGAAGAACTTCTAAAGAAAAGAGAACAAGAATTTAGATATTTAGTTTATAAAAATTATAAGATCATTTATTGGATTAACAATAAAGAAAATAGAATTGAAATAAACGATGTTTTTGATACTCGACAAAACCCAATAAAAATAGAGCGGACAAAATAAAAGCCAGTTGCCAATAACTAAGCATTCGTGTGGCCGGTACGGCCCAACATGAATGCAGTGTTGACTGAACCGGTGTTTGTCGGTCAGCACTATGGGGATTGGTCTAGTTTGGGATGGTTTTCAGGTGTTGGTTTTTTCCTGTTTAGGGATCTTTTGCTTGTGCTTTTGCCTAGGGATTAAAGATCACGGTATATTTTGTAGTTTCTCTCCACTGTTTTTCAGGTTTATCAGGTCGTTTTCTTACGTTTTGGCCATAGGGATCCCCTTACGCTGGGATCTGCGTTTTTTATATAGGCCTATTTATTCGTTTTTTGATCTGCTCCAGCAGGCCTTTCGGTGGCCCTCGGGCCGGGAAGGTTGCGATGGTGACAAGGTTGCCTTTTTTGCAGGCGGGGCACTTGCGGTGCATCAACGGTGCTGTTTGCTGAAGTTCTGGTTTGCCAAGCTCTTCTTGTATTTCGGGGATGATCGTTCTTTTATGATAGCTGCTCAAGATGCCATAGTGCCTGATGCGGGTGTAAGCTTCCCTTTAAACTGGACTGTTTAAAAGTAGAATAATTATCTTAATTTTAAACAGTATTATGAGAAAGAGTAAATTTTCACCACAGCAGATCGCAAAGATCCTAAAGGAGTTCGACAGCGG
>JBARWQ010000027.1:0-57493 GCA_049646885.1 Aequorivita sp. | reverse complement strand
ATACAGTTTAACAGCGAATTACGGTTACCCATTGAGAAAACCGCCTAATACGAGAGACGTACGTTGGGTGGTGTGAGAGGACAGCAAAGATAGGGGTAATTACCTACCTTTGCTTCCTACTCGATTTGAGGGATCTTTTATGGAATATCGTTATGGGAATTATTTCCCACTAAATCAAAACCTCGGTGGTCGGTGGTCAGTGGTCGGTAGTCGGTAGTGGGCTTGGGAATATAGAGTGAACTCTGTTTGGACGATTGAAACTTTGTGGATCGGCAGTGGAAAGCAGTGTATTTTACGGTATTTTCTTCTTTTTGATGTTCGATGTTTCTTTGGACGTTTTCGTTTTCGATTTCAACTTCGATTTTAGATCCAAGTTCTCCCGATGGCCATCGGGATTGGTGAGGCAACAAGCCCGAAGTCTCGGCGTCCCAAACTTTAGATCCAAGTTGGGCATGCTATTTAAAAGCCGGTTCAGTCTTTAGTGGTGATAGATAAAAACATTTTCGAAACAGACTGTGATATTTTCCTGGTGATTTTTAAAATCCCTAAATTTACACCTCTTTAAATAAAGGCCTCATAGTTCAACGGATAGAACAAAAGTTTCCTAAACTTTAGATCCAAGTTCGATTCTTGGTGGGGCTACTTGTTAGTGGGTAGTCGGTGGTCGGTGGTCGGTAGTCGGTGGTCGGTAGTGGGCTTGGGAATATATAGTGAACTCTCTTTGGACGATTGAAACTTTGTGGATCAGCAGTGGAAAGCAGTGTATTTTACGGTATTTTCTTTTTTTTTGATGATCGATCCTCTTCCGGACAGGTTTCAACTTCAACTTCGATTTCGTTTTCACCGTATTTTATCATATTTTTATATATCTCCAAACAAACTTTAATGTAAATTATCCCCTTTGAAAACTTGGGCTTTTTATTTAAGGTTCTATAGATACTTAATATGAGAGAGAATGTAATTGCCTTTTTTATAATTATCGGGGTTCTTGGGGTTGTAGGGTCATTATGGTATTTCTATGAAAATCCGGCCTTAAATCCACGATTGGATGAGACTTCCTATACCATAATCCAAAAATGGGATATGCCGCCCGAGCTGGAGGAGATTTCGGGAATTGCCTATATCTCCAAGAATAAATTAGCCTGTGTGCAGGATGAGGATGGCATTATTTTTATTTATAACCTCACTACCGAATTAGTGGACAAAAAGATAGATTTTGCTAAAGCAGGAGATTATGAGGCTTTGGCAGTTGTGGACAGCACGGCTTATGTGATGAATAGCAACGGACTCCTGCATGAGATTCAAAATTTTATGGGATTATCATTTAGTGGAAATCAATTTCAAACTCCCTTCTCCGGAAAGAATAATATGGAATCGCTTACCGCTGATACCATAAACAACAGGCTACTTATGGTTGCAAAAGACAAGGATCCTAACAGCGGTAGTTATAAGGGAATTTATGGTTTTGACTTGGATTCGAAAGAAGTTTCCATGGTTCCGGTCTTTAAGATCCAATTAAACGATCCTATTTTTAAGGCTCAAAATTCTGACGATGACGGCGGAAGTAAGGATGCTTTTTATCCTTCCGATATCGCTATAAATCCTTTGGACCGCAATATTTATGTACTTGAAGGTAAAAATCCGCGGTTGTTGATAATGGATACTCAAGGAAAGGCTATCCAACTTCATATACTTCACAAGGAATCATTCCCACAGCCGGAGGGTATTACATTTGCGCCGGACGGCACCTTATATATCGCCAATGAGGGCAAAAAAGGGATGGCAAATATCTTGGAGGTTGAATTGAAGAGCGAATAGGAAATTTCTCAATAACTGTCTTTTAGATTTTTCAGCATAATCTCAGTCATTTCATCAAGGGAGATTTTACTTTCCCAGCCCCAATCTTTTTTGGCTTCGCTATCGTCTATGCTTTGCGGCCAACTGTCTGCAATAGCCTGTCGGAAATCGGGCTCGTAACCGATTTTAAATTCGGGAATATGTTTCTGGATGCTGGCGGTTATTTCTTCGGGATTAAAGGTTATCGCCGCTAGATTGTACGAGCTTCTTATTTTAATTTTTTTCGTATCCGTCTCCATAATATTTACGGTGGCGCGGATAGCATCATCCATAAACATCATCGGCAGGGAAGTTTCTGGGTTTAAAAAGCAGATATATTTTTTATGTTTTAAGGCTTTATGGTAAATATCAACGGCATAATCGGTAGTCCCGCCTCCTGGAAGGGTTTTGTAGCTTATCAAGCCCGGATAGCGCACGCTGCGCACATCCACGCCATAGCGATTGGCGTAGTATTCACACCAGCGTTCGCCCGTTTGCTTGCTAATGCCGTAAACGGTGCTGGGCTCCATCACGGTGCGCTGGGGAGTATTGGTTTTGGGAGTGGTTGGTCCGAAAACCGCAATGCTCGAAGGCCAGAAAATCTTATCAATTTTCTTCTCCTTTGCCAAATTTAAAACGTGGAAAAGTGAAGTCATATTTAGGTTCCAACCTTTCATCGGGAATTTTTCGGCAGTGGCAGAAAGCATGGCCGCCATCAAATATACTTCTGTGATTTCGTATCGAATAATAATTGCTTCCACCGCATCGTAATCCATGGCATCCAGAATCTCGAAGGGGCCACTTTCCATAAGTTCTTCATTGCCTTCTCGGATATCGGATGCTATTACTTTGTGGCTTCCGAACTTTTCCCGCAGATAAACAGTTAACTCTGTTCCTATTTGTCCGCAGGCTCCGATGATCAAGATTCGTTTTTTCATATATCTTTCTTTGGAAATAATGTGTAAATATACGGATAATCACCCCTTTTGAAAGGGAAAAATATATATGTGCATTTGGCTAAGAACCAGTATCTTTGTGCCTCTCTTATTTTTTATGAAGATTGCTATTCCCATTTTTATGCTTTTCGGACTCTTAATTTCCTGTGGAAATTCATCCGAAGGCGACCAAGAGGCACTGTCACCAGATAATTCTATCATTTTTGGAGTAAAGGATTACAGTTTCCCACTGCTCTTGCCCTCGGTTCGGGAGCACACTATTCATTGGGCTGTTTTCGAGGATTTTTTATCGGAAGCAAAAAGCATCAATGGCAGCAATTATGATGCACTTCGAAATAGATCTGAATTACTGAAGATGTATTCCGATTCGCTTTTTGCAAAAATTCCCGATACCTTAGATACAAATCTTATCCGCAGCAGATTATTGGTGCTTCAAACCCGGTCTGCAATGTTGGACCAATTGGCGCACCAGTCAACCATAGATTCTCTAGCCACACAAAACGCTATTGCCGAACTCAATGTGGCGGTAGAAAATCTGGTAGTCCAGTTAAATGAAAAATTCCGTAAGGATCAAATCGATTTCCAAAGGAGGGATGATGAACAGAGCGAACTTCAAAAGCAAGCGCGTTTCCGTGATTCGGTGATGGATTTGGAACGGCAGAACATAAAAAACAAGAAAGTGTAACAATCTTGTTGAAATCCTTACCTATACTAAGGTATCTACGAGAAAAAATCCCAATTAAAATTAATTATTAAATATATGATGAAAACTAATTTATTAAAACCTGTGATGGTTTTTGCACTTATTGCCGGAACCATTATCGCTTGTAAGGAAAAAACCGAAATAGCTGCAGTGGATATGGAACCGCACGGCATCATTTTGGAACACATGGACACCACGGTAAATCCCGGAGATGATTTTTACAACTACGTAAACGGAAACTGGATGAAGACCCACGAAATTCCGGAAGACGAGACCATGTGGGGTGGATTTACCATTTTGAGAAAAAAGACTGCCGAAAATGTATTGGGCATTTTGGCCAGGGCCAAGGAAAGCAATAAATACGCTCCCGAAACCGATCAGGCAAAGGCCTTGATGATTTACGAATCTGAATTGGATACGGTAGCTAGAGCTAAAGCTGGAATAGAACCGATAAAACCTACTCTGGAAAAAATTGCGGCTATGAACAGCGTGGAAGACTTCCAAAAGTTGATGAGCGAGGATGCTGTAACGGTTTCACAACCATTTTTGGGACTTGCCGCATTTTCGAATCCTGCAAACAGCGCAATGAACGCGGCGTATATCACTCCCGGTGGACTTGGTCTGCCAGAACGTGATTTTTACACCAATACAGATCCCGCTTCCGAGAAAATCCGTCAGCAGTATGTTGATCACATTACCAGAATGTTGCAGTTTTTAGGCGATACGGAAGAATCTGCCCGTACCCAAGCAGAGACTATTCTCTCTTTTGAAACCAAACTTGCCATTCCGAGATTGGACAAGGTGGCGAGCCGTGATTTTAGAAATTTCAACAATCCAAGAAGTATAGCCGAATTGCAGAAAATGCTTCCCGAAATTCAATGGGAGCAGGCGTTTAAAGACATGGGGATCACCAAAAAAATGGATACGCTTATCGTGATGCAAACAAAGTATATGGAAACTGTAAAGCAGTTGTTTGCCAAGCCGGATTTTGAGAAATGGCGAACTGTGATGCGTTGGTCAACTTTGAATAGCTCCGCAGATATGTTGACTCCTGAAATTGAAAAAGCCAACTGGGATTTCTACGAAAAGACCCTAAAAGGAACCCAAAAACAAAAGCCCGCAAATGAGCGTGCTCTCACAACGGTAAATGGTAGCGTGGGAGAAGCGTTGGGGAAATTGTATGTAGATGAAATGTTTCCCCCGGAAGCAAAACAGAAAGCTGAGGCTATGATAGCAAATGTTATCGCAGCTTTTGAAGACAGAATTCAGGCTTTGGAGTGGATGAGCGATAGTACTAAAACTAAAGCCATTGAGAAGCTTGATAAATTCACCGTAAAGGTTGGATATCCCGATAAATGGAAAGACTATTCCGCTATGACTGTTAAACCGGGTCAAACGTTTTATGACAATATGGTTGCAGTGAAGAAATGGAACTTGGATTATAATTTGAGCAAGATTGACGAACCCGTAGATCGTACCGAATGGGGAATGAGTCCCCAAACGGTAAATGCCTATTTCAATCCCTTCAACAATGAAATAGTTTTCCCAGCTGCTATTATGCAACCTCCATTTTACGATTACAAAGCCGATGAGGCTGTAAATTACGGCGGAATGGGTGCGGTTATTGGGCACGAAATCTCCCACGCTTTTGACGATAGCGGTTCCCGATTCGATTCCAACGGAAATCTTGTAAACTGGTGGACAGATACCGATCTTGAAAACTTCACTGAGCGCGGCAACAAACTTGCTGACCAATACAGTGGGGTTGAGGTTTTGGACGGAGTGTTTATCAATGGGAAATTTACCTTAGGGGAAAACATAGGCGACCTTGGAGGCGTACTTGCTGCTTATGATGGTTTGCAGCGTTTTTATAAGGAAAACGGCCGTCCGGACGATATAGATGGCTTCACGCCAGAACAGCGCTTCTTTATGAGTTGGGCCACAGTATGGCGTACCAAAGCCAGAGAGGAGGCCCTGAGAAATCAGATTAAGACTGATCCCCATTCCCCAGGGGAAACCCGTGCTACGCAACCTTTGGTAAATGTTGATGCTTTTTACGAAGCTTTCAACATTAAGGAAGGCGACCCAATGTACCTTGCCCCTGAAGATAGAGTTCGTATTTGGTAGTAATCTAAATATATTATAGAATGAAAAATGGCCGTCTCGAAATCCGAAACGGCCATTTTTGATAGGTAACCTTAGCGAGGCATCGCCTCTAGATCTTCCTGCAAGCCCACCTGCCGGACGGACAGGTTTTCCAAAACTTTGTAGGTATTTATTTTCTTGCCAGATATTAAATTAAATTTCTTTTAAAAACATATTCCAAATCCTTTTCCAGGTTTTCTGAATCTACTTGTTTAAAGATTTCGTGGGTTTGGATTTCTGAAAAAGTTGGCGGCTCAAGGTTCATTTCTATTGCTTTTTGAATATAGAAATCGGCTTTCGTGGGATGGTATGGATTTACGGCGTTAAAAACTTTTCCGAAGGCATCACGTTTTAAAACTTCAACAATAATATTGATGCAATCTTCTCGATGAATCAAATTTACCGGAGCGTTGCCATCTTTCAAGTCTTTTCGTCCTGCCAAATATCTAGCGGGTTGTCTGCTGCCACCAAATAAACCCCCAAATCGGACCACGGTAGTTTGAAATTCCTTGGAATTGATAAAAAGCTCTTCCACTTGTCGCAGTTGCTTACCAGCTATAGTCTCGGGTTTTGGTTCATCTCTTTCGGTAACTTTTCCCTGGGAATCAGCATAGACCGAGGTGCTGCTGACCAAGATTACTTTTGGCACGGAATATTTTCTTATTTCTACGATAAAATTGACCATTTTTAAAACATAGTCCGCCCCTGTATTTCTCCTAAGTCCCGGGGGAATCATAACAATCAAACAATCGACGTCACTCAACAGAGCCTTGGTTTCGCCTTGGATTCCACTTTCGGAAATCTCCAGAGGGAAGGCATTGAAGCCGTGCTGTTGGAGGACGGAAGCTTTCTCAATACTGCTTGCCGAACCTTTCACTTTATAACCCAAAATGCCTAGACGATGGGCCAAAGGTTGACCGAGCCAGCCCATGCCGGCAATGGCTATTGATTTAATCATTTTTCTTGAAATATATGGAAATTCTTCAAGTCTTTAGAGGAAATATCAATCTGTGGACTTATCATTTCTGAATGCTTTTTTTAATAAAATCCATATAAAGTTCTTCGGTATCAATCGCTCGCTTAAAACCTTTTGCCTCCAGTCCTCTAACTAGTTTTTTATCCCCCGTCCATAGTCTGCTTTTAAGGTATTCTGAGAAAGCAACAAATATAGTATCGTCCATATCAATATTTTCGCAGTATCGAAAAGCTGTTTCGAAATCTTTCTTCGGTAGAATGGAATGGTTAAGGACGGTTACATTTTTTAAAATTAATTCATACACCTCTAGAAACTCTTCGTCATTTAGATTGGTAATTTCTTTTAATTTGTCTTGATGTTTAAGAATTTCGGTTCTGGCATATTTAGGAGAATAAAATTCATAATAATTCATGACCGTTGATTAGAATTTGCCCAATTCTACTTTGGACATTCAGTATTGCACTGAATAAAATATTGGAATCAACGATGATTTTAGTCATTCAGTCCAATTTCTTTCTTGATTTTATCAAATCGACCTTTCTTGGCGATTTTTAGTAAAGAATCCAAATCCTTTTGTGTGGCTTTCGATTTTGACGTTAGTTCTTCATATCGCAGATAATCAAGAATAGATTGAATCTTTGAAGGATTAAAGTCAGCTGAAAAGCGAACTAATATTTCGTTATTTTTTCTTTCGACTATCATCTTTTTTATTCAAATTTAAGGATAATTTTTATCAAATCTTCTACTCTTACAATATGACACCTTCTACTTTAATGTGTCCTGAGCTCTAATCATCAAGGAATCTACTGAAAAAGTTCGTTTCACCGCAATGGCATCGGTAATCACGAAAGGTTTCGGCATAGTATAAAGTGGCCGATTTTGGATGTTGAATTGGGGATTTTCCATTAAATCGAAAGAGTATTCCATCACCTTAAAAGAAACGGGAATATTATTTTCTACTGTGAATTTCACTTTTAAAGAGTCATTGGGGGAGACAAAATAATTTACCAAGGCAGTGTTTTTCGTACCTCGATAAAGTTTTTTTGAATTATCAAGTTTTACATTTTGACCATTAAACACTAATGAATTAAAGGAGATTTCGTCATTATTGTACAATTCTATTTTGTTCACTTTCCTTTTGGGGACTATGGTAAATTGGATGCTCCGTAGATTGTCGATTATCTCGTCTTCATCTAGGATTATTTCAAATTCTGGAATGCTAATTTTTGGAGCTTGTGCAGCATAACTGAAGTTGATGCCATATTTGCTATAAGAGGTATTTTCCATATACTTGGATGCTTTCTCTGGGTTTTGTCCGAGGTAGGCTTCGGTCCATTCGTCAATTTCTTTATCGTAGGTGAGCCAATAGGAAGTGTCAATATCGGCATCTTGATAGTAAATAAGACTGTTGGGTTTTCTTCTTTCTTCTGAAAAATCACTGTTTAAATGCGCTTTTACAAAAAAGAAAACTGCCAGTAGAAAACATAAGCTTGCGATTAGATTCGACAATTTATAATAAGAAAACACTGGCAGTAAAAGCGCGAAAAGTAGGACGGTAAAGACACAACTTATAACCAGCATTTTCAAGCCGAGTCCCACTGGGAAAAATTGAATGAGCGGAACAAAAATAAAGATGGCCGGGACTGCCAGGAGAGCCATTGCCAAAAGATTGGGGCGCTGCTGCCGGAGCATTACAAAAAATGATAGGAGGCCGAAGAAAACTGGGATGATAAAAAATGCCGCTCCTTTTAGAATTATAAATACGGCCAAATTAATCAAGAGCCAGAAAAATAATGGGGCCACATAAAGGGAAGGTTCATTCGGTTTTTTAGTAAATCTTTTATAAACCGCAAAGGAGATCGCCAAAGATAGAAACACGAAAAACGCTATATACCAATGTCCGTTATAGGTAAAACCTTGTTGGATTTCCAAATATTGGGGATAGAGTATCAAGAGTAGTTTCCATCCAAAATAACCGATAATACCAGTGGTAGCAAGTGAAAGTAAGAAGGGGATAAAGCCTTTTGCCATCTCCTTGCCCTTTAACTTTCTTTTGGAAAGACCGTAAAAAATTAAAACAATAAAGAGTATTGTGGCGAGTATCAACATTGGCAAGATCCAAGAAAATGGATAATGCACCATTTTTATCAATGGGAAATTGAAATAGACATCGTCATCAGCCGCCTTTAGATTTGAAAGATCCGCATCGGCAAAATAATGCAGGAGCGGAAGCAGGTAGCTACCTTGATGCATCAAACTGTTCCAATCCAGATGGTACATATTGTCATTGGCCGTGTGATAGTTGAAATGGCTATCGATAAAAGCAAAGAAAAAACTGTCGATATCGGCACTTTCTCTAAAAATCGTTGAATCTGTGTCGTTTGGCAACATTTTGTACACACTGTACATCAAGGAGGAGGCAACGGGAAAATCTGGATTGGCATTTATAAATTCCTTGACCAGATTGGAGTTTCCACCATTGGTTTCCAAAATCATATTACTGGGGCCACTAGTGCCACGAGCCTCGAAATTAAGAACGAGGCTAACGTCATTTATCCAAGGATGCTCACTTACAAAAAGTTTGGCGCCGTCGAGTCCAATTTCTTCGGCGTCGGAAAAAAGAATGATGATATCATTTTTTGGTTTTGCTCCAGAAGCAAGGTAAGCACGGACACTTTCCAAAATGGTTACTAGGCCGGTACCATCGTCACTGGTGCCAAAGGATGGCACTGCCGCGCTGTCGTAATGCGAGAGCAGCAATAGGGCTTTTCCATTTTCGGAACCTTTTAGGCGGGCGACTATGTTTATGGGTTTGTTGAGCGATTTTGAACCTTGGCTGAAGACAAAGCCTTCTTGGATATGAGGTTCCAAGCCTAGTTTTCGCAATTCAGCTATTAAAAACTTTCTAACCTCGCCGTGGGCTTCAGAACCGAGATAGTGCGGTTTTTTTGAAATCTCCTCCAAGGGAGTCAAGGCTCTGTCCACGGAAAATTCGGTGGGGGAAATGTTTTCGGTTTCGTCGTATTTGGACATCAACCCATCGAAACTATAAAAACCCATTGCAATTATAAAGAGAAGGGATAAAATCGCAAGGAGATTTTTCATAATTACAGTATTTTGAAAATCATAATCAATAGTGTCCGATTCAATTGTAAAGAATGGATTGCTGAAAATTCAGTTAATGGGAATATTCCACCTTAACAAAAATAACAACTTTAATGAATTAACTACTTATCAAACAACCAATAATCCGTCTTTTCAAAAGATTGATATCGGACACATCCCGATTAAAAATAACTGCTAAATCCCATATACCAAGTGGCTGCTCTTTCGGCCGGATTGTTAATGATATCTTTTTGCCATTCGTAACGGTAGTTTATTCTAAAAACCGTCTTTGGCGGGAATTTCAAATAAACATTATTTAAAAAGAGCCTTAAAACAAATATAGAATACGCCCACTGTTTTTGGGAAGTTCGATAGTTGAGAGACCAATTTTTTCCAAAACTGGCTGATTGGCAGATTTCTAAATGCAGGAAGATGTTCATTTGTAAAAAAAAATGACTATTTTAGAAGCTCGCAAAAAATTGAAATCATGGGAATCAAAAATTTTATAGGCAGGCGGGCGAAGCCCAAAAAAAATAGTGGTGAGAGGGCCATGGTGTCCGATTATATGACGAAAAAGCTGGTAACCTTCCGTCCGGAACAGTCAATTTTGGAAGTCATGGAAGTTCTTGTGAAGAAAAGAATTTCAGGTGGACCTGTAGTGAATCAAAATAATGAATTGGTCGGAATCATTTCCGAGGGCGATTGCTTGAAGGAATTGAGCGATGCCCGATATCACAACCATCCTATGGAAGATGTAAAGGTGGAGTTGCACATGATAAAAGATGTGGACACTATCAATGGCGATATGAACGTGCTGGATGCTGCCAATAAGTTTTTGGAATCAAAATACCGACGGTTCCCAATAGTTGAAAATGGAAAACTGGTTGGACAAATCAGCCAGAGCGATGTTTTGAGAGCTGCGATGAAACTGAAAGGACAAACCTGGTAATTCTGGATTCTGCTTAAATTTTATTTTCTATCTTCAAGGTGTCAATTGCACGGGGATAAACCCGCATGGGTTAAAATTTCACCCTAATCAAATCTGTTTTCCAACTTTTCATAACTCATTAGTCCATCCTGTTTTCTTATTTTGATTGGTTATTGAACCGATATTGAGTTAGAAAGAATCCCGTTATTTTTCGGGATTTTGTTTTTTATTCATTTTTCTAAAAATCATCGAAATTTTAAAAATTTTCCGAAACATTCATAGGATTGATGTTATAAGGGCGTAGTCGCCGGCAAACGTTTACAAACGCTTACAAACAACTATAAACGAAAGTAATTGATTAACAACCGAATATAATTTGGAAGCTGCCATAAGTTTGTCCTGTCGGATAAAATGAAATTCGATAGTATCAATTGTTTAACCTTAAATTTAATTATTATGAGTACGCTAAGAAACAAAGTACAATTGATTGGAAACTTAGGACAGGATCCTGAAATCATCAATCTAGAGAGCGGTAGGAAGTTGGCAAAATTCAGTATTGCCACAAATGAGACCTACAAGAACCAAAAAGGTGAAAAGGTTACGGACACCCAATGGCACAATATTGTTGCTTGGGGAAAAACCGCCGAGATCATCGAAAACTATCTTACAAAAGGGAAGGAGGTGGCCATTGAGGGGAAATTGACTTCCAGATCCTATGATGATAAGGAAGGAATTAAGCGATACATAACAGAAGTGGTTTGTAGCGAGCTGGTCATGCTGGGGAGTAAATAAATGACCGGCAATTTTAGCCCCTGCTTTTTAGTGGGGGCTTTTTAATTTTCAAATCCTTAGTTTTACAAAAATGGAAACAACCACTAAGCAAAACACACTCGATTTGCTCAAAATGCATTTCGGTTACGATACTTTTCTTTCAAATCAGGAAGAAATCATAAATAATGTTTTAGATCAAAAGGACACTATTGCCATTATGCCCACCGGCGGTGGAAAATCATTGTGTTTTCAATTGCCAGCCCTGGCTTTGGAAGGAACGGCAATTGTAATTTCGCCACTCATTGCTTTGATGAAAGACCAAGTGGATTCTCTTAAAGCCAATGGTATTTCGGCTTCATTTTTCAACAGCTCGCAAGCTTACGAAGATCAACAAGAGGTCTTGAAAAACTTGCAAAATGGAAGTTTAAGATTGTTATACGTGGCCCCCGAGAGCTTGCCGCAGTTGAATTTCATTTTGGGATCCATCACCATCAGTCTTTTTGCGGTGGATGAGGCCCACTGTATTTCCAGTTGGGGCCATGATTTTCGGCCGGCATATATGCAGTTAAAAAGTTTGAAGGAGCAATTTCCGAATATTCCATTAATCGCGTTAACCGCAACAGCCGATTCAGCTACGCGTAAGGATATCGCAACACAACTCGCCATTCCGAATGCCAAAACCTATATCGCATCTTTTGATAGACCAAATCTATATTTAGACGTGCGGCCAGGACAAAATCGCAACAAACAGATTTTGGATTTTTTAAAAAACCGCTCGGATGAAAGCGGTATTATTTATTGCTTAAGCCGAAAAACCACCGAGAAAATTGCAGAAACCCTTAATAGATATGGATACTCGGCGGCCGCTTATCACGCGGGGCTTACATCGGAGGAAAGAAGCAGTATTCAGGAAGATTTTCTCAATGATAACACTCCTATTATTGTTGCCACTATTGCCTTTGGAATGGGTATCGACAAGAGTGATATACGCTGGGTAATCCATTACAATATGCCGAAAAACATAGAAGGATATTATCAGGAAATCGGGCGCAGTGGTCGAGATGGACAGCCATCGCATACCATTTTGTTTCATAGCTATGGGGATGTTCTGATGCTGCGAAAATTTGCTGAAGGTTCCGAAAACGAAACGTATCAATTGGCAAAACTGGAGCGAATGCAGCAATTTGCAGAGGCACTAAGTTGTCGTAGAAAAGTATTGTTGGGGTATTTTGGAGAGCACATAGCCGAAGATTGTGGGAACTGTGACATCTGCAAGATCCCGCCGAAATATTTTGATGGAACTCTCATTGCGCAAAAAGTATGTTCAGCCATAGTCCGTTTGCAGGAACAGGAAGCCATGGGAATGGTCTTGGATGTACTTCGCGGATCCAAAAATGCACAGATTCTTGAGAAGGGATATCAAAACATCAAAACTTTTGGTGCTGCTAGGGATATCTCCTGGCGCGATCTTCAGCAGTACATCATTCAGCTGTTGAACTTGGGCGTTTTACAAATCCACTTTCACGAAAACGGGAGGCTGCTGTTAACTCCGCTTGCAAAAAAAGTTTTATTTGAAGGCAAGAAAGTGCAGTTGGCCCATCTTGTTCAAGAAATCGAAAAACCCAAAGTGGCAAGAGCCCCCCGTAAACGGGCGGAACTTTTTGAAAAGCTGAGAGCACTTCGATTAAAGCTAGCGGAGGAAATAAATATGCCAGCTTATATAGTGTTCAGCGATGCGACCCTTGACGATATGGAAAACAGAAAACCACGGACAAGAGAAGAATTTGCAGAGATTTCAGGAGTAGGGGAAGCTAAACTCGAAAAATATGCCGATGGTTTTCTAAAGGTTATCAATCGCCATTTGGATGGTTTGGAAAGCAATTTACCAACCCACGAACGCAGTTATAAAATGTTTTTGGACGAAAATCTCTCTCCGTCAGAAATTGCCGAAAAGCGAGGTCTTTCCGAAGATTCGATATATGGACATTTTATCAAAATGCATCAATCCGGAACACCGTTTGATTTTACATCATTTATTTCTTCTGAAGAAATCCGGCAGATTAAAAAAGCAAAAGGAGCGTTAGAAGATCCTGATGCTCTAAGACCTTATTTTGAATATTTTGATGAGAAAATGCCATATTGGAAGATAAAAATGGGGTTGTATTTATGATAAATAATTGTGATTTAGGCCGAAGAGTAAAAACCCATTGAGAATTATAATTTTGTATCTTGCCCTATGGAACAGAAAAAAGGTGAAATGAAAGTAAAAGAACCATTGTTTGATTATATAAATCCTGAATTAAATTACTCAATCGAAAATGGGGATAGTGTGAAGGTTTTAAAAAAATATAAAGATGAAAAGTTTGATTTGATAATCACCTCCCCACCATATAATATTGGTAAATCTTATGAAACCAAAACATCAATTGAGAAATATCTGGAAACTCAAGAAGAAATCATTGTTGAACTAATTAGGGTTTTATCAGATAGAGGAAGCATCTGTTGGCAGGTGGGAAATTTTGTTGACAAAGGCGAGGTTTTTCCATTGGATATTTTTTATTATCAGATTTTCAAAAAACATGGATTAAAGTTGCGTAATAGGATTATCTGGCATTTCGGTCATGGTCTTCACGCATCAAACAGATTTTCAGGCAGATATGAAACCATTTTATGGTTCACAAAATCAGATAATTACATCTTCAATTTGGATGATGTAAGAGTACCAGCAAAGTATCCAGGAAAGAGACATTTCAAAGGACCTAATAAAGGAAAACTTTCAGGAAATCCGAAAGGGAAAAACCCTTCAGATATTTGGGAGATTGTTTTAAGAGATTGGGAAAATGAACTTTGGAACATTCCCAATGTAAAATCCAATCATCCAGAAAAAACTTCACATCCTTGTCAATATCCAATCGAGTTGGTAGAAAGATGTGTTTTAGCATTAACAGATGAGAAAAGTTGGGTGCTTGACCCATTCAATGGAGTTGGATCTGCCGTAATTGCCGCTTTGAAAAATAATAGGAATGCCATTGGTATTGATCGGGATAAGGAATATTGTCAATTGGCCGAAAAAAGGATTGATGATTTAAAAGAAGGTCGACTAAAAATGAGACCAATAAATAAACCAATCCATAAACCAGATAAAAAAAATAAACTCACGCAAAGACCGAAAGAATGGGGTGAAATAAAATTTGACAATTAATGAAAATAGCGCAAAAATATTCACACTTGAATGGCGAAGAATATCTTATTGTTCATTATAATAAACTTTACAAAGAGATTAGGACAGTAATTGAATCAATAAATGCTGAAGATTTTAAGACGAAAGTGAGTAAGGAAAAAACTAAAAAAGGAAATAAACTATATAGTCCAATTGATTTAAATACTGCTTTCGATCGTGCGTTTCAAAAGCTAGGCTGGAAAGAAACCCGTTACTCTTATTACATTACTCTAAATAGAGAATTAATGGAAAAAAGTATTCTTATGCCCAGTAAGGAGCAAAAGAAATTTTTAGAGGATAATGGAGAAACATCACCTATTTATAGCTATAATCAAACGGATTTTGTTAAGAATAAAATTGCGGTAGAAGTTCAATTCGGAAAATATTCCTTTGTTGCTTATGATTTATTTGTTAAGCATATGCTGTTTTATTCTGGAGGTGTGATTAATTTGGGAATTGAAATTTTACCAACTAAAAAAATGCAGGCCCAAATGTCAAGTGGTGTGGCATATTATGAAGGTGAGGTTTATAATGTTATGAGACAGGGGAGAAATAGCCCACCAGTTCCACTTTTGATTTTAGGAATTGAACCGTAGATTAATTAAGAATCAGACATAAATCTCCTGCGCCACCCTAAAAGTATTTGCATGCGCCTCAATAATGGTCTTAATTTCTGGAGAATAACCACCGCCCATGCTCACTTGTACTGGAATATTTAAATCCTTGCACATCTGCAAGACAAATCGATCACGCTCTTTACAACCTTCCACAGAGCAATTCAATCTCCCTAGTTTATCGGTTTCCAAAATATCCACACCACTCAAATAAAAAATGAATTCGGGTTTCTGTTCGTCTATTAATCTAGGCAAGGTTTCTTTAAGTTTTTGAAGATAAATTTCGTCACCACTTCCATCGGGCACGGCGATATCCAAATCACTTTTTTCCTTTTTGAAGGGATAATTTCCTGCTCCGTGCATTGAGAAGGTGAAAACGGAATCATCATTTTTGAAGATTTCCGCAGTTCCGTTTCCTTGGTGCACATCCAAATCGATAATCAATATCTTCTTAATACTCCAATTCCGAGCTTGCGAAGGAATCCATTGTAATTCTGAATGATTTTTCAATAAATACTTTGCTCCGATTGCCTGATCATTCAGCATGCAAAATCCTTCCCCGCGATCAGTGTATGCGTGATGCGTACCACCTGCAATGTTCATGGCTATGCCATTCTTTAAGGCATATTCGCATCCCTCAATTGTGCCTTGAGCAATCCGAAGTTCTCGTTCAACAAGCGCTTCTGATAAGGGAAAGCCTATTTTGCGAGCAGCTTTCCTGTCGATGGTCAGATTCAACAAGCTTTGGAAATATTCCCGAGTGTGCACCGCAAGGATATCTTCATGGGAAGGCATTTTTGGTTCAAAAAAATTTTCTGTTTGGCAAGTTCCTTCGTACAAGAGCTGTTGGGGTAGGAGTTCATATTTTTCCATCGGAAAACGATGGTCTTTGGGCAGTGGATAAATATAAAGGGGATGATATGCAATCTTTAACATAATGTCTTTTTGCGATGTGACTCTTTAAGTCGATATTTTTGTCCGATTTAATGAGAAAACCTAACAAATATCATTTTTTTAAAGGAATGAAATTCCGACTTTTGTTGTTATTTTTAAAATTGAGTGTCGATGACAACTTCTGGAAAAATAGAATTGATGGCCCCAGCGGGCAGTTTCGAATCTTTGCAAGCAGCCCTGGACAATGGCGCAGACTCCGTTTATTTTGGAGTAGAACAGCTCAATATGCGGGCACGGGCGAGCATCAACTTTACCATTGACGATCTTCCGGAGATTGTAAAAAGATGCAAAAAAAGAAACGTTAGGACTTATCTTACGCTAAACACCATTATCTACGACCACGACCTCTCGTTGATAAAAACGATTCTCGACGCTGCCAAAAAAGCAGAGATTACCGCTGTTATTGCGATGGACCAAGCCGTAATCGCCTATGCGCGCCAAATTGGAATGGAAGTACATATTTCAACACAAATCAATGTCACCAATATTGAAACGGTAAAATTCTATTCCCTATTTGCCGATACTATGGTGATGAGCCGGGAATTGAGTCTTGGGCAGATTAAGAAAATTGCCGAACAAATTGAAAAAGGACAGGTGAAAGGACCTTCCGGAAACTTGGTGGAAGTAGAGATCTTTGGTCACGGCGCGCTTTGTATGGCAGTTTCAGGAAAATGTTATTTGAGTCTCCATTCCCATAATTCATCTGCCAACCGTGGAGCGTGCAAACAGAATTGCAGAAAAAAATATACCGTAATCGACCAAGAAACGGGTTTTGAGATTGAATTGGACAACGAATATATGATGTCGCCTAAAGATTTGTGTACCGTTGACTTTTTAGATCAGGTGATTGAAACGGGTGTGAAAGTTTTAAAACTTGAAGGTCGTGGCCGTGCTCCTGAATATGTAGCAAAAGTGACAAAGGTTTATCGCGAAGCAATCGATTCATATTACGATGGAACTTATTCTCCGGAAAAAGTGGAAGAATGGATGACGGAATTGGCCAAAGTTTACAACCGTGGGTTTTGGGGCGGATATTATTTGGGACAAAAACTGGGAGAATGGTCAGATGTAGATGGTTCAAAAGCAACACAGAAGAAGGTCTATATTGGAAAAGGCGAACATTATTTTCCAAGGACAAAAATTGGCGAATTTAAAATTGAAGCCTTTGATTTAAGCGTAGGCGACAAGATTCTCGTAACTGGTCCCACTACCGGTGCGCAGGAATTTGACCTCTCGGAAATGCTTGTTAACGACGAAGCAAAATCCACTGCAAAAAAAGGGGATTCATGCACCATTCCGCTCCCCTTCAGAATTCGCAAAGCAGATAAACTTTATAAGATTGTGGCGACATAAATGGTAGTAGTAACACTTCAGCGAAATAAATGTATTGGCTGCAACTATTGCGTGGAGCTGGCCCCTGAACATTTCAGAATGTCAAAAAAAGATGGGAAAAGCGTATTGCTCCATTCTGAAGAAAAACGCGGATTCTTCACACTTAGACTTGCCGATGATTCCCAATTGGAAGTTTGTGAACAAGCTGCCAAGGCTTGTCCGGTAAAGATTATTTCGACTAAATTGATTTAAGTAATAGTATTCCCATCAGTATTTCCAGCAAAAGAGAATATTTTCTTGTTGTAAAATGTCACTCGGATTCCGAACAAGAGAATTATTCCACCCAAAATCATTTGAAGTGTAATCTTCTCACTTATAAAAGCCCATGCTAGAATAGTAGTCAAAACGGCTTGACCCAAAAGACTAACGGAAACTCGGGTTGCACGCATATATTTGGTAGCATAGCCCAAAAGCAACCAAGCCATGAGCTGGCAAACAATACCCTGAACCACCAAAACAAACCATCCCATATCACTAAATCCCGTAAATGGCTCGCTGAATGAAAAAGTGAGTATCGCCAAGAAAAATGCGGAAGTAAGTGTGCTTAAAGTGATAAATGGTATTACCTCCATATCGTAAAGAACGAATTTACTCACCAACATATAAATGGCATAAAATATTCCCGAAAGAATGGCAAAAGTGAATGCGAGATTAAAATCCAAGTCTCTAAAGAAATGAAAGCCAACCAACGTCATCATTCCGAATATCGCTATTACAGTACCAATCCAGAAATTTGTAGTCGGTTTGTTTTTTAGAAAAAAGAAGGAACCAATTCCGACCCAAACAGGGGAGAGGTTTGTTAAGAGCGTAGCTTGTGTAGCCGTAGATTGCTGGATGGAGATGTTCCAAACTGTGACATCCAAGGCGAACAATGCACCACAAACAACTGTGAGCACTAGAAGCTTTATTGATGGAAGTTTGAGTTTTCCGGAAATTATTCCATACGGAACCAAAACTGCGGCAGCAATAGCCATACGATAAAATGCCGAAGTAATTGGCGGTGCTAGTTCAAGCTTAACCAAAATAGGAAATAAGGAAATACAGACAATTCCAATGACAAGGGCGATTCTGGGCTTTGTCATAGTTTAAGAGTGAGAGGATTATTAAAGTCGGCAAAATTACTTTATTAACCCTCGCAAATTGGAAAAATTAACTTTTGATTTTAATCGGGGATTGGAACGCTGATTACACGGATCGAGCGGATTTCCACGGATTTTTATCAGCGACCATCCGCTGCATCGGCGTCATCCGTGCGCTATTCTATGGAACGCGGATGACACGGATTGAGCGGATTTCCACGGATTTCTATCCGCGCCCATCCGCAGTATCAGCGTCATCCGTGTTCTATAGTATGGAACACTGATAACACGGATCGAGCGGATTTCCACGGATTTAATCTGCGGCTATCCGTCCCATCGGCGTTATCCGTGTGCTATATATTGGAACGCGGATGACACGGATCGAGCGGATTTCCACGGATTTTTATCAGCGACCATCCGCTGCATCGGCGTCATCCGTGTTCCATCAATAAATTTAAGAAATTATATTCTGGTAATTCCAGCTTGGTTTTATTTGAGTTTATGCAGTTTCAACTGGATACGTTTTCGTTCTACATCCACATCCAAAACTTTAACCACAATCTGCTGATGCAGGTGAACGTGCTCATTCACATCTGTCACAAAAGAATCTGAAAGATTGGAAACGTGGATCAAGCCGCTCTCTTTTATCCCGATATCCACAAAACAGCCGAAATTGGTAATGTTGTTCACAATCCCTGGAAGCAATTGACCTTCCCTAAGATCGGTAATGGACTTAATATTTTGGTTAAACGTGAAAACCTTGGCTTCCTCACGAATGTCCAAACCTGGTTTTTCAAGCTCTTTTATAATATCTTTTAAAGTAGGCAACCCAATTTTATCATCAACATATTTTGAAAGCTCAATTTTTTGAAGAAGTTCCTTATTTCCTATCAACTTTGAAACTTCTACCCCTCTGTCTTTCGCCATTTTGGTAACTACCGAATAGCTTTCTGGATGCACTGAAGAATCATCCAAGGGGTTTTTTCCATTTCTAATACGAAGAAAACCCGCTGCCTGTTCAAAAGCTTTTTCGCCCAAACGAGGAACCTTTTTTATTTCAGAACGGGAAGAAAAAGCGCCATTATCCTCTCGGTAATTCACAATATTTTCCGCCAATTTTGGGCCGATTCCCGAAACATAACTCAACAAGGGAATACTGGCAGTATTGATATTCACGCCCACTGAATTTACACATAGTTCCACGGTAGTATCCAGGGATTTTTGCAGTTTTGTTTGATCCACATCGTGCTGATATTGCCCTACGCCGATTGATTTTGCGTCAATTTTCACCAACTCCGCCAATGGATCTTGCAGACGACGGCCGATAGAAACCGCACCTCGAACGGTAACGTCATAATTGGGGAATTCTTCCCGAGCGATTTTCGAAGCCGAATAAATAGAAGCCCCCGCTTCACTCACCACAAAAACTTGGATTGGGTTTTTAAAATGAACCTTTTTTACAAATTGCTCTGTTTCTCGCGAAGCCGTTCCGTTGCCAATAGCGATAGCATCTATTTTATAAGCATCTGCAAGCGAGCTGATTTTTCGCATAGCCCCGATAGTGTCACTCTTTGGTGGGTGTGGGAAAATAGTCTCATTATGGAGCAAACCACCCTGTGCATCCAGGCAAACCACTTTGCAACCAGATCTAAACCCAGGATCGATGGCAAGAACCTGTTTTTCACCCAAAGGAGATCCCAATAATAATTGTTTTAGGTTATTGGTGAAAACATTAATAGCGGTTTCATCCGCTTTTTCTTTTGCTGCCGAAAGAGCTTCATTCGAAAGCGCCGGAAACAACAGACGTTTGTAGCTATCTTCAATAGCCAGTTTTATTTGTTTTGATGCGGCGTCATTAGATTTAATAACTCTTTTTTCTATACGAGCTACAGTTTTTTCATCATCAATTTCTATTTTTTGACGGATAAATCCTTCCGAAGTAGCTCGAAGAATAGCCAATAATCTATGGGAGGGAATTCGATTTAACGCTTCATTCCACTCAAAGTAATCGCGGAATTTTTGAGCCTTTTCGTCCTCTTCCATCTTCTTTACGACTTTGGTTGAAATTATCGCATTGCGCTCCAACTCCCGTCGTAGCATATTTCGGATATCGGTACGTTCGTTAATCCATTCGGCGATAATGTGGCGGGTGCCTTCCAAAGCTTCATCTTCAGAATTTATTTCACCTTTTACATACTTTGAAGCAAGTGAAGAAATTTCAGAATCTCCGAGGTTTCGGGATTGACTCATTATAATCTTTGCCAACGGCTCCAAACCGTTTTCCCTAGCTGTATCTGCCTTTGTTTTTCGCTTCTTTTTATATGGTAGATATAAATCTTCCAAAGCGATTAAATCTGTGGCTTCCTCAATTTTTTTCTGGAGCTCTGGTGTTAAGACATCTTGCTCTTCCAAAGTTTTTAGAATCGCTATTTTACGCTTTTCCAGGGTTTCAAATTGTTCTTTAAATTTTACTATTTCGCCAATTTGAACTTCATCTAGATTTCCGGTCAATTCTTTTCGATAACGGGAAATAAAGGGAATGGTGCAATCTTCGTTTAAAAGCTTGACGGTGTTCTGTACGCTTTGTTTGGGAAGTTGGGTTTGGGTTGTGATAAAATTTAAAATAGCTGTCATTTCAGAAAAAATTAAATCCTTCTACAAAGCAGAAAACTGCCGATCTACAGAAGGATTTATTAAAGTAAAATATAATTAGCTTATGGTGGCTCCATTTTCTACATTTCCACTGATGAATCCTTCAGAAGTATCTGGATTCATAAATACCAACCTCCCTTCAGCATCTTCAGTCATCAATATCATTCCTTGACTTTCCACACCTCGTAGTTTTCTGGGCGCCAAATTCACTAAAACTGTGACTTGTTTCCCAATTACTTCTTCCGCAGAAAAATGTTCGGCGATTCCTGAAACTATAGTACGAACGTCAAGGCCAGTATCAATTTTCAACACCAAAAGCTTATCGGCCTTGGGCATTTTTTCTGCTTCAAGGATGGTTCCAACCCGCATATCGAGTTTTGCGAAATCATCGTATTGAATTGTTTCTTTCTGAGGTGTCAATTCTACTTTTTTAGTAGCATTCTCCTCTTTATCTTTTGTATTATCCATTTTAGTTTGATTCAATTTATTTAACTGCCTTTCAATTTGCTCGTCCTCTATTTTGCTAAAAAGAAGTTCGGCCTTTCCAATTTGATGGCCAGGTTCAAGAAGCTCTGTTTTTGAGGAAACATCGTTCCATGAAGGTGCTTGAACGAGCTCAGCCTGACCTAGCATTTGTTTAAGTTTTTTGCTTGTAAATGGCAAAAACGGCTCGCCAAGAACTGCTAGGGCCACGGAAATCTGCAAAGCAACATACATAATAGTTTTTGTGCGCTCTTCATCGGTTTTGATGGTTTTCCAAGGTTCTTCATCGGCCAGATACTTATTTCCAAGGCGCGCCAAGTTCATCATTTCTGCCTGTGCTTCGCGAAAGCGATAACGTTCCAGCGAACTTGCAATCACATCAGGATAAACTTTCAATTCTTTTAGAACCTGTTCGTCAACTTCCGAAAAATTTGCTGGTTCAGGAACAAATCCTTCATAATATTTATCTGTCAAAACCATTACACGGTTTATAAAATTCCCCAGAATGGCAACCAATTCGTTATTATTTCTAGCTTGAAAATCGGCCCAGGTGAAATCGTTGTCCTTTGTTTCTGGGGCATTTGCAGTCAATACATAACGCAAAACATCCTGTTGGTTTGGAAAATCCACTAGATATTCATGCAACCATACGGCCCAGTTTTTACTGGTGGAAATTTTATTTCCTTCCAGATTTAAAAATTCGTTGGCCGGCACGTTATTCGGGAGGATATAGCTGCCTTCCGCTGCAAGCATGGATGGGAAAATAATACAGTGGAAAACGATATTGTCCTTTCCTATAAAATGCAGCAACTTGGTACTTTCGTCCTTCCAGTAATCTTCCCAGTTTTTTCCTTCGCGCTCTGCCCATTCCTTGGTGGACGAAATATATCCGATAGGCGCATCAAACCAAACGTATAGTACTTTTCCTTCGGCGCCGTCAATTGGAACAGGAATTCCCCAATCCAAATCGCGGGTCACGGCTCGTGGGCGCAATCCATCGTCAATCCAGCTTTTGCATTGCCCATAGACATTGGTTTTCCAATCTTTTTTATGGTTGACCAGTATCCAATCTTTTAGAAAATCCTCGTATTCGTTCAAAGGCAAAAACCAGTGTTTTGTTTCTTTGAAAATGGGTTTATTTCCAGAAATCACACTTTTCGGGTTGATTAAATCTGTTGCGTTCAGGCTGGAGCCACAATTTTCGCATTGGTCGCCATAGGCTTCTTCATAACCGCATTTGGGACAGGTACCCACTACAAAACGGTCGGCCAAAAACTGATTTGCTTCCTCGTCATACAATTGCTCTGTGACTTCCTCTATAAATTTTCCATCGTCGTATAGCTTTTTAAAGAATTCCGAGGCGGTATCGTGATGGATTTTAGCTGAGGTACGCGAATAATTATCGAATGTGATTCCGAAATCGGCAAAGCTATCTTTGATGATTTTATGGTATTTATCCACAACTTCTTGTGGCGAAATACCTTCCTTCTTCGCCTTTAAAGTAATGGCAACTCCGTGCTCATCACTTCCACAAATAAAGGCCACATCTTTGTTTTGAAGACGTTGGTAGCGCGCATAGATGTCTGCGGGCACATAAACCCCGGCCAAATGGCCAATGTGGATTGGACCATTGGTATAGGGTAGGGCGGCGGTGATTGTGTACCTGTTTGCCGTAAAAGAGGTATGAACAGAATGGGAATTTTTCGATGGTTCCATAAACGAAATCTAGAGCGCAAAGGTACTGTTTTCAGAAGAAAATCTTGGAAATCTCGGGCGTTAAACAAGTAGAATTTATATTGGGAAGTTTGACCTAGGACGAAAAGACGTAAGTTGTAAGACTTTTTTCCCCTTTACGATTAAGCTCTTTTTCAAAATGGTGCCAAAGAAGTATCTTTAACTAAAATTAAATTTATGATGCGACAAGCAATTTTGTCTTTATTAATGATTGTGATTTTTTGGGGTTGTGAGGAAAGAATGAAACGCGTGACGATTCCGACCGAGGAAGTGGAGACTATTGAAAAACCTTCTCTTGAACCGCCCAAACCAGAAGTTTTTACTGTGGAGGACCTCGCGGAAATAGCCAATAAAGGAAGTTTAGAGTCCACTTTTTCGGAGGGAAAAATAGAAAAAGAAGTTATCTCGGTAAATGAGGGAATGGATCACGTGAAAGTTATTTGGTTAAATAAGGGAGAAAAGGATGAGGTGCGGATAGATTTCAGACCCAAAGATTCAACAAAGGTTTCTCGCGTTTCAGTGGAAGGTCGAGAAAATAAATTTGGTTCCAGAACTGGTGTAAAACCTGGAATGTCCATTGACGAGGTGAACTCCACTAATCGAAAACCGGTAGATTTTTTTGGCTTTAATTGGGATTTTGCGGGTGTAGTAAAGTTTAACGAAGGCAAATTGGAAAACAAGGGTTTATTTGTCTTTTTCAAAACTGACAAAAAATATGGAAAGCGGTTTATGGGCGACACTCCACATACTTTTGAAGAGGCGAAGGAAGCAAACCTCGAATTATTTGTAAACAAAATCGTTTATGAACCGGCTAAATCCAATAAGCTTTGAAAACACCTCCATTTATAAAAAAAGGCGACACCATTGCTATAGTTTCCACGGCGCGTAAGGTTTTAAGAGAAGAATTAAAACCCGCACTTCAGTTACTTGAAAGCTGGGGATTAAATGCCATTTTGGGAAAAACCATTGGTGCCGAAGAAAACCAATTTGCCGGATATGATGTCTTGCGGGCAACAGATTTTCAGCAAATGATGGAAGATCCTAAAATCAAAGCCATTTGGTGCGCCCGAGGTGGCTATGGAACGGTGAGAATTATTGACATGTTGGATTTCACCACGTTTAAGAAATCTCCCAAATGGATCATAGGCTATAGTGATATTACTGTTTTACATTCCCATATCCATACGCTCGGAATAGAGAGCTTGCATGCCCAGATGCCTTTGGAAATTGAAAAGAAAACCAAGGAAACTTCTGAATCACTTCGGAAAGTTTTGTTTGGAGAAAAATATTCGATTTCATATGCGGCTAATACCTACAAGGTGGCCTTCGGCAACACCTTGCAGGATAGGACGAGTGAAAATTCATTTAAGAAATTTAATAGGCTGGGGTTTGCAAAGGGTGAAATTATTGGAGGAAACCTTTCCGTTTTGTATTCGCTCTGTGGGAGCAATTCAGCCATAAACACCGATGGGAAAATTCTTTTTATTGAAGACTTGGATGAGTATTTATACCATATCGACCGAATGATGATGAATTTGAAACGCAACGGAATGTTGGAAAATCTAGCTGGATTGATTGTTGGAGGGATGACTAAAATGAACGATAATGTAATTCCCTTTGGAAAAACTGCTGATGAAATAATTTTTGATATGGTGAAAGAATACAAATACCCAGTTTGCTTCAACTTTCCGGCGGGTCATATTGAAGACAATCGCGCTTTGATAATGGGGCGGGAGGTAAGGTTAAAAGTCGAAGACGGGAATATAACCTTGAAATTTTAATTTTGCAATTTATTTGGGTTTTGTCATTTGTTTTTTGGAATTTTAATAACTATGGCCTCACACAACGAACTCGGAAAAATAGGAGAAGAAATAGCCGTTCAATATTTGCTTAAAAATGGCTATAGAATTCTGTGTCGAAATTTTTACTTTGACAAGGCAGAAATTGATATTATCGCCCAAAAAGAGGAGGACACGGTTGTAATAGTTGAAGTAAAAACCCGAAACAGCGATTTTTTTGGCGATCCCCAGACTTTCGTTACGCCCAAAAAAATCAAGTTGTTGGTAAAAGCGGCTAACGAATATATAGTTTCAAATGAACTCGATGTTGAGGTGCGATTCGACATCATTGCTATTTTAAAAAACAAGTCGCAGGAGAGTCTAGAGCATTTTGTGAATGCTTTTTATCATTTTTGACTTATCCTTCCCAGGATTTCAAATTTGAAGCGTTTATATTCTGGGTTTTGGCTCTAAGATTTTCTGACCAAGCTCTGGTTGTTTCATCTGTCTCTAATATTTATTGTTTAAAGGATATATGGAACATCCAATTAGAGATTTTGCTGTTATTTAGAAAAAATAGTGGTTGTTGCATAATCTGTGATTTGATGAAGCAATAGTACGATGGTAGTAAATATAAGGCAATATTTTCAAGGGAATTTCACCCGACATTCATCCGACATTCATCCGACATTTCATTTTTTCTGGAAAATATCCTAGACCCCAAAGGTCTCGAATCTTTGGGGTCTGAATCCTATTCCTTAAACGGCTCCAAAACCCGAAGCGCATTATCAACCGAATTAACTCCATCAAAAGTCAAAAGCAATCGCAGTCCATTTCTGGTTTGCTTTTCCTTCATGCTAACTTTTTGAGGATGGCTTTGTACATATTGAAGCACTTTTGTAAACGAAGGACTTTGATAAAACGCACTTTGTTGGTCAGCCACAAAATAACCGACCATTTTTTTCTTCTTCATTACCACACGTTCCAATCCCATTGAAATGGCAATCCATTTTATTCGAACGCTGTTCAGTAGGTCTTTCGCTTGTTTGGGCAATTCTCCAAATCGGTCTAAGAGCTCTTTTTCAAATTTCGCGAGCTCTTCTTCATTTTTTAGGTCGTTCAACTTGGTGTAGAGATTCAGCCTTTCGGTAATATTGTTTACGTAGTCATCGGGAAAAAGAAGTTCGAAGTCGGTGTCGATAGTAGTTTCTTTTACGAAGTCTTTTTTGGGTCCTTCCGTTTCCTCATAAAGTGATTTAAATTCTTTTTCCTTCAATTCATCGATAGCTTCGGAAAGTATCTTTTGGTAAGTTTCAAAACCAATTTCATTGATAAATCCGCTTTGTTCCCCCCCGAGCAAATCGCCGGCACCTCGAATTTCCAAATCCTTCATCGCTATGTGGATGCCGCTTCCCAAATCTGAAAATTGCTCCAAGGCAGTTATACGTTTTCTGGCTTCGTCCGTCATATCGGAATAATCAGGGGTAATAAAATAACAGAAAGCTTTTTTATTGCTCCTTCCCACACGACCGCGTAATTGATGCAAATCGGAAATACCGAATTTATTGGCATTGTTTATAAAAATGGTATTCGCATTGGGCACGTCCAATCCACTTTCAACAATGGTCGTGGAAACCAACACGTCAAATTCGTTGTTCATAAAACGAAGCATTAAATCTTCCAGTTTTTTACCTTCCATTTGTCCGTGACCGATCCCAATTTTGGCATCGGGAACCAAACGCTGAATCAACCCAGCGACTTCCGTAATGTTTTCAATTCTGTTATGGACGAAAAATACCTGTCCGCCCCGCTGGATTTCATAACTGATTGCATCCCTTATCGCTTCCTCAGAAAATCGGATAACGTGTGTTTCCACAGGATATCGGTTGGGCGGAGGTGTGGTAATTACCGAAAGATCCCTGGCTGCCATCAAACTAAACTGTAAAGTTCGGGGAATGGGCGTTGCCGTCAATGTCAGCGTATCCACATTTTCCTTGATGGTTTTTAGCTTGTCCTTTACCGCAACTCCAAATTTTTGTTCCTCGTCAATAACTAGCAGCCCTAAATCTTTAAATTCTACCGATTTGTTCACCAATTGATGGGTGCCGATTACAATATCGAGCGTGCCATCTTTCAATCCATCCAAAACGGCCCGGCGTTCCTTGGCGGTTCTAAATCGGTTTAGATAATCCACTGTTACGGGCATTTCGGAAAGCCGTTCCGAAAAAGTTCTAAAGTGTTGGAAGGCCAAAATGGTTGTTGGCACTAATACTGCCACCTGTTTTCCATTGTCAACAGCCTTAAACGCGGCGCGAATGGCGACTTCAGTTTTTCCGAAACCAACGTCTCCACAAACCAAGCGATCCATAGGTCGCTCGTTTTCCATATCCCGCTTTACGTCCTCGGTTGCGGCGCTTTGATCGGGCGTGTCTTCATAAATAAATGAAGACTCCAATTCCGCTTGTAAATAGCTGTCCGGATCAAATTGAAAACCTTTAAGAGTGCGACGTTTGGCGTATAATTCAATAAGGTTAAAGGCAATTTCCTTGACCCGAGTCTTAGTTTTTTGCTTGAGCTTTTTCCAAGCATCACTACCCAGTTTGTAGATTTTTGGCTCTTTCCCGTCCTTGCCGTTGTATTTTGAAATCTTGTGAAGTGAATGGATGCTGACATACAAAATATCCCGATCGCCATAAAAAAGTTTGATGGCTTCCTGCATCTTTCCTTCCACATCAATCTTTTGAAGGCCACCGAATTTTCCGATACCGTGGTCAATATGCGTCACGTAATCGCCAACTTGAAGATTGGTGATTTCCTTGATTGTAATAGCCTGTTTTTTGGCGTATCCATTCTTTAAAGAGAATTTATGATAGCGCTCAAAAATCTGGTGATCGGTATAACAGACCACTTTTAAATCGTCGTCTATAAACCCTTGAAATAGCGGAAATACTATAGTTTCAAACTGTTCTACATTCTGTTGCGCATCTTCAAAAATATCCCGAAAGCGCTTCGCCTGTTGCTCCGTACTACAGAAAATATAGTTTTTATACCCCTTGTCCGTGTTCTCATTCAAATTTTCAATAAGAAGATTGAACTGCTTGTTGAAGGAGGGTTGAGGCCTCGTTGAAAACGAAATCGAAATCGAATCTGAAATCGAAGTTGTCAGGTTGGGCGCTCCCGAAGTTTCGGGAGAAACCTCCTTTAAATTTCTATCGCTCTTTAAATTAAGTGAAACCGTAGTGAAATCTTTCAACTGCTTGTGAAGCATTTCTCCTGTACAGAACAGTTCTGACGGTTTTGCTCGTTTGATGATAGGATCGAGAGCGTCAAATGCTTCCGTAGCTTTTTTAAATAAATTGTCAATCGCACTGAAAAAGATACCTTCATTTTTAATAAATACCACCGTTTTTGAAGCGATATATTTCAGAAATGATTCCCGGTTTTCATCAATTATCTTATTCTCTATGTTGGGAATGATGGAAACTTTTTTCTTTTGATCAAGTGAAAGTTGGGTTTCTACGTCGAAAGTTCTAATACTATCCACTTCATCCCCAAAAAATTCAATTCTAAAAGGTTCGTCGTTGCTAAAGCTAAACACGTCCAAAATCCCCCCTCTCACAGAAAATTCTCCAGGTTCCGTAACGAAATCAGTGCGTTTGAATCGATATTCAAATAACACTTCATTCACAAAATCGATTGAAAGTTGGTCTCCTACCGCAATTTTTAAAGTGTTGCGCTCCAGTTCCTTTCTTGTAACCACTTTTTCAAATAACGCTTCAGGATAGGTTACAATAAATGCAGGTTTTTTACGGGAATTGATCCTGTTTAAAACTTCACTTCGCAAAAGTATGTTGGCATTATCCGTTTCTTCAATTTGATACGGCCGTCTAAAACTGCCGGGATAGAACATTACGTGTTCATCGCCTAAAAGGTTTTCCAAATCGTTTAAGTGGTAGGCAGCCTCTTCCTTGTCATTTAAAATCAAAAGAAAAGGAAGTTCCGCCCCGATTGATTCTGGGCTAAATGTTTCGGCCAAAACCATTGAAAGCGATGATCCTATAAGGTCTGAGATCGCGATATTATTTTCAGATTGAAAAATGGCTTCCCGCAGTTTCCGGGTTTTTGGAGACTGGGAATAGAGTGAGCTAGCGATTTTTTTATGCATCGATCGGCAAATTTACTTCAAACCTTAGACGTCTCAAAGTCCTGTTAGGTTTTTAATTCCAACTTTATCATTTTACTAACATAATTCGGGGAGATGAATCTGTATTTTTAAAATCGAGATGAAATTTCCTGTAAGGTCTTCAAGACCTTGTACGTCTTTGATTGCACCGACAGAGCGTCCTTGCGAAATTTATTGGAGGAAGTTTAATGATTTAAATAAGAGCTACCCGCCTTCGCGGGAAATGATATGGCAATAAAAGTATACGACGTTTTTATAATAGGATCCGGAACAGCGGGAAAGACTGTAGCATACGATTGTGCTAAAGAAGGAATGTCTGTTGCAATTGCCGACAAAAGGGAATTTGGCGGCACCTGCGCCAACAGAGGTTGCGATCCAAAAAAGGTTTTGGTTGGAATCACGGAAGCTTTTCAGATTTCAAAAAATCTGGAGGGAAAAGGAATCGTAAAAGCGCCAAAAATTGACTGGACAGCACTTCAAAAATACAAATCTACGTTTACTGCTGCTGTTCCTGCAGTAACAGAAAGAGATCTGAAAAAGGCCGGAATCGAAATGTACCATCAATCCCCAAAGTTCTTGGATGAAAACACCCTCTCAGTAGAAGGAAAAACGGTGAAGGCGAAGAAAATTGTCATAGCGACTGGTTTAAAACCTATGGGGCTTAAAATCCCAGGCCGGGAGCATTTAAAAGTCAGTGACGATTTTTTGGAAATGGAAGAATTACCTGAAAGCATTGTTCTTGTTGGGGCCGGATATATTGGGATGGAGTTCGCACATATTGCCGCCCGCTGTGGCGCGAAAGTTACTGTAATAGAAGCAGGAGATCGCCCTCTTGATGGTTTCGAAGAAGAAATTGTTTCTCATCTCACCGAAGCTTCAAAGAAATTGGGAATTGAATTTATTTTCAATGCCCGGGTTTCCGAGGTAGAGAAACTTCAAAAGAATTACAGGGTTTCATTTCAGAAAAACGATGCTTCTACTTCGCTCATCAACCACTCGGTTACAGCGCGAATGGTGTTTAATACGGCCGGTCGCGTTCCCTCCATTGATGATCTCGATTTGGAGAATGGGAATGTTTCTTTTGAAACCCGCCTGACGGACGGGCAGGAATTGGGAATTTCAGTAAATGAATATCTTCAGAATCCAACTAATCCATCAGTTTATGCTTGCGGCGACGTATCGGCAAGCGGATCATTGCCGTTGACGCCAACTTCCTCTCAGGAAGCGCGAATTGTTTCCTTGAATATTAGAAAAGGAAACCATACAAAAATGGATTTTCCACCAGTTCCCTCGGTAGTCTTTACCATTCCTCAACTTGCGACCATAGGTTTGACCGAAGAAGAAGCCAAGGAAAAAGGCTATGATTATGTGGTGGAAAATAAAAGCATCCCAAAATGGTTCAATGCCAAGCGCATCAATGATGATGTTTATGCCTATAAAACCATAGTGGACAAAAAGCGGAATATTATCCTAGGAGCCCATATCATCTCTTCCGAAGCAGGCGAAATGATCAATCTTTTTGTTTTGGCAATGTGCGGAAAATTGACAACCGATGATCTCAAAGCTATGATTTTTGCATATCCCACTTGGGGGAACGATATTAAGGGAATGGTCTAATTACCCGCGAAGGCGGGTATCTCCCCTGTTTAGAGCATTGAACTTCCTGAAAACACCTACAAGGTCTTTGAGACCTTGCAGGAGAAGATCGAAGGGATCTTAAGTCTCATGTCTATTTTGATACTCCTTAAGCTTTTCCCCTGGATTCGTGGCTCGATTCAAATGTCCGTGATAACCACTACTAGCAATCAAAATAATTGCAACCCCCAGGGAAGTATTCGCCACCGTTGGACTAACTTCCCAATTGGCCACGCAAATGGCAATCAGCGCCCAAGCACCAACCAGTGCAAATTCCCTCATATTTCTTTGCCAAGTAACGGCTAGATTTATTATACCCGTAATAATTATCATTGTTACCGCCCAAGATATTTCACTATATCCCCAAGCATTCCAACCGATACTCGTTAAATAGGCTGACACATTCGCGATGCTCGCCACCGTTACCCAACCACTGTAAAAAACAAAGGGCCACCAAAGGAAGACGATAACCGAAATGGGTGCATCCCAAAGTTCCATGCGATTCTTCATTACAATTGTCAAAAGGGAATACAGCAAGACGAAAATAGCCAAGACAGAATATTCCATAAATCCATACACCCAAAAAGTAATCCACATTATATTGGCAACGGACGAAATCACAAACCACCAGCCGGTTTTTAATATGAATCCATCGTCTCGCACGGGTTTGAAAAGACTTCGACTTTGATAAATTGTAAATCCGAGAAGCATCAAATAAATAAGTCCCCAGATTGAAAACGCATAACCAGCTGGCGTGAAAAAGTTAGGATTGGCATTTGAGATATCGGCGATGGACGTATCATTGATAGCACTAGTACCGCCAAGACCGTTGACAATAATTACTAGAACAAAGCCAATAATATTTGCGATTTGTAGCGTTTTCTTCATTGCAAATCAGTTTTGGTTTAGTTTGAAACACAAATCACCCCACCAACAATGGAAAACACCGCATCGGTTTTGGATGATTTTAAAATATGCTTCCCGTAAAGTTACCAAAAGCAGGAAGTATTGGGCCATTAATAGTTTTATAAAAATACGGGAATCGTAAATATTGTCACCCAATTCACCTCAGCCGCACTCCTGGATGGATATGGCCATAAAAATTAAATAATCCTTTAGTATTAGAATAAAGTTTTGGGAGTTGGTTTGTATTTCGATGGACATTGTACAAAGATAAAACCCCAAAGAGGTTTTGAATCTTTGGGGTTTGAAAACAGCTTTCTTATATAATATTTGGTGATTAAATTCCCCGAAAAGACGCATATTAAGGTGAATACGATCATGATTATACCTCTTTGAGTAATATTATCATTCTTATTAGGATTCAAACAGAAATTTCATTCCAAATTGCAACGCTATCTATTTACTCCTATTCGCCACTTTTTCTGAAGTTAGTTTTGCTCGAAGTCCATACAGTAACAACTGGAAAACTGAGGGGATGGCTTTCCCTCACTTTTGCCAAATTATATTTTGTGAATTGATTCGTTCCAAGATTTTCCTGCAACTTCTATTTGCCCTATTCTTTATTTAATGATTGGAATATTATTATAGTGTGTAATATATTACTTATGGTCCCAGTAACTGCAGTCGGCGTGGTTGCGGGTTATGATGCATTTGTCAACGGTGCGCCAAGTATCGGTATAGACATCGGCTTGTTCGCGATAGGTTCTTTTTTCGTTATAAACAAGCAATGGAGGTGTCAATATTCTTTCTATAGCAATTAAGAAAGGTTTAGAGCATTTTGTTTTCAAATAAGCGAAGTGAAAAAGATTGTTACATTGCCAAGACACGCTCGTATTTGTCGGATACTAATTATATATTTGTTATTTACTTAAAACAACTATATGTCATTCACAGATTTATTTGAAAGCGGGGAGCATTCCCGAAATTTGGGCCATTTTGCCTCTATTGCCAATATGGCCACTGTTGATGGAACATTGAGCACGGAAGAGGAGAAAATGCTGAAAAGTTTCGCCCATAAACTGAATATCAGCGAAGCGGAATATGAAAGGATATTAAAAGACCCCACGGGCTATCCCATTAATCCTCCCAACTCGGCCGAGCGACGTTTAGAGCGTATGCACGATCTTTTCCAAATGATTTTTGCGGACAATACAATCGACGACCACGAACGTTTCCTAATTGAAAAATATGCCATAGGCTTGGGGTATGACGCTAAAACCGCCCAACATCTTATCAAGCGCTCCATCCAAATATATAGTGGGGGACTGGATTTTGAGGATTATCGATATTTATTGAATAAGAAATAACTGATCTTATTCAGGGTCTGATTGATTTTTTCAACTGGGATTAAATCCTGCTCCATCTCGAGTTTGCTTTTTTAAAATAGTATCTTGCCTTCCAAAATTTTTTGGTTATGATGCAATGGGAACAATTGCTATCTTTAAGAAAGCAAGGCGATACAAATAAACGGTTGCGGTCGGAAGAAAATGAAACCCGCTTGGGTTTTGAGGTGGATTACGACCGGATTATTTTTTCCTCTGCGTTCAGGAGCCTTCAGGACAAAACACAAGTCATTCCGCTCTCGAAAACTTCTTTTGTGCATACTCGCTTAACGCATAGTTTGGAAGTTTCTGTGGTAGGGAGGTCTTTAGGAAGAATTGTAGGTAGAGCTATCATACAGAAACACCCTCAGCTTCAAAGTGTACACGGCTATCAGTTTAATGATTTTGGTGCTATTGTTGCTGCCGCTGCTTTGGCACATGACATTGGCAACCCTCCATTTGGACATAGCGGTGAAAAAGCTATAGGCGAATATTTTTTGAGTGGGCCTGGGCAACGTTTTAAAAATGATCTCACTGATAAGGAATATCAAGACCTTGTAGATTTTGAAGGCAACGCCAATGGGTTTAAAATACTGACCGAATCCAGGGATGGGGTGCGAGGTGGACTTCGGTTGACCTATGCCACTTTGGGAGCATTTATGAAATATCCAAAGGAATCATTGCCTAAGAGACCAACTACTCGGGTGGCCGATAAAAAGTTCGGCGTTTTTCAAGGGGATGTTGATTTTTTTAAGGAGGTATCAGAAGACCTTGGACTTTTGAAAAGTGATAGTGGTACTGGAAATGCGAGACATCCCTTGGCGTACCTTACAGAGGCCGCCGATGATATTTGTTATACCATTATCGATTTTGAGGATGGAATCAATTTGGGATTGATAGAGGAGGAGGTCGCCTTGGAATATTTGATAAATCTGGTTCGGCATAATTTGAAAACGGAGGTGTATTCGCGATTGGCCACACCACAAACTAGGTTGAGCTATCTTCGATCCTTGGCCATAAATACGCTTGTGGAAGAGGCAGCAGCAGTATTTCTGACGAATGAAGAGGAAATATTAAAGGGCAACTTCCCCGATTCTTTAATGAGCCGAAGTAAATACGAACCCCAAATTTCCGATATCATAAAGATAAGTGTTGAAAAAATATACCAGAGTACGGATGTTATGAAGAAGGAAATGGCGGGTCATAAAATTTTATCAACCATATTGGATACGATTGCTACTTCTCTTGAAAACCAATATAAAGAAAATACAAGAAAGTATGACACGTTGTTATTGCGTAGTTTGAACACAAATTTTGCTGCTCCTTCATCCACTTATGATTATTTGATGCAAGCCTGTCATTATATTTCGTGCCTTACCGATGGTAGTGCTGTTAGTATTTTCCAAAATTTGCGAGGAAGTCTTTAACATTTGCTTATGAAATGTTAAATGTTCATTTTGAGGGGTGTTATCCCCTTTTTTTGTGATATTTTTATCAATTCTATTTTTAAAATATTTAAAATCAACGTCTCCCCGATTAAATTTATCTACTCTGGGAGTTGTTAAAATCTAAATTCCCAGTTTATGAAAAAAGTTATTTATGTATTTATCTTTTTTGCTGTAAATTTCTCCTTCGGTCAGGATTTTAAGGCCACAGTAAAATCGTATCTCCAACAACACAAGGCCGAGTTTTCTTTGCAGCAACAGGATATCTCTGATATTTCTATTTCTTCAGAGGCTTATTCCAATAGTCTGAAAGCATATAATGTATATGTAGAGCAGAATTATCAAGGAATAAAAGTTTTCAATTCTGTATCACCTTTCCTAATTAAAAATGGACAGGTAGTACATGCTGATGTATCTTTTGCGGATAAACTATCTGCTAGGATCAACAGCACTTCACCTTCGATTACCGCTACGGCAGCGATTTTGAAAGCGGCGACGGCACTTGGTCTTGGATCTCCCACCAACTTGAGTTTGTTGGAAACATCCGAGAATAATTCTTATGTGTACTCCAATGGTGGAATTTCTCTTGAAAATATTCCAGTTCAATTAGTCTTACAAAGAATTGATAAAAGCTCAAGTATTAGACTTGCTTGGGATTTAAGTATTTATTTATTGGATGCCAGTCATTACTACAGTGTTAGGATTGATGCGATTACCGGAGAAGTATTGGCAACCGACGATTGGGTGGTGAGCTGTGACCTGGGCGATGGGCCTCATTCCCATTCCAATACAGAAAGTATCCTTTTTGCGGATTCCTTTAAAAGTAATATGTCTTTTACGAGTTTGGCTACTCCAAGCTATCGTGTTTTCCCGATGCCTTTGATCGGTCCAAACGATGGGGCAGATCAGTTGATCCTAGATCCTTCGGATATAGTTGCTTCTCCTTTTGGATGGCACGATACGGATGGAGTTGTGGGGCCTGAATTCACAACAACCCGAGGCAATAACGTTTTGGCCAAGGAAGACCATGCCGGTAACAATAGCAATGGTAATCCTGCTGAGGGCGGTGCAAACTTGCTGTTTGACTTCCCCTATAATCTTCCACGTGATCCACTTGCATTTACCGATGCTGCTATAACGAATTTATTCTATTGGAACAACATAATGCACGATGTATTCTATCACTACGGTTTTGATGAGGTAAGTGGAAATTTCCAGCTTAACAACTACGGTAAAGGCGGAAAAGGTGGTGACTTCGTTGTTGCAGATGGCCAAGATGGCGGAGGCCTGAACAATGCCAATTTTTATACTCCACCTGATGGTGCACCACCGAGAATGCAAATGTATCTTTGGTCGGCTCCAGGAAAAGTCTTAGGCACTTTCCTTACGGTAAACGGCGGTCCTTTGGGAGGTAAATATTATGGTTTTGATTCTAATTTCGCCCCTCCGTTAACCGGTACCCCAATAACATCTGATTTGGTGTTGGTTGAAGATGACAATTCTGGAAATTCCGACGACCCTTATGATGGTTGCGATAATATACTCAATGCGGGAGCTATCAATGGCCATATAGCAATTTTGAGACGTGGGGAGTGTAATTTTACAGAAAAAATACTCAACGTCCAAAATGCGGGTGCGATAGCCGTAATTGTCGTGAATAACGTTTCGGGAGATCCTATTATTATGGGTGGAACCGGTGCCCAGATCACTATCCCCGGTTTGATGATATATAAATCTGATGGGGAGGCAATTATTGCCGCGCTTATTAATGGGGATACCGTGAACGCTACTTTGCGTGACGATGGTTCAGGAAATGACCCTTTTCGCCGTGATGGTGATTTGGATAATGTGATTATTACCCACGAATATGGCCATGGAATTTCTAACCGTTTGACTGGAGGGCCAAATAATGTTGGATGTCTCCAAAACCAAGAACAAATGGGTGAGGGATGGAGTGACTACTTCGGCCTTATGCTTACTATGAAACCTGGTGATTTGGGAACTGATGCTCGTGGTATTGGTGGCTATGCAATTGGACAGGGAATAGGGGGTCTTGGTTTGAGAACCAAAGCATACAGTACCGATTTCGCAATTAACAACTTTACATACAACTCAATTAAAACTCAAGCTGTTCCACACGGAGTTGGTTCGGTTTGGGCCACTATGCTTTGGGATTTAACTTGGGCATTTATTGACCAATACGGTTTTGATCCTGATATTTACCATGGTACAGGTGGTAACAATATGGCACTTCAGTTGGTTGTCGATGGTTTAAAACTTCAGCCATGTAGTCCCGGTTTCGTGACTGGTCGTGACGCTATACTACAAGCTGACCTCAATGCCAATGGTGGCGCGAATGAGTGCTTGATTTGGAATGCTTTTGCAAAAAGAGGCTTAGGTCTTAGCGCCAGTCAAGGAAGCTCCAACAACCGATCTGATGGTACGGAGGCATTTGACGTGCCAGTAGGATGCCAACTGGGAGTGGGAGATAAGGGAGAGCTAAAAAACAGTTTCTTAATTTATCCAAACCCTTCAAATGGCGATATCAACATACAGTCCAGATATGATGTTGGCGAAGCTTCAATCTCGATATTTGATATGAACGGTCGTAAAGTATTCGACCAAAAGGTTGAAATGACCAACAAAGCAAATATCAATGCTAGTGGATTGACTACCGGAATCTATTTGATAAAAGTAGATGGCGGCGGATATACACAAACTTCTAAATTGGTTATTAATTAAAATTGATTGTTGTTTATTGTAAAAAGAGAGGTCGCGAGGCCTCTCTTTTTATTTTACACTTAAAAGTGTCTGACGTATTTTATTAGGGGAAATACCAACGATGTCTTGTAGCTCGGGGATAGTCCCTTGTTCGGGGAAAATATCGGGAATACCTAGGATATCAATTGTGTTTTTGTAATTATGTTTAGCTGCAAAAGCTGTAATGACGCTACCTAAGCCACCGACTGTTGTGCCGTCTTCTAAAGTAAGTACGCAATGGTATTTCTTAAAAATATTGTGTAGCATCTGTTCATCTAACGGTTTTAGAAACCGCATATCTACGCATCCCACCTTTTTTTGATCTTCAGGAGATAGCATCTCTATAGCCTCCATGGCGTTAATGGCCATAGTGCCAATGGATAATATTACGGTTTGAGTTCCTTCCTTTAGAACTTCAGCTTTTCCTATTTCCAATGTTTTGAATGGTTTTACCCAGTCTAAAATACTTCCTTTTCCTCGAGGGTATCTGATAAAAATAGGAAGTTCTAAACCTTGTTGGGCAGTAAACATTATATTCCGCAATTCAATTTCATTGCGAGGGGCAAAGATGATGAGGTTTGGGATACAATTCAAATAGGCTAAGTCAAAAATACCATGATGGGTTGGACCGTCTTCACCTACAATTCCGGCTCGGTCCAAGCAGAAAACAACTGGAATTTTCTGTAAACAAACGTCGTGGATTACTTGATCGTAGGCTCTTTGCAAGAATGTGGAATAAATATTACAGAAAACCGTAAAGCCTTGAGTAGCCAAACCTGCGGAAAAAGTCACCGCATGCTGTTCGGCAATTCCAACATCAAATGCTCTTTTTGGGAAGGCATCCATCATAAACCTTAAGGAACTACCAGTTGGCATGGCCGGAGTAATTCCGATAATGCGTTCATTTTGGGAAGCGAGTTCCACCAAGGTTTTTCCAAATACGTCCTGAAATTTCGGAGGTTGTAACTCCTTGCTTTTCGGGGGCAGATCCCCAGTAAGCGCATCGAATTTTCCAGGAGCGTGATACACCACTTGATTTTCTTCGGCCTGTCTTAAACCTTTTCCTTTTTTTGTTATAATATGAAGAAGTTTTGGGCCTTTCACATTTTTCAATCGTTCCAATTCAGAAATCAGAAGATTCAAATCGTGTCCATCAATGGGCCCGGAATAATGGAAATTGAGCGCTTCAAAAATATTGTCTGATGCTGGAATACCATTTGTTTTAACTTTGGTAAAATAAGCTTTTAACGCTCCAACACTTGGATCTATGCCAATGGCGTTATCGTTTAATATTACCAATAGATTGGTATCAGTTACTCCCGCATGATTCAAAGCTTCAAATGCCATGCCGCTTGCTATGGAGGCATCGCCCACCACTGCAATATGTTGTTTCTTATATTCGCCCTTCAATTGTGAGGCAATCGCCATCCCCAGTGCTGCGGAGATAGCTGTACTGCTATGGCCCACTCCAAAGGTGTCATACTCGCTTTCTTTGCGCTTCGGAAAACCGCTGATACCGCCCAATTGCCGGTTTGTATCAAAAATTTCTTTTCGCCCGGTGAGAATCTTATGTCCATAAGCTTGATGCCCTACATCCCATACCAGAATATCGGTTGGTGTATTAAAAACGTAATGAAGGGCAATGGTAAGCTCGACTACCCCAAGACTGGCACCCAGATGGCCTTCCTTGGTGGCTACTATGTTGATAATGAATTCGCGTAATTCCTTCGCCAAAATCGGCAATTCTGATTGGGGAATTTTTCGCAAATCCTCTGGAAATTGAATAGTATTTAGCAAATGTTTTGGCACGATGCAAAGATACGTCAATTGCGAAAGTGTTAATAGAGGAATAGGTTAATTTGTTAATTTGTACTTTCGTTTAAATATTTGAAAACACACCATCCTTTTGAAGCTGATAGATCCTTTTGACGACAACTATTTTATGAAACGCGCTCTGCAAGAAGCCGAAGCAGCTTTTGAAAAGAACGAGATTCCTATTGGTGCCGTTATTGTAATCAAAAATCAAATCATTGCAAGAGCGCACAACCTTACTGAAACCCTGAACGACGTTACCGCACATGCTGAAATGCAGGCTATTACGGCGGCGGCAAACTATTTGGGCGGCAAGTATTTGATTGATTGTACTCTGTATGTAACCCTTGAGCCATGCCAGATGTGCGCAGGAGCTTTATTTTGGAGCCAGATTTCCCGGATCGTCTATGGGGCACGCGATAAACAGCGGGGATGTATAGCGCTAAACACAAAGCTTCACCCAAAAACGATTATAACGGGAGGAATAATGGAAGAAGAAGCTTCGCAATTGTTGAAGCAATTTTTTATTCGGAAACGCAATTTGAATTAAATAGAAAAGCCCTTCAAATATGAAGAGCTTTCAAAATCCTTAACGTATGTCAGTTAATCGTGGATTACTCGTACCTGTGCAGCAACTCGTCCTTTTCTTCCCTCTTCCTCTACATATTCTACCCTGTCCCCTTCGTTAAGAGCCTCGCCGTTCAAGCCGGTTACGTGCACAAAAATGTCTTTCCCGGTTTCATCATTGGTTATAAAACCAAAACCTTTAGATTCATTAAAAAACTTTACTGTTCCTTCCATTGTAAAATAAAAATAAATTAATAATTAGATACAAATGTATAATAATTCTAATATGATATGTTAATAAAATCAAAATAAATTGTCGTATCCTCCTAATTATCTCCTTTTATCTTTCTCGTGATTGTGCATTTTCATTATGTTTTCTTTGTTGAGCATGTAGTCTTTCACGTCTCTATCCTTCCATCTGTGATAAATGAAAAGAGGCATCAGGATGAAAAAACCAACTACCAGTGAAAAGCCTATAATGAGGTGTCCAGTTGGCTCGTCGGTGGATTTGACATAAAATCCAACACTCAAACCAATGATTACGGCGACTAATAATATTTGAAGAATGTATTTCATAAATTTAGATTGTGAATGTTATTATTTTGCGATGAGGCCAATAATTTCAATTTTCATATAAAACTATAATATTTCCCATTTCGGATGAAAGGTAAATTCCATATTTCAGTATCCTGAAAATTCCGCATCATCTCCGTCATTTTCTTATAGATAGTTATAAAACTGTGTTCAATTACACTTTGAATATCTATTAAGCCAAGCCCCGCTTAATTTTTGTCGTGGATAATCATATTTCCTTTCATATCGAATTCTATTAAATAAACGGAATTTGGGATAAAATATTTGGAAAGAGAAAAGGAAATAGCAGCTGTAATCCTCAAAGGTGTAAAGGTTGATGTCCCTCTTGTTACTTCCGTCCTTTTGGATGTGGCACTTTTATTTAAAAGTACCTTAGAGATCTTTGAATGCCGTGTGGTCTAGGATTGCTTTATTTCCACTTTCAAATGAAGTTCTTGCAACTGCTTTTCATCGATAGGTGCAGGGGCATCTATCATCACGTCACGTCCAGCATTGTTTTTTGGAAAGGCGATAAAATCGCGAATGGTTTCTTGTCCGCCCAAAATTGCGACCAATCTATCAAGTCCGAAAGCAATTCCCCCATGTGGCGGCGCGCCGTATTGAAAAGCATCCATCAAAAATCCAAATTGTGCTTTTGCTTCCTCAGCGGTGAAGCCAAGGAATTCAAACATTTTAGCTTGGGTGTCTTTATTGTGAATTCGTATGGAACCTCCGCCAATTTCATTTCCGTTTAAAACCAAATCGTAGGCATTGGCTTTTACATCGGCAGGATTTGTAGCTAGAAGTTCAAGTTGCCCAGGTTTTGGAGCGGTGAAAGGATGGTGCATGGCATAATAACGCGCGGTATCTTCATCCCATTCCAATAATGGGAAGTCCACTACCCATAGAGGGGCGAAAACCTTTGGGTCTCTTAATCCAAGTTCCTCTGCCAAATGCATTCTTAAGGCACTTAGTTGAGGTCTTACCTTATTCTTATCTCCCGAAAGTACGCAAATCAAATCCCCCGCCTTGGCGTTTGTTGCTTCCGCCCATTTTGCCAAATCTTCTTCCGTGTAGAATTTGTCCACAGATGATTTATAAGTACCGTCTTCATTACAACGAACGTAAACCATTCCTAAAGCGCCTACTTGCGGCCGTCTTACCCAATCGGTAAGCTTGTCGATTTCTTTTCTAGTATAGGAATTTCCGCCTGGAACCGCAATGCCAACGACCAATTCCGCCTGATTGAAAACGTTGAATTCTTTGTGCTGTGCAACTTCGTTCAATTCGCCAAATTCCATCCCAAAACGGATATCCGGTTTATCGTTTCCGTAGCGCTGCATCGCTTCGTCGTAGGTCATTCTGGGGAATTCACTAACATCTACCCCATTAATTTCTTTTAGTAAATGTTTAGTCAATCCTTCGAAAACATTTAGAATTTCTTCCTGATCCACAAAAGCCATTTCGCAGTCTATCTGTGTGAATTCAGGTTGACGGTCTGCTCTCAAATCTTCATCTCGGAAACATTTTACTATCTGGAAATACTTGTCCAATCCACCTACCATCAACAATTGCTTAAATGTTTGTGGCGATTGTGGAAGGGCATAAAACTGACCTTCATTCATTCGTGAAGGCACTACAAAATCACGAGCTCCTTCTGGTGTGGATTTTATTAGATAGGGAGTTTCCACTTCTATAAATCCTCTATCCGAAAGATAATTGCGAACGGCAATGGTTACTTTATGACGAAAGATTAGATTCTCCCGCACCGGATTTCTTCGGATATCCAGATAGCGATATTTCATCCGCAAATCCTCGCCACCATCGGTTTCGTCTTCAATGGTGAAGGGAGGCGTTTTGGATTTGTTTAGAATTGTAAGTTCCGAAACCAAAATCTCAATATCACCAGTTGGCAGGTTTGGGTTTTTGGACTGTCGCTCGATGACGGTTCCTTTTACTTGAATCACATACTCACGGCCCAATGTGGAAGCTTTTTCAAACAATTCCTTTGAGGTGCGATCGGCGTCAAAAATAAGTTGCGTGATGCCATAACGGTCGCGAAGATCGACCCACATCATAAAACCCTTATCACGAGTTCTCTGAACCCATCCTGAAAGCGTTACTTCCTTATTGATATCCGTGGCTCGTAGTTGGCCGTTGTTGTGTGTTCTGTACATAATACTTCCCGCGAAGGCGGGAATCTGTTTTAGTTATACAATTTCTATTACTCGACTCCGCTCAATATAAACTGCAGCAGAAAACCTTTAATTATAACTTGATTTTATCGAGGGTGCAAATTTAAGAAGTAATAGCACAATTGAGTGGGTTTAAGGAGAATATTATCGAACGTTCAATTAGTTGGTGATAGAATACCCAGACCCCAAAGTTTTCAAAATCTTTGAGGTCTAATATCTTGAATATTCTTTTAAAGAAAGAAGTAATCTAACTTCTTAAGCCATCCCCTCACTGCTCATTGCCTGTAGCGCCTTGATCTTTTTGATCTCTTTCATTCTGCGGCGTTTTCTAAATTTCACCTTAGCGCGTTGTACCAAATAAAACATTACAGGCACCACGATCAAAGTTAGAAAGGTTGCGAAAATAAGTCCGAAGATCACTGTCCACGCCAAAGGTCCCCAGAAAATAACGTTGTCTCCTCCAATGTAGATATTGGGACTATAATCTGTAAATAGACCAAAGAAATCAATGTTAAATCCAATGGCCAATGGAATAAGCCCCAAAACGGTGGTTATTGCAGTAAGTAAAACGGGTCTCAAACGAGATTTACCTCCTTCTACGATCAACTCAAAATACTGTCGTTTGGTGAGCATATCGTCCTCGTCCATTTCCAATTCATACATTTTTCGATCAATGAGAATTTGGGTGTAATCGATAAGAACGATTGCGTTGTTAACAACGATCCCCGCAAGGGAAATGATTCCCATCATCGTCATAATGATCACGAAATCCATTTGGAAAATAACCATTCCCAAGAATACGCCAGCCAAACTGAGCACGACGGATGAAAGGATAATTATCGGCTTGGAAAGTGAATTGAACTGCGCGACAAGGATCAATAAAATCCCTCCCAATGCAAAGAAGAGTGCCAAGACTAAAAAGCTCATATTATCCTCTTGCTTCTCCTGCTCTCCTGTAAATGCCAGGACTATATCTTGAGGCAAATCGTAATTTTGAAGCTCGGTCTTTAAATCATTTACTATTTCAGTTCCGTTATAGCCCCCCAAAACGTTGGAATATAAAGTGATTGTTCGCTTTAAATTCTTTCGCTTTATGGAGCTAAATGATGAGGTGTTGTTTTTAGAAATTACAGATGAAATGGGCACCTGCACAATCTTACCTTGATTGTTTCTAAAGGTAATGGGCTGGTTAAACAGGACGCTTTCGTTATAACGATAATCTTCTGCCAAGCGAACATTTATTTCATAGTCTTCGTCATCTTCTTTGTAAGTGGAGGCTTCTTCGCCAAAAATTGCACGGCGAAGGGTTTGCCCAATTTGTCCTGATGAAATTCCCAGCTGCCCAGCTTTTTCGCGATCCACGCTTATATTCATTTCAGGCTTGTTTTTATTGACGTCGATCTTCAGTTCCTCAATTCCTGAAATACCTGAATTTTCAATAAAAGTTCGAAGGTTTTCGGCAGTTCGAAGCATTTCGTCATAATCATCCCCGCGCAATTCCATATTAATTGGATATCCAACCGGCGGTCCGGCAGCATCTTTTTCAACTATTATTGATGCTCCTGGGAATCCTTTTACGGCTGCCCGCACTTCTTCTAAAACATCGCTACTTTTAATGCCCCGTCGCAAGTGATAATCGCGCATTGAGAGCGTAACCTTTCCTTTTTGGGGCATATCGTCGCTCTGCCCTCCATCAGCCATTGGGTTTCCGGCACCTTGACCTACTTGCGAAATGGCGCTTTCCACCATAAAGTTATAGCCGTTGTCTTCATATTTTGAAATGGCGCTATAAATACGGTCTTCCACTTTTTTGGTGAGTTCATTTGTTTTGGCGATATCCGTTCCTTGTGGATATTCTATATAGGTGATAATCTGGTTGGGTTCGTTTTCTGGGAAGAAGAGAACTTTTGGTTGTGCAATTCCCACCACCACAAATGAAAGGAGTAATAGGATTATAGTTCCAAAGAAAAACACATAGGCTTTTCTTCCTTTCAATGCATACTTAAGTGTTTTTTCATAAGCGTCCTCCAATTTCTTGAGTGATTTAAATTGGAAGTATTCCACTGCCCCCGCTAATACATATTTATATAGCCAAAGAAGAATAGAGGTGAGAATAGCCAAGTTTCCGAAGCCACGGAAGGCCGCGATATCCATTGTAAAGCCTGCTAGTAGAAGCAAGGCACCCACCCCTAGAAGGATTAAACTCCATCGAATCAGTTTCCGTTTTGAAAGTGGCTCTTCTTCCACTTTCATAAATTCCGAAGTGAGTACAGAGTTTATAATAAGCGCCACAAATAATGAAGATGAAAGAACTACGGAAAGCGTTATTGGGAAATAGACCATAAACTTCCCAATGGTTCCTGGCCATAGTCCCAATGGAAAAAATGCTGCTAAGGTTGTTGCGGTTGAAGCGATAATGGGCCAAGCAATTTCACCCATTCCCTGTAATGCTGCCTTTTTGCGAGTCATTCCTTGACTCATCAAACTGTACACGTTCTCAACTACCACAATTCCGTTGTCCACCAACATTCCCAGCCCCATCACAAGACCGAAAAGCACCATAGTATTTAAGGTGAAACCCAAGGCGGAAAGTATAGAAAGTGCCATTAACATTGAAAGCGGAATGGCAAAACCTACGAATAGCGCATTTCTAAATCCTAGGAAAAACATTAGAACGAGAACCACCAAAATCACCCCGAAAATGATATTGTTCACCAAGTCATTTACCTGGTTTTCTGTTTTGATAGATTGATCATTTGTTAGACTTATATCCAGACCTTGGGGCAGATAATTTTCTTGTTCAAATTTTATAAGTTCTTTGATATCGTCCACCGCTTCAATCATATTTTTCCCAGCTCGTTTTTTAATGTCGAGCATAACAACAGGTTCTCCTGCTTCACGGGCATAGGTGGTAGGGTCTTTCTCTTGGAAATTTATATCTGCAATATCTTTTAGGAAAATAATTCCATCATCTCTCTTTACAACAATCTTTTCAAGTTCCTTGGGATCTTTGATTTCACCTGTAATTCGAATGTTCTTTTGAACGCCGTGGGTAATAATGTTTCCGCCGGAAATTGTAACATTTTCACCTTTAATTCCATTGATAATATCGTCGAAACTCACTTGTGAAGCGGACATTTTGTAAATATCTACGGCAACTTCCACTTCCTTGTCGTCAACTCCACGGATGGTAGCTTCTTTAATTTGAGGCAGCAGTTCGATTTTATCCTGAAGATATTTGGCGTAATCTTTTAAACGTTGAATTGGATAATCTCCCGTAAGGTTGATGTTCAGAATTGGGAATTCCTCAGAGAAATTCAGCTCAAAAACATTGGGCTCTACCTTGGCACCATTCGTAAGAACCGGCCAGGTAGTCTCGGCTTTTACTTGGTCAACCTTATCTTTTACGAGTTGTTTTGCAACTGGTATTTCTACTGTTTCCTCAAATTCAACAATTATAATGGAGTAATCCTGGAGGGTAGTGGAAGTGATTTCCTTTACACCTGCCACATTTTTGAATTCCTCTTCGAGCGGTTCTGTGATAAATTTTTCAATATCCTCGGCAGAGTTTCCGGAGTTCACAGAACTTACATAGATTTTAGTCTCAATGATTTCTGGAAATGCCTCCCTCGGCATACTGTAATATGCAAATGCGCCTAAAAATAGGATGATGGCCATAATGACATAAACCGTCATCTTATTGTTGATGGCCCAAGAGGAAATACTAAATTCTTTATATGGATTTTTGCTCATAGCAAAAGTTTCTTAGTGTTTGATGGTTACTTTCTGTCCGTCACGAAGATTTTTCGCGCCTTCCAATATAATAGTGTCGCCTTTTTTAAGTCCAGATTTCACCTCTGTGTGATTGGCGTATGAAAGTCCCGCTTGGATTATGGTTCTTTTCGCCTCTCCAATTGAATCGTTGATAGGCTTGTATAGGTAGGCGATAGTTTCTCCAGCTGAGTTTTCCTGCAACACGTTTTCAGGAACGGTAATGGCATTCTCAGCTTGGTAATCGTTTACTTTTACGGTTGCAATGAGGTTGGGTTTTACCAAGCCGTTTTTGTTCGGAATTTCAATTTGAATCTCAAAACTTCGGTTATTCGGGTTAATATAATTGCTTACTTGCCGAACAATTCCAGTAAATTCTTCATTGATGGAAGCGAGGTTCACGATTACTTGTGTTCCTTTATTCACATTCTTTAAATAGGTTTCAGGGATTGAAGCTTTTACGTACATATTGCTAAGGTTAACCAATCTGATGATTGGTGTTTGCCCTGGAGTAACTACTTGTCCTGGATCTGCAATTACGTCGTCAATAATGCCGCTAAAAGGAGCCGTAATAATGGTCTTTGCAAGTTGGGCACGCAATTGTTGAGTTGCGTTTCTGGCAGCTTCATAGTTCGTTTTTGCTTGCAGGAACTGAATTTCCGAACCTATTTTCTGGTTCCATAAACGTTCTTGTCTTTCATAAGTAGTTTGTGCCAAAGCCAACTGTGCCTCCTGTTGTGCCACCTGACTTGAAAGTCCGCCATCGTCAATTTTTGCGAGGCGTTGTCCTTTGGTGACTTGCTGTCCGTTTTTGACATAAACATTGGTAAGCACTCCAGAAAACTCTGCATTTAAGACTACGTTTTGATCTGTTTCCACATTGCCTTGTACTTCTACATAATGTTTAAAAATAGAATCCTGAATTACTTCGGCAGTAACCAAAACAGGCCGCTCTTCTTTTTCGTGGGAATCAATATATTCATTGAGTTTATCCAAATCGCTTTTTAGGTCACGCTGTTGTTGATTGATCTCAGCACGCTTCGCCTTTATAGCTGAAAGGTCACCCGAGCTGATTATAGCATCAACGGATTTGGTGTCGCCTCCGCAGGAAATGAGGGTGGCAAGAATGGTTAAGAAGAAGATCGATTTTTTCATCATTGATATTTTGGTAGTTGAAATAGTTTTCAATATTTGCCTTTGATTTCTTGGTGGTTTATCCTCAGCTTCGGAATATTCAGCACTGTTTCTAAATTCGCTTTCTCATTGATCACATTCAACATTGCTTGAAAATATTGTTGTTGTGCTGTATATAATTGTGTTTGTGCCTGCCTTAAATCAAAACTGCTGGAAAGGCCTTCAGTAAGTTTTGTCTGGTTTTTACCTTCTATACGTTCGGCCAGCTCTAGATTTCTTTTGGAATTGGCATAATTGTCGATGGCAAATTGATAGTTGCTTCGAGCAGTGGTCATATCCAATTTTATTTGTTGCTCGGTCTGTTCAAAATCGGTTTTGGCCTGATCTAAAGCAATTCGCTTTCGTTGGGTTGTGGCACTGCGTAGGCCACTGCTGAATATTGGAATCTGTAAACTTACCCCCAAAACCGAGGATTGATACCATTTCTGGTCGCCATTAAAAAATGAAAAGTCTTCGCTATTTGCTGAGGTTCCATAATTTACAAATGCTGAAAGTCGGGGAAGAGCTTTGGACTGCTCCAGTTGCATCTCAAATGTGCGTTGAAGGATCAGATTGTTGGCAATCTTAAAATCCACATTCTGTTCCATATTTAAGGAAGCATCCAATAATGCTAGGCTGATATTCTCTTCGGCCAAATTGTTTAAATCATCTGTTAGAATGGTAGGGCTTTCCACGTCCAATCCCAATGCAAGATTGAACATTTGTTTGGCGATGGCACGACTTCTTTTTGCATTGTTCAACTGGGTATCTATATCCAATAAAGTTATTTCAAGCTGTTCTACACTTTCTTCCTCCTCAAGTCCATTTTCGAATATCTTCCTGGTTTCAAAGAGGTTTTTTTCGAGATTGACTTTGTTCTTTTCAAAAATATCAACCAATTCCTGAGCGAGAAGCACACTTCCATAGGCGTTGATAACTCCTTTTCTTACCTCCAAGCGGGTTTTTTCATTGACATTTTCTGAATATTCCAAGAAAGTCCTAGCCGCCTTTAATCCAACCAAATAACTGCCGTCAAAAATAAGTTGGTTTAAGGTGGCTACGGCATTTGCGTTTTGCTTTGTTCCGAAGGCAAGTGGAATATATGTGCCAGGTTCGCCACCGCCAAATTCCGCAGGAATCAGCGTAACGGGTTGTTTTAGATTGTTGTTATAGCTCACGCTTCCATCAATTTGCGGAAGTCCTTGTGCGGTGGTTTCCCATTTTTGCTTTAGCGCTTTCGCAATATCTCGCCTGGCATTGATTGAAGTGTAATTGCTGTCTAAGGCAAAAGTGACAGCTTCTTCCAAGGTGAAACTTTTTTGTTCTTGAGAAAAACTCAAAGTAGAAAACAATATGAGGCTGAAAAGCAATAGTCTATTGGTCATCGGATTGGTTTTCTTTTATGAATTTGCGTAGCGTTAATAAACCTTTTTCGGTAACTATTCCCCGAAGATGGTATTCGAGATATTCGTCGGCTATATAATTTGATGAATATATTTGAGGCGAAAATAGAGTTTGGTCCTTTAAACCGTTTATCCCCATAAAATAAATTCGGGAAATAAAATCGGCATCCAGTTTTTCCCTATATAAACCCTGTGATATTCCCTTTTTAATGTTGGTTATTGTAGTTTCCATCATCTTGTCAAAATGGGTCTTGTACAATTGCTTGCTTATCTCGGGATAGTATTTTTCCAATTGAAATTGAGGTGAATACTGATCGTCTTTCAATTTATGCATCACGAATTTTTTTATATCAAAAAGCTCCTCAATCGGATTTTGGTCTTGGGCGCAGATTTCGTCTATACCTTTAGTTATCGTTTCCATAACCGAAAAGGCGCATTGCTTGACGAGCGAGGTTTTATTTTTGAAATGCGAATAAATCGTTTTTTTGGAAATTCCCATTTCGCTGGCAATATCGTCCATGGTTACACTTTTAAAACCAAGTTTTAAAAATAGATCCGTAGCCGTGTGAATGATTTTTTCTTTCATAACAGGGCGCAAAGATATATGCAGGAAACTAACGAAACAATAAAAGTTTCCTAAGTTTTACATTTTTAACAGGAAGTTAACTCCTGGGGATTTTGAGGGATATATCTGTGTTCATTTCTTTTCCTTGTTATACTTTAGCGAAAATTTTTCATCATGCAGATTTTAAGTAAGTACAATGAAGCACTCATAGACAGTCTTAGGAAAGCTGTTGTCCATAAAGAACCTCAACAGTTGTATGATCCCATTCGCTATATTCTTTCCTTAGGAGGAAAACGTATTCGTCCAGCCCTTACTTTAATGGTATGTGATTTTTTAGGGAGTGATTTTAAAAAAGCCATTCCGGCTGCCATGGCGTTAGAATTGTTTCATAATTTTTCATTGATGCACGATGATATAATGGACAATGCTCCTTTGCGACGAGGTGAAAAAAGTGTTCATGAAAAGTGGGATGTTAATACTGCTATCCTTTCGGGCGATGCCATGCTAATATTGGCATACAGATATTTTGAGAATTATGAACCACAAATGTTTCAGGAACTCGCAAAGCTTTTCGGTGAAACTGCCTTACAGGTTTGCGAAGGTCAACAGCTCGATATGGATTTTGAGACAAGGGAGGATGTGAAAGTGGAGGAGTATTTAAAAATGATAGAACAAAAAACTGCGGTTTTGGTTGGTGCTTCTATGAAGATGGGTGCTATTGTAGCAAAGGCTTCCAATCAGGAAAAGGACGTAATGTATGAGTTTGGAAAAAATCTCGGGATTGCTTTTCAGCTTCAAGACGATTATTTGGATGTTTTTGGAGATCCGGAAACTTTCGGAAAGCAGGTGGGAGGTGATATTATTGCCAACAAAAAAACATTTCTCTACCTAATGGCGGAGGATTTGGGAGCTAGGGCGGAAGCAGAGGAATTGACCCATCTTTTCGGTATAAGCCCAAAAGATCCAGAAAGTAAGATTTTGAGAGTAAAGGATATATTTATTTCCTCTGGCGCAGCAAAAGCAACACGGTTGGAGATTGAAAGGTTCAGTAATCTTGCTGATTCGGAATTGAACAAATCCACCATTTCGGAAGACAAAAAGGAATCGCTTCGAAAGTTCGCTTTTGATTTAATGCAGCGGGAGGTTTAGAAATAAACTCTAACAAAAGGTACAAAGGCATCCGCGTAAATACTTTTTGTGTTTTTATAAAGCACGTCATATCGAATCCCGACAGTGACATTGCCACTATGGAATCCAACGCCCATAAATAATGCCGGATACCAATAATTTTCTTTATAACTCTGTCCGATCTGTCCGAAATTTTCATATCGTCGGGTCACGTTGAGTTCTTCAAACTCGGCAGAAAATTGAATTTCCGGGATCACATTGTAAAGAGCTAGGATGCTTCCGCCTAAAATTGTGGAATTATATCTATTTTTTTGACTATTGTAGGTTCCAGTCAGGCCAACGCCCACGGCAAATTGACGATTGACCTGATATATGGCACTTGGAGCGAGGGTTCCACTAAAGAATTCGTTGCCGAAACTGAGACCTATTCCACCTCCAAAGCGGACGTGATCCCAAAATTCATTTTGTCGTTGAATTTGACCCCAACTCTTGTTTGATAAAATAAAAGAGAGAAGTAATATTAGGATTGTGCCTACACGCCTTAATGTCTTAGATTTCATTAGGAATACTTTAGGGTTTGATAAGTCATAAATATACAGAATCAATCGCCCAATTAAGGTAATTATTGTACTTTTGTACCGTTTTATTAAAAGGACTCTTTGCAAACTTTATAATGGATAAATTTTCTTTTCTAAACGCGGTTCACCCAACGTATCTCGCGGAACTTTACGACAAATATTTACAGTATCCAGATAGTGTAGAACCTAGTTGGAGGGCATTTTTTCAAGGTTTCGATTTCGGCTCGGAATCAGCCGGTAATAGGGAACATATTATGGTTCCCGAAACTCCCGCTCCAACCGAAGAATATGATGTGGGAGCCATTTGTGCCGATGTAATTAAGGAATTCCAGGTTGTACGTCTTATTGACGGCTACCGAACTCGTGGACACTTGTTCACTAAAACCAACCCTGTTCGTGAGCGTCGTCAATACGAACCTACTTTGGCCATAGAGAATTTTGGTCTTTCCCAACACGATCTGAAAGCTACATTTAAGGCCGGGGAAATTATTGGGGTTGGCGAAACTACATTGGAAGAAATCATAAGGCATCTAGAACGGATCTATTGCGATTCTATCGGGATTGAATATATGTTCATCCGCAAGCCTGAAGTCGTTGAATGGATTCAAAATAGGTTGAATGCAAATGACAATCAACCAAATTTTTCAGCAGAACATAAAAAGCATATTCTTGGAAAACTAAACGAGGCTGTTTCTTTTGAAACCTTTTTGCACACCAAATATGTGGGACAAAAACGTTTTTCCTTGGAAGGTGGCGAAAGTTTGATTCCAGCTTTGGATGCGCTTATTGAAAGTGCGGCCGAAAAAGGTGTGGAAGAATTTGTAATGGGAATGGCCCACAGAGGTAGATTGAGCACTCTTACCAACATCTTCGGAAAGAATGCCAAAGATATTTTCAGCGAATTTGACGGCAAGGATTATGCAATCGACATTTTTGACGGAGACGTAAAATACCACTTGGGTTGGACTTCAAAGCGCAAGACAGTATCCGGAAAAGAAATAAACCTGAACATAGCGCCGAACCCATCACATTTGGAAGCTGTTGGTGCGGTTGTTCAAGGTATTGCACGGGCTAAGCAGGATGACCACCATAAAGATGATCCTAGTAAGGTTCTTCCTATTATTGTGCACGGTGACGCTGCAATTGCAGCTCAAGGAATTGTATATGAAATTGTGCAAATGGCGCAACTTGACGGTTACAAGACTGGAGGAACTATACATATTGTAGTAAACAATCAAATTGGTTTTACTACCAATTATCTAGATGCACGCTCGTCGCTTTATTGTACCGATGTGGGGAAAGTGACTTTTTCGCCAATACTTCACATAAACGCAGACGATGTGGAAGCCGTGGTGCATGCCATGCTTTTTGCATTGGATTTTAGAATGACCTTTGGTCGCGATGTGTTTATCGATTTGTTGGGATATAGAAAGTATGGGCATAATGAGGGTGACGAACCTCGATTTACCCAACCGAAGCTTTACAAGGCAATCGCCAAACATAAGAATCCAAGAGATATTTATGCTGAAAAACTGATTGCTCAGGGAGTGATTGATGCGGATTATCCTAAGAAGTTGGAGCAGGAGTACAAAGATAAACTGGAAGAAAGTCTGGAAGACTCCCGAAAGGAAGAGAAAACAGCCGTTACGCCATTTATGCAAGATGAATGGGAAGGTTATGAATATGCCGACCAAGCTAAGATGATGGAAGCAGTTGATACAACTTTTGACCTTAAAGAACTGGATGAAATTGCTGAGGTGATTACCCAATTGCCCAAGGATAAAAAATTTATAAAGAAGATTACCCGACTTATTGAGTCGCGACACGAGATGTACTTTGGGAAGGATACATTGGATTGGGCCATGGGTGAGCTCCTTGCCTATGGTTCACTTTTGAAGGAAGGTCATGACGTTCGTATGAGTGGGCAGGATGTGGAGCGGGGAACGTTCTCACACCGACACGCCGTAATCACAGTGGAAGATAGTGAGGAAGAGATTTGCTTATTAAACGAGTTAAAGGGCGTTAATGGTAATTTCTATATATATAACTCCCTTCTTTCTGAATATGGAGTCGTTGGGTTTGATTATGGATACGCAATGGCAAGTCCGAGATCGCTAACTCTTTGGGAGGCTCAATTTGGTGACTTTAGCAATGGCGCCCAGGTTATGATCGATCAATATATATCGGCAGCCGAGGATAAATGGAAGCTGCAAAACGGTTTGGTAATGCTTCTCCCACATGGTTATGAAGGCCAGGGAGCGGAGCATTCATCGGCCAGAATGGAGCGATATCTCCAGATGTGCGCCACTAACAATATGATTGTCGCGGATGTTACAACCCCCGCCAACCTTTTCCATCTTTTAAGAAGGCAAATGAAGACGAATTATAGAAAACCCTTGATCGTATTCACGCCCAAAAGTTTGCTTCGCCACCCAAAAGTAGTTTCTACGAAAGAGGAATTTGCAAACGGAAGCTTCCAATTGGTTTTCGATGATGCCGAGGCGAAAGTTTCAAAAGTGAAAACTTTGGTCTTTTTAACCGGCAAGTTCTATTATGATTTATTGGAAAAGCGGGAAGAACTCAAAAGAGACGATGTGGCCTTGGTTCGAATTGAACAATTATTCCCATTACCGGCGAAGGAAATGAGAAAGATTCTTAAAAAGTACAAGAATGCCGACGATATAGTTTGGGCACAGGAAGAGCCTCGCAACATGGGAGCTTATTCATACTTGATGATGCATTTTGAAGAATCTAAAAATTTCCGCGTGTGTAGCAGAAAAATGTATGCGGCACCTGCGGCCGGAAGCACTGTTCGTTCAAATGCCCGGCACGCAAAGGTTATTGAGAATGTCTTTGATAAAGATATGGAGTAGATTTCTGGAATGGATTTATTAATTTTAGATGCCAATAGCATACAGTTAAATTACAGAAAATCGAAACGAATAAAGAGTAAAAAAGAAAAACTACTTACAGTATTTTATTATATTGAAGTTTAAAAAAAATAATTATGGCATTAGAAATGAAAGTCCCTTCTCCGGGAGAATCCATTACCGAAGTTGAAATAGCAACTTGGTTAGTAAAGGATGGAGATTACGTTGAGAAAGACCAACCCATCGCCGAAGTAGATAGCGACAAGGCAACCCTTGAACTTCCAGCTGAAGCGAGCGGCATCATTACTTTAAAAGCAGAAGAAGGCGATACTATTGGCGTCGGCGAGGTAGTGGCCATTATTGATACCGATGCCAAAAAACCGGCTGGCAAGGAAGATTCTCCTAAAAAGGATTCAAAACCAGCTGCAGCAAAAGAGGAACCTTCCAAAAAAGCAGAGGCTAAAACCCAAACTCCTTCTAAACCCAGTACTCCTCCTCAGGAACAGGATAGGAAAACCTACGCTACAGGATCAGCTTCTCCGGCGGCCAAAAAAATCCTTTCAGAAAAAGGAATGGCTTCCAAAGATGTAAAAGGCACTGGAAGAGATGGCAGAATTACCAAAGAAGATGCAGTTCAAGCTATACCATCTATGGGTTCGCCAGGTACTGCCAGCCGTGGAAGCGAGCGCAAGAAACTTTCCATGCTCCGCCGCAGTGTGGCAGAACGCCTTGTTAGTGCAAAAAATGAAACAGCCATGCTCACCACTTTTAACGAGGTGGATATGAGCCCCATATTTGCACTGAGAAATCAATATAAGGAACAGTTTACAGATAGGCATGGGGTAGGGCTTGGGTTTATGTCCTTCTTTACCAGGGCCGTTGTTCGTGCCCTAGAACTTTATCCAGAGGTGAATTCCATGATCGATGGAGATTATATGATAACCTACGACTTTAAAGATATTTCAATTGCAGTTTCTGGCCCCAGAGGTTTAATGGTGCCAGTAATAAGAAATGCTGAACATCTTAGTTTTAGGGGCATTGAAGAAGAAGTAAAACGACTTGCCATCCGCGCCCGGGATGGACAGATCACAGTAGATGAAATGACGGGAGGAACCTTTACCATTTCCAATGGAGGGGTCTTTGGAAGCATGCTTTCCACACCTATTATCAATCCACCGCAATCGGCTATATTAGGGATGCACAACATTGTTGAGAGAGCCATTGTGCGCGATGGCGGAATAGTGGTGGCTCCGGTTATGTATGTCGCCCTGTCTTACGACCATAGAATTATCGATGGTAGGGAATCCGTAGGGTTTTTGGTTGCCATAAAAGAAGCCCTCGAGAGCCCTCAGGAGCTGTTGATGGGCAACGATGTTAAAAGGGCCTTGGAGCTTTAAAGTTCTCAGTTTATACCAAAAGAAAATCCGGCTCCAAGGCCGGATTTTCTTTTGGTTAGTTGAATAGTTTTTCTAGTTAATTAGAATCGCATTGATCAAGTTCAGTACAAGTACAATAACCACAGCTATTTTCAAAACAACCACGATTGGCTTTTTGGTGGCAGAATAAGAATCGTAATCCTTGCTTTTACTCGTAATGTAAACTGAATCTTTCATACTGTAAAGATGCAGGTTTATTCAATGCTTTGAAATACGTGTTAACACGTAATTTATGTTTTTGTAGGGGTTAAATCAATTTATCGTGATTTTCTTTGGCCCAAATCAGCAGGCTGTTTGTCTTCGGTTCCAAATTGAGTTTAGTAATTATATTGCTCCTGTGCTTCTCGACAGTACGGTAGGAAATGAAAAGTAGGGATGCGATTTCTTTGTTCGTTTTATCCTTTGCAATCAGGTTTAAAATTTTTTTCTCCGAAGGGGTCAATGATCTTAAGTTATCATCCTCAGGTATGACCGACCCAATTAGCTCCTTTATCTTTGCACTGAAAAACGGTTTCCCATTTTTAACGGTTTGGATGCAGTTCTCAATTTCTTCTAGCGCAAATTCTTTCAGGATATATCCAAAAATATTAAGTTCTTTAGCTTTTTGATATAACTCCTTTTCTTTGTGAAGAGTAATGAGGACAATTTTTGTCGCTATCCCTTGGCCCTTACACATTTTGGCGATCTCGATACCCGACATATAAGGCATTTGGATGTCCAATATCGCTATATCCGGCTTATTTTGAAGGATGAGGTTATAAGCTTCACGCCCATCCTTTCCGCCTCCCACCAAATTATATCCTTTTTCGACCAGAAAATCACTTAAACCCTTTAATAAAAGTGGGTGGTCGTCGGCAATGATTATTGAGGGTGTAGTAGTTTTTTTCATAATGGAAATTGAAATTCGATGATGGTCCCGTTATCCTTTTTGGAAGTAACTTTCATCTGCCCTTTTAAAAATCTGGTTCGTTCCAGAAGTGTTTTGAGACCTAGGGATTTCACGTCCTGATATTTTTCGGCAAAGTCAAATCCAATTCCGTTGTCGCGAATGGAAATAACAATGTCATTTGAAAATTTCTTAATAGATACTTTTCCGGCTTCAGCTTTTGCGTGTTTTAAAATATTGCTAAGACTTTCCTGTACTATTCTATATATATTTACTTCGTCTTCTTTAGAAAATATGTTGTCTATATTGTCTATTTCGGCAGAAATAAAAAGAGTGGTATTTTCATCTATTTGATTGATAGTGTATTCAATGGCTTTGGTAATACCCATTTCCTGAAGTTGAAAAGGATGTAGGTCGCGGGATATGGTACGAACCTCCTCGATGGTGTGATCCACCATTTTTTTAGTTTCTTCATCACCAAATGCCATCAATCGATTTTTTATAACCAAGAGTTGTTGGCCAACCCCATCGTGCAGATCCTTGGATATTCTTCGGCGTTCGCCCTCTTGGGAAATCAATAGCTCTTGACTAAATCGTTCTTGAAGAGTTTTTTTGCTTTTTAAATGACGTTGGTTTCTAAAAAGAAGAATGACACCAAAAATTAGGAGGGTTGCGATTCCACCAAATAAAATGGCCTTTTTAAAACTTTGATTGTCCTTTTCAAGAAGATTGATGTTGGCGGTTTTTTCGACTAGCTGTTTTTCATTTTTTTCTATTCTGACTAACGTATTATATTTAATTGTTTATTAGGTATTTACAAAACCTATATCTTCATTAGTCAAACCAAATTTATCGATTTGTTTCTTTATACGCTTCACCAACCCTAGCTTTCTTTTTTGATC
>JBARWQ010000026.1:0-11851 GCA_049646885.1 Aequorivita sp. | reverse complement strand
TTATGCTGGCGAGCCAACTGGTTGAACTTGTCTTTGGGTATGAAATCGATGATTTGTTTGAAAATCGGCTGACCGACAAATTTCTTTTCCGTATTTTTAGGTTTCATATTTTTCTTTTTGGTTTAATAAAAATATGAAGCCTGGGGGAAACCTATCGGAATCCCCCTTTGCTTTATTTTTTAGTCGGTTAGTAGTGATATAATATGAGTCATTAATTAAGATAACAAGAACTTGTGGGCTATAAAATAATAGCTCACAAGTTTTTTAAAACATTCTTTATGAATAAATATGTAATTCTAATCGTCTTTTTTTTCATTACATTAAATACTACGGCGCAAAGCAATGCAAGTATAGAAAATAGAAAAGAAAAACTTTTTTTTAAGTTAGGTAGTGATTATAGAATTACACCAATATATAAAGGAAATAAAATAAAAGAAAATACTCTTCGCACAAGCATAGACAGTCAAAGTAGTGGTGCTGCTTTTTTTTATGGGGTTGAGTTCTTTCCCGGGAAAAATTGGAGCTTAAACTTTGATCATTCTTTTCATTACACACTTTTTTATTTAGAATCATTTTACGGAGATCCTAAGGATCTTGGCGGAGAGGCTTCAGTAAATCAACTATTTTATGACTTCCATTTCTTTATTAATTATTATATCAAAATATTTAAAGAATCAGAAGTTTTTTTGAGGGTTGGTAAATCTATGCTTAATAGAAACTCTAATTATACAACAAACGAAGCTCTTTATGATGATAATGGAAACTTTATAATAGGAATATCCAGTCAAGGAAATTTTAATTTTTCCCCATACAATTTCGGTCTTGGCTATAAAAAAAATAAAATAGAAGTGCTGTTGGGGATTTATTCAACATCAAACACGCCTTATTTGGTAAGCGAACCTTTTATTATCCCCTATTTTAATTTGGCATATACTATTGGCAAAATGTAAATTTCCGAACTAGTCGTTCAACTTAAGCACGGCCATAAATGCTTCCTGTGGGATTTCCACATTTCCTATTAGGCGCATTCGTTTTTTACCTTTCTTCTGTTTTTCCAAAAGCTTTCGCTTTCGTGAGATATCACCGCCATAACATTTTGCGGTAACGTCCTTTCTAACAGCCTTCACGGTTTCCCGTGATATAATCTTTGCGCCGATTGCCGCTTGGATAGGAATATCAAATTGTTGTCGTGGTATAAGCTGCCGTAGTTTTTCGCAAATTTTCTTCCCGATCTCTTGAGCATTATCCCGGTGGAGCAGGGCTGAAAGTGCATCAACTATTTGGCCGTTTAAAAGGATGTCAACCTTTACAAGATGCGATGGTCGCATCCCGATGGGGGAATAGTCAAAGGACGCATATCCTCTGGAAACTGTTTTTAATCTATCATAAAAGTCAAACACAATCTCCGCCAACGGCATATCGAAATTGAGCTCCACCCGATCGGAAGTTAAATAGGTTTGGTTGGTAATTTCTCCTCTTTTGTCTATACATAAGGACATAACCGAACCAACATAATCAGATTTTGTGATAATAGAGGCCTTGATATAAGGCTCTTCCACTCGGTTTAATGTGGAAGGATCCGGTAGGTCGGAAGGGTTGTTTACCAAAATTGGGACGTCCGGTTTCTTATTGGTGAAAGCGTGGTAAGACACGTTGGGCACGGTAGTGATAACCGTCATATCAAATTCTCTTTCCAATCTTTCTTGAATAATCTCAAGATGGAGCATTCCCAAGAAACCACAACGAAAGCCAAAACCAAGAGCCGCGGAACTTTCAGGGATGAATACCAAGGAGGCATCGTTCAGTTGGAGTTTCTCCATAGAGTTCCGCAGTTCTTCATAATCATCAGTATCCACCGGATATATACCGGCAAAAACCATAGGCTTTACGTCCTCAAAGCCCTCAATCATGTTTTGGGTGGGATTTTTAGAATCGGTAATAGTATCCCCTACCTTTACTTCCTTGGCTTCTTTAATTCCAGTAATAAGGTAGCCTACATCGCCGGTTCTAACCACATCCTTGGGTTGTTGTTTAAACTTGAGCGTGCCCACCTCATCGGCAAAATAGGATTTGCCCGTGGCCATAAATTTAATGTGCTGTCCTTTTCGGATCTCCCCGTTTAAGACCCTAAAATAGGTTTCTACCCCTCGGAAGGGATTGTAAACCGAATCAAAAATCAGGGCTTGTAAGGACTCGTTTGGATTGCCTTTTGGAGGGGGAACCCGTTCGATGATGGCACTTAATATTGCATCAATTCCAAAACCGGTTTTACCACTGGCAGGAATCACTTCTTCTGGTTTACACCCGAGCAATTCCACAATATCGTCAGTAACTTCCTCCGGATTTGCTGAAGGTAAATCTACTTTGTTCAGCACAGGGATAATTTCCAAGTCGTTTTCCAAGGCCAAATAGAGGTTGGAAATAGTCTGCGCCTGAATGCTCTGTGCGGCGTCAACTATCAACAAGGCGCCTTCGCAGGCGGCAATGGAACGTGAAACTTCATAAGAAAAATCCACGTGGCCGGGAGTGTCTATTAGGTTGAGAATATATTTTTCGCCTTTGTAGGTATAATCCATCTGTATAGCGTGGCTCTTGATGGTAATACCGCGTTCCCTTTCCAAATCCATACTGTCCAGTACCTGTTCTTGTTGTTCTCGGGCAGTAATAGTGCCCGTGGCGTCCAAAAGCCTGTCGGCCAAAGTGCTTTTTCCGTGGTCAATATGTGCGATAATGCAAAAGTTGCGGATGTTCTTCATATAAAATTCCTGCTCTAAGTAATGAGATGCAAATATAACGGAAAATAGAGTGAGTATTGGGATTAAGTTTAAATGTATAAAAAGTGGATAAGAATTTTTTTATTAGTAATTTTTTAACATATTTGCAATGTAAAGTTGTATTTGAACTGTACTTTAACCTTTGTCCCCAGAAGGGTTACATAATAACGGGTGTCGCCCCAGATATCTACTTATATTTATGACTAAATGGTTTATCCTTTTATGCTGCCTTAATGGCGGCATGTTGGTGGCTCAGGACTTTTCTATTGGAGGGAAGGTTGTCGATCATGACAATTCGCCCATATCATTCGTAAATATATTGGTTTTTAAAGCTGATGGTGATTCCCCTATCAAAGGAACTACTACCGACGATTCGGGTACTTTTAGATTGAAGGGATTGGATGAAGGAAGTTATAAACTTTCCTTCAGTTATATCGGCTATGAAGATCATCAACACCATTTGGAAATATCATCCAATTTGAACCTCGGGGATATCGTTTTAAAGGAAACTTCGGAGATGCTGGATGAGACAGTAGTTACCGCCAAGCTGCCGACTATCAATAAAACACCTGGCAAATTGGTCTTCAATGTTGAAAACACTTCCTTTTCAGTTGGCAATACAATGGATATCTTAAAGAAAACCCCGGGAGTTATTGTTGTAGGTGAAAATATTCAGGTAAAACTCACCACGCCGGTAATTTACATAAACGACAAAAGAGTTTATCTTTCAGCCGCAGAGGTAAGCGCACTTCTGCAGAATACGGATGCATCTGTAGTTAAATCCGTTGAGGTTATTACCAATCCTTCCGCGAAATATGATTCGGAGGCGGGAACGGTATTGAACATCGTTACCTCAAAAGCAATTTCTATCGGCTACAAAGGTTCTGTGAATGGTACGTACCTGCAGGGCATTTATCCTAAATACAGCATGGGAACTTCCCATTTTTATAAGAATAATTGGCTGAACCTTTATACTAGTTATACTTACGGAACAGCAAAAGAGTATAAAAAGGACGAAAATTATATCCGCTTTTTCCAACCGGATGAAGTTTCCACAAAATCCATCTGGGAAACAGACTTTGAACGAACCACCGATTCCGACAATCACAATGGAACCGTCGTATTGGATTTTACTTTGGATCAAAATAATACGCTCAGCCTTTCGTCAAATTTTTCTATTTCTCCCGATGTTGGGTTTACCAACAATGGCAAAACCAACATATATAGTCCTTTCCGACAATTGGACTCCACCAGTACCACCTTGAGCCATGTTAAATATCGAAATGAAAATATGAGTTTCGCCTTGGATTACACAAGGGTTCTAAATGAGAAGGGAACTACTTTAACGGCTTCCGCCAATTATATTTATTATTATAATCTACAGGACCAGAGTGTAAGTTCCGATTATTTTCTTGCCGATAACAGTTTTTTGAGAAACAGCAGTTTTTATACGGATTCAAAACAGCGGAATAATATTTTCACTGGGAAAGCCGATATATCGACCGACCTTTGGGACGGAACTTTTTCGGCCGGCGTGAAATTCAGCAGTATCGATACCGAGAGTGAACTGGATTTTTTTGACAGAATAAACAATACGAATATTTTTAATGGCGAACGTTCCGATAATTTCAATTACAAAGAAAATATTTATGCGGAATATATCAACTTTGAAAAGGACTGGGACAAATGGAGCATCACAGCTGGACTGCGAGGGGAATACACCGATATTGACGCTATCTCCGTCTCTTTGGGCGATGTGAATTCACAGGCTTATTTCGATATTTTTCCTACGGCATCCCTTCATTACAATTTAAACGAGAACAATGGTTTGGGCTTGAGCTATAAGCGAAGCATTCAGCGCCCCCGGTATGAAAGTCTCAATCCTTTTAAATACTATATCACAGAAAACAACTACATCGGCGGCAGTCCCAACTTAGTGCCGGCCATTGACGATAAATTGGTGATAAGCTATGATTTTAAGAATAAACTCTTCTTCGAACTTTACTATCAAAATCAAAAGAACAGCTTGGATTATCTCACTTTTCAGGACAATGCCAATAGCTTGCTGAAGAGTGTCAATGCCAATTTGATAAAAAGCTATCAATACAGTTTTGATATACTTTTTTACGATTCCCTCACTTCATGGTGGTGGGCTCAAATTTCTACCTCTTCCTATTATCTGGCCAATGAATTTTATGCCTTGGAAAGCACTCAAGAAACCTACTTAAACGATACTTTCGGACAATATATACAAGCTTTCAACCAGTTTACACTTTCCAAGGATAAGTCGTTTACCGCTGATTTTACCGCGATGTATATTTCCAATTTTGTTTATGGGAATCATTATTTTAAAAACCAAAGCTCAGTAAATATTTCCTTCCGAAAAGAATTTTGGGACAAGCGTGCAAGTCTTACTATTGGAATCGATGACGTTTTCGATACCTTGAACGATGTGGCCTCCGTCGGACGCTATTACAATCAGGACAATTATTTTTATGCCAATAGAGAGAGCAGACTCTTGCGCATTGGTTTTAAATATAACTTCGGAAATGCCCGACTTCGCGACAACGGTAAGCAAATAAAGACCGAAGAAGGCGATAGGCTGGGTGGCCAATAATTCCAAAGAGTGAACCCGCAGCCTATTTATCCCGCTAGTTTTATGGGAAATCGTTCGAATTAAAAATCGAACTCATCCGAAAGTTTTTCTACATCCTGATTGCCTTCCCGCCATTTGGAACAATCAGTTTCAATGGAAAGATACTCCGGGCGTGCGAAATCTCCTGTTGAAACGTCCAAATCCTCATCCTCATAACATTTCTTCATATAAATTCCCCAAATAGGAAGTGCCATAGTCGCCCCTTGCCCATAGGCGGTATTTCTAAAATGTATGGCTCGGTCATCGCCACCGACCCAAACGCCGGTTACCAGATTAGGAACCATGCCCATAAACCAGCCATCGCTATTGTTTTGCGATGTTCCCGTTTTTCCAGCAATGGGGTTTTTGAAATCGTACGGATATCCGGTAACCACTTTTTTATAAACAGGGGAGTTTACAGCCCAAGTTCCCCTTAAACGTGTTCCGGTCCCAGACTGCGTTACACCTTCCATTAAGCTTGTGGTAACATAGGCAGTTTCACTACTGATAACGTCTTTGGTTTTGGGAACATTTTGATATAATACTGTTCCGTTTTTATCTTCTATCCGTTGAATTAGGATTGGTTCTACGTAAACTCCGTGATTTGCAAATGTACTGTACGCGCCTACCATTTCATAAACCGAGATATCTGCTGTTCCTAATGCAATTGACGGAACGGCGGGAATATTTTCTGTGTCAACCCCCATTTTTTTAATCAAATCTATTACCGGCTCCGGGCCAACCCTGTCTATCAATCTTGCGGTAATGGTGTTGATGGAATTGGCAAGTGCATATTTAAGAGTAACCATTCCACCATAGCTGGCACCGGAGTTTTTTGGTGTCCAAGGTTTTAATAAACCGTACCTTCCCGCGGGAATGGTGTAAAGAGTGTTCGGCAAGGTATCGCAGGGCGACATATGCATTTGGTCTATCGCCGTGGCGTAAACAAATGGCTTAAAGGTGGAGCCTATTTGGCGCCTTCCCTTTTTTACCATATCGTACTTGTAATGTTTATAATCTATCCCGCCTACCCAAGCTTTCACTTCGCCCGTTTGGGGAGTCATAGACATCATTGAGGCTTGTAGAAACGATTTATGGTAGCGTATTGAGTCCATTGGAGTCATTGTAGTATCAATATCCCCTTTCCAAGAAAATACGCGCATTGGAACTTTCTCTTTGAAACTTGCAATAATTTCTTTTTCGTCCTTTCCCTGTTTTTCCATTTTACGCCAGCGGTCGCTTCTTCGCATTGCGGAATTTAAAATACCTTCGGTTTCTTTTTCGGTAATATCCCTAAACGGTGCCGTTTTGTTGTTTTCATTCTGTTCGTCAAAAGCTACTTGCAAATTCGCTATATGTGATTTTACAGCTTCCTCCGCATATTGTTGCATCTTACTGTCTATGGTTACATATACTTTCAGACCATCTTGATAAATATTGTATTTGCTGCCATCTGGTTTGGGGTTTTCCTTTATCCAATCTTCCATAAAATGGCGGGCGTATTCCCTAAAATAGGTGGCGCTTCCCTCATCGTGGCCCTGGGGGGTAAATTTTAGATCCAACGGCAGGGATTGTAGGGAATCGCGGACTGGTTTTGAAATAAATTTGTATTTCTCCATTTGGGAGAGCACAACATTTCTTCGCCTTTGAACCAATTCCGGACGGCGGTTTGGGTTGAACAAAGCCGCGTTTTTGAACATTCCCACCAGCATGGCAGATTCGGCGGTAGAAAGTTCGGAAGGGGGTTTGTCAAAATAGATATTTGCAGCACTTTCAATGCCTACCGCTTGGTTTAGAAAATCGTATTCATTAAAGTACATGGTAATAATCTCTTCCTTGGTGTAGCGGCGTTCCAAGCGAATGGCGATAATCCACTCCTTAACTTTTTGAAGGGCTCTTTCCACTTTGTTGGAAGCGGTCTGATCGGTAAAAAATAGTTTTGCCAATTGTTGGCTGATGGTACTGGCTCCTCCGCGGGTTCCCAAAAACGCGATCGCTCTTAAGGTTCCCTTTCCATCAATACCTGAATGGTCGTAAAATCGCGCATCTTCAGTGGCGATCAAGGCTTCTACCAAATGATCAGGAAGAGCCTCGTAGGGTACAGGAGTACGATTTTCTTTATAGAACTTCCCGATGGTTTTTCCATCGGAAGAAATAATCTCCGTGGCTAAATTTTTCTCAGGGTTCTCAAGACTGGTTTCGTCGGGAAGTTGGCCAAATACACCCCAGGAAGCTAAAAGAAAAAACAGGAGCACAAGAGCCAAAAATCCGGCAAAGATTTTCCAAAATGTTTTAATGTGATGTTTTACATCCTTTGCAGTCTTCTTTTTTGAAGCGGTTTTTTTTGCTGCCATACTTTAATTAATTAATAGTTTCTTCTACACTGAAGCCAACATCGGCAATGCCGTCGAGTTTTTTAACGCCCTCCACTTCGCCATTATTGCGCATAGCGTGCTCAACGGTAACGGTGTAAGTGCCCTCTTCAAAAAAGGAAACATTTTCCTTATACCAGAGTTTGTTTTCCTTTACACCTCCTATTCCGTGGCCCATCCAAGAACCATCGGGATTGGCCATCTTGTATTCGAGCGTATCGGTAATGGTTTTTCCGTGGGGAAATTCCATAGAAACTATCAAAAATATATTGTTGAATTTGTAATCGTTAGTGTTTCTGATGTTCAGAAATAAATTATACTTTTTTAGGGAATCCAACTGTGGCAGTTTGAATTCCACAAGCTCACCTTGGTTCCAATGGCCATCCAAGGCGCGGGTTTCGCTAAAAACCGTTTTGGAGTCGCAGGAGACTATAGCTAGGGTAAGCAAAAATAGTACCAATAACCTAATCATTCTTCGGTGGCTTTCTGTTGCGGCCTCTGTTTCCCGGTTTTTTGCCAGGAACATTCCCCGCCTTGCTTTTTGTTCTTCGTTTTTTTGTTCTTTGTCTCGGCTTGTCAAAACGCGTTAAACTATCCTGTCCTACCACATTGCTATAGGGCTCCTTTTCAGGAATGACGATTTCGGCAACGAATTCCTCCAACGCCAAAGGCTTTTCCCCTTTCTTGTTTAGAGCTATTATTTCATTGGCTTTTTCAGTAGTAAGCTCATGCCAATTCATGCCTTCTTTTTCATAGGCATACCAAAGCATTCCCCTAAAAATATCTATTTTTTGGCAACTGGCAGTTCCTTTTTCTGTTTGAAGTTTTATATCGGTATTCGGAAAAGACTCCAAGGCTTCCAAATACGTATCGAGTTCGTAATTGAGGCAGCATTTCAATTTTCCACATTGCCCAGCGAGTTTTTGTGGATTTAAAGAGAGTTGTTGATAGCGTGCCGCAGAAGTACTTACCGAACGGAAATCGGTAAGCCAGGTGGAACAGCAAAGCTCCCGGCCACAACTGCCAATTCCTCCAAGTCGGGCAGCTTCCTGTCGGAAACCTACTTGCTTCATCTCGATTCGGGTGCTGAAAGTTCTTGCGAATTCCTTAATCAATTCACGAAAATCGACCCGTTCCTCGGCAGTGTAATAAAAGATAACCTTGGAGCCATCTCCTTGGAATTCCACATCGCTTATTTTCATTTGAAGTCCGTGGCGGATAGCGATTTCACGCGAACGCTTTTGCACCGAGTTTTCTTTGTCCCGAAAACTTTGCCAGATGTCTATATCTCTTTGTGAGGCTTTTCTATAAATCTTGGGTAAAGCTTCTATTTTTAAGGGAATCTTCTTCTTTTTCATCTGCACGCGCACCAGTTCGCCGGTGAGGGTTACAATTCCCACATCATGGCCCGAGCCGGCTTCGGTGGCCACCACATCGCCTATGCTTAATGTAAGATTCTCAGAGTTTTGAAAGAATTCCTTTCTTCCGTTTTTAAAACGTATTTCCGCCGCGTTAAAGGGTTCCATATCGGCGGGAAGCGTCATATTTGAAAGCCAGTCGAACACCGTGAGTTTGTTGCAGCCATCGGTTCCGCAGGTACCATTGTTCCTGCATCCCTTTGGCTGTCCATTGGTGCCAGTGGCACAGCCTGTACAGCCCATATTTCTATATATAAAGCCCTATTCCAAATGAAGAGGGACGAAGATTAAACAAAAATTGTAATGGGTAAAGATACCAATAAAATTTCCGATTTTAGATTCTCGTTTTTGTATTTTCAACTCTTGGTGTCTGAGGGTTTGAAAGTGCCCTCAGAGTTGAAGTTTTATAGTAAAAGTCAAATCCATCCATGACCAGAGATCTTTAATCCCTTCCCTTAGAGAATACTATTTCATAAACTTCAATTTCTCTGAACGCCCTTTCTTAAAAATTTTGTTGCTGTTCGGAATACCTTGTCGCAATCTTTTTTGCTCTTCCTCGGGCAGATGGATTATTTCGATACATTCATTGGAGCAGCAGTTTTCCATTGCTACGGCACATGTGTCACACTGAAGAAAAAGCAAATGACAGGCCTCGTTTGCGCAATTTACGTGGGTATCGCAGGCTTCCCCACATTGGTGGCAATGGCTGATAACATCCTCGGTTATCCTTTCGCCGCGACGGTGGTCGAAGACGAAGTTTTTTCCGATAAACTTGTTCTCCAGACCCAAATTTTCAACTTGCCGGGCATATTCAATTATTCCTCCCTCAAGCTGAAAAACATTTTTAAATCCTTTGTGTTTGTAATAGGCACTGGCTTTTTCACAGCGGATGCCGCCGGTGCAGTACATGACCAACTTTTTATCTTCCTTGTGGTCTTTTAGGTCGTTTTCAATAATATCCAAGGAATCGCGGAAGGTATCCACATCGGGGGTGATGGCATTTTTGAAATGGCCGATTTCGCTTTCGTAGTGGTTTCGCATATCCACAAGAATGGTATCCGGATCTTCGATGAGTTGGTTAAAGGTCTGCGCATTTATGTGAATTCCCTTGTCTCTAACATCAAAAGTGTCGTCACTAAGGCCATCGGCTACAATTTTATCCCGCACCTTCACTTTCAATTTCAAAAAGGATTTTAAATCGTGTTCAATGGCGATGTTGAGCCGTACATCTTCCAAAAAATAAATACCGTCTAGAAATTCCTTGAATTCCTTAAATCTTTTTGCCGGCACCGAAAGTTGGGCATTGATGCCTTCGTGGGCCACGTAAATTCGTCCCAGCACATCCATTTCGTGCCACGCGATAAATAAATGGTTTCTAAAAAGATGTGGATTACCAATCTTGGCATATTGATAAAAAGAAAGGGTAAGCCGTTCCTCGCCAGCTTCTTCCAAGAGTATTTCCCTTTCTCTTGCACTCAGTTTATTGTACAGTTGCATGCTATACTTTTTTTGGGTGAAAAGAATTGATTTTTGAATGGTGCAAAAGTAAGAAGTCTGAAGAAAAAAATAAGCTGTTATTCAAAAGATGTTTCTAAAGAAATCGATAAATGGATGGGAGGAAGGAAATGGATGGATATTTAAGTTCCTCATTATAAAACGTTTAATTTAGTTTTCATTCCCATTAAATTTGTATTGTTCAAAATATTAACGTAATATTATGAAACTTTCTAATCTTAAATTAATATCATTATGAATACATTAGCCCACACGCCCACACGCCCACACGCCCACACGCCCACACGCCCACACGCTTATGGGATTATGGGAAAAGTTTGCTAAATCGGGGGTTGACAGATTTCTTTTCTAACCATACCCAACCCGTCCGTCAAGCGAAATACCCAGATTCTTTGATGGTGTTTTTTTTAAGTAACTCCACAGGTTTAACCAAATTCCTGTTTTTGAAGCTAAAGGGAATGAATCACTTCTTCATATTTTTATTTATTTTGATGGGCTCCGTTCTCCAAGCCCAAATTGTAAACATCCCCGACGTCAATTTTAAAAATGCCCTTATTGAAGCGGGGGTGGACACCAATGGCGATGGCGAGATACAGCTAAGTGAGGCAGAGGCAGTGATAAATTTAAATGTTAGTTTTCAAGAAATTCAATCTATGGAGGGAATACAGAGTTTCGTTAATCTTGAAGTTTTACATTGCTCCAATAATCAAATAAGTTCCTTAAATATGTCGCATAACTTAAACCTTCAATGGTTAACGTGTGGGAGCAATTATTTAAGTAATTTAGATATAACCCAAAACCTAAATCTTATAAACTTGTGGTGCGATAATAACCAATTGAGTGATTTGAATGTATCTCAAAATTTAAACCTTAAGTCCTTATGGTGCTGGAATAATCCATTGAGCAGCGTTGATATTTCGCAAAACATTAAGCTAGAATCATTGGATTGTTCCCAGAACCAATTGAACATTTTGGATTTATCGAAAAATTCGAACCTACGAGAATTGTCTTGTGAAGACAGCCAATTGACGAGCCTAAATATTGCCAATGGCAACAATCATAATATGGATACGATGGTTTCCTGGGCCAATCCTGATCTTCTGTGTATTCAGGTGGATGACGAAAATGCCAGTCGTC
>JBARWQ010000025.1:0-2436 GCA_049646885.1 Aequorivita sp. | reverse complement strand
TTCACCCCGTTCTTTTTTGTACTCTAAAGTTATGAACAAATTTGTTAGTTATGAGTCTCCCCCGGACCCCCTCTTTTCAACAACATAATCATAATAGATTTTATTTATAATACAAATCTAAAGGCCGAAGGCGGAACTTGTCCGCCGAAGGCGGATGAATTTCAGAGCCCAGCGCTTGAAATTTGTATCGAAGCCCCAACTGCCGAAGTCCCAATGCCACTTCCCCTTTAGGGGCCCAGGGGCAAGACGAAAGCCAAGGTAGCTGAGCTCGCCAGGAGGAGGAGCTTGCCGAAGGCGGGTGAATTTCAAGAGCCCTGCGATTGAAATCTGTATCGAAGCCCCAACTGCCGAAGTCCCAATGCCTCTTCCCCTTTAGGGGCCCAGGGGCAAGACGAAAGCCAAGGTAGCTGAGCTCGCCAGGAGGAGGAGCTTGCCGAAGGCGGATGAATTTCAAGAGCCCTGCGATTGAAATTTGTATCGAAGCCCCAACTGCCGAAGTCACAATGCCACTTCCCCTTTAGGGGCCCAGGGGCAAGACGAAATCAAAGCTGCTGTCGAAGCTATCATTCCCCCTTTGGGGGATAGGGGGATTAGGGGCGCAGGGGCAAGACGAAACCAAGTAGAACAGGCAGGTTCCGATTTCGTTTTCGATTTCAATTTCAATTTCGATTTCAATTTCAATTTCGATTTCGATTTCGATTTCGATTTCAATTTCGATTTCGATTTCGATTTCGATTTCCCTTTGTAACAGTAACCTTATCTTTGCGTCTTACAGTCGAGAATAATAAAAACTGCCATAACTGTCGAATTCGACACGAGCAAGAAATAAAAGAGCGTATGGGTTTAGTGATAAAAATCAGAAACATCACTCGGGATTTCCCCTTGGGAAATGAAGTAGTAAAAGTTTTAAAAGGTATAGATCTGGATATTGAGCGAGGCGAATACGTGGCCTTGATGGGCCCTTCGGGTTCGGGAAAATCAACCTTGATGAACCTTTTAGGATGTTTGGACACCCCCACCTCGGGCAGCTATGAACTCAACGGCACCAACGTGAGCAATCTGAGCGACGATGAGCTGGCAGAGATCCGCAACAAGGAAATAGGCTTCGTCTTCCAAACCTTTAACCTCCTCCCCCGTACTACCGCTTTAGAAAACGTGGCCTTGCCGATGATCTACGCCGGCGCATCCAAAAGCGACCGCACTGAACGCGCCAAGCAAGTACTTGCCGACGTAGGCCTGGCCGATAGAATGGATCACAGACCCAACCAACTTTCCGGGGGGCAGCGTCAGCGTGTGGCCGTGGGAAGAGCCTTGGTAAACCGACCTTCTATCATCCTTGCCGATGAGCCCACAGGAAACTTGGATTCAAAAACCTCCGAAGAAATAATGAAACTTTTCGCCGATATCCACAAAGCCGGCAACACCGTAATACTCGTTACCCACGAAGAAGAAATAGCCAAAAACGCCCACCGCATTATCAGGCTTCGCGATGGCATGGTAGAAAGCGACACCCACACTAAAAGTGTAGAGGCCAAATCCAATTAGCCGATTCCCTTTAGTCCCGACTCCCTTTAGTCCTGACTCAAAACCTCGTGATTCGTGTTTCCCCCGCTACCGCACGATTTTATCGTGTGGTCCTCCAAGCATGAACGTAGCTGCCCGCTACCGCACGATTGTATCGTGTGGCCCCCAAGCATGAATGAAGTTGCCCGCTACCGCACGATTGCATCGTGTGGCCCCCCAAGCATGAATGAAGTTGCAGCTACCGCACGATTGCATCGTGTGGCCCCCAAGCATGAATGAAGTTGCAGCTACCGCACGATTGTATCGTGTGGCCCCCCAAGCATGAATGTAGTCGCAATTCAATCATAATCGCTTCTCTGCCACTGAACACTGAACACTGAACACTGCCAACTGCAACTGCCCACTACAACTGCCCACTGCCACTGCCAACTGCAACTGCACACTGAACACTGAACACTGCCAACTGCAACTGCCCACTACAACTGCCCACTACAACTGCCCACTGCCACTGCCCACTGCCCACTGCCCACTGAACACTGAACACTGAACACTGAACACTGCCAACTGCAACTGCCCACTGCAACTGCCAACCGCAACTGCCCACTGCCCACTGAACACTTCCCACTTCCCACTTCGTACTTCAAACTTCCCCTCTGCGCCCTCCGCGTCCCCTCCGCGCCCTCTGCGTGAAACCCACGAAGCACCAAATTCCAATCCCGAATTAACGAATTAACCAATCCCCAAATTCCAAGCACCTCCCGATAGATCGGGACCAAATTCCACCATCCTGTCAGTTCATAATATAGGTTGACACGAAGTTTAGTTTATAACTTTGTAAATTTACACAAAATGAAACTAGACCGGAAAGTACGGCGTACGTTCAGTACAGCTTTTAAGAAGGAAAAGGTAGGC
>JBARWQ010000024.1:0-2095 GCA_049646885.1 Aequorivita sp. | reverse complement strand
TTTGCAATGCGACCCTATGTCCCTGGCGCGCTTTTCCAAAGCGTGCCCATCTATTTTAGCATTTGTAATGCGACCCTATGTCCCTGGCGCGCTTTTCCAAAGCGTGCCCATCTATTTCAGCATTTGCAATGCGACCCCCTGGCGCGAGTGTCCCGCTTGTGCCCGCAAGTCTGTCTCGTCCTAAAGCGAAGCGGTCTTATGTCCCCATTCACGAAAGCAGTCCTAAGTCCTAAGTCCTAAGTCCTAAAGCGAAGCGGTCTTATGTCTCCATTTAATCCAACTTAAACCCAACCAAAACCCACACCGCATTTCTTCCCCCAAAAACCTAGTCCCCATCCAAAAAGCTTCGCTATTTTTGCACCATCAAACAAAAGAGGAAAATGGCAATATCAGATTTTATACTGAACTCAAAGGAACCTACTATCAGCTTGGATGAAATTCATTTAAGTGAAGAGAATAAAAATGCGCTCCAGCAATTGCTTAAGGAGTTCAAACACTTGGCCATTTTGAACCAATACCAACTGCCGGTTGACAATAAGGTGTTTTTGGCTGGGCATACCGGTTGTGGAAAAACCACCACCGCAAAAGCCATTGCAAAGGCATTGGACAAAAAAATCATCATCCTTAATCTGGGAAATATTGTCTCCTCCCGCTTGGGCGAAACTGCAAAGAATATTACCGAGGTCTTTAAAAAGGCTATCCGCGAAAATGCGGTTCTGCTGCTGGATGAATTTGATTCCATCGGAAGACTGCGCGATCAGGAAGATAAGGATTCCGCCGAAATGAAGCGCTTGGTAAATACAGTTATCCAGTTGATAGACGAACTCCCAAACGATACTTTGCTAATAGCCGCCACCAATCATCCCAGTATTATAGACACTGCGCTTTTAAGGAGATTTCAATTAAAACTGAAATTCAAATTGCCGAACAAAGAAGAATTGGATGCCTATTACGATTCCCTATTAAAACGATTTCCCGAAGATTTCACTGATATGCAACGTCAATACAACATTTCGTATGCGGAGGCCAAAGACCTCACCTATAGAACCGTGAAAAACAAAATCATTGCAAGTGAAGAGGCCAAGGAAGGGGAAAAACTTTCGGAAAATATGAACCAAAATCCTTAATTGAATAAAATTAAAAAGATTGACAACATTATAAACCACTTTGTGCAATCCCCGGATCTCCAACTTCATTCCGAGCGATATCCTTTTGATTGTTTTGATTTTTACGCCGAATCAGTATCTGATAATGGCTTCCAATTTCCAACAGACATAGTTTTAGGGCAACAAGCCGAGGCCTGTTTTGAAGCATATTTAAAACGATCAAAAAACTTCGAATTGTTAATTGCAAATCTTCAAATTCAAGGTGAAAAACAAACCTTGGGAGAATTGGATTATATAGTTCGTGATCTTACAACCAAAAAAGTCGTTCATATTGAATTGGCCTGTAAATTCTATCTATACGATGAAACCCTAGGCCCTTCGGAAGAAGCAAAATGGATCGGTCCCAATCGAAAAGACAGCTTGTTCGATAAGTTGGAGAAAATAAAACAACAACAGTTTCCTTTGATCCACGCTCCTGAAACCCAAAAGCAACTAAACCAATTGGGATTCGAAATTCCCACGGAACAAAAGCTATGCTTAAAAGCTTTCCTCTTTTTACCTGCTAAAATGGAAACCGGTATTCTATCAAATAATTTCCGGAATTGCATTGTTGGCCATTGGGTTAGATATGGGGAATTGAAAGATATAGAAAACGCTTTATACGCCATTCCAAACAAAAAAGAATGGTTATTGCCTGTGGAAGCTTTAACAGAATGGTATTCCTTTTCCGAAATAAAGGATCTGATTAGCGAACAACTTCAAAACCGGAATTCACCTTTGATTTATATAAAAACACTTCACATAATAGAGAAGTTCTTTGTGGTATGGTGGTAACGGAAATCGCTTCAAAATTAATCGAGTAGGAAGCAAAGGTAGGTAATTACCCCTATCTTTGCTGTCCTCTCACACCACCCAACGTACGTCTCTCGTATTAGGCGGTTTTCTCAATGGGTAACCGTAATTCGCTGTTAAACTGTATAATCCCGTCT
>JBARWQ010000023.1:0-29931 GCA_049646885.1 Aequorivita sp. | reverse complement strand
AACAAGCTCTTGGCCCGGGCATTTGCCGTGGTAAAAAGAGGGACACCCTACGTGAATACAATGAAATTTGCCGCTTGATTATAAAGAAAATTTATGACAAAATATTTGGTCAAGTCATAGGATACGGGTAAACCGGAGGACGGCTTGCCCGCCGGAGGGAACCGACAACTGACAACCGACAACCAATAACCCACAACTGAAAAATGGCAAAACGACACGCAGAAAATATTTCCATAGGTGATGCTTTAAAGGAATTTATCCAGACCAACCGTTTGGAAAAAGGCTTGGATGGGGTAAATGCCAAAATGGCATGGAAGAAGATGATGGGCGTGGCCATTTCAAAATATACCACAGATGTAAGACTGGATGGAGACACCCTATATGTGCAGCTTTCATCTTCTGTCCTGCGGGAGGAACTGGGTTACGGAAGAGAAAAAATCATTAAGTTGTTGAATGAGGAATTGGGGAAGGATTTGATTAAAAAATTAGTGCTGAGATAAGTCTTGATGTAAAAATAAAAAAAACGCCCTCCAATCTGGAAGGCGTTTTTCAATTATAATAATTTGGAAAATGCTTAGAACATTTCGCGTCCAGCAAAATGGAAAGCACTTTCAATGGCTGCGTTTTCATCACTATCACTTCCGTGAACGGCATTTTCGCCAATGGAAGCGGCGTATAATTTACGGATGGTGCCATCAGCTGCATCCGCTGGGTTGGTAGCCCCGATAAGCGTACGGAAATCCTCAACAGCATTTTTCTTTTCAAGAATTGCGGCAACGATCGGGCCGCGAGTCATATATTCCACCAATTCGCCGTAAAACGGACGCTCACTGTGAACTTCGTAAAATGCTTTTGCATCATTGGTGGTCATCTGGGTAAGTTTCATCGCTACGATTCTAAATCCCGAAGCGTTTATTTTTTCAAGAATTGCGCCGATATGTCCTTTTTCGACCGCATCAGGCTTTAACATTGTAAATGTTCTATCTGTTCTCATTGTTTTTCTAAATTTCGGCAAAAATAGCCAAATGAAAATGTTATACAACTAATAAGTGTGGATTAATAGATAAAGAAATGCCAATGCATCCTTCTTTGGGGTTAAATGTCATTGTCGTATCTTCGCCAACTTATGGATAAAGAAACCACAGAAATTGTTCAAAATCTACTCGCTTCCCCACAAAAGATAATGATTGTGGGGCACAAAAATCCTGATGGCGACGCGGTTGGCTCTTGTTTGGGGCTTTCGTTTTTGCTAAAAAGTCTAGGGCATTCCGTGCATGTAGCAATGCCCAACGATTTTCCAGATTTTCTAAAATGGCTGCCGGGAGTTGAAGAAGTAATTGTCCACGAAAAAGAAGTAGAAAAAAGCAGTGCGCTTATAAAGGAGGCGGATTTGATATTTACCCTGGATTTCAATTCCTTGGACAGAGTTGGTGAACTGGAGTCGGTGCTTCGGGAAAGTGCTGCGAAGTTTATAATGATAGACCATCACCAACAACCTGCCGATTATGCGGTGGCTACTTTTAGTGATGTTTCCATGAGTTCCACCGCACAAATGGTTTTCCATTTTATGGAAGCCTTGGAGCATAAAGACAAGTTGAGCAAAGAAATGGCAGTGAATCTATATTTGGGGATTATGACCGACACGGGTTCCTTCCGGTATGCCGCCACTTCCCCTACTACCCATAGAGTGGCCGCCCAACTCCTTGAGGCTGGAGCGGAGAGTGCCATAATCCATCAAAAGGTTTACGATACAAATACTCCTGAGCGGATGAAATTGTTAGGAGTGGCATTGAACAACCTGAACATTCTTTTTGACTACAATACTGCATATATCACCTTAACCCAAAAGGAATTGGATGACCATAACTTCAAAAGGGGCGATACCGAAGGTTTTGTAAACTATGCGCTTTCAATAAAAGGAATCGTTTTCGCGGCTATTTTCATTGAAAGCTCCAGAGAAAGTATCGTGAAGATCTCTTTCCGGAGCCAGGGCACTTTTTCGGTAAACGATTTTGCCCGCAACCATTATGAAGGTGGGGGCCACACCAATGCTGCGGGAGGCAAAAGTTCGCAATCTCTTAACAAAACCATAAGCGAATTTATTAGTATCTTGCCACGTTATAAAGATGAATTGACACATGCTATCTAAGCTGTTTTATATTGTAGTATTCCCGGTCTTTATTGTTTCTTGCAAAGGCCCTGAGGCAAGGCGACCCGTGGAATCGCACTCCGGTACCTTTATCAAGGAATCGGCCGATCGCAATAAAAGGATTTACGAGGAGGAAAAACACTTTATCGAAAACATCATTGCCAGGGACAGCAGCAGGACTTATTTAACATCCGACAGCGGATTTTGGTATTATTACAATAAAAAAGATACCACCACTACTGAAATGCCCGATCTCGGGGATATAGTGGAATTCTCATACGACATCAAGGATTTTGAGGGCAACGTAATTATCTCCGAAAAAGAAAACGGCCTGCAACATTATAAGGTGGATCAAAGCAAACAAGATCTTATCTCCGGGGTTCGTGACGGCCTTAAACTTATGAAGGAGGGAGAAACAGTAACCTTCCTCTTTCCTTCCTATAAAGCCTTTGGCTATTATGGAATAGAAGAAAAACTCGGCACCAACATTCCCGTGCAGAGCACCATTACCCTTCACTCAATTGTACAATCAAACGAAAATCAACACCGATGAAAAAACTAAGTCTATTATTTTTATTGCTCACCCTTACTTTTGCCTCTTGTCAGGAAAAGTATCCTGATTTAAAAGATGGCATTTACGCCGAATTTATAACCAACAAAGGGACTTTTGTCGCTAAGTTGAAAAACGAAACCGCCCCATTGACCGTTGCCAACTTTGTGGCCTTGGCCGACGGTACCAACGGCTTGGTCGATTCGGTTTATAAAGGCAAGCGTTTTTATGACAATCTTACTTTTCACCGTGTTATCAAAGATTTTATGATACAGGGTGGAGATCCAAAAGGCGATGGCACAGGAGGTCCGGGCTATGCCTTTCCGGATGAGATTACCGACAGCATTCAATTTGACCGAAAGGGGCTATTGGCCATGGCCAATTCGGGAGCCGACACCAATGGGAGCCAATTTTTTATTACTTTAAAGGAAACTCCTTGGCTGAATGGCCGCCACACTATATTTGGCGAAATTGTAGAAGGACAGGATGTGGTGGATGCCATTGGAGAACTGGAAACAGAAAAACCAGGCGACAAACCAATACAGGATGTGATAATCCAAAAGGTAAATATCATCAAAAGAGGAAAAGCGAAAGTGCCCTACTTTACTGAGGAAATGGCCAAGATTGAAAAGGAAAGAAAAGAAAAAGAAGAACGGATCAATAAAATAGCGGCAGAAAAAGCTAAAGAGTTGAAAGCTATCCGAGCCAAGGCAGATTCCTTGCCATCAGGGGTGAAGATTTATTTCAACCATAAGGGAGAAGGCCCACAACCAAAATCCGGCGATCAAGTAGCCACAAACTACGCTGGTTACCTAGTGGACGGACATCTTTTCGATTCGAATATTTATGATATTGCAAAGAAATTTGAAAATGTAAACGAAATGCGCAACGCAGCGGGTCAATATGCTCCCATGCCAACTGAATACAGTACCGAAGCCCGGGTAATTCCAGGCTTTAGAGAAGGTTTATTGATGATGAAAGTGGGCGACAAGGCCACAATCTTTATCCCTTCGCATTTGGCCTATGGCCCTAGAGGCATCCCAGGAGTAATTCCTCCAGATGCCGATTTAATCTTTGAGTTGGAAATTGTGGACACAAACCCTTAATATTTCAGTCATATTAAAATTAAAAAAAGAGGAAGCACAGTTCAGTACTGCTTCCTCTTTTGTTTTTAAGGAGTTTGAAGATTTATTTCTTGGGAATATTCTTTAAAATCTCCAAGACGAATTTCCAATACTTTTGAGCCGAGGAAATGCTGGCGCGTTCATCGGGGGAATGTGCGCCTTTAATTGTTGGTCCGAAGGAAATCATATCCATTTCGGGATAATTCTGGCCGAGGATACCGCATTCCAAGCCAGCGTGGCAAGCGGCCACATTGGCCTTTTCGCCATTCATCTCTAGATATAAGTTATCCAAGACCTTTAATATGGCACTATCCATATTCGGGGCCCATCCGGGATAATCACCCGCAAGCTTAACCTTATATCCCGCGAGTTCAAACGCTGAGGTAAGGACATTTGCCAAATCAGTTTTGGAAGACTCGACAGAACTTCTGGTTAGGCATTCAATTTTAATCTTTCCCTCTTCCACTGAAACCTTGGCTATGTTGTTTGATGTTTCCACCAAATCCTCGATATCCGGGCTCATTCGGTACACGCCGTTGTGGGCAGCGTTCATAGCGTTTAAGAATTTGATTTGGTCTATATCGGCCATAACTTTATCATAGGCCGTAGCTGTTTTTTCTGCGGTAATGGAAAGGTTTGGCTCCAAGGATTTGAATTCCATAGCAATGGCATTTTTCATCGCTTTAAAATCCTTTAAAAAGTCATCTTCCGAAGCAACCATAACCTCAGCCACGCTTTCGCGGGGAATGGCGTTGCGAAGACTTCCCCCTGCAAGCTTGGCCAATTTCATTGAATCTTTGGTTGCGTAAAGAAGTCGGCTCATCAGTTTGTTGGCATTGCCCAAGCCTTTGATAATGTCCATTCCACTGTGTCCACCTTGAAGGCCCGTAACCTGGATTTTATAGGCAACAGCATTTTTTGGAGAGTCCGTTGGAGAATAAGTACCTGTAGCGGTCACATCCACTCCTCCTGCACAGCCAACGCCTATTTCATCGTCTTCCTCGGTATCGAGGTTTAATAGGATATCGCCTTTTAGCAAGCCACCTTTTAGCCCCTTGGCCCCTGTCATCCCTGTTTCCTCATCAATTGTAAACAGGGCTTCGATAGCGGGATGCTCAATGGTATTACTTTCAAGAATCGCCATTATAGTAGCTACTCCCAGGCCATTGTCTGCACCTAAAGTGGTGCCTTTGGCTCGAACCCAATCCCCATCCACATACATTTCAATGCCTTGGGTGTCAAAATCGAAGTCGGTATCGTTATTTTTTTGGTGCACCATATCGAGATGCGATTGAAGCACTACAGTTTTGCGATCTTCCAGCCCCTTGGTAGCGGCTTTTCGGATAATGACGTTGCCTACCTCATCTTCCATGGTTTCTAGACCAAGTTTTTTTCCGAAGTCCTTCATAAAGGCAATCACGCGCTCTTCCTTCTTGGAAGGTCGTGGGACGGCGTTGAGGTCGGCAAATTTATTCCAAAGTTCCTTGGGTTCCAGGTTTCTGATTTCTTCGTTCATACTATTCTATTTAAGTTAAGGTTTTATGGAAAAGTCCCCAATTTCTTTAACTGGGATTTTCCCGTAAATATTTTATTTGCGAAATATCAATTTCGAGATTCTGTAATTGCCCGAGGCGAAGGCCACACTATCGTTTACAAATTCTATAGCGAAAAACCCTTCGTTTGAAAGCTGTTTCCAGGTAGAGCCGCCGTCGCCGCTATAGGAAATTCCGGGAGAACCAACGGCCACTATTCCCATTCCCTCGGTGCCGGGAATAAATTTTACCGACGATCTATAGCCAGGATCCATACCATCGCTTATAAGGCGCCAGGTCTTACCTCCGTTTTTGGTAATGGCTTTATTGCCGGTATTTGAAGCTTTATCTTCCCAGTCACCTCCGAAGACAATCCCGTATTTGTCATCATAAAAATCGATGCTAAAAATTCCCGTCATCGCCTTGCCTTGGACAATAGGCGTATCAAATACCTCCCAAGTTTCCCCTTTATCGGCCGTGCGCATTACCCGCGATTTTTTTCCTCCGGTCGCCACCCAGGCATTGTTTCCTATTATGGCGATATTGGAATTACTGGCCGCAAAGGCAGCTTCTCCTTTTTCCGCTTTCGGGAGATTCTCGCATGGCAGTTTCTTCCAAGTATTTCCGCCATCCCGGGTTATAATAACCGACATACAATCTTCCACTGGATCGCCGATGGCAATTCCTTCCTGATCGTTCCAAAACTTCATGGAATTATAGAAAACTCTTTCTCCTCTTTCGCTATAGACCTCTTCAATATTGGTGGCTTCCTTGCCATTGAACCCAATTTTATAAAGGACGGCAGGGCTGGCAATACTCAAAACGAACACAGCCTCTTTATTTGCCGCTATCGCTCGGAAATGCAGGAGGGAATCGCCGTATTTAATTGATGCCAACTTAGGAGTATCGCCATCGATCAAGCCAACTTTTCCCTTGTCGGCCGCAAACCAAACCCGATTCCCATCTATTGGGTCTATGGCGCGAATACTTAAACTGTCGATAAAAACAGGGCTAATAGCAACTGAATTGATTTCAATTTTTGTGGTTTTCTGACATGAAATAAGCAATAAAACAGTAAGAAGTGTGAGGAAAAAACGCATAGGATAGATTTTTTACAAAAGTAGGAATTTGTTTATTGTTTGGGGTTTATTGTTTGGGGTTTGTTTGGAACTTGGAACTTGGAACTTGGAACTTGGAATTTGGTGCTTGTGGTCAGTAGTCAGTAGTCGGTAGTCGGTTGGATGGTGGAATTTGGAATTTGGTGCTTGGAATTTGGTGCTTGGAATTTGGTGCTTGGAATTTGGTACTTGGAATTTGGTGCTTGGAATTTGGTACTTGGAATTTGGTGAAAGAAAAATTTAAACTGGCGTTTAAAATTGTGATACCTTTGCAGGCTCAAATAATTTCCATTAAATTGGAAACTAGAAGAATGTCTGGGCACCATAATTATTTTAATCATAAGCTCTTAGCATTTCATTCCAAATTCAAAATTCACACATGAAACTTCACCGAAATTTAGTATTTGCCACCATAGATTCCCTTCATCTGATTTTCAATGAAAACAAGCAAGCGGACAAGGTTTTGAAAAGCACCTTAAAGCTGGATAAACGTTGGGGTGCGCGAGATAGGGCCTTTATTGCCGAAACCACTTACGACATCGTGCGATGGAAGCGGCTTTATGCCGAGATAGCAGAGGTGAAGGAACCTTTTGATCGGCCAAAGTTGTTTAGACTTTTTACTGTCTGGGCCACTTTAAAAGGAATAAAGATCCCGGATTGGAAACAATTTGAGGACACCCCTACTCGACGTATCAAAGGTAGGTTTGACGAGTTATCCAAAATCAGAAAGTTTCGGGAATCCCTTCCTGATTGGCTTGATGAGCTTGGTGAAAAAGAATTGGGCAAAAAATGGGATGCGGAAATCGCGGCACTCAACCAATTGGCCGATGTGGTATTGCGAGTAAACACCTTGAAAACCACAGTTGAAAGCCTTCAACATGAGTTGGCGGATCTCGATATTGAAACCGAAACCATCAAAGGTTCCCCTTCTGCTTTAAAACTAAAGGAACGCGCCAATGTTTTTATAACCGACGCTTTTAAGAATGGTTTCTTTGAAGTACAGGACGCTTCCTCACAAAGGGTAGCGGAAGTACTGGATGCGCAACCTGGAGAGCGTGTTATAGACGCCTGTGCCGGGGCGGGCGGAAAAAGCCTTCACATTGCCACTATGATGGAAAACAAGGGACAGTTGATCGCTATGGACATCTACGAAAAGAAACTCATCGAACTAAAGCGTCGCGCCCGTAGAAACGATATTTTCAATATTGAGACTCGGGTTATTGATTCAACTAAAGTGATCAAAAAACTTATTAATAAGGCCGATAAGGTGCTGATCGATGCACCCTGTTCCGGATTAGGGGTTTTAAAACGAAATCCCGATGCCAAGTGGAAATTGCAGCCAGAATTTTTGGATTCCATACGCGCCACCCAAAAAGAAATCCTCGACTCCTACTCCCGTATGGTGAAACCTGGAGGAAAATTGGTGTATGCTACCTGTTCTATTTTGCCTTCGGAAAATGAACTTCAGATAAAAGACTTTTTAGACAGGGAAGCCGGGAAGGATTTTTCGCTTGTGAAAGAGGAGAAAATACTTCCGAGTAAAAGCGGATTTGATGGGTTTTATATTTCCTTACTGAAGAAAAATGAGGATATGCCTGGACTTAAAGGAAACAAGACTAAAGGGAAACAGGACGCGGTCAAAATAGCGCCTAAGGTAAGCAAGACCAAAGCGAAAGAGGACACGGCCAAAATTGGACTTAAGGGAGACAAGCCTGAAGGGAAACAGGACACGGCTAAAATAGCGCCTAAGGTAAGCAAGACCAAAGCAAAAGAGGACACGGCCAAAATTGGACCTAAGGGAGACAAGACTGAAGGGAAACAGGACACGGCTAAAATGGCGACTAAGGTAAGCAAGACCAAAGCGAAAGAGGACACGGCCAAAATTGGACCTAAGGGAGACAAGCCTGAAGGGAAACGGGACGCGGTCAAAATAGCGCCTAAGGTAAGCAAGACCAAAGCAAAAGAGGACACGGCCAAAATTGGACCTAAGGGAGACAAGCCTGAAGGGAAACAGGACGCGGCTAAAATGGCGACTAAGGTAAGCAAGACTAAAGGGAAACAGGACGCGGTCAAAATGGGACCTAAGAGAAAAAAGACTAAAGGAAAGTAGGGTTTTGCCGTTCTTCAAGGAATCTGGGGTGATATCTTGACCACGAAATCCACGAATTTGCACTAATTCCTTTTTCTATTCAAAATAAATGCGCGAGCAGCAGCGTGCTGAATTTCACGAATCAAACAGACTTTCAGTCTGTTTTAGAAGATGGTTTTCAATTTATCAAAATTGATAGAATTCAGTTTTAATTTCACACATACAACTTTCTAATAGCTACGGATGTACAAAAATAGTAAGGGTGTAGTTAAGCAGGATATTTAGGGGTCAGGATTATAGAGATTCACTATAATTGTATCATTTTATTTACGAAGGTTGGTTTGGGGTTTGGAATTTGGTGCTTGGTGCTTGGTGCTTGGGTTTTGGGGTGGTAAAAAAAAACTTGCCTGCTGGAGCAGGCAAGTTTAGGGGCTGAAATATTGGGATAATACTACTTCACTATTATTCTTCCTGTTTTATATGCTGTGGCGTTTGGGCTACCGACTCTTACGAGGTATATCCCAGAAGAGAGGGCGCTCATATTTAAATTGGCTTTGTAAGAATCACCAGATTTATCGAGCATTTTGATTCTCAATTGTTGGCCGAGCATATTGTAAACCGCGAGGTAGGTTGGGCCGTCATATTTGGTTCTGAAATCTACTTCAAATTGATCGTTGTCCTTGGTAGTAATGATGAGTTCAGAGTTTCTGATGGTAAAATCATCCACGCCTAGGGTTCCGATATTGGCTGTATAATCCTCTGTTTCGCCAAAACTTGTCTTTTCACAGGCATCATTCGGCACGGGTGAATTCCAGTTGGATTTCAATCGCATTCTGTGCGGGCCGATAGCTGCTCCTGCCGGAACAACCAAATCGGTAGTAATAGTGTAGGTACCACTGCCCTGCCCTGGGGCGATGACGATATTGTTCACCACTACCTCGTCGGTAGTAAAGATGGAGTCGTCGTTATAGTCAATCCAAACCTTAACATATTGGCTGCCATAATTAGTAGTTAGTGTTAAATCGTTGGTGCTTCCCGGAGCTAGATTTGCCACCAAGTTGGTAAAATCGGCATAACCTTCGCATCCGGATGGATTACTTATCTCGGCTATTGCAACCAAACGGAAACCGTCCCCAAAGGAACAATCCATATTAGGCTGGCATAAAACGTGCTCTATAGTTTCCGTTACCGAATCATTTGCCGGATTGGCATCGCCTGACAAGGAAGTTGATACTGTAATATCATAAGTACCCAAAGCACTGAAATCGCCTTTTTGGGCAAAGTTATATGTCATCTCCTGCTCAGCGGCAATAGGACCGGGAAATGTTTCCACAACTGGACTGCCACCATTGATGGTATATTGCACATCAAAATTGGATTGCGTGGCCGCTCCATAATTTTTGATAGTAGCAGTAATGGTTTCATTTCCTAAACCAAATCCAGAAACCGGAGCAGTGATGGCTACGGCACCCACATCTTTGGAAAGGAGATGGGTAACTTGTTTTGTATAAGCATCATTGCCGGGGAATTCATCACCCGAAAGCGCGGTTTTCACCTCTATGGAATAGGTTTGTCCGGGAGTGGACATATCGACTTTCTGTGCAAAAGAATAGGTAGCGGTTGTACCGCCTGCTATTGACCCAGAATAGGTCTCACTTGCTACTAAATTACCATCCACTCGCAATTGCAAGGGGATATTGGCTTGTGCAGCGGTTCCAAAGTTACGGATGCTAATTTCCACGGTTTCGGCATTTGTCAACACCCCATTTTGAGGCTCTAGAATAGCATTGACACCCACGTCCTTGGCAAAGCCACTGGATAAGGTAAAGGATGCAATTTGTGTCCGCCAGTTATTATTGGATGAGAAATATTCCGCTGTAAACCAAAAAGTGAAATTATCCGGATCCATTGTTAGATGCGTATAATCCCCAAAACGATTTGTATAAGTTTGCACCCCGGGACCTTGAAATATTTCCGTTTCCGCCACTGTCATCTGTCCTAGGGGATCGCCATCAAAACGGCCAGTATAACGAATTCCTGCCGGAAGGGTTGCGCTTGCGATATTAAAGGCAAGACCTATATTTCCAGCGGCATCAATACCGGCACTTCCCATAAATCGGCTGTGGCCATCGGCAGGCGCATAAGTGCCTTCTTGATAAATAGCCCAAGGATTGCTAGCGTCATTGCGAAGTTCAATCCACCGAATACCTGAAGTATCGTTTCCATCCACATCGGTATTGAAGGTAATCACCCAACTGTTATGGCTTCCAAAGCTTCTATAATTGGCGGCATAGGAAATAATGCCCCCGATCATATCTATTTTTTGGCTGGTACCTGGTTGTTTCACATCGCCACTTCCAAATGGAGCAAAGACGGAATCGAATGGGTCGATAGGAATTTCCAAAGGTTGGGAAATAGTAGAATTGGATGTGTTGACCCAATCCAGATGCAATTCCCACACTTTCAAGTGGTCAAAACTAACGCCTGACCAGCCATCATCCTGCAAATAAGTAACATAACCTGGCACCCCGGGGGAATATGTAGTTCCCAGTAGGTTGGCGGGTTCGGGACTAATAACTGTATTATTGTTCATCACGCCGCCGGGCAAGGGAAACCCGAGAATTCTTGGATTAGCGCCTCCAGCAAGCATAACGTCTCTTTCAACGGCATAGGCTTTATTTGTTGTGCCGATATTCGCTGTTAAATAATATGCATCGTGCCAAACGGTGTAGTGTGGGTAATCGGGAAAAGCGCCAAAGGTAAATTGATATACGTTATACGCCCCAGTTGGGTCGTTGGTAGCGGAAACACCGATAGCCAAGGAATTATTCAAGGAGCCGAACTCACTCACAAACCATCTGTCGGCCAGTTGGTCGTACATAATGATGGGGTCACCGGAATTGCTCCCTATCCCCAAAAAGGCTCCCAAGGAGACGGGGCCGACTAATAAGGTGCCATTTTTACTAAAAATCTTGACAAGGGAGTTAACGGCGTGGACGTAATGATTGGGGCCAGCCGCGCCCGTTGGATCTGGGGGCACAAAACCTGATTCCGAGGAGGAAGCCCCGATAAAATTTTCTTCGATGCCTTGGGTCTGCAATTGTCCAAACTCTCTTTGAACATTTTGGTCTATTCCAATTGGAAGGGCATCGGGGTTCACTTTAGGGCGATATCGAGCGCCGTTTTGCACGACTCTGATATTTTTAATGTTTTGATCAGCGTCTTCCTCTTTTACAACGAAGTCACGTAAATTACCCGTTTTCCCCATAAAAGTCCCCACCACAATTTGATCGGGAGGGAAGGTTTCTTGTGAAAAGGCAAGGGTTCCAAAAAGGAAGGAAATAATTAAAAGTAAAGGTTTGAATTTCATGTCTGGGAGTTTTTGTTTTTTGAAGATGGAAAGGTACGGCAATAAATTTTATTTGGGGAGTGTAGGGTGGGTTTTGTTTGGGGTTTGGGGTTTATGGTTGCGGGCGCAGGTTTCGTTAATTGGGTTTTGGAATTTGGTGCTTGGAATTTGGTGCTTGGAATTTGGTGCTTGGAATTTGTTGTTTATGGTTTGTTGTGGAGAGTTGCAGGTTTTTCGGTTTATGGTTATGGATTTGAAAGGTTAATTAGTTATGAGGAGGGAAAAAACTGATAAAAAATGTAGAAAGCTTCGTGTTTTTTCAACAGGCATTTTGCTTAGAAATAGTTACCTTTGCAGCTTCTTTTACCAAAGGTTTTGGTCGGGAAGGAAATTTGAAAACGAACAAATATTATATAGATGATCCACTTTTTTGGGAATGCCGAAAACACCGTTTATGCTGTTCAAACTAAGGAAAACATATCGGAAGAAGTCGTAAAGAAACTGCAGTGGCTTTTTGGGGAGCAGCCATTGATCCCGCAATCGGTTGTTTTGCCGATCGATGCCAAATATTTTATCGGTCCACGCGCCGCGATGGTTACCCCCTGGAGTACCAACGCCATGGAAATCACCCAGAATATGGGGATAGTGGGCATTATCCGAATCGAAGAGTTTCACAATGATAAGGCCCAGGATTTTGACAAGATGCTGTCGGAGAAATACCCGCAATTGGATCAGGAAATATTCAGCATTGACATTGAACCGGAAGGAATAATCGACATTGAGGATATTTCAAAATACAACCTAAAAGAAGGTCTTGCCCTAAACGACGAGGAAGTAGGATATCTGGAAGATCTTTCCGTAAAAATTGGAAGGAAATTGACGGATAGTGAAGTGTTCGGATATAGCCAAGTGAACAGTGAGCATTGCCGACACAAGATTTTCAATGGCACTTTTGAAATCGACGGCCACGAGATGCCTTCCTCCCTATTTAAACTCATCAAGAAAACCTCAGCCGTAAATCCCAACGACATCGTTTCGGCATATAAGGATAACGTGGCATTTATAAAGGGACCAACGGTAATGCAGTGGGCTCCAAAAACCGCCGACAAACCCGATTGGTATCAGGAAAAAGAATTTGAAAGCGTTATTTCAATAAAAGCCGAAACCCATAACTTCCCTACCACCGTAGAGCCTTTTAACGGGGCCGCCACGGGCAGTGGAGGGGAAATCCGCGACCGTTTGGCGGGTGGAAAAGGTTCGCTGCCATTGGCCGGAACAGCGGTTTATATGACCTCTTATTCCCGTTTGGAAGCAAACCGTCCTTGGGAAAAAGCAATGAAAGAAAGAGGTTGGCTCTACCAAACTCCATTGGATATTTTGATAAAAGCCAGTAATGGCGCATCCGATTTTGGAAATAAATTCGGTCAACCCTTGATTGCTGGTTCTGTTTTAACCTTTGAGCACGAGGAACACGCGCGAAAACTCGGTTTCGACAAGGTGATTATGCTCGCTGGCGGAATAGGTTATGCAAAAGCCAGTCAGGCCATCAAAGGAAAACCTGTGGAAGGCGATAAGATTGTAGTTCTGGGAGGCGAAAATTATAGAATTGGAATGGGCGGTGCTGCTGTTAGTTCAGCCGATACGGGTGAATTTCACAGCGGTATAGAACTCAACGCCATTCAAAGAAGCAATCCAGAAATGCAAAAGCGGGCGGCAAACGCCATTCGCGCAATGGTGGAAAGCGACTACAATCCAATAGTTTCCGTACACGATCACGGGGCTGGTGGACATTTAAACTGCTTGAGCGAATTGGTAGAAGATACCGGCGGAAGGATATCGCTCGATAAACTTCCCATTGGCGACCCTACGCTCTCGGCCAAGGAAATAATGGGCAATGAAAGCCAGGAACGAATGGGCCTGATCATTGCCGAAAAAGATATGGACATCCTGCAACGAGTGGCCGATCGCGAACGCGCCCCTATGTATGAAGTGGGCCACGTAACAGGCGACAAACGTTTCTGTTTTGAAAATGAGAAAGGGGAAAAACCTATGGACTTCGCCCTTGAAGATATGTTCGGCAGTTCGCCAAAAACGATTATGCGGGACAAGACCATTGACAGAAGCTATAAAAATGCCGAGTACAATAGTGCAAACCTGTCTATTGGCGAGGCAAGAATAAAAAAATATTTAGAACAAGTGGTTCAACTGGAAGCCGTAGGCTGTAAGGATTGGTTGACCAACAAAGCGGATCGTTGCGTAACCGGACTCGTTGCAAACCAGCAAACCGTGGGACAATTGCAGTTGCCTTTAAACAACTGTGGCGTAATGGCATTGGATTATCGCGGGAAGGAAGGCGTGGCCACTTCATTAGGTCATTCGCCTTTAACAGCTTTGATTGACCCAGCTATAGGTTCCAGAAATGCCATTACAGAAGCATTGACCAATATTGTTTGGGCGCCTTTAAAGGACGGTTTAAAGAGTGTTTCGCTCTCCGCCAACTGGATGTGGCCCGCCAACAATGAAGGGGAGGACGCACGTTTGTATGCAGCGGTAAAAGAAGTTTCGGACTTCGCCATCGATTTGGGGATCAACGTACCTACCGGAAAGGATTCACTGTCGATGAAGCAAATATATAAGGATGACGAGGTTATTTCTCCGGGCACTGTGATTATATCAGCCGCTGGAAATTGCAATGATATACAAAAAGTCGTGGAACCTGTTCTCCAAAAAGGGGGTGGCAGTATTTACTACATCAACATTTCACAAGACGAGTATAAACTAGGGGGTTCCTCATTTTATCAAATCTTGAATGCTATTGGAAAGGAAGCCCCCACCGTTAAAAGCGCGGCCTATGTAAAAACGGTTTTCAACGCTTTGCAGGAATTAATTTCAGATGAGAAAATCCTTGCTGGGCACGATGTGGCTTCTGGGGGGTTGATTACCACTTTATTGGAAATGTGTTTTGCCGATTTAAGCTTGGGAGCGGATTTAGATCTCTCAGCTATAGGAGAAAAGGATTCCGTAAAGCTTCTCTTTGCCGAAAACTGTAGCTTGGTGATACAGGCTTCCGATGATACTTCAGTTGAAAAATTACTTTCCTCAAAAGGAATTGATTTCAAAAAGATTGGAAGGGTAACTGATAACGAAACGCTTCGAATAAAAAATAATGACGAAGAATTGGAATTCGACATTCCGGAAACGCGGGATGCCTGGTATAGGACTTCATATTTGTTGGACAGAAACCAAAGCGGGGATAAATATGCAAAGGAGCGGTTTGATAATTACAAGAAGCAACCTTTAAAGTTTGGGTTTCCGAAGAATTTCAATGGAAAGCTTCCTAACAGGCCGAACACCCCATTGAGGCCCAAAGCTGCTGTAATACGCGAAAAAGGGAGCAACAGCGAGCGCGAAATGGCTTATATGATGCACTTGGCTGGGTTTGATGTGAAGGACGTGCATATGACCGATTTGATTGAAGGCCGCGAGACTTTGGAAGACATACAGATGTTGGTTGCCGTAGGTGGGTTTAGCAATAGCGATGTTTTGGGAAGTGCCAAAGGATGGGCTGGCGCATTTCTATATAACCCACCAGCGAAGAAAGCTTTGGAGGATTTCTTTGCGAAGGAGGACACGCTTTCATTAGGGGTTTGCAACGGCTGTCAACTCTTTGTTGAACTTGGACTTTTAAATCCTGAGGATGGGGAAAAGCCAAAGATGCTTCACAACAAAACACAGAAATTTGAATGTGTGTTTACTTCCGTGAAAATACAGGAGAACAATTCCGTGATGCTATCTTCGCTTGCGGGAAGTACTTTAGGAATCTGGTCATCGCATGGGGAAGGAAAATTCAGTTTTCCGAAACAGGAATCGCATTACGATATCGTTGCAAAATACGCTTATGATAAATTGCCCGCCAGCCCCAATGGCAGCGATTTCAACACGGCGATGATGAGCGATAAAACGGGGCGTCATTTGGTGGTTATGCCGCATTTGGAGCGTTCTACTTTTCCATGGAACTGGGCGTATTATCCAAAAGACCGTAAGAATGATGAGGTTTCTCCTTGGGTGGAGGCTTTTGTGAATGCTAGGGAGTGGCTTGGAAAGGCGAAGTAGGCTTTTTGGGATTTCCTGAAAGATTGAAATGGTTGCTTCGGGTACAATGCGCCATATAGCAAGGGTTCACGTGGAGGACGCAGAGGGCGCGGAGAGTTGTTCTTTGTGGGTGTGTACTCACGGATATTTGGCGGGGCATGAGCGGGACCGCTCGTGCTAGCGTTTATTTTTATAAATCTAAAATACCAAATGTTTCTGAATATGGAATATCGATATTAATAATATCGAATTTGGGAGTAGTTCCATTTTTCAATAAAGCTAAAGTACTTTTTGAACGAACGTCGGAAGTTACAAAATGTGAAATGGTATTATCCAAGTCACATTGAGCAAAAAGTTTTGAATCGTTGGGGATTAAAGCGCGAGGAGATAATTTTTCTACGTTAATTTTATTTTCGTTAAAAATAATCTTTGCGAATTCTCCAGTCCTTTCGGCATCTTTCAAGTTAAACGGAAGAATCTGAATATTCCTTAGTGGCAAATCCTCTAATTTTCCAACAACACAATATTCAGCAATTGAAATAGTGGAAACCTTTAGACTTATTTGGTTCTCCAAAAAATATTTAAAATAACCTACAGCATTTGAGTGTAAGGGGTCTTCATCATCAAGAAGACGAATAAAAAAGCTGGTATCTAGCAATACACTATGCTTCATATCCTCCTCTTAAACCAAGTAACCATTCATCAGGATCAATATCTTTCCAGCCTTTTTTAGCCTTTTTAATCAATGAATTTAAATAGGCTTTATCATATTTCGGATTATAGTCAATCAGCTCGATTAATGAAAGTGATCTTGTATCAATTTCACCCGTTTCAATATTTTGTTTTCCAGATACCCGAACACCGAATTGTCTATAAAGTAGATTCTCCTCTCTTTCCTTCAAAAATTCTTCCCCAGTTTCAATTGACAAATACCCATAATCTTGAGTGTCCAAATGAATATTAGCCTTAGTCTTTCCCCCGGCATCTTTTAATACACCATAGAAGTAAAATTCTGCATCAACCCAAGTATTTTCTGTCATAAAAAATTGGGAAAAAGGATTAATCGTCAATTCGGAATAATCGTTTAAAGACGTTTTTATTTGAAACTCATAGTTCTTCTGGCGTGATAAATTTTGAATATTTTCTATTGCTCGTGCAGTTTTAAGCTCTAAAAAGTCGATAGACTCATTTGCCTGAACCTGCGTTAATACCGCGCTGAAACCGATAACCGCCTGGATAGTTGTTTTAAATATATGGCGCACAGAGCCTTCTTGAATATTATAAGTTATAATAGGTCTATCCTTTTTATTATTAGGATACAATAGATCCTCTACATTCTGCAAAATTGCTGCAATATGCTTAATGTCATAGTTATCAGGGCTTAAATCATGATTTCCTGATTTCCCGACGACTCTAATTTCTATTTCACCTATTTTCTCCACCATTCAAAGATACAATTATTTTGATTTGGTTTTATACGTTGCTTTTCTCATACATTATGAAAACCACACATATAAACGAAACGAATATTTTGGGTGTGCCGCCCCCATCGGCAGCGATTTCAACACGGCGATGATCAGCGATAAAACGGGGCGTCATTTGGTGATTATGCCGCATTTGGAGCGTTCTACTTTTCCATGGAACTGGGCGTATTATCCAAAAGACCGTAAGAATGATGAGGTTTCTCCTTGGGTGGAGGCTTTTGTGAATGCTAGGGAGTGGCTTGAGAAGGCGAAGTAACTTCTTTGGGTAGTCGCTTTTTATAAAATACAGGATAGTTATCGGGCCTTAGAATGGAGAACCAGGAATGTGTTGCCCTCTTTTTAAAACATCTGAATATTGCCCATTCTCAGGCATTACAAAAAACAAAGCAACCTAGAGTGGCTTATATCGATTTGGTCTTCTAAATTATGAGGTTCTGTACCGATTATCATTTTTCCCAAGACGCTATTCCCATTATTATTTCTAGGTTATATCTCAATTTACGAATCTTGCCAATTTGGAGTTTTAGCAATCCTAATCAAAGGAGTAATATATATAAAACAGCACCCGATAAATACCCAATAAGTGCTATCAAACTTATTTTTTTCAGATACCAAAAGAAGTCGATTTTCTCTATTCCCATTGCTGCAACACCAGCTGCTGATCCAATGATTAGAATACTACCTCCCGTTCCAGCGCAATAAGCAATAAGTCCCCAAAAATAATGATCAGTTGGAAATGTTTGTAAATCATACATCCCCATGGATGCTGCTACTAATGGGACATTGTCTATAATTGATGAAATAATTCCAAGGGATATTGCAATGATTTTAAGATTGCCTACGGATTCGTTAAGTGTTGTAGCTAAACTCGAAAGTAAGCCAGTGGATTCAAGGGCAGCAACAGCCAAAAGAATACCCAAAAAGAATAAAACACTGGGGATGTCTATTCTTCCCAATGCATTTGTAACAGTAATTTTTTGTTCAGAAATCTTATCTTTATTTAAAAGCTCGGTAACTATCCATAGTACAGACAACCCAATTAGCATCCCCATAAACGGTGGCAAATGCGTCAGAGATTTAAAAATAGGGACAAAGATTAACGCTGCTATTCCTATAAAGAAGACGATCTTTTTTTCAAACTCTAAAACATTAAATTCTTGATCCGATGTATCAACCCTCTTGAAATCACCTTTAATCATAAGCGAAATCAAGAATAGTGGGACCATCATACTTAGAAGACTCGGGAAAAATAATTTTTGGATGGTATTAAGGGTTGTTATTTGACCTCCAATCCAAAGCATGGTTGTTGTTACATCACCAATAGGAGTCCAAGCCCCTCCAGAATTTGCAGCAATTACGATCATACCAACAAATAACAACCTCTCATTTTTATCGTTTAATAATTTCCTAGTCAGAGTAACCATCACTATAGTAGTGCTAAGATTATCAAGTACCGCAGAAAGGAAAAAAGTAATAAAACCCAAAGTTATAAGAAGAATTCTTTTATTACTTGTTTTAATTTGCTTTGTGATTACATCAAACCCGTTATAGGAATCAATTAGTTCAACAATTGTCATTGCACCAATTAGAAAAAATATAATTTGTGAGATGTTTCCAATGTGTTCAACTAATTGTTGAACTATTCCTTCGGAATCTATTATAAATAAAATATACGTCGTCCATATAAAACCGCCAGTAAAAAGAGCAATAGCTGCTTTATTGATTTTAACTCTGCTCTCAAGGGCAATTAATACATAACCAATAACAAACGCGATTAGAATAAGCGTATTCATTGTAATCTGTTTTTGTATTAGCTTAGACTATAAAATTGCATTTATTATTATTTAGGTTTTCTTGTATTATTAGTAACCCCAAAATATATGAAATACGAACCTTGATAGAATAATTTTGTTACCCAAATATACGGAAAATATCGACCTACTTCGAGGCTTCCTGCACAATAGCAATCTACCCACAACTTTACTATTTTAAAATTTCGTATTCGTGAATTGCCAATTATAATTCACTGTTGTCCGGCAAGAGGGATGACCCACACTAGGCGAAGTAGGATTTTTGGGATTTTTTGAAAGATAGAATTAGTTACTTAGAGCGTAATGCCCTCTCTATCGGGAGTTCCCAGCGAGGGTTCACGCGGAGGGCGCAGGGAAGGCGCGGAGGGCGCGGAGGGCGCGGAGGATTGTTCTTTGGGAGTTGTGTGCTCTCAGAATATCAGACAGGGCACGAGCGAGACGCTCGCGCTAGCGGGGGCAAAGCCCGCGGAGAATGGATATCCTTGGGCTTTGCGTTAGTGAATGTTTAAGCTTTCTTACTTATTTAGAACAATAGGTTTTCCCATTCCAAGATTTTCCAATTTGTCCAACTGGGTTGCTGCATCGCCAACTATTAGGTAAATCATCTTGTCTGGGTGGATGTATTTTTCGGCCAAGGCTTGAACGTCTTCAACGGTCAATGCCTTCACGATGTCTTCGCGCTGTTTGGCGTAGTCATCCGGGTAATTGTAATTGCTGATGTTTGTGAGCATATACAATTTGCTGTACAAGGTTTCGAAAGCTCTGGCGCCGCTTTTCAGCATATAGCCTTTGGTGACTTCAAGATCGTTCCCATTAAAGTTAGTGCCGTAGTTTTCTAAGATCTCTTTTATCAAACTTGCGGATTCGTAAGTAACGTTGGAGCGCACCCCGCTGCTTACCGTAAATGGCCCCGTGAAGGTGGAGCCAGAGAATCCGGAACGAACGCCATAGGTGTAGCCTTTGCCTTCGCGCAGCTCTTGGGTAAGTTGGGACGCAAAACCACCACCACCTAATCGGTAGTTGAGTAAACTCGCAGGATAAAAATCGGAATCCGTGGCTGCCAAAGCGGGATAACCGAATTGCAGTACGGACTGTTTTGCGCCTGGGAAGTCGTAAAAATATACTTTCGAGGTTTCCGGTACTGTAGGGGCTGCAACTTCCGGGAAGGTAATGTCTTTTGGTGCCCAAGTGTCGTTTAAGGCTGCCAAGGAATTGGTAACATCTGCCTTTGAAATAGCTCCTACCACGTGAAATTTAGCAATGTTTGGGGAGAAATAGGAGGTGTAATATGCTTTTAAGTCGTCTATGGTAATGGATTCCACAGATTCTTCGGTTCCTAAATTATCGTGTGATAGAATATGGCCTTCACCATAGATCAATTTATCAAATTCGATATTGGCAATACTGTTAGGATTGGCTTTTTGACGTTCGATCTCGCTTAGCTTACTTTGCTTTTGAAGTTCAAACTCGTTTGCGTCCCAACGGGGTTGCAGGACGATTTCTTCTACCAAGGCCATGGTTTTATCGTAGTTTTTGGCCAAAGTATTCCCATAGATTACGATAGCTTCTTTAGTGGCTCTTGCCGTGATGGTAGCACCAAGGGTTTCTATGGCGTTTTCAAGTTCCTCAGGGGTTTTGGTGGCGGTGCCTTGGGTCATAAGGCCCGCAAGCAAATTGGAAACACCTATTTTATCTGTGTTTTCCAAAAGCATCCCGCCATCCAATTGTATTTGGAACTGAACTAGAGGCACTTCATAGTTTTCTATACCATACAATTTAATACCGGAAGACAGCTCCTCTTTCCACACTTCTGGAACTTTTACGTCAGGGCTTTCGCCATAGGGAGGCTCCACGCTTCGGTCGAAGCTGGAAGGGGTTTTCTCATATTCGGCAACTACACTGGAGTCAAAGCTCTCCTCTGCCCCTTCAACGATTGGCTCTTCCACTACATCGGCCAATTTGGAGTCGGTAAGCGTCAATGCTTTTTGTGTTTTAGGCACAAAACTGGTGGCGACGTAATTCTTGTCTTTTACATATTGATTGTAAACCCGCATCACGTCCTCTGGGGTAACGGCAAGAATGTTCTTTACATCTTGGTTTACAAAGCCTGGGTCGCCCGCAAAAATCTCGTATTGTGCCAATTGGAATCCCTTACCCAACACACTTGAAAGTCCCTGATAAAAAGCAGTCTCCTGCCCTGCTTTGATCCGGTCCAGATCGGCTGTGGAAATACCTTCCGCCTCAAAATTTGCAAAACCTTCCTCAATGCCATTTAAAACATCTTGCAGACTTGTATCTGGAAAGGCAGTTACCCGCAACATAAATTGACCGGCAATCTCAGAGTTGTATTGGAAGCCACCTACTTTATCGGTTAGTTTTTTGTCCTCCACTAGCACCTGATACAAAGGTGCTTTTTTGCCTTTGGTTAAATAGTTTACCAAAACATTCAAGGCATAGGAATCGGGATGATATTGGTAAACGCCGGGCCAGGTTAGCGTTAATTGAGGCACACGGGCAAAGTTGTCCTCATAGTATAATTTCTTGGTTTCCGAAAGGCTTACGGACTGCTTTTCCATCTTAGGAATTTCTTCCCCCCGCTTTATTTCGCCAAAGTATTTGTTCACCCACTCCTTGGCTTGGGCAACATCAAAATCGCCTGCAATGGTAAGGGTTACATTGTTTGGCACATACCAACGGTTATAAAAATCCTTTACGTCTTGAAGCGTTGCATTTTGCAGATCCTCCAAAGAGCCTATCACTTGCCAATTGTAGGGATGGCCTTTGGGGTATAAGTTTTTGTCAATCACATAATCCGTATGGCCGTAGGGAACATTGTCCTCGCCTTGGCGTTTTTCGTTTTTCACCACTTGTTTTTCCTTTGCCAGCACCGGCTCGGTAACGGTATTGATAAAGTAGCCCAATTTGTCGGCCTCTGCCCAGATCATCTTTTCGAGGGCATCTTTGGGAACGGTTTGAAAGTAATTGGTTCTATCTCTACTTGTAGATCCGTTGGCACCGGAGCCACCAATGCGGGCGCTCATTCTATCGAGGCCGCCTTTGCCGAGATTTTCTGATTCTAGGAAAAGCAAATGTTCGAACAAATGCGCGAAGCCAGTTCTGCCCTCAATCTCCCTAGCGGAGCCCACGTGGCTCGTTAAAGCAATTGCCACCACAGGATCGGAACGGTCTATATGAAAGATAACCTGAAGACCGTTATCGAGGGTGTATTTTTCGAATTCGACTTTAAATTCCGCAGTTTCTGAAGCTTTGTCTTGGGGACTACCGCACGAAATGAAGAGAGCAAGAAAAACTAAATTAAGGGTTAGGTATTTAAAGAACTTCATAGTAAGACGAATTTAAGATTGTGATATACCGCGAATTTACGAGATTGAGGGGATTTAAAAACTTAAGGGCGGGTAAAATGTTCTTTTGGGATTTAAAAAGGATATATAAAGAAGTTCATTTCGCCCATTTTCGATTCCCAAATAGTTTTGTGGCACCTAGAACAAACTATTTCCATTTGGCAAAAGTCAAAAACATTGCTTATTTTTATAAGAACGGCAGTTATTGTCATTCCTTTTTTTTGTTTAAGAGGAATTTCAAAAATAATTGTTAATTTCACTCCCTTAACATTACTAAATCATGAAAGACCCAAAAAGACTTTTTGACTTCCCATATTATCAATTGGCGCATTATCCACTTGATAAAGCTTTAATTACAAAATACGATGGCAAGTGGGTACCCACTTCCACGCAGGAATATTTAGATAAAGCAAACGCTATCAGCCGCGCCTTGATACGGATGGGCGTTATGCCCAATGACAAGGTGGCCTTGATATCCACTACCAACCGCACGGAATGGAATATCTGTGATATTGGCATTATGCAGACCGGCGCGCAGGACGTACCAGTTTACCCTACTATTTCGGAAGAGGAGTACCAATATGTGCTAAACCACAGTGAATGTGTTTACTGTTTTGTTTCAGACAAGGAGGTTTATGACAAGGTGATGGCCATAAAAGCCAATGTGCCGTCCTTAAAGGAGGTATATACTTTTAATGAAATCAAGGGCGCCAAAAATTGGTCGGAGGTCTTGGAATTGGGAAAAGACGATAGCAACCAAGAAGAAGTTGAAAAAAGAATGGCGGCCATCAAGGAAGATGACTTGGCTACCTTAATATATACCTCCGGAACAACCGGGAAACCCAAGGGCGTTATGCTTTCACATAAAAACATTGCGAGCAATGCAAAATTCAGTGAGGAGAGACTACCTATTGTAAATGGGAAATCATCTGCGCTAAGCTTTTTGCCTGTGTGCCATGTTTATGAGAGGATGCTCCACTATATGTACCAATATTGTGGAGTGGAACTTTATTTTGCTGAATCGCTCGAAACCATTAGTGAAAATCTGAAAGAGGTGAAACCGGAGGTGATGACCGCGGTACCACGTGTTCTTGAAAAAGTTTATGACAAGATTTATACGAAAGGCACCGAGCTAACAGGTATTAAAAAGACACTGTTTTTTTGGGCCATCGATCTAGGTTTAAAATACGAGCCCTACGGCCAAAACGGCTGGTGGTATGAAACCCAGCTCAAATTGGCTAACAAACTGATTTTTAGTAAATGGAGAGAAGCCCTTGGCAACAACATAAAAGCAATTGCCTCCGGTAGTGCACCCCTACAACCAAGATTGGCGCGGGTGTTTAACGCGGCACGGATACCGGTAATGGAAGGTTACGGCCTTACGGAAACTTCTCCTGTGGTTTCCGTGAACGAAATGCAGAACAAGGGGTTTAAAATTGGCACCGTCGGGAGACCTTTGAGCCAAACAGAGGTGAAAATTGCTGAGGACGGAGAAATCCTGGTAAAAGGCCCGCAAGTGATGCTCGGGTATTTTAAGGATGAGGAAGAGACCAAAAAAGTGATGGAAGGCGGATATTTCCATACGGGAGATATCGGCGAATTGGATAGCGAAGGATTCTTAAAGATCACCGACAGGAAAAAGGAAATCTTTAAAACCAGTGGCGGAAAATACGTAGCGCCGCAACTTATAGAAAACGTGATGAAGCAATCCCGCTTTATCGAGCAGATTATGGTAATAGGCGAAGGCGAAAAAATGCCGGCGGCCCTTATCCAACCCGATTTTGAATTTGTAAGGGAATGGGGGAAACTCAAAAAACTTAACCTGCCCGCCGATCCTAAGGAATTGGTAAAAAACCAAGACGTAATAGATCGGGTGCAGGAAGAAGTGGATTTTTATAATGAGCGCTTCGGGCAGTGGGAAAAGATAAAGAAGTTTGAATTGGTGCCGGATGTATGGAATATTGAAGACGGGCAATTGACCCCTACTATGAAGATGAAGCGGAAGGTTATTAAGGAGATGTATAAGGATTTGTATGAGAGGATATATGACCGTTAGATTGCAGAGGGTAGAGAATAGATAGTAGGCGAGATATTCTTTTAAACATTATAAAGAAAGTCCATGGTTTAATAATTGGAATTATGAGATGCTTAGTTTTTAAGATCTGTATTGTTATTTCATTTGTTGGAATTGGGCCCGTGAGTATTGGATAATGTCCATCCGGGGACATTAATTTAAACTCTCAGCAAAAGATAGATGATTTTGCAATTGATTATCCTGGTTGCACCGAAATTTTAAACAGTTTAAGTATTGAAGAAGATATTCCCGGCGATATCACTAATCTAACTGGTCTACTCCAAGTTAATTCTATTTTGGGTAGTCTATTTATAGTGAATAACTCAATTCTAAATTCTTTAAATGGGCTAAACAATATCACAAATATAGGTGTCGACCTTGATGTATCTCATAATACTTCTCTTACTTCTCTTACTGGATTAAATAATTTAATTGGAATGCAGAACTTGTTAATTTATAACAATTTTGCATTAACAAGCTTGACAGGGCTAGATAATCTTGAATTAGTTAATAGGGAAATATTGTTGGGAGGAAATAGGGCCTTAACCGACATCTCTTCTTTACACAGAATTTCAATATTGACGAAAATAAAAATTCAATTTAATAATCAACTATCAAATTTATCAGGATTAGAGAATCTTACGGAAGCCCAAACATTAGTTGAAATTTGGAATAATCCAAATCTAATTAATATCCAAGGTTTAAGCAATTTGGCTACTACCAACACTCTGAGAATTGAAAATAACGAGCAGCTTACAAGTTTGATAGGACTTGAAAATTTGCAAGCGGTTCAGAATATTGAGTTGTTAGATAATCCTAATTTGATTAACCTAATCGGATTCTCTCGATTGACAAATATTAATGGACTAACAATTTCTAATTGTAAATCATTAAGCAGTTTGGAAGGAATTGAGAATTTATTGTCAATTCGTGAAATAAATTTAAATAACAATCTAAATTTACAAAACCTTCAATCGCTTTCGAATCTAATTTCATTACAATATATTAAAATATATGATTGCGATTCGGTTCCATCATTATCTGGATTGGAAAACATCACGGAAATTGAGACCCTAGAACTCATAGGAAATTTTAGTCTTAGGGACGTAAATGCACTTTCTAACCTTACCTCCATCTCTTATTTTTTGCTTGCCCGATCCTTTGTTCAAGATTTATTAGGGTTGTCTAATTTAAGTAACGTCACGAGTTTTATTGAATTGAAAAACAATATAAAATTTACTAGTTTAGCGGGCCTAGAGAATATAAATCCACAAAATATTATGCGATTTACAATAGAAGACAACCCCTATTTAGATTTTTGTTCTGTAAGAAGCCTATGTGAATATATTAGTCTTCCAGATAATGTTACGATAATTTCGAGAAATAAGACTGGATGTAATAACGTTCAAGAAGTAGAAGCTGCCTGCGACCTAGACATTGAACAACACCAAATGGCAGAAATAAAAATCTATCCAAACCCCACCAACGACTCTTTTGAAATTTCAGGTTTAAAAGAAGGGGCTTTCGAAATCATGGATAGCCAAGGAAGAACCGTAAAACAAATGAATTTTGGAGCGGACATTTATTCCATCTCAGATTTATCATCTGGAGTTTATTTTCTTAAAATTACCTCAGAAAATTCTTCCCTGACCAAACGACTTATAAAACTATAAAGAACTTATTGGTCAATTATTATCATACGAGGAGAATGGTGAAAGTGTTCCATTCCTAGGAATATATTGAATTAAAAGGGTTGTACTAGATATTTAGAACAACCCTTTTTTAATTTTCAATAAATTAAACTTCCGTTAAACCCATTCGCTATCGTTTATATTAGGTTTCAATTTTTATAACTTTATTGAATAGATTTAATTGATGGAGGATTTACCTCTTTCAGTTTAAATCAATTTCAAAAGAACCATGAAAACTATATGGACCATCGGCCATTCCACTCGCGACTTGGAGGAATTTTTTCATCTCTTGAAAACATTTGGAATTGAATTGCTTGTGGATGTGCGCCATTATCCAGGGTCGCGGAAGTTTCCTCAATATAATAAGGAAAACATGGCCACTACCCTCCCCGAACATGGTTTTGAATATAAACATATAGTCGAGCTGGGCGGACGGAGAAAGGTGGAACCAGATTCCAAGAATGACGGATGGCGTCTAGCGTCATTTAGAGGATATGCGGATTATATGGAAACGGATGCGTTTAAAGATGCTTTAAAAGAACTTGAAGACCTCGCCTCCAAAAAGCGTACGGCCATTATGTGTGCGGAAGCGGTTTGGTGGAGTTGCCATCGATCTATGATTTCGGATGCGCTTAAAGTTGAGGGGTGGACGGTGCTTCATATCATGAACGACAAAACGGCTACGGAACATCCCTATACGGCACCGGCTAAGGTGGTGGATGGGGAATTGGACTATTCTAAAGGGAATTAGGACCTGCCTGCCGGGCAGCCGCTAAGTCTATTTTAGGTTTCTTAACGGATAAGCATATTCAATTAAAACACAAAAACTTAAACAGTCTTAGATATGACCAATATCATATTGCTGCTTTTATACATTTCGTACCTTTATATCTTTTATTTCGCTAAAATCTATGGTCAACAAACAACTCCTCCAACCCAAAAGCATCGTAGTGATCGGTGCCTCTAACGACACCAAGAAACCCGGTGGCAATATGCTGAAAAACATACTTGCGGGTGGTTTCAAAGGTGATTTATGCGTTGTAAATCCGAAGGAGGAAAAAGTTCAAGGCACAAGAAGTTATTCCACTGTTGAAGAAATTCCGAATACCGATCTCGCTATTCTCGCCATTGCCGCCAAATATTGTCCAGCGACCATCAAAACCTTGGCAAAAGAAAAAAACACCAAAGCTTTTATTATCATTTCCGCTGGTTTTGGCGAAGGTGACGAACAAGGAAAGCAATGGGAAGAAGAGATCACCCAAACCGTAAATAGCGTGAACGGTTGTTTGATCGGTCCCAACTGCATCGGTGTAATCACAGAACATTATAAAGGAGTTTTTACAGCACCTGTTCCACCTTTCAATCCAAAAGGTTGCGACCTTATTTCTGGTTCGGGCGCCACGGCGGTTTTTATTATGGAGGCCGGAATGGCTTTGGGCGTTACCTTTGCAAATGTATTTTCAACGGGAAATGCAGCTCAAACTACCGTTGAGGATATTCTGGAATATATGGACAACCATTTCAATCCAGAAACCGATCCATTAGTAAAATTGCTTTATTTGGAAACTGTTTCCAATCCCAAAAAACTCTTGAAACACGCTTCATCCCTAATTAAAAAAGGAGCTAAAATTGCGGCCATCAAAGCTGGAAGCACTGCGGAAGGCAGTCGCGCCGCTACTTCCCACACCGGCGCAATCGCAAGTAGTGATATGACGGTTCGCGCACTTTTTCATAAAGCAGGAATTGTGTATTGCAGCAGCCGCGAACAATTGTTAAGTGTGGCAGCTATTTTTAATTATAAGAAATTAAAAGGAAAGAATATCGCCATCATAACCCACGCTGGTGGATCGGCGGTAATGCTTGCCGACCAACTTTCAAAAGGTGGTCTCAAAGTGCCAGAGATTTCTGGTCCTGATGCGGAAAAATTAAAGACCTTCCTATATCCAGGCTCCTCCGTTGCCAATCCCATAGATTTTTTGGCTACCGGAACAGCGGAGCAATTGGGAATCATTATCGATTATTGCGAACATAAATTCCACAATATAGATGCTATGGTTGTGGTTTTTGGAAGTGCTGGCTTATTCAATGTTGAAAATGTTTACAACGTACTAAGTGTAAAATTGGAAATATGCGACAAACCTATTTTTCCCGTTTTACCATCTGTAATCAATGCCCAAAAAGAAATTCAATCCTTTTTAAAGAAAGGTCATATCCATTTTCCTGACGAAGTGGTTTTGGGAAAAGCTTTGGCGCAAGTTTACGATACGCCCGAACCACAATCGCATAAAATTTCATTGCCGAAAATTGATATTAAAAAAATCAGGACTGTAATAGATTCAGCTTCCAAAGGATATCTTTCACCTGAACAAACTGTTGACTTATTGGATGCGGCTCGAATTCCAAGAGTTCATGAAATCGTGGAGAGTTCCAAGGAGAAATTGCTACAAGCTATTGAAAACATAGACTTTCCCGTAGTGATGAAAGTGGTTGGCCCCCTTCACAAATCGGATGCCCAAGGCGTGGTGCTGAATATTGCCAACAAAGAAGAAGCTGCGGTCACCTTTGATTCATTGATAAAAATTGAATCAACAACTGCTATTATGGTGCAGCCACAATTGGCGGGATTGGAATTGTTTGTGGGAGTTATGAAAGAACCGGGCTTTAACCATACTATTCTCTGCGGCCTAGGCGGCATTTTTATTGAAGTGCTCAATGACGTATCTGCTCGATTAAGTCCGATTTCAAAAAATGAGGCTGAAAAAATGGTGCAGTCACTTCGCGGTTATAAATTAATCCAAGGCGCAAGAGGACAAAAAGGGGTAAACGAAACAATCTTTGTAGAAATCATCCAACGGCTTTCCGCCCTAGTGGAAGCCGCTCCAGAAATCATTGAAATGGATATCAATCCATTGATTGGAACACAACGCGCGATTACTGCGGTGGATGCGCGGATTGGGATTGAGAAGACCTAAAGTGGAACTATTTGGCAAAAGCCTATAAACATTCCTCACTACCGCCCCGAGTTTCAGCTCGGGGTTATTTATACAACATCTCATTGAATAAGCACGGCACTTTAGTGTGGATATAAAGTATTCTTTCGAAATGGGCTTTAGCTGAATTCTTAGAAACGAAAAACATTCGGACATTTATAAAAAACTGGGAGAAAAAACTTAATTTAATACCAAGTCTTGGTATATTTGAATATAAAAAGAATATCATGGCAAAAAACACGTCCATATTATTAGGAGATTACTTCGAAGATTTTATCAGCAAACAGATTAAAACAGGAAAGTTCTCTTCTGCGAGCGAGGTTATTAGATCTGCCCTTCGACTATTCGAATACGAAGAAAGTAATCGAGTAAGAAGCAAAGGTAGGTAATTACCCCTATCTTTGCTGTCCTCTCACACCACCCAACGTACGTCTCTCGTATTAGGCGGTTTTCTCAATGGGTAACCGTAATTCGCTGTTAAACTGTATAATCCCGTCTTCTTGAACCATTCCAGGT
>JBARWQ010000022.1:0-1653 GCA_049646885.1 Aequorivita sp. | reverse complement strand
AAAAACCGACTCCTGAAAATCCATCCCAAACTAGACCAATCCCCATAAGGGCAAACCGACAAAAACCGGTTCAGTCAACACTGCATTCATGTTGGGTCGTTCCGACCACACGAATGCTTAGTTATTGTGTACAGGTTTTTTATCCATAACTTTCCAAAATAAACTAATGAAAATGGAAGTTTAATCTGAAAGGGAAAAACGGTAAATAATCTTACCGGTTTGACTCATAGGGGCTTTGGGGTCATTGTTAAATTTGGTTTCAAGAGCCATTGTGCGCGCAGGTTCAAGCAAACACCTTGAATTATTTGTAGTTCCTCTTACCCCTGGAGTTGCACTAATTACTTTTCCGTTTCTATCCACTTCAATGCTTACGACTACGGTTCCGGACTCATTGCACTTTTGGGGATTAATTTTTTTAAATATAGCTATTCTTCCGCCAAGCTGATAGTTTCCATTGCCATCCAAACTTCTTCCTGTTTCATAATCTATTCTTGCACTCGGAATCCCATCTGGGGAGGAAATTTTATCTTCTCTTTCCTTTTCCATTGCTGTTGAATAATTAAAAATAAAATCCTTTAGATAAGGGTTTTCTATTTTCAAATCGTTAAAAGAAATCGTAATTTCCTCTTGATTTGATAACGGTAGTTTGAAGGTTATATCAAAGGAATTACTTTTTAAGTATATTTTAGAAGGAAACATATCGTTATAAATAAAACACCAACTGGATTCTTCTTTTTGCCATCGAAAATTAGCCCATTCTCTTTCTTTAAAGTTTTGTGCTTTGTCAATTGAAATTTTCACTTGATTTTTCCACTCTCTTCCTTTGAATTTGAATACAGTAGGAAAGACCTCATTCTCTGCATCGTAGGTTAATAGATTAATATTTAAATCAGAAGAACTAAAAGAGTTCATTTTTTTCTTTAATTCCTGAATACAAATTTCAGTAAACTTGGTTTGCGACTGTTTTTGTATTCGTACTTCGTAATCGGCTTGTTTTTCAAACTCGCCTTTTTGATTCCAGATTATGAAAGCAGTTTGTATGCTTTTTTGAATTGAGCTTCGGTCGTCGTATTCATATTTTCCAGCACTTTTCGGACCGTTAAGAATACTTGACAGTGCATCTGCAGTAGATTTATCTGGTTTTGGGCCTTGAGCAGATACCTTGTTAAAACATATAAATACAAAAACTAACAGAATTAACAATTTACTTATCGTGATTGATATAATTTTCATAAATATTTCTATGTAATTTAGATGTTATTTTATTTTCATTTCTTATTTAGAAATTCAATAATCTTCAATAATTGGTTTTTATAACTATTTTTTGAAGAATCAATATCTTTATTTTCTTCTTTTCCTTTTTTAAAGTGAGCATTTAATGCTTTTTTAAGATATTGTATTTCAGCATTAAGAGAACTTGCTTGCTGTGAATAAGATAGTTCCCCAAATTTATTTTCATCTTTACCGTGTGTTCCTTTTTCCATTTTTCAGTTATTGTTGTATTATTTATGACGTTTTTTTTTAACTTCTGACTAACGTATTATATTTAATTGTTTATTAGGTATTTACAAAACCTATATCTTCATTAGTCAAACCAAATTTATCGATTTGTTTCTTTATACGCTTCACCAACCCTAGCTTTCTTTTTTGATC
>JBARWQ010000021.1:0-61743 GCA_049646885.1 Aequorivita sp. | reverse complement strand
GATCAAAAAAGAAAGCTGGGGTTGGTGAAGCGTATAAAGAAACAAATCGATAAATTTGGTTTGACTAATGAAGATATAGGTTTTGTAAATACCTAATAAACAATTAAATATAATACGTTAGTCAGAATTGATAGAAATCCATCTTCAAAAAATATTTTTCGCCTGACTTGTGATTTTTCCCAAATATTGAACACTAATACAATAGAACAATGATTTAAATTTATTTGTGGATAAAAAAAATGCTTTCATAACGACAATCAATCAGAATCAGGGACTAATTTTTAAAGTTGCTTCAATTTACACAAACAATGATGAGGACAAAAAGGACTTATCACAAGAAATTATATATCAGCTTTGGAAATCATTTGACACTTTTCAGCAAAGGTCAAGTTTAAGTACTTGGATGTACAGGGTAGCAATGAATGTAGCAATACAAAATCTCAAAACCTCAAAAAGAAAAGTTTTGACAATATCAATGGACGAACAGTTTTTAAATTTTCAAGAAGGTATCAATAGCGAAATTGAAGAAAAATGGAAATTATTAAAGAAACATATCGACACCTTAAATTTACTTGATAAAGGCATTGTAATTCTTTACTTGGAAAATAAAAGCCACAAAGAAATTGCACAGATTATAGGCATTTCCACAAGTAATGTAGGAACTAAACTCAACCGAATAAAGGAAAAGTTAAAAAAACAAATTCTTAAGAATTACTAATTATGGAACTTGATGATTTTAAAAATACTTGGGACGAAATGAGTAACCAAGTAAACGAAAATTTAAACTTTAAAATATTTAATAAAATGAGCAAGAGAAAATTTAATTCCAACCTTCAAAAAATAGCTATACCCGAATTACTTGCGTCTATAATCTGTGTTGGAGCTGCAATTTATATTGGGTTTAAATTTAATCTTTTAGATACAGCCATTTTTAGGATTGCCGGAGTATCAGCTATTTTACTGTTACTAATACTGCCAGCAATTAGCTTATTTAGCATTCAACAATTATACAAGTCCACAGATATTGGCAAACCTTATGTCGATACCTTAAAAGAATTTGCCGTCCAAAAGATGAGATTTTGCAAATTGCAAAAACTTAACATTAGCTTGAGCTATTTACTTTTGGCGGTGGTAATGATTTTAGTGACAAAGTTTTATGGAAATCATACTGATGATGAAAACGCATATATTATGATATTTGGTTTTTCTTTCGGGTATGTTATTTTACTGTTCTTCTCAAAATGGGTATTTAAAAAGTATAACAGAATAATTGAACAAACAGAAAACTTATTAAAGGAAATATCGGCTTGAAAAAACAACGGCAGGCAACGTATATAAAAAATTTCTGATAAGTGCTTGATTCATTGGCTTTTTTATATATTTAAGTTAGTTTTAAACCGAAAGTTACGTGCCTATTTACATGCAACTTTTGATATGGAGGAACGTTAGCAACAAGGCTGAAAAACCAACAACCATCATAGAAAATTTAATAAATCATATTACCAATTTCATTCCCGTTTCAATCGAACTAAAAAACCGACTTGAAGCAATTTGTGAAACCCAAAACTTTCCTAAAAATCATTTTCTTCACAAACCGAACAGAATTTGTCTTAACACCTATTTTATAAATAAAGGACTTGCAAGAATTTATTATAAGAAGGGAAATAAGGAAATTACTGACAATTTTTCCGCAGAAAATGAGTGGATTACTTCAATTTATAGTTTTCTTCAAAACATTCCCGACCACTTTCACATCGAAACATTAGAAGAAACGGAACTGATAAGAGTTTCGTTGAATGACCTCGAAACTTGTTTTAAAGATTTTCCAGAAATGGAACGTTTTGGACGAATCCTGATGGCAAGATACTATTTGGAACAGTCCGAGCGGATAATCTCGCTTCGGTTTAATTCTGCGAAAGAGCGCTACCAATTTTTTGAAAATACCTCAAAAAACAAATTAGCACGTGTACCCCTCGGAATGTTGGCTTCACATTTGGGGATGACTCAAGAAACATTGAGTAGGGTCAGGTCTTTAAAAAACACTTTTTGATTTAAATCAAATTTGCGAATTGTTATTATCAATAACTTTGAAAGAAAGTCAAAGGATGAATAATAAGACCAGTGGAATAATCGGAATAACTGCTGTTTCGATAAGTATATTGACAATTATCGTAATGGCAGAATTAAGAACAGATGGTTATAATCACTTCCATAAAGCTGTAAGTGAGCTAGGTTCATTAGACGCTCCACATAAATGGACGTTTAATATTTTTGGCTACATTATACCTGGAATCTTAATTTCAATTTTCAGTTGGAATATTTTGAAAGAGTTCCGTTCACATTTCGTGAAATCATACCCGTTTTATTTGCTCTTTTTGTCAGGATTGTTTTTGGCGCTTGCAGGTATTTTTCCTGCTAATATGGAAAATAGACAATCACTAATTTCCACAATGCATTATATTGGAGCAAGTGGTTCGGGTGTTTTTTGGTTATTATGTGCTTTAACTTTATGGTGGCAATTGAAAAAAATGGCTGGGTGGAAAACCGTAGCGATTATTACATTTTTAATTCCTTTTGGAATGATAATAGCAATGTCTTTTGTTCCAAAGAATTTTCCCGGGTTATCACAACGAATTGTATTTGCTTCCCTCTATTTGTATATACTTATTTTAGCCATTAAACTCTTGAACCAGGGGGAAGAAAGCCCTGTTTCTAATGTTTTGGTTAAATAAGGAAAAATTCATACAAAGTGCTTCCAATAGGCTTCTGTACCAAATTGAAAGTGCAGCATCATTTATCCGCTACTTCTCGTGCACACAAGCCGTAATATACAAGCGGAAAAAAACTTCAGGACTATCATCAAACTTCTTTTCTGAACATCACTAAAAGTTTAAGCCGAATTCTTGACTAAAAAAAAATCTTCAAAAGAGTGTGATTTTTAAGAGCCTTGTGCGAATAATTAAGAAAGAACGAATATTTCCTAATACATTCAACCATAATGAATTTCAAAAACATCATTTTAATTTCTGTTTCCGATGTAGTATTTGCATTACTTTCAACAAGTTGTAGCAAAAAAATGAAAAAAATATCAATTGCAATATTAATGACTTTGTTTTTTCACACAATTTCATTTGCACAACAAAAAAACACAAACCAAATAACCGAACGCATTGAAACGTATATAACAGAACTTGAAAAAGTCGGTTTTTCAGGAACTGTGCTTATAGAACTTGACGGCAAAAAAGTCATTTCAAAAGGTTATGGATATAGAAACTTGGAACTCAAAGAAAGAAATACAACAAATACAATATTTGGCATTGGTTCTCTGACAAAACAATTTACATCATCAGCAATCCTAAAATTAGAAATGCAAGGAAAACTGACTACTTCTGATACCATCACAAAATACTTTCAAAATGTTCCTGTTGATAAATCAACTATAACAATTCACGATTTATTACGACACCAATCGGGATTACAAAGCAATTTAGTTGGCGACTATGACTCGATAAGTGAAACTGATTTTTTGGACACTTTAATGAAATCACCTCTAAGGTTTAAAACAGGTACAGATTTTTCATACTCAAACATAGGATATAGTTTACTTGCCATTATTATCGAAAAGGTTTCGGGGCAAACTTATGAGCAATACCTATACGAAAACTTATGGAAACCAGCAGGAATGGAAACAACTGGTTATAGCCGACCAAAATTTGATACTGTTTTAGTTGCTATCGGTTATGGAAAAAACGATACTGTTTGGGGAAAACCAACGAGTAAAAATTGGAATGGAAACGAACCTTATCTTAACTTAAAAGGAAATGGTGGAATACTTTCAACAACGGAAGACTTATACAAATGGAATAAAGCATTAATGACCGACAACATATTGTCCAAAGAAGCAAAACAGAAACTATATCACCCCAAATTAAGACCAAACGAAGAAAATGATTCTTACTATGCTTATGGTTGGGATGTACACAAAACCGCCAGAAATACTTCTCGGGTTTGGCATAATGGTTCAAATAATATTTTTTATGCAGACTTTATGAGATTTATTGATGAAAAGACGACTTTGATTTTTATGTCAAATAAATCGAACCGAGATTTAGACCGGCTTAACTTTGAAGTTGCAAAAATTATTTTCGAAAAAAATTATAAGCCAATTATACCAACAGCCGACAATGAAACCAATCAAATATTTACACAAGAGATCATTGAAACTATTTTGTCCAATGGGCTAGAAAAAGCAAAAATTAAATACATAAGCAGACCAACTAAAACTGATGTATTAGAAAGTACTTTAAATGCGAAGGGCTATGAACTATTATCACAAAACAAATTTGATGAAGCAATTAGCATTTTTACAATGAATACAATTGCTCACCCAAAATCATATAATGCTTTTGACAGTTTAGGAGAAGCCTATATGAATAAAGGCGAAAAAGTATCAGCAATAAAGAATTATGAAAAAGGCTTACAATTAGACCCAACTAATGCAAATGCAGAAGATATGATTAAAAAGTTAAAACAATAGCACCGAAGAATGCACTATCGCTAACAACGGTTTGGAATTTCGCTAAAATCGTATTGCAATATTCTGAGATACTTTGCTTCTTTCAAACATATAAAAAACGGGAAATTTTATCGGCTTGGAGAATTAGAGTTGTCCATTTTCGAGATGCCGAAAATAATTTGTTTGAACTTTTTTCAGAGATTCCAAAGGAATAATGGTAATCACGAAACAACAAGCTATAAAAGAACTTTCAAAAATACCAGGGGTTGGAAAATCATTTGCGACCAACCTTTGGAATATTGACATCAAATCTATTGCGGGAATGACCTTGAAGTGGATTTAAGCCGCAAACACTACAACTATCTAAGAATAACCAAAATCTATTAATATGAAAATTGTCAAACTTTTGATTCTTACATTATTAACTCAATTATCTTTTGGACAAACCCAGAAAGACACCCTAAGCATGATTGAGAAAACGTTGAGTCAGTATGGTGCTTCAAATCCGGGGTGTCAGCTATCAGTTTCAAAAAACGGAAAACTAATCTATTCAAACGCAGTGGGTATGGCCGATTTAGAGCACAATATTCCCCTAACCACCAATTCAATTCTTGAAGCGGGATCGGTATCAAAACAATTTACTGCTGCAGCTATTCTATTATTGGAGCAACAAGGAAAACTGTCTTTGGATGATGATGTAAGAAAGTATATTCCCGAATTACCAGATTATGGCACTCCAATAAAGCTTCACCACATGCTTCACCACACTAGTGGCTTGAGAGATTGGGGTGTAATTTCAGCATATACGGGTTGGCCTCGGGGTACAAAATTTTACTCCAACGATGATGCGTTGGAAATCATTAGTCGTCAAAAGGGTTTGAATAATAAACCAGGTGATGAGTTTATTTATAGTAATTCAAATTACAATCTTTTTGCAATAATCGTAGAGAGAGTAAGTGGATTAACCTTAGCAGATTTTACCAAGAAATATATTTTTGAGCCAGCGGAAATGACTCATACACAATGGCGAGACGACCCGAATAAGATTGTACCTAACAGAGCCTTTGCCTATTCACACACAAAAAATGGTTATAAAACCGATATGCCCAATGAATATGTGTATGGAAATGGTGGGCTTTTAACCACCACAGAAGATTTATTAAAGTGGAATCATTTTTATCTAGAAGGAAAGTTGGGTAATCCTTCCCTATTATTAAAACAAACACACACAGAACCATTAAATGATACTAAGAAAAATGAATACGCCGCAGGACTATATATTAAAAAAGCAAGTGGTTGGGACAATATTAGTCATGGTGGAACCGCTGGTGGTTATCGTTCTTATTTAGAAGTATATCCGCAATTAAATATTTCAATTGCGGTTTTAAGCAATACCTCTCAATTTAGTGCAAATGTAGTATCTAGCAGTGTTGCCAAAATATTTATGCCTGATATATCGTCCAAAGAAAAAGTAACAAAAAATCCAAAACAGGATTCCTTTGTTGTTTTGCCAGAAGAGAAGTTGAACAGCTATGTCGGTACATACAAATGGGATACAAAATTTGTTTTATTTGATTTGACAGTCAAAGACAAAGGTTTACTATTAAAAAATAAAATATTATTTAAACCAGTATCAGAAAATAAATTTATTGCCAAAAATTCTTTTCTTGAAATTTATGGAGACAAAGGAATTTATGTGAATTACTCTAGCATTGATACAATCCATTTTACGAAACTTCCAAGCACGAACCTTATAGGTAAGAAACTTTTAGAAAAAGAAGTAAGGGTTTTTGAAGGCAAATACTTTTCAGAAGAGGCTAATTCTGATGTCAGCATTTATCAGAAAAATGATATATTAATGATTCGTCTAAATCCTAATGTGGCTTATACATTAACACCATCATATAAAGATACTTTTGTTGTTGAAAACACTGATACGGAATTGAGAATCATCAGAGATTCATACAATGAAATTAAATCTTTTACCTTGAGTTCTGAACGTGCAAAAAATGTGGAATTTAAGAAAATATGATTGTAAATTCTTGTGTTAGTCCTGTTATTGGTAACCTCATTCAAATTAAACGCACAATACGTAAACGACGACACTATCTATATTTTGGAGCATCAGAAGAAAAATTCCCTGGATATATCAGACAAAAAATACGTAATATCCAATTAAAGGAAAACCTCAAAAATCACCTTATATTTTTTCTTTAAATTCACTAAAAGTTTAATCCAAATTCCTATCTAATAAAGTTTTCTTCAAAAAAGTGTGATTTTTAAGAGCCTTGTGCGAATAATAAAGAAAGAACGATATTTCTTTTTAAATTCAACCACAATGAAGTTCATAATCATCACCTAAATTTTTGATGTAGTTGTAGCATTTAAATTACTAATAACAGGTTGAAACATTACAATAACTAAAAGCTATTATAATGCAAAACCAAAACCACAAATAGAATCAGACAGTATTGCTTGCGTATTAAAATTAGATTCTCATTTATCTAAACCGAATGATGGACAAAAGTAGATCAGATAATTTCCTTGATGTTGTTGAGAGCAATAAAGGTATTCTTTACAAAGTAGCGAACTCCTATTGTCAGAATTATGAAGATAGAAAAGACCTCATTCAGGAAATAATTATACAACTGTGGAAATCATTTGACAGCTACAATGAAAAATTTAAGTATTCAACTTGGATTTACCAAATTTCTTTAAACGTGGCTATTTCATTCTATAGAAAAGAGAAAAGCAGAAAACGAATTTCAAATCCGCTTATTACAGACATTTTCGATTTTACAGATACAGAAATATCAGAGGAAAAGGAAACCGATCTAGGTTTACTAAACCATCTTATTTCAAAACTAGGTAATTTAAACAAAGCCTTAATGTTGCTATATCTCGAGGAAAGAAACTATAAAGAAATTTCAGAAATCATCGGAATCACAGAAACCAATGTCGCAACAAAAATCAGTAGGATTAAAACCAAATTAAAAGCTGAATTCGATCAAATTAAAAATCAATAAAATGGAAAATTTAGAGCTTATCAATATTTGGAAAGAGCAAAATGCCAAGATCGAAAAGACATTGGCTATTAACAAACTGCTTTTAAAAGAAACCATTAGCAGAAAAGCTGAATCATCATTAAAGGGTTTAGTGAGGCTAAAAACGGTCGGAATCATTGCTTTTGTATTGTACCTTCTTCTTTTGGGCTATGTGCTGGTTTATGCCATTTCAAATTATTCTTCAGCAAGTAATTACTTTATCGTTTCAATGTCAGCCATCGCCTTGATAAATTTAAAAGGGTTTGCCGATTATATTAAACATCTTGTTTGGACAAAAAATATAAATTACAATGGGAGTATAATGAAAATTCAAAAACAATTGTCAAAGATTCAACTTTCCATCATCAACCACTCCAAATTTATGATTCTCCAATGCCCATTTTGGACTACCTTTTATTTAAGTAATAGTTGGTTTCCGCAGGACGTAGGTTTATTCTACATCCTCTTTCAAATTACGATTACAAGTAGCTTTATCTACCTAACTTATTGGTTATACAAAAACCATAAACCAGAGAATTTCAATAAAAAATGGTTTAGAAACTTAATCGCAGGTTCTGGCGGAAAATCTGTTGAAAAAGCCCTAGAATTTTATAGAGAAATAGAAGAATTTGAAAAGGAAAATTAACAGCCCTGAAATGCCAGCATATAACACCTTTTAAAAACGAGGAAAGTTGTTGCTAAACAACCAGCGTTATCGCCAAGTCGCAACAAAATGCTGCAAAAATTGCAGGTTCAATGTTTCTGTTTCTAATACTCTTATTTTTTGCAGAAAAACTAATTACATCCCAAATTGATACAACATCCACCAAAAAAATCACAGAGCTCTCTATTGATGTGATATACATTATCAGTGCTTTCCTATTGGCTATTACTTTATATCAGACTCTTAAACCCGTCAATCAAAAACTGGCTCTTATTGCATTGTTTTGGCGGTTGGGAGAAACATTCACAGTCGTTTTTATGATGATTTTTAGCATAGAGGGCAAAGCCCATACGGTTGGGTTTAATATTTCCGCGATATTATTTAGTATTGGGTCTTTAATTTTCTACTATCTGTTTTTTCAATCAAAATATATTCCCCAAATAATATCGGTATTTGGAATAGTTGCATCTGTGTTGGTTACTTTAGTTGGTTTAACCATACTTATTTATCCAGACGTTTCAACGGTAATTCAATTTGGCTGGATACCAATGATTATAGCTGAAATAGCAACTGGTGTATGGCTTTTGCTTAAAGGATTAAAACCAAGAAACGCTCAGTATAATCCAATAAATTAAAAACTTATAAAATCTACCAATCATAAAATTATAATTATGGAAAACAATGTGAATTCATTAAAAAAGACTGCGAGAATTACCGGTGTCTTATATTTTATTTGGGTACTGACAGGCATCTATGGCATTTTTTATATTACCTCGCAAACTATAGTACAAGGTGATGCTGCTGCAACTGCCAATAAGATTCTTGCCAATGAGTTTATATTTCGAACAGGAATAATTAATGATATTATCAGCAATGCTATTTGGGTGCTTATTGTATTGTTTCTATACCGTATGTTCAAACAGGTAAATGAACGACAGGCTAAACTTATGGTTGCATTGGTACTTGTGCAAGTTCCTGTTGTCTTTTTTATGGAGGCATTAAACATTTCTTCGTTAATGATTATTAAAGGGGAACTATTAACAACATTTGATCTAATTCAGAAGCAAGATGTGGCAATGCTATTTCTTACCATTAATAATAATGGAGTTTTAGTATTAGAAACGTTTTGGGGACTTTGGCTTTTTCCATTTGGTCTATTAGTTTGGAAATCTGGGTTTATCCCTCGTGTATTGGGAGTATTTCTAATTCTTAGTGGTATAGCTTACGTCATACTATCATTTGTGTCCATACTTTTTCCAGATTACAAAACACTTTTCACACAATTAGGTACGCCATTTTTTATTTTGGGAGAAATTTCAATAATGCTGTGGCTTTTAATTAAGGGTGTAAAAAATGGTGTGACCACAATTGAAAAACAACGACAATAATAGATAGCTTCATATTTGAAACAATTGAAGATAAAGGAGTGAAGAACCTGATTCTTGATTTAAGAGGCAATGGTGGAGGAACGGATGCGTATGGCAAAACTCTATTTTCATATTTTATAGATCATGAGTTTATGTATTATGATTCTTTAATCATTAATAAAGCCAGATTTAATTTTGTGAAATATACAGACGATCCTGAGTTGGAAATTCCGGAGGATGCAATCAGAATTAACAATGCAGGTACTTACGATGTTATAGATCATCCCAACGTTGGGGAGCAAAAGAATAGCACACCGTATTATTCGGGCAAACTATTTATTCTTATTGATGGTAACTATTTTTCAACAACATCTGAATGCCTTTCTATGTTACATAGCTACACTTCGGCTGTTTTTATCGGTGAAGAAAGTGGAGGAGGTTATTCTGGTAATTGCTCTGGTTCAGTCCCTATATTAACTCTGCCAAATTCATTGTTACAAATTGGGATTCCGCTAATGAAATATTCAATGGCTGTTAAAGAATATAAATACAAAGACCGTGGGGTTATTCCTGATTACAACATAGCTCCAACTATAAAAGACAAAATTTCATCTTATGATCCTGAACTTGAATTTGCAAAAAAGCTGATTAATGAAGAGACTCGTAAAAACACCAAGAAATGAGCAAATAGCTAATGTGATGTACCGCCTGCCAACTTGAAAAAGGATGAGCTATTTTTGTATATCATTTTAGAGGAGCCTTATGATCACGTATGGTTCCCTGCCCGTCCGGCAGGGGGAATTTCTGGAGCAAGGGATTTGGCTTGTGGATAACCTGCCTTGCCGGCAGGCAGGTCCGAAAAGCAATTGCTTATTTCCAGCCATCTTTCTTTTATACTGAAGCTCGTGCGTCATTAGAAAACGGAGCCCTTAAACAAAATATGTAAATAAAAATGACAATATATATTTCCATATTAAAAGGTATAAATGTAAGCGGACATAGAGTGGTCAAAATGGGCGCCTTACGTAAATTATTTGCTGACCTTGGTTTTCAAAACATCCAAACCTATATACAAAGCGGAAACATTGTATTTCAAGACAAAAGAACCGAGCCACAAAAATTAGAAAATAAAATAGCCAAGGCAATTACAGAGCAGTTTACTTTTGACGTTCCTGTAATCGTAAAGGAGTTTATTGACCTCAAACAGATAATTGCAAATAGCCCTTTTTTGACGGATAACACGAAAGACATTGCACATTTGGACGTAACTTTTTTGGCAGAAAAACCAGCCCTGGAGCGGTTCAATAAAATTAAAGAAGAACAATATCAGGCAGACGAATTGCATTTACTTGATAAAGCAATTTATCTTTATTGCCCAAACAGTTATAGCAATTCAAAGCTGACAAATAGCTTTTTTGAAAACAAGTTAAAGATGAAAGCCACTACCAGAAATTGGAAAACTACTACCCAACTCATAGACATAGCAGAGAAAATAACAACTCATAAATAGGGCAACTAATATTTCAACCATAATATTAAATGCTTCCCTCGACACAGTTTGGGATGCCTTGACTAGTCCACAAAAGGTAAAACTTTGGCAATTTGGTAGCGACTTGATCACAACGTGGGAAGTTGGTAGTAATATTGAATTTATAACAGAATGGGAAGGACAGATTTTTAAACAATGGGGCAAGGTATTAGAATTCCGAAAAAACGAATTATTAAAATATAGTTTGTTTGCACCACGACCTGACCTTGAAGACACACCCGAAAATTATTTTATAATGAGCTATGTTTTGACAGAAGTTAAGGGACAAACAAAACTTGAAATTATACAAGAAGACAACCGACCAAACGCAGATCAAGAAGAACCACAGGGAGAAGAGAACCCCATTTTGCAATCTCTAAAAAATATTGTAGAAATGAAATAGAAAGACAACGAACGCAAAAAATGTATTAAATGAATTAAGTTTCTATCCTAATATAGTAAGCAAGATATATAACTTGGAAAAATCCGTTATTACCTTCAATTCCTATCAACTAAATTTTTCAAAATAGACATCCTCCATTTCGTCAGGAACTTTGCAGGAATATGTGGCTTTTACTCTTTTTGAGACGCTGAGATACCAATACCAAACTCCAAAGAAAACGAGGGACTGCAGCGTGCTTTTTATAATTCCTGGAATCATAAACTCATTGATCTCTTCCGGAAGGCCCACAGTAAAGGGAAGGACGATGGCAAGACCGGAGTAGATTAAAAAGATAAGCAGATAATTTTTCGCTGTCTGCACCGCTCCAACTTTACGCGTCCAAAGTGCGATTCCCGCACGTATGCTTAGGATAATTAAAAGAAGACTTAAAAACCCATCGATATAAAACATTCTTTCCAAGCCTGAAAACATCGTGAAATACTCGGCAGAGTCTTTATAGGAAGTTGTTAGATTATAGAGGGTTCCCAGCGGGGTGCCAATGATGAGCACCAGACAAAACAACAAAAGCCACCCTTGCACGCCTCCATATTTTTTAAGCTGTTCCTTTCTGTAGTTTTCCATATTTAAGTAGGTGAATTAGTAGTGTTTTTTTGGGATTTTCTCCTTCCAGGTTTGTATGCTTCCAAATATAAAAAAGAAACTTCCTCCACCTTTACGGAAATCCGCATTCCTCTATTTTTTCAAAATCCAAAAAATGCAACGGCATCTTTAATAATCTCATCATACATATCGTGAACGAGAAAATGTGATTTTTCCCCATCTATAAGGACGTATCCAAAGCCTTCCAAATCCAATTTCTTTTCCAAGCGTTTTCTTTCGGCCGTGGAGAAATCGCTTTCAAAGAAGCTTCCCAGTTCAACGGCAGGGTGTTTCTTTTTAAAGTATTCTTCCACCATATAATTGAAATATCCCCAATCTTCCCCGCCCTGTTCGGCGTATTCCTCCTCGTCTTCGGGGGTGGAATAGGTAAGTATCCTTCTCTTGGATTCTAGGGAGGAATTATATTTAGCTCCCTCGGAAATAAATTTTCCAAAGACCCATCCTATTTTGGCTTTTTGGGTTTCCACCTGATACCAATCACTATCGCTGATGAATTCTAGCTTATCATAATGCAGATCCGTGGTTTGTTCCACCGATTTGATATCATGAAAAGATATGGTCGCCATCTGGCTTTCCTCGTTTCGCGCTTTTATGGTCACCGCCTTTCCCTTGGGAATAGTAATATTCTCCTTGCCAATAGTTGTTTTGACTTCTGCTTTTGTAATGGCTTGTGATGCATCCCCTCCTGTTAGTTTCTGGAGAATTTTTACTTTCTCACCATTTCCCTTGAGCACATCCAATTTATCGGATTGGGTCGAAGGATCGCCGCGCAAAATAATATTGGAACCGCTTAAGCTACCGTGCTTAGGATATGCAGCGGTTTCTATGTGGGTTGAAGTGGTAGAAGCAGCTGGAGTTTCCGCTACCAATTCCTGCTCTTCTTCTGTGTTGTTCTTTTGTTCTTTTGGGTTATCGGCGCAGGATATTACCAATAAAGGTAAAAGTGTGAGAAATAGAAGTTTTTTCATTTGGGGCTTGGGTTGGTTGTCTTAAGTGCAAAAAATGTAAAGTCTAAAATGATAGATGTGGATGTATCTGCTTATATGACGCTCATCTTTTTAGCTGTCTCAAATATAAGAAAGAATTCTTTGGTGGCAAGGAGGGTATATAAGAGAACTAGGTAATAAAATAGCTTAGTGGGCCGTCAGCTAAAGCAGGCGGTAATATATGGGGGAAGCGGCCCGTAATATTTTTCGAATCGTTCAGGTCCTTATTTATTGCACTTGGTTTGCGCAATGGCTTAGGCCATTGCCGTTGGCTTCAGCCAACGGAAAAGAGAAAGAGAGTAAGGTGTAAGGGCTTAAGCCCCCATCTTCTTTTGTCTATTCTGGTTTTCATTTCTCCGCCAGTTCTATTTCCTTTCCAACATCAAGCTAAAAACAACTCTTTTCCTCCGACTAAACAAATAAACCCCAGGATGATTGGGTAATTGACTAAAATCAATGCTATCCGCTTTTGAGTCTTCGTCTCTCTTGGTTTGGGACAAAACTTGTGGAATACTTCCCAATTCCTCAAGTTTATAAAAAATCATTTCCATAGCCTTGCTTCTTTCCCTGGTATTTGAAATAGGGTGTTTGAGTTTTAAAAGTTCCAACGCATTTTGCAGGGTAAATGGTGTGGAAGATTTTATTACGGTCTTAAACACTTTTTCTAGATAGATGTTATTACAATCATCCATCTAACATTAATTACCTCCTTGAGTCTTGGAATTTTAAGGAAATTCTCTGGCAATTTAATTTTGCCCACTTTGGGACATAATGCAGTAAACCTCCTGAATTTTTTCATACGATTGATATAAAAACATTTTAATAGGGAAAATCCTTAGCAATTCCATAATGAACTTGAAACCATCAAAACCTATCAACCTAGACGGTAAAAAGTAGTTCCGCGGCATCTAAAAAAGTCCTTTGATTAGCAATTATCTGTAACAAAATTGGAATTTATCTACTTATAATTGAAGCCAATAAATTTAGAAATGAAAAACAACACCACCCAAACTTTTTTATTTGTTATCGGAATCATTTCTCTTCCCTTTACGCTATACAGATATTATACTTTGGAGCATTCGGACTTTAAATATTTACTGGGAGCTGTTTTAAGTGTGTGGCTTATCTATGACTATTATATTTACAAAACAAAGAGGACTCATATTCTGGAATCTTTAAAAGAGCATTTTAGAAATAAGGATTCGGAATAAAAGATGGAATAGGGGTTTCTAACTCCAATCCTTAATTTAGACCCGGCGATTTTTTGTGGCCTAACTATGTCAATATGTCCTCTGCTTTTTTAAAATACCCGATGGTTAAAGCAACTTAAATAAAAAGTTAGGAAGCGGGGTTTTCAATTAAATTATTTTGGCAATCCAATCGACCATGCCACCTCACTATTTTCCATGCCCCATTGCACACAGAATTAACAAGCAATGTCTTGTGTTTATCAAGGAGTCTTACGTCTTATCGTCTTATGTCTTTTTTTTGGCCTTTGATATTTGGACCGGAAACTAGGCTGATACTAGGCTGATACTAGGAGATGAGTAGCACTAAAGTAGAGTAAACGTAGCACTCGAGTAGCACTAGACCCCCGTGAACAATACATTAAGTGTGCATGAACATAGTTCTCTTTGTAGTTGAACATAGCCTTCTCTGTGGTTGAACGTAGCACTCTTTGCTTTGAACCACGAATCCTTTGTGAAACAAGAGCTTTACCTTGGATGGTGTTTTCGCACTTCGTATTTCGTACTTGGAATTTGGGGTTCTGAGGATGAGATCGGTTGTTGGGTTAAACCACAAAGGGGCACGGAGGAGGTCCGGAGTTCACGGAGGATTATTATTAATTATTGTTTATTGCTATTGTTTGGGTTTTGGTCCCGATAGATCGGGAGGTGCTTGGAATTTGGTGCTTGGGGTCGGTAGTCGGTGATCGGTGGCAGAGAAGCGATTATGATTGAATTGTAACTACATTCATGCTTGGGGGACCACACGATACAATCGTGCGGTAGCGGGGCAGTTGCTGTTCAGTGTTCAGTGTTCAGTGTTCAGTAGCAGTTGGCAGTTGGCAGTTGCAGTGTTCAGTGTTCAGTGGTCAGGGGTCGGTGGTCGGTTGGATGGTGGAATTTGGAATTTGGAGATTGGATTTTTGGAATTAGACATTAGTTTCCCTTCCCCAAGTTCCCATTGCAAGCTTGCAAGGAATTTATATTACAGGAGAGTACATCTAGATTTGCTTTATAATTCAAAACCTAGTATTATGAAAAACAAGAAAACACTTTACCATTTTGTCTTGGACAAAAGCGGATCCATGTTCAACTGCAGGGAAACTACCATCCTTGGCTTTAACAAGCAGTTGGAAACAATTCAACAATTGCAAAAGGAATTTCCCGACCAGGAATTCAAAGTGTCATTAACGACATTTGATGATAATGTTGAAAATATATTTAATCAAACCGAATTGGGATCCTTTGAAAAACTATCCCCGCAAATGTATATTCCCAATGGTTGTACTGCCTTGCTGGATGCCATCGGAATTTCCATCAATCAGATTAGAACCGCCAGTGAATCTGAAATTTTAAATGATGAAATGAGTGTCGTAATGATTATTCTTACTGATGGAATGGAAAACGCCAGCAGGGAATTTAACTATCATCAGATTGCAGGAATGATCAAAAACTTGGAACAGACCGAAAAATGGACCTTTACATTTTTAGGTGCCGATATCGATGCCCTTCATACTTCTAAAATGCTAAATATTAGGGCGGAGAATGTGATGTCCTTTAATAAAGAAGATATGGGAACAGTGATGAATGAGATAAGTGACGGTATGTACGCCTATTCGAAAAGTAAATTTATGGGGGAAACCAAAACGGACTTTTTGGATTTTATAGTCAAAAAGGATCGCCGTAATTAGTTGAATTCCTTATTTTTAATTTATGAACATACATCTCGTACGATCTCCTGAACTAAAAGTGGAAACCTATAGAAATGTCCTGCACTTATTGCAGCGATTTCGGGGACCTATGAAATTCATTGAATGTGAAGAAGATATTTTACAATATACGGATGATGATGAGGTAGTATGGGAAAACAAGGAAGATTTTGAGATAATAAGGGAAATGGATATGATGTATAGTCCCAGGGCCGATGCATATTTTAAATTAGAATTTCCGTATCGCGAAAAAGTAAAAACTTGGGATCAGTTGTTTTCGGAATGCAAGACCTACAGAAAACAAAAAAACATTCCCGATAATGATATTGTGATATTGCTGACCGATGTAAGTAATAAACCCAATTGGTTTGGCGGTGTTTCGCCAACTATGACCAATTATTTTATCCAAACTTCCAACTGGGAGCACTTTTTGGGCTCTTCAATAGATATAAGATTTCCAATAGCGTATGAAGTCATTGTTTGGTTGATGCGCTATTATATGTTTCCATCAGGTCGGGAAATATTAAAAAACACCCACGAAGAACCCGTTGGATGTATTATGGATTTTTGTCAAGAAAAATCACAGATTGTCTTAAAAATGAGAACAGCAGATTTGTGTGAAAGTTGTATGAATACGTTTACTGATAAAGATATTCCAAAACAGTACACCATACAATTCTTCGAAATATTGGATGGTATCCGTGAAGCGATGACCTTTAGAGGGAGGGCTAAACTTTTTCATCAACCCAGTAGGTTGGAAATTAAAGGATATACCAAAAAAATATTTTTCTCTGAATTGGGAAACCTGGAATTGAGATTGAACCCCAAGGAAAAAACAGTATACTTTTTGTTTCTGAACCATCCGGATGGGATTCATCTAAATGAGTTGACCGATCACAAAGAAGAATTGACCCAACTATATTCAAAGTTTAGCAACCAATCCAACCGTGAATCGATTGCGAGCGCCATGGAACTTCTTATAAATCCAATGGAAAATGATATAAACATCATCCTCTCCAGAATCAATAAGAAGATAAAAGATGCCGTTGGGGAATCCTTGCTGGATTTTTACAGTATTAGAGGAGATCGGGGTGAAAGGAAACGCATAAAATTGGACAGAGAGCTTGTCATTAGTTTAAATAGTTCATCATGAACGCTCTGCACTTTTCCATATTAAAAACAGCAGCAAAATTCGGCTCCCATATCCAATCTTTTAGATTATAGCAGATCTCTGTTCTCTATTCTCTATTCGATGTGTACGAAATATTTAATTCAGTTTACGGAATCCCGTAACGATCCTTAAAAATCATATCGTAAGTTTGAAACAGCATTATTTTCCATTTAAAATTAACTGACCATGCAACCAACCCAATTAATCGATCAACTCGCACAGAATGAGACAGCAAAGTCCAATCTCTTGCAGATTATCTATGCCTATAAAAACCTGGACTACCACCTCCTAAATGATTTTCTGGATGATGACTGCTTATATCAAGATATGCCCAAAACCTCATTTCTTATAAAACAAAAGAGAATTTTTGACGCTATGCGGAAGAAGAGTGATACCGAATTGCTGTTGTCCACAAACATTTGTACAGGTTGCCTATGCAGTGCCCCTGTTTTCGTTTTTACAGGAAATCACTCCGGGGTGAAGCACGCCCTGTATTTTGAATTTACAGGCGATATAATCACTGATATTTTTAGGTGCTGGGAGCAGTCCGATTTGTTGAAGGGGGAGATGCCGTTTTGATGTGTTTAGAGGATTTAAGCTGTGGGTTTATGAATTATAAAATGAATTTTCCGGATGGCCGCCAAGGCCTAAATAAATGATATAAAAGCAAATGCTCAGAAATATTTTCAATCACATAGCCGACTATAAAACGATACACCCCATCCGGTTTTGGGTGTTTACCATAGGAATAATAGTATTGATCGCTCTTTCTGCCTATCTCATTAAAAAAGTTTTTAAGAGGTACAGAAGAAGAGCCCTAATCAATCAAAGCACTTCCTCCGAAATTGTGGAGGTTAAAAAAGAAGAGCCACCAATTTTTTAAAGAACTATAAAGTTCTCTTGGGAATTGTTATCGGGCAGCTAATGGTAATTATCGTACTTATTGCCCTGCTGCTAACGTATAACAGTCCTTCGGCAGAAAGAATGGAAAACCCTTCCATTTCAAGTTCTAAGTATCTCTTTGGCATTGATGTGTCCCATTACCAAGGGAGAATCAATTGGGTTGAAATGCGCACCTCCCACCATCCTATTGAATATGTTTTTATAAGGGCAACCATGGGGATTGATGGTAAAGATCTCCTGTTTAATGAAAATTGGGCAAATGCCAATCACAACAATTACATTAGGGGGGCTTACCACTATTATAGACCGAACGAGACTTCTACCCAACAATTTGAGAACTATGCCAATACTGTAGACCTTATTCAAGGCGATTTTATTCCCATACTTGATATTGAAAAGGAGAGTAAATTTGGTAGGGAAAACTTAAGGACGGGTGTGCTTAATTGGTTGAAACTGGCCGAAGAAAAGTATGGCGTAAAACCAATGGTGTACACGGGATTAAATTTTTATAAATACAACTTAAAAGGCCATATAGATGATTACCCATTATGGATTGCGGCTTATTCCGGGAAGCATCACGTAAAAGATGTGGACTGGCATTTTCATCAATTCACTGAAAAAGTTATCGTAAAAGGCATCAAAACTTCCGTTGACGGCAATGACTTTATTGGGAGTAGAGAGGACTTAGGTAATTTGTTGATTAAATGATTTGAAAGCATATGGATAACTGAAATCAGGGGTTATCGCTGTTGGTTTTGGCTGTTACGTGCAATCCAATAGGGGCGTAGTCGGAGCCGATATAAAAACATTTTTTATCTAAAAAGCAGTGGCTTACGGTTTTCCGTAAAGATTATATAAAAGCTTGGTATAGATTTGTTTTTGTTGGAACACAGAAAGCCATAATTGGTTGAGGGAATTTATTCGAATTTGTGGATAAGGTTGGGGAAAACGGCTTTTATAAATAATGGAAATGTAAACTAACCAATTTAATTATGATAACAGCAGAACTAAAAAGTCACTTTTTAAGATTATACCAAATAGCATTTTCGGATGATAACTTCGATGTCCTCGAATTGCAAATGCTGTATAAGTTTGCGGAAGAAAGAGGTTTCACATCCGAGCAATTGAATGAAGTTTTATTAAATCCTTCACACGATTCTACCATCCCCGATTCTTTGGAAAAAAGGGTCGAATATTTATATGACTTAGCGGTTATGATTTGGGCTGATAAGAAAGTCACTGACGATGAATATATAACCTTGAAAAAATATTGTAGAAAGTTTGAGTTTTTGGAAGAGAACATTACCGAACTGGCGGATTATTTATTAGAAAGTGCCAAGGAAGGTCTACCAAAAGAAGAAATTATTAATAATATCAATTCATAATTATGGCTGCAATCAACAAATTATTTAAGCTAAAAACTAAAGTAGTTCCTAAACCAGTAGAGGATGAAACTGAAGATGCCAGAGAGCAAATTAGAATTACATATTACCAAAGTGGTTATGGTGCATCTAAGAAAGCTAATGGAAATCCAACCACTTTTGGGGTCGCCTTGAATAATCTTTACAATAGTTTTGAGGAACTATGCAGAAAACAGCTGAATGAACAGAGGCGATTAAAGCAACCCTATATAGAGGATCAAGAAAGGCAGCGTACTGCGCTTAAGAAGAAGGAAACCGCACTCTCCATTTATGAGGAAGCTACTAAAAAAATAGAAACGGAAATTGAAGGGCATAGATTTGAAATAGTGGACATAAAGCAGAATCCGGATAAATATGGGATAGATGCCAATAAGAGACCCCAAGCCCAATTTTACATAGGCCTGTTCCTTTTACTGCCAATAACAGTTTATCTTTTTGTTTTTTATATATCTGCATCATACTCTGCATTTTTTAAGGATTTTGAAACAGGAAGTTTAACCGCAGCAATTTTTGATGCTGATGCATTAGGTAAGGCCATAAATGACGGTTGGCTGGAGGCTGTTTTTGTCGGTACCATTCCCTTTGTTTTCATGGGATTGGGTTATTTAGTTCACATGTTTCAAAAAACAAAGGGATGGTTGGCAATTGTCAAGCTCGTGTTTTTATTTGTCCTTACCTTCCTATTCGACGTGATTCTTGCCTATTTAATTGAAAAGAAAATCTTTTTGTTTAATGCCGTTTTGGGAGATAAATTCACTCCCACAGACGCTGTACAAAGTGTCAATTTTTGGGGAATAATTTTCGCGGGTTTTATCGTGTACGTTATTTGGGGCCTCGTCTTTGATTTCGTTATGAAGGAATATGAAAACGTCGATAAAATTAAGTCGTTTATAAGAGGCAAGCAGGCAGAGATAAGGAATGCGATTCAAAAAAAGACCGACTTGAATACTCAGATAGAAGAAGTAAAGAAAGATATTACCACTATTAATGGGGTTATCTCTGAACTTCAATCAAAAATTGATGGCTTCATTTTCCCTGTAAAGGAATATCTCTTGTATCATTATCAGTATGTTGAAGGATGGTATCAATCCATAAATGCTGAGCTGAAATTTCCTCAAAATCATTTGGATCAATTACATCAAGAGTGTGAAATAATCGCTGAAAAACATCTTCAAGTACTAAATCTAAATGGGATGGACTATCAAAACTTGGTGTTTACAAAAAATTAAAAATATGAAAAATCTATATATTCAGTGTATTGTGTTTTTGGCAGTGCTTTCAATATTTTCGTGCAAGGAAGATAAAGAAGAAAACGAAAAGACTCCTGGACCCGCAAATACAAGTGTGATAAAAAAAGCTGGAGACGCCAATTTAAATATTAGTTTTCTCTTGGACCTCTCAGATAGAATCGACCCTAAGAAATATCCAAATAAGTCAATGGAGTTTTATGAGCGGGATGTTGCCTATATAAAATCTGTTTCGGAGGCCTTTGATACGCATATGCGAAATAAAAAGGTAAGGCAGATGAATGATCAAATCCAGGTGTTTTTTGACCCAGAACCTCAAAATAATAACGTCAATGCTATTTCCAAAAATCTTAAATTTTTAATCAATAGGCAAAATGCCTCCTTGGAACTTCTGGATGAAATTAAGAATACCTATGCATCCAAACCATTGGAAATATACGAACTTGCTATAAATGACAATAATTTTATTGGCTCTGATACTTGGAGGTTCTTTAAGGATAAAGTCAAAGATTACTCTATTGAAGAGGATCATAGAAATATACTGGTGATTTTTACCGATGGGTATATCTATCATGAGAATACCAAAATGAAGGAAGGAAATAAGACCTCCTATATAACCCCCCAGGTTATCCGTAACTATGGTCTAAACACGAAGGCCTGGCAAGAGAAAATGGAAAAAAATGAGTACGGATATATTCCGGCTACCACAAATCTCCAAAATTTGGAAGTTCTTGTCTTGGGTATTAATCCAGACCCCAAAAACCCATATGAAAAAGAGGTTATTATGAAATATTGGACTGACTGGTTTGAGGCGATGGAGGTAGGTAGATATGAAATTAAAACTGCTGACTTACCATCGGACTTAGATAAGATTATTAAAACATTTATACTAAAATGATATTCGGTAGAGGAGGGAAAATCAGGTCTTGATTTGCCATCATTTTTTGGCTATTCTAGTTTTGATAAGTTAAGGTAGGCCTTACCTTCTCCAGGTTGAAATTATGAGTGGGTGGAAAATAAATGGCTGCATACCGTCTGTTTCAGCCTTCGCCATAATCGTCTTCTCTTATCACTCACAATTTAGATGATGAAAGAATCACTATTTATGGAGATCCAAATAGAACATTTGATATAATCACTGTGGAAGAATCGGATGATGAAAATGGAAATACGGGTCTATAATGAGGTGTATAGGGTTTAATGAACAAGAATGTTATTTTAAAATGACGTTTGATAAAAAGATGAATATCCAGTTTTATATTTATTACAGTGAAGCGATAATTGCCTACAACGTCAAAAAATTAGATTAAATCCATTGACTTTAACGCTAAAACAAACTATTATGAAGTTGCTGAAAATTATTATAGGTATATTTTGTATTGCATTAACAATAAACGCATTTAAAGATGGCCTTAAACCAAATGAAAATTTTGCATTTTATCTGCCAATTATAATGGTATTTATTATTGGGATTTTACTTTTCCAAAGTGCTTTTAAAACTAGAAAAAAAGATAACTAGACCTAATTCTGAGTTTATTGTTTATGGTTTTTGTATTTAGTGATTAATGTTTTATGCCTAGGGGTTAGTATTTGGAATTTGACCGGTAGTCGATGGTCATGGGTTAGCACTCTGGTTTCCATCCCCGGTTCAGCTGCCGAAGGGCAAGGCGAGCATTTTGGTTCCTTCTCAATGTCCCTTAATTTCTTCCAAAAAATTGGACAGATTTTCGAATTATAAATCAGTAAAGGTCCTACGTCCTACGTCTTCCCGTCCTACGTCATTCAATTACGTATCCCTTAATGTTCCTTAATTTCTTAATGTTTTAAAAAAAGCCCATTCTTCAGAACGAACCCCCTTTCTTCACACATTTCCATTAATAGATCAGCCAAAGTCCTACGTCCTACGTCTTCCCATCCTACGTCATTTTCCCTTCTAAGACCATCAAATTACCCCAAAAAACCCCCCAACCTCCTCCTCAAAAACTCCCTCTGGAATCCGATGCTCCAGATCCTGCCGGATTTTAATATTGTAATTATCAACCCCAATAGAATTCGCTAAAAACTCCAAGGTTGTTTTAGGGTCGATAACTTCATCTTTCGCACCCAACACAATATGTATGAGTTTGGATTTTGGAATTTGGAGCTTGGAATTTAGCCCTTGGTGCTTGGAATTTGGAATTTTCTGCAGCACCGAGCGGTAAGCCAGGGCAGGATTAAATAGCAGGGCGGGACGTTGTAATACGTCGGCAACATAATAGCCCGCAAAACCTCCCATACTGCTACCAATAACCACATCGATGGCCTTGTCCTTAAATTCGTCTATCAAGAAGGCAACGCGGTTTGCGTCTTTCCGATAGTCAATTAAAGGCGCATAAACCTTCCCGTATTTTTCAAGGATAGCACGTTTTTCATCATTAAGACTGCTGTCGAGGCCGTGGAGGTAGAGGATGTTCATGGTATGGGTTTCAGGTTCCAAGTTTCAAGTTACAGGTTATTTGTGTGATAAAAAATAAATTTCTTGTCCTTACGGAAACCCGTAAACATTTGTAATGGAATTGCTATAGGGTTGGAATGATGAATTCTGAAGAAGTTAATCTATGGGGTAATGTTTTGGATGCTTTATTTAAAGGAAACTTCTCGGTGGCGAAGGTGGGATCGAGATGTTTATTAATGTAGAATACCTTTCTAGAAATAATTATATCTGAAGGAAGAAGATTAATAAGGTTACCTATTGCCTGGGCAATTTAAAGGGAAATTCGTCTAAAAGTAAATTTTCATTCAAATAGGATGGATTTTCATTAAAACTTTCCCATCAACTTTATGATTACGATTTTTGACTTAAACCATTAAAACGAATGGATATTAAATATTATGTTGGGAATAAGCCGAAAAGCCAACGGAATTTGAGAGTAGCTAATTTTAAAAAATGAAAAATTATGAAACAGTTTATTTTAATTATTTTCTTAACAACAGCATCACTATTAATTTCTTGTAAAACAGAAAACAAAAAGGATGCAACAGGAATGAATATTCAAAACTCAGAATCATCTGCAACCATTATCAATAAATTTTTAGGTAAATGGATTGATAAGAAATTCGAAAGTCAGGTAATAGAAATAGCCAAAGACGGAGAAAATTATTTAATCAAGATTAATGACCAAAAATATCCAGCTCAAATTAAGGGGGGATCAATTGAAATTAGCGCTGATTCACCATTTATAGGCACTATTGATAAAAATGATATTTTGAATATATCTGGAAGTGAATTTATCAGATTTGAAAATTCAAAAAAAATGAGATACATAGGAAAATGGGATAATGAAGGTTTTACTTTAGAAATAAGTGAAAAATATAAAAAGATTATGAACATTAAATGTATCAAAGGTTCTTGGAATAAAAGGGATGAAGGTGCTGAGTTTAGGTATGTTAATGGGCAAATCGAGTTTTATAACCCTGATGAGGATAGAACTAATTATTTTAGAATTACAAAAGACGGCAGATTAGAACAGACATATAATGAGACCCAATCAGGATTTCTAGTGAAAATAGAATAAAAGCCTAATTGAAAGGTAATGAATAATGAAGGTTAAAAAGTAAAATGTTAAATGGAAAGTTCAAATTGGTAATCAAATCAAACTTCAAGAAATCATCAGTTAAAGTCCAGAATTATATTATTTTTTTTTTGAACTTAAACGATAACTATCTTAAACATTAATTATGAAAGAAGCAATATACGTCATATTATTTATCATCCTCTTTACTTCGTGTGGGAATGATTTATCAAGAGACGAAGCAGAAAAGCTAATAAATGAGAGCTCTAAATTCCAAGAAAATGGCAATTATCCTAAACTAAATGATAATGCCTTTTACAATGGAATAGACCAAGGCTATTGGTCTGAAAATAATAATTTGACTTCAAAAGGTTACAAGTATTTTAATAAATTAAATTACGGAACCTTCTCATTAAAATCGCCACTTAATTGTGTAGTAACATCAATAGACGGTATAGCTGATAGCAAAAATTTATTCGGCAATGGAAATGATAGTTATAAGGAAGCGCAATTTACTTGGGAGTTTTCAAATGTAAATAGCGTTATTAAAAGATTCGTTAAAAAAGGAGGCAAAGGTGTTGCATTTTTTAGGAAGTTTGATGACGGGTGGCGTATTGACAATATTTCAGTTGATTATTCAAGCGAACCATTTACCCTGAATGAATCGGAAAATAAGGCAATACAAAATGACATTGAATTAGAAAATCAAAGAAGATTAGAAGAAGAAAGAAGATTGGAAGAAGAAAGAGCAAGACGTAATGCTGAAGAAGAAAAACGTAAACAATTAATCGCTAAAGCATTAATTGTAAATACTACAATAGGCACTTATAATGCAGTTAATGATTTTACCGGAAAAAATTTACAAAAAAAAATTACTCTAACCGATGTCCATTTTGTTAGAGATTTGTCTGGAAGTCAATATTTGAATATTTGGTTTGGTAGTATTAACTCTAAACCAACAGTACATGGATTTAGGCAAACAGCAATGGGATGGACTGGTTTTGTTGTAAAAGTAAATAATAAAAGTATAGTCTTTAAGGATGAAAATGAAGCTGCCAGATTTTACAAAGACCTTATTGATGGAATTGAAAATTGGAATAAAAAATTTCCAGAATTAAAAAAATGGTAATCTGTTATAAATTGTTGGGAATAAGCCGAAAAATTAACCGAATTGTGAAGTAGGTAAAACTTAAAAAGTTATTAGGTATGAAATTCTATTATTTGTTTTTTGCAATTTTTCTCTTTTCTGGCGATTCCAATGAATTAACACAAACCGATGTGGAAGATTTTATAAAATCCCAAATTCCAACAGAGAAGGAATTTGTTTATAGAGATAAGTATATTTTTAAAATTAATAATATTGTAATAGACGATATAGGAATTATTAATTTTGAAAATGAATACAATATTAATATCACAGCTTCAATATTATTTGATAAAGTAAGATTTGAATATTATGATTCAGATAAAGCCAAATTTAAATTTGAATTCACAAAAAGTTCAGATAAAAATGGTATTTAAAGAATGTTACCGTAGATATCGGGGGTAGTGATTATAGTAATCAAAAAAGCTATACTAGCCAGACTTGGGCAAAAGAAATTGAATCAATGAATAATCTAATTCCTACAAAATAATTGTAATATGACCCCAAATAGCGGGCTTGAAGGTGTTGGGGTCGATCTATCTTCACTATCTGGAATTTGGGATGGTGAATCGGATTGGTGGTAATAAGGTTCGTGTTTTTCTGGAAAGAGCAAAGTCTTTATGGAAATATTCTGGACTTTCATTTTTATTTTGGTAGGGCTGGTTTAATACCTGGAGGAGGGTTATGTTTCCCTCCAACGGCAAGTGAACTGCTTCTGTGCTTCGACAAGCTTAGCATTATAGTTTTGGAATTTCAGTTTTGGGATAACCTCATCATTTCTTCCAAGAGGTTTTCTGGGGTTTGCTCTTTTGTTAGGTGCTTTAGGGAGTCCTTGGCTGTTTGGGTCATTTTATATGCTACGCTTCCGGTTATGCGCAGGTCTTCAACGTTTTTTATGGTGGTTTCTAAGGCCACGATGTTTAATAATCGCCTCATTTGATCGGAGTTTAAATGAGGGGTTCCTTTTGACTTTAGGAAGGTGCTAAAATATTTTATGTATTTCATCGCTTGGTTTTATTCCAAAATTATGGAATATTTCCTAATTGAGGTGTTTTGTTTTCGATAAAATTAGAAAGGGAATGCGATGCTCCCGAAGCCTCGGGAGCGCAGCAGCAGGGCTGTAGGTTGGGAAGCAGGTTCAAGGGGAGCCGTTCATTGCCAGTGCCAACTGCTACTGCCAACTTGCCACTGCCAAGCCGTTCTTTATTCCACGGGAACTCTAATTTTGGTTTCATTAATATCCATTCTGGTTTTATTCAGAGTAACAGTTATTGGCTCTTCCCTTTCTCTATCATATTCAACAACTTCAAAAGTTTTAACTTCTTTAACGGCAACAACCTTAACATCTACATCAATGCCTAGAAATTGATTGTCATTGCGCAAGCCAATAAAAAATGTGCCTTGTGTTATATTCGAGTTTTTGCCATAAGCGGCTATGCCCTTCCCTGCGTCAAATGCATAATAGGGTTGCCCATATAAAAATGCTTCTAGATTTTTAAAATCATTAATAAACGTATAGAATACTGCTTCTCCAGTTTTGGGAATAAGAAGATCTGTAATTGCTCCAACTGCCAATCCTCCAAGTGGTGTTCCATAGAGCGATGCCAGTCCATTTGCTAATTGCCCAACTGATTTGGCATTTTCTTGGTAGCTTTGTTGGGCTTCTTGTCCTACCCCAATCCAATAGGCCCAAGCAATTACCTTTTCTTCTCTTAGTCCTGAGACAACAGCATTTGGTAAATCAACTTTTAAATATGTGCTGCTGGAATTTTGATTGGTTTGTGAGTGGACACGCTGACTTTTATTAAATAAAATATCCTCTACATTTTCTGTTTTGACTAATTCTTTAACCTTCTCTTTATATTTTATTTTTTTATAACCGGAAATACTGTCAACAGTATAAGGAGTGTAAGTTGTATCTCTCACAGTTTGCCATTTCCAGTTAGTATTAAAGTTTTTGGTTGATTCGTTCGCAGGGATTCTGAGTATTTTTATTTTACAAACCCTTTTGGTCATAGAAGAACTGTAAAATCTAAATTTATAAACTCCTTTATTTCTTACCTGTATTTGTTTTTTGCTGAAACCTTCTGCCTTAAATTCAGAGAAAACTTTATTATTGGGCAATTCATAAATCTCAAATTCTTTTATGTTTTTACCCCTTACCATTTCAAAATCGAACTCAATAATATCTCCTTCCGCAAAACTGAAAAACAATTCTTCTGCTGAATTAGCATTTAATGAAATGGTAGTTTCGGTTATCAGAATCGGGATTTCAGAAGCAAATGAATTCTGGAAAATAATAACCGTCAATGCAAGTAGTAATTTTTTAATCATATTGTTTTGTTTTGAAAATCTGGATCTTATATATAGGCTGATGACATTCTTAGGTTGAAGTATAAAGAACCTCCATAGAAACGTTTGAGTTTCTCTACCAAACTATTAGTTATCTTCAAATATAAAAAAACCTATTCTATTAAGCTGGCGAAAGCAAAACAGAATCTATTTAGGGGTCTTAATTTCAAACGAATATTGTGAAACTTGATTTGCTATAATGGCATAATATCGAGGAACATTGTTCCTGCCTAACCCAATATCTAAATGTCCTCCTAAAACTGTTAAAGGATTGCCAATATAAATCTTTATATTTGGTGAAATTGCTCAGAAACTCCGTATTGAGGAAAACCGTAAGGAAGAGAGTAGGGATTGTCTTAAATTTGAAATTGCTTTTACTTACCCAAAATGTCCAATAGTAAACACGCTCACTACCGATATAACGTTTTAGATAAATGTTTCCGAAGAAGAGAAAAGCCTATGGGGTTCCAAGAACTACTGGACGAGGTAAATGAAAGTATTGCCGAGTTGTACCCTGGTGAAGGCATATCTGTACGCACTTTGCGAGATGACATCCGCTTATTTCGCGATCCTGAAAATGGTTTTGGTGCGCCTTTGGTAGTGGAGCGTTACGAAGGAAAGGATGTTTATGTTTACGATGATCGGGAATTCTCTATAGCCCAAAAAAACTTATTGCCTTACGAGCAGTATTTGATCGATGCCGCCCAACAACTATTGGAGCGCTATGATGGACACCCAAAATACAATAAGCTATCTGAAGCTTTGGTTTTATTTCAAGAGGAGGAGGGAGCTGCTACGGTTCCTGACTATCATAAAATTTTGTTCTACGATAAAAATGAAGCGTATGAGGGGCTGAGCTTTTTAAAACCAATTTTCTTGGCGATAAAAAACAAACATGTTTTAAAAATCACCTTTCATGGCTTTTCAGATTCCGTACCTCAAGAGTATATTTTCCACCCACACGTGCTAAAGCAATATAATCAAAGGTGGTTTGTATTTGGTTATAATGAGACAGCTAATATGAAGCAATGGAGTATTCCGTTAGATGAAAGGCTGCGACATTTTGAAATTCTTCAAGATGCCGAGTTGAAAACTGATGATACTGATTGGAATTCTTTTTTCAATGAAATGGTCGGGGTCCGAAAGCAAAGTGTTACCAAAGAAGAGCCAATTTCCGAAAGAGTAGTGCTTCGGTTTTCTCCAAAGCGATTGCAGTATTTTAAAACAAAACCCATACATCCTTATTGGGATGAGTTTGCAGAAGAAGGGAAAGAGGATCAAGTTTTTTTTGAGACGGTTATTAATTTAGAGTTGATACAACAGATTTTGTCTTATGGAAAAGACGTGGAGGTTTTAGAGCCAGAGAGTTTAAGAGTAAAAATGAAAGATGAAACATATATAATGAGAGAGTACTATAAACTTTTATGACTATGCAGATTGTTTGCACAGTCATAACCTTAATTTGCATCAGAACTAAAAGAAAGAGATGATGACATTACATGAAGCCATAGAATCGATCCTGCAAGAAACTGGGCATCCCATGACATCCAGTGAAATTGCAGAAATAATAAACAAAAGAAATCTTTATACCCGTAAGGATAAACTTCCTGTGTCGGCCTCTCAAATAATGGCGCGCGTTGGAAACTATGAAAAGTTATTTAGTAAAGAATTTGGGAAGATCAAATTAATCAAAGATGACGTGGTCAGTTTAAAACTCCAGCGATATAAGAATGAAATATCATATATGCGCGGCGGTAATACCGATCTAAAAATCGTTATCGAAACTCTCAAGGATTTGGAGGACCAAACAAAGGACAGAAATACAGATCTAGACTTTGGTGTTATGGAAGAACCTTCTTCTTATTATAGGAAAGAGGAAATTTCACGCGAGGAGAAATATAAAATCACCTATGAATTAATTGAGTGGTTTTTGTCTCAAAACTCTCCCTACGAAGTTTGGATCTCTGATCAATTTGCCTCTTTCTTCTCAAAACTCGAATGGTTTGAAAAGGGAAGTCATAGCATAACATATGTTAGTAATCTAAGTAATCATTCTCTTCTAAAAATTGCTTACGACAATCCGAAATCAAAATTTGTGTTAGCGGGTTCACCGGATAGAGACTTTCAATTCAAGAGCATACAGGAAATTAACGACCATATCGAAAATTTATTTTCTCAAAGGGATAGCCATAAAATTTCAAGGCTTTCTACAGGTATTTTTATTCCTCCTTTTTCAAAAGGAGCTCAGTGGCGTGAAATATGTGCCAAAATTTTGGATGATCTGAGTTTGGAAGATCCCCATTTCGATAGAGCAGTAATAATTATGCCTTCGAATATTCTCTATTCAAGAGTAAAAGAAGAAATATTATTCAGGCAGGAATTGACCCAATCTGGATATCTTGACTCGACCATTCAATTTCCTACTGGTATGTTGGAACACGCAAGTGTCAGCGTAGCCGCATTCATTTTAGACTTCTCTAAAAGCAATAATGAAATTTTCTTCTTGGATGCTACCTCCTTGGTTCCTTCTCAGGCTGCTGAGATCGTTAATCAAAAACAAAATATCCCCAATGTTTCCTCTATTGCCAATTACGAAGATATTGTAGCAAATGAAATGAACCTATCTCCAGGCGAATATGTGTGGCAACCGGAAGATATTGTTTTAGAACCTGGTTATAATCTCTATACGATAAGCGAAATAATACGTGATAAAAAAATAGGAATAGCTATACCGAGAAAAAAACTGTACCCAGAGGGCGAATTCAAAATAATTCGCACAAGTGAAATTACTGAAGATTCCCTTTATTTGAATTCAAAAAATGTAATCTTAGGCGTAGATCATGATGAAGTCCGCGGTCTTGAGAAGAGATTGGTTACGGGTGGCATTATTCTAAGTGGATTCAATAAAAAATTAAAGGCCAATATATTGCCCCCAAATAAATCCTATGTAGTGGGAATGGATGCCTACTGGCTGGAATTAGACCATAAAATTGTTTTAGATCAATATTTTGTTCGAGAAATTCAAGAAGTATATGTTCAAAATCAGGTAGCACGATTATCCAAAGGTCTGGCTATAATGCGGCTATCTTTAAACGACCTATTAAAGATTAAAATAAAGGTTCCCTCATCTGTAGAAGAACAGAAAGATTTGCTGCTCACTGAAATGCAGCAAACATCAGATGAAGTAAAGTCTGGTGGTAATGGTGATTACGCCGTGGATTTTATAAATACTCTTGAACATTCTCTGAGACAACCGGCGTCGAGTCTAGGGAATGATTTACTCAGCCTTCGCGATTTTATAAATAATAAAATAAATTTAAGGGAAACATTAAATTTTGACGAGCCCGTTGTACCCATATTCGATACAGATACACCTGATCAAATTGCCATTCATTCACTTTCAAATACTCTTGAAAGAATGCATCGAATGTTAACCGACATAGAATACATTCTTACGCAAGCAGGTTCCCTGGCAAAAGCTAAAGCTTCTCCAAGCATGGAATTGATTGAATTACAACATTTCCTAAACAATCTTATATCCGAAAATCAGGATATAAAAATGGTCATTTCAGGAAATGCCGAAATAATTGCGGATCGTAAACAATTGCGCATCTTATTTAATAACTTGATCGCGAACGCAAAAAAACACGGTTTTCAAAATCAAATAGCATCACCTACTATCTGGATTGAAGTAAATAAAGATCAGTATGGAACTCATATTTACTTTAGAAATAATGGCAATCCACTGCCAAAGGAGTTTACGACCGAACAATTTTTAGCTAAGGGAAGGTCTACTGATGAAGCCGTTGGCAGTGGCTTTGGAGGTTTCTTAATTGGTCAAATTCTCAAAAACCATAATGGTTCTATTGAATTGATCCAAAGGGAATTTAGTTTGATGCCTTATAACGTTGAATTTAAAATTACATTACCTAAATGAAACAACCTATTAAAATATTATTGATTGATGATAAACAAGGTTATTGCGAGTCTTTGGCCGGAGTAGCACGGCAAAAAGGAATTCAAATGGTTTATGAACTGGACTGGGAGCTTGGGTTTATACGACTTAAAACCGATCCTCTTATCGAGTTCGTCATTCTGGATGGCAAGGGTAAAATTGAAACAGACCAAGAAATAGAACACGAGAGTTTTGCGATGCGTGCAATGAAGGATATAGATGCTTTTGGCAATAAAAGAAACCGAAACATTCCATATTGTTTGAATACCGGATTTCTGGATAGCTTTAGTGCTTTTGAAGGGAACGTGAGGATTTTTGAAAAGAATGATGCACAACGGGAGGAGATGTTTAAATATATAGCTGATGAATTTAATGCTTCAAAATATAGAACTTTAAGAATGCCCTATGAAGAGGCTTTTAAGTCAGTGGACTTAGGGATTATATCAAAAGATTATGAAGCGCTTTTGATTGAAATTATAAAATGTTACAACGAAAAGGATTTTAGGAAAAAGAATATGAATGTCCAGCGAGACTTACTTGAAGCAATTTTCAAATCCCTCAATGATCCAATTCCTTGTATTCCAAACACGTTTTTTCGGAACAATGGAAGTCCAAATCAGGAAGGATGTACACAATATTTAGAAGGTCGTGCCGCTCGAGATAATAATAAAGAAGAGCATAGATTGGTCTTACCCATTCCAAAGAGCATTCGATCTTCCTTTAGAAAATTAAAGGAATCTACCAATGAATATTCCCATCTTTCAGAGGAAATGATTGTAAAATTACCATTCCTTTCTAATACATTTTTACTAATGGAAATTCTAGAGTGGCTTCCACAATTCGCTGAAGAACATTATCCAAGTTATATGTAGTAAACCCATCACATACCTATTAAATAAAACCAATATTTTCTAACCAAATAAAAAACAACCAAAATGAAAAACTTTATTTTACTTGTATTTACCTGTACCCTAATCTCCTGCGGACATAACCAAGAGGAAAAAATGCTTTATAACTATCAACAGAAGAACGTGAAAAGTCTAAATTTCGACTTAGATGATTTGGATTTTAATATTCAAAAAATTCAGAAAGTTACCGATATAAAAGCCGCGGATAGCGCAAAGTATTATAAACGGCAATTTGCAGAATACTGGACAAAGAATCCCGATTCAATGTTAATAGATACTTTACGTTTTGACTTTGTACAAAACCTTTTGAATGATCGGATTATGCAAGAGGACACACTTGTAAAATTATATCAAGAAAGTGTTTTGACGGCAATAAGAATAGGCGATATCTCTTATGAATACGAATCAAAAAGAAAGAGAGATAAAGCCATTGACGAAAAGCATTCTTTAAAAGAGACGCTGTCAGATATACAAGAAATTGAACACAAACATAACACATTTGCGAATAAACCAGACTCCATACTATCTATTAAGTACAGAGCCAATTACACTTTGAAAAACCCGTTAATGAGCGATATTAAACAGACCTTCGATAAATATTTTTATACAGATGCTTCATTAAGTAAATTCGTAAAAGAAGAATCCGTAGAAGACACAAAATAAATAGCAGGTATCTTTAAAAAATAAATAATTTAGAAAGTTGTATTAATATCTATTGCGTTTAAAATTTACTCTAAAACAAAATATGATCACCGGAGAACTAAAAAACCAAATAGACAGCATCTGGAACACCTTCTGGACAGGAGGAATTTCAAATACCATTACCATAGTAGAACAACTCACCTACCTCATCTTTATTAAAGATCTAGATGAAACCGAAACCCGAAATGAGAAAATGGCACAGCGCATTGGCAAAGCCTACACCCCTATTTTCGGGCCCGACCAGCAAGATTTCCGTTGGAAAAATCTAAAGGAAATGGACGTGAATGAACGTCACAACATTTTCGGGAATACTGTGGATGGCATTTTTCCTTTTATCCGTTCCTTAGGAAGTGAGAAAAGTTTATTTAGCACCTATATGGCAGGCGCTACTTTCGGTATTTCCAAACCTGCCGTTTTAGACCAAGTAATGGAAAAGCTCGAGCGCGTAGATATGAGTAATCAAGATACCAAAGGTGATATCTACGAATACCTACTCTCAAAACTTGAAGGTGGTGGTACAGCTGGCCAGTTTAGAACCCCACGCCATATCATCAAGTTGATGACCGAAATGATGCAACCTACCCTTGAAGATACTATATGCGACCCCGCAGTGGGAACCGCTGGATTCTTAGTAGCCGCAAAAGAATATATTGACAAACATTACGACGTTACCGAACTCGACAAGCACAAAGATCATATCAACAAAAAAATGTTCAGCGGTAGCGAGTTTGATGCCACTATGCTTCGCATTGCGTCAATGAATCTTTTCCTACACGGTGTAGAAGAACCCAATATTATAGACGTAGATGCCGTAAGCAAGGACAATGAAATTAGTGATGCCTACACCTTGATTCTGGCAAATCCTCCTTTTAAAGGAACCATTGACAAGCAGAGTATTGCACCAGGATTGCGCAACGTAACCGACACCACCAAAACCGAACTCCTCTTTTTAGCCCTAATGCTAAGACAACTTAAAACCGGTGGCCGCGCAGCAGTTATTGTACCGGATGGTGTGCTCTTTGGAAGTGGAAAAGCCTACAAAAGCATCCGTCAGGAAATTATTGCCAACAACAAATTAGAAGCCATTATCTCCCTCCCAAGCGGTGTATTTAAACCCTATTCCGGAGTAAGCACTGCCATTATGATATTTACCAAGACTGGCTCTGGAGGAACGGATTATGTTTGGTTTTACGATATGTTGGCAGACGGTAAAAGTCTGGACGACAAACGAAACCTTTTGGTAGACGATGAACTATTTATGGACTTTGCCTTTGGCGATGCCTTTGACAAAATGTATAAGGATGCTGAAGGAAAAACCCGCAAGGAAAATGTAGTAAACGTTCACGACAAATTTAACTTGCCCCAAGTCCTCGATCATTACCGTTATATAAAGAGTGATTATTTTAAGAAAATGCACGATAAAAATGGCAGTGTGCTACAAGTAAAAGCTATGCCTGAAGAACTTGGTTGGGATAAGTTCTTAGACAACACCTGTACCCACGATTACTCCGACCGCACTTCCCAATCTTTCCTTGTTCCTTTTAAAGAAATTAAAGACAACGATTGGGATCTTTCCATTAACCGGTATAAAGAGATTGTATATGAAGAAGTCGAGTATGATGCGCCAGAAATGATTTTAAAACGAATAACTGATCTTAACAATCAGCGAGTGGAAATTAATAATCAACTCAGCAAACTCTTATCATAAATGACATTTCTAAAAGATATAATTTTAAAACCCATTACTGGTGAATGGGGTACAGATGGTGAGATCGTAAAAGTATTACGCACTACCAACTTTACGAATGCAGGAGTTATAGACTTCTCCAAAATAACCTATCGAGATATTTCTCGAAAGAAAATTGATCAGAAAAAGTTATTAAAAGGTGATATTATAATTGAAAAATCTGGCGGAAGCCCTAAACAGCCAGTAGGCCGCGTGGTCTTTTTTGATGAGGACGGTGTATATTTATGTAATAACTTCACTTCCATTTTAAGACCAAAAAAGGACAAAGTAGTTCCCAAATATCTTCATTATTTATTATACGCAAGTCATAGGTTCGGAGTTACAAGTCTATTTCAAAATAAAACAACTGGAATTATTAATCTTCAGCTACCCAGATACATAGACAAGCTTCAAATCCCTCTCCCCCCACTAAAAACCCAAATCCAAATCGCAGATATTTTAGACAATGCCGCTTCCCTGCGCGATAAAACCGAACAACTTTTAAAAGAATATGACCTGCTGGCACAGAGTATATTTTTGGAGATGTTTGGGGATCCCGTAAAAAACCCTAAAGATTTCAAAACAGAATCCCTGTCCAATTATGGTTCTTTTAAAAATGGATTGAATTTTAGTAAAAGTGAATCTGGCTTTAAGGTAAAGTATTTAGGTGTAGGTGACTTCAAGTCTAAATATAAATTGGAGAAAATGAATAAGCTCTCTTTTATAAATCTCTCTTCTCTACCTTCAGAAGATTATTTTTTAAAGGATGGAGATTTAGTTTTTGTAAGATCTAATGGGAACAGGCAACTTGTCGGAAGATGCATTGCAATTTTCCCTAAAGATAAAAGGGTTACTTTTAGTGGATTCTGTATTCGTTATAGGCTCAATAATAATAATTTAAATTCTATTTATCTAACTCATTTATTCCGTAACAATTCCTTTAAAAATGTAATGTTAGAAGGCGGAAGAGGTGCAAATATTCAAAATATAAATCAACAAATACTGGGGAGTTTAAAAATTCCGATTCCAAAACCCACCCTTCAAAACCAATTCGTTGAAAAAATCGCTTTAATCGAGCAGCAAAAAGAACTTGCAAAACAAGAGCTGAAAGAAAGTGAGGATTTATTTAATTGTCTTTTGCAAAAGGCGTTTAAGGGGGAGTTGGTATGAGTGTAGAGATAAACCAATTAAGTCAGTTGCTAAAAGCCACCGACAGACAGATGCGGCACCAGCGTGAGCTAGCAAGAATCAAAGGGGAAACCTTTAATATATTCTCTATTCTAAATCTAGAAGAAAACGAGGATAGAACACATTCTAAGTTTATAGCTGAACTACTTAATCCGAAAGGTAGTCACCTAATGGGTGATGTTTTCTTAAAAGCTTTTCTAGAAAAAATTGGACACACCGTTTCCTTCGATACCTCTGCTGCTTCCGTTAAAACAGAAAAAGGTATAGGTGTTAAAACTCAAACTACTGGAGGAATTGTTGACATATTACTTAGAGCAAAAAATGGTAAGACAATTACAATAGAAAATAAAATTAATGCAGGAGATCAAGAGAATCAAATTCTGAGGTATTTTAATTTCAATCAACCCAACAATACAGTTTACTATTTAACCTTGCAAGGCACAGAACCTTCAAAACGGTCAATGGTCCACTTAATACCAAATCAAGATTTTCACTTAATAAGTTATAGCAACACCATTTTGGAATGGCTTATCCGCTGCCAAGAAATTGCTGTAAATGTTGCACAGCTACGCGAAGCTATAAAACAATACTATTTACTTATAAAAAAACTTACGCACCAAATGATCGATCCTAATAATTTAAACATCCGAAAGCTTCTTTTTGAGCACGCAGAATCTTCGCAGTACATAGCAGAAAACTTTCAGAATATTAAAAATGAAATTAAAGAAAAATTTAGATTGGATGTTGTCAATGCATTGAAACAAACATTGGACAATGCCCTTTTTAATTATGCATACCCTCATAAGGTAAATACGAAAGGCATAGCACAAATTTTTGTTCAATTTAAAAATTTAAAGGATTTCCATTTTGACATCTTAATTGAGACTTTCAGCGGCTTTAGTTTGCATGGCCCAGAAATATTTATAGGGGTTTTAGATCATTCCACAAGCGAAAAAGATTATCCGCTTGCTGGTGAGTTGAATAGATTTGATAATGCCTATTGGAAAGCCATTCAATATATCGAAATTGATGATAAAAGAATCAGCTTAGAAGACAATGACTTCTTAGAAAAGATTTTTGATCCCAATAGTTCAAATTATAAGCGAGTACTTTCAAGTTTTGTTAATCAATGTGTCACATTTATTAACTTGCACTATCCTCAGATTGAAAGTTACTGCAATAAAAAAAGGGTTGAGCGGGAAAGTTTATCAGTCCAAAACCTAAATAATCCTAACTAAACAAAACAATTTAGCCATGGAACAAATTCCACTAATTTCCATTCCAGAAAATGATCAATCCTCCCGAACCCTTATTGGGAGGAAAGGGAATAACAGCTTGCTCATAATGACTTCACACGCCAATCCTCTTGAAGAGGATAATGATATTGTGAAACGAATCGATAAAATTGCTTCTGCAAACGGATACGATGGTTGGATTCTTTGGAACCTCACCCCTGAACGAAATTCTCATTCGGGATTATTGAAAAACACATATCACAACTCAGATCAGGCAACCCATCGAGGTTTATTGAGTGTTTTATTGGATAATGAGCTTTGGGGATTTAAAAACGTTTGGTTGGCTTGGGGTGAGAATATTTTAGAAAAGAAATATTTACAAGAACAAGCATATTTAACCCTGGATTCCCAAATAAGAATGGAACTGAATTATTGGTATAGCAAGAAAACCGCAAATGGCCATCCCGCCCATTTGGAAACCCCATTTAGAAAAAGAAGAATTGATGGAGTAGAAACTACTGACCTACATTCTTTTAAAATTAAGCCATATATTCGAAAGATTAGACCTTATGGATGGAATAGTGAATTTACACTTAGTAATTAGATATTCGTTTAAGGGAGGTGTAGGCCTGAAACCACTATGGACAAGTAAAAGTTAAATGTATGACGTCTAATTTTCATTTCCTTGAAAAGGAATTTAAAACTTTTTTTCAACGAGCAGTAAAAGCTGAGCAATTGGTCATTACCGATTCGCGCACCTCTTTGGTCTATAGTCGTATGGCAATGGAAGAGGCCATTAACTGGATGTATGCCAATGATGAGGAATTAGAGAAACCTTATGACACCAGCTTAAACAGCTTAATGCTCCACCACGAGTTTAAGGCACAGTTCAATCATAAACTTTATAACGAATTGCATCTGGTGCGCAAAGCGGGAAATCTCGCGTCTCACAATCGGCCGGTGAATGATGTGGATTCGCACCAAGCTATTGAAACGCTATTTTATTTTGCCAAATGGTTTGCTAAATCCTACGCCCAAGATGACTTAAGCGTTCCTGACATTTTTGATTTTGAATTACTACCAAGAAAAGGGGAAAGTGTACTCTCAAAAAAGCAAGTACAACACCTTCAACAAAAATTGGATCACGAGCTTGCCGCGCATAAGGAAGTCCTTCAGAATAAAGAAGAGGAGCGAAAAGCATTAGCTGCCAGCAATGAGCTCTATCAAAAACAAATTGCTCAACTTCAAGCACAAATAGAAGCCAATAAGAAAGAGGCTAATTCACTTGATGTAAATCAGAACCCTAGAAATGAGGCGGAAACGCGGCAGTATCTAATTGATGTCAGTTTGCGAGAAGCTGGTTGGGATGTATCGGCTCCCAACACCACTGAGTTTAAGGTGAGCTTTATGCCCAAATCGACCAACAAATCTGAAACTGGTTCTGTTGATTATGTACTTTGGGATGATGACGGTTTACCTTTGGCTTTGGTAGAAGCAAAACATACGATGCAAAGCGCTACTAAAGGAGAAAATCAAGCCCAACTCTATGCCGATGCTTTGGAAAAGATGTTCGGACGAAGGCCCGTAATGTATTATAGCAATGGATATGAAACTTGGTTATGGGATGATCAATTTTATAAACAATCCCGTAAAGTACACGGATTTTATACAAAGGCAGAGCTGCAAACTTTGATGTTCCGCAGGGTCCATCGCAAGGATATCCTTTCTGCACCCATAGATTCAACCATAGTCGAACGATATTATCAAATACGTTCCATCAAAAGTATTGCAGAACACTTTGCCGGTACAGACAAAAGATCTGGCAAAATGATCGGCACCCATCGGGGAGCATTATTGGTATTGGCCACGGGAACAGGGAAAACCAGAACAGCCATTGCACTTTCTAAACTTCTTTTTGAAAGTAATTGGACAAAACGCATTCTATTTTTAGCAGATAGAATCAGTCTCGTAAAACAGGCGCAACGCAACTTTATAAAATTTCTGCCAGAGCATACCACCACAAATTTATTGGAAGAAAAAGACAATCCGGATGCGCGTATTGCCTTTTCCACCTACAAAACAATGATGAACCTGATTGACTCCAGTAAAATGGATGACAGTCGTTACTATGGCGTAGGCCATTTTGATTTGGTCATCGTAGATGAGGCCCACCGCTCTATTTATAATAAATATTATGCCGTATTTGAATATTTTGATGCCCTATTTTTAGGTCTTACTGCCACTCCCGTGACCCGGATAGATAAAAACACCTATCACATTTTTGGACTTCCGGATAAATCTCCCACTGATGCCTATACTTTTGATGAAGCTGTAGGTAATGATCATTTGGTTCCATATCATAGCATTGAGTTGCCTACTAAATTTTTGCATAGCGGTATTAAATATGATGAACTTTCGGAAGAAGAAAAACAAGAGTTTGAAGAGGAGATTTTAGATGGTGAAGAAGCTACGGGCAATGAATGGATACCCAGTAGTGAATTGAATGAATGGTTGTTCAATAAAGATACTGCGCTTAAGACCTTGCGTTATATTGTAGCCAATGGCATAAAAAAACGCGGTGGAGAAGAATTGGGAAAAACTATCATTTTTGCGAAGAACCAAAAGCACGCACATTTTCTGAAGGAGATGTTTATGGAATTGGACAAGGAGCTTTTCAACAATGAATACGTAAAAGTCATTACCCATAGCGAACCAAAAGCTCAGGAGTTTATTGATAGATTCTGTGATGAGGAAAAAGAACGTTTACCCCAGATAGCCATATCAGTTGATATGTTGGATACCGGAATCGATGCTCCAAGTTGTGTCAATTTGGTGTTTTATAAACCCGTGAAATCCTTTACCAAATTTTGGCAAATGATTGGACGCGGTACCCGTTTGCGCCCGAATCTTTTTGGTCCTGAGCAAGACAAGAAACATTTCCTGATTTTCGACCTCTGTGGAAATTTTGAATTTTTCAATGAAAACCCGCACGGTAAAGAAGGCAAAACACAAAAAAGCTTAACAGAGATTCTCTTTAATTTGCGATTACAGCTGGCAGAATATTTAAAAAGCGATCAATTTAAAGATAAGGAAGAATTACTACAATTTAGACAAGAGTTATTGGATGGTTTGCATCACGACATTGCCAACTTAGATTTAGAACGTTTTGATGTCAAAATGAACTTAAAGACGGTTCACGAATTTGGAAATGAAAACCGGGAAGTATGGAATCATCTATCCAAGAAGGACGTACGGAAGATCGAATTGGACTTGGCACCGTTGGTAAAACCAAAATCTGGAGAGTCTGACCTGGCCAGGTTTTATGATCGATTGATTTATTCGCTTATTAGGAAACGATTGGAGACTCCTAATACAGAGGAGTTTATGGCTAATTTGCAAATTCCCATAAAGCGGACTAACCGTATTTCACAAAGGTTATTAAAGAAAACCAGCATTCCAGAGGTGAAGTCCAAGATGGAATTGATCAAGGAGCCATTGCAGGAAGATTTTTGGAAAATTGATGGGATAGCCCATTTGGAAAAATTAAGAAAGGGTGTTCGTGATTTGGTGAAATATATTGATCCGGAAGACCAACGCAATGTAACCACAGATTTTGAAGATTTTCTAGATGAGGATAAAATTGTCATTACTCCCTATGGCGTAAAAGAACCCACATCTGGCTCTACCACTTTCCAGAATAATATTCACAGGTTGGAGCAACTTATTCGAGAGAATGAAAACCATATTACCATTTCAAGAATTCGCAATGGCGAAACCATTACGAAAGAAGAGCTTTTGGCATTAGAGAAAATTCTCTTCAGTGGTGGAATCGATAAGGAAAGTATTGAAAACGAATTGGGCAGTACATTCAATTTGGTTTCCTTCATTATTTCTCTGGTAGGTTTAAGTGCCGACAATGTGGACAAAGCTTTTGCCGAGTTTATCAATAAATATCAATTAAATTCCGTTCAGATCCAATTTTTGGAGACCATCAAAAAATTTCTTTCCACCAACGGAAAAATTGAATTGAGCAAACTCTACGATTCCCCATTTAAGGACCTCCATACACAAGGCCTGGACGGTGTTTTTGATTCCCAACAAGCCGATGCCTTAATTGGAATATTAGAGGAATTTAATAGACGAACTTCCTAATATAATTAAATAACAAATTCTTGTGTGCAAACACTTTGCACAACACTGTCGTAATCTTGTATTTGAACATTTAAATATAAGATTATGCGCAATGGTTATTTCCAGTATTATAAATCCAAACCTTTAATAATTCTCTTCGTAATTGCAATTGGGCTACTGTATTATGCAAAAGAAAATTATCCTCTCTCCATTTCTATATTAGGTGGATTATCCATATTTATATGGCTTATGACGGAATTTCTCTGGCACAATTGGCCATTCAAATATCTGTTTTGGATCGATGATTTCTCTGGTCGCTATGAAGGAAAACTGGTCTATCAACGACGTGATGAAAACTGCCAAAAACAAACAGGGGAACTCGCCCATGTAAAGGTTATCAAGCAGACCGGCAGCAAAATTCATATCACCAGTTTTACAAAAAAGCCAGATGGCACACAATCCTCAAGTTCCAATAGTAAGGGATGTTATGTTGAATGTACTGATGATGGGCAGCACTTTCAAATCATCTATACCTATCTCAACAATGGCAGTGTAGAGCAAGAATTTTCTTGCCACCACGGCACTGAGATTATTAAATTCATCAAAACGGATAAAGCAAAAATCCTTTCAGGAAGCTATTTTACCAATAGACTTCCATTTCAGACTAAAGGAGAATTTAAAGATTTAAAATGGGTAAGCAAAAACACAAATCACGAATTTTAAAAAATTAGAAATTATGGCAGTATTAAACAAGGAGTACAATCAATTTGATAAAGAAATCAAGTTGACCAATCATCGGAAATCGAAATTAAAGAAGAGTAGACTTAAACTCAAGGAGAGAATTCAAAATTGGTTCAAAGAAAATAAAGCAGATGAGATCCAACCAAAATTCCACCCCCAAGGATCATCAGAAATGGGAACTACAGTAAATCCATTAGTCAAAAAAGATAAGGCTGGAAATGAACTACTGGAATATGATACTGACTATGGAATTTATTTTATTAAGGAAAAAAGCGAGGATAAAAAGCGTAGTATTGATACTTGGCACGACTGGGTTTATGATTCGGTTGACGGATATACAAACCAAGATCCTATTCGGAAAACTACGTGCATCAGAGTAATTTTTGCGGATGGCCATCATATTGACCTCCCTATTTACTATAAGGAGAACGACTGTATCGAGCTGGCGCATAAATCTAAAGGATGGATAGAAAGTGATCCTAAAAGTTTTTACGAATGGTTTAATGATGAAATGAAGAATAAGTATCGATTGGAAGCCATTGTGCGATGTTTAAAGGCTTGGAAGAATTTTCAAGAGTCGAAAAATTCAAATTTAAAATTGCCCAGCGGTTTTGAACTGACCATTTTGGCTACTGAAAACTATGTAGATGCCGATAATCTGGATGAGGCATTCAGGAAAACAGTTTGCAGTATCAATGACGAACTTAACAAGCCCAACAGCTTTAAATGTATTCGTCCGACAACGCCAGAAGGAGAAGACGTATTTGAAAGTTATAGCACCACGCAAAGAGATAATTTTTTGGACAAACTAGAAGATTTGGTTGAAGACTGTGATAAGGCTTCAAAAGAGAAAAATTATAGAAAAGCTTCGGAAATTTTAAGGGACAATCAATTCGGCAATCGATTTCCTTTGGGAGAAGACAAGGATGAAGAATCTAGGTCAAATAGGTTGGCATCGTCCATTGCTGGTGCAATAATTCCACCCAAACCCTATGGAAAAGGAAATTGAGGAAGTACTCCAAAAATATCCAGATTTGGTTTATGATGCCAAGGATCATTTCCTAAAAGGTACCTTATTATTACCTTGTCAAGATAGTTATGAAGTCCTGATAGATTTGAAATCTTATCCGAGATTCTTTCCTACAGTCTTTGAAGTTGGAAGTCGAATTCCCAAAAAAGCCCAACGTCACATTTATGGAGATACCGGCTCTTGTTGCTTTACCACAAGAGCCCAATCCCAGATTTTGCTCAAAACCAAAATTAATTCGCTTTTACAATTCATTGATGAAATTGTAGTGCGATATTTCGAAAATAACTCTTATTATGAAATTAACGATAGATATTATGGAGAGGAATACAGCCACAACATTCGAGGCATCTTAGAAGGCTATCAGGATATTTTAAGAATTAAAGAAACTAAGCTTATTTTTAAAGTTATGGCGCAGCGTATAAGAAACCAAAAACTAAGGCCAAATGATTTGTGTTATTGTGGGTCTAAAAGAAAAATGAAACAATGCCACCAGGATGAATATAGAAATTTTCGAAAAATTGAGCGGAAGGTTGTTAAGGAGGATTTTCACTATTTGCATCGCTAAAAAGATCCAGATCTATGAGAAATAAACCGTTAAGGTGTATTAGATTTAATAATTTGAGCTTTTTAGCTGTCTAATTTTAAAACTCTCTATCGCACTCTGGATGTTTCGTGAGCATCGCATAGCCACCGAATTTTTAAGGAGTAACGGAGAAACCAAAACTTGATTCCCACGTTCCACGAGCCTCTCTTTTTCGGTTTGGAGAAAACACTTGTGTGGAAGAATGGTAAAAAAGTTTCCTTCAAAAGTTTTAATGAACCTTTTTTTGAATAGTATTTTGAGGATATTCAAACAAAAACATCTCCAACCATTCTGCCGTAGTATCCATTTCTTTCGACCATTTGTGCATCATGGCGTTATACTTCATATAATCCTTGAATTTTGTCGAAGGAGTAATTTCTACAATTTCAAACACCTCGGGAATCGTGGTCAGTTTGATTAGTGATCTCGCAACCCTAAAATCATAGATCAGAGCATACTCTTTACGATCAGCGTTTAGTATGAACAAGGTATGTTTGACGAGGAACGTTTTGCATTCCAAGTAACATTGAGTTATGCATTTTATAAAATAGGTTTTCTGAAAGTTATAGATGCACTCTAGTTTCTTAAATTGAGAATGGGTTATCCTACTCAGTTTATTCTTCTATTTTAAATAATTCTATTATCATTTTTATAAGTTTATTACCTCTAGTAATAATTTTCTCGCGGTTCCATTCAGTTTCATCTTCTAGATCTTGATTAAGAAATAACCCATTTTTATATCCAACGAAATTACCTTCCTTATTAACTCTATCTCTTTTTCTGCTAAAAGAATAGTTGCTTAGTTGCGAGTTATAGCCAGTAAGGGTTAAATTGCCAATTTGATGAACATACTCATCTTGTATTTCTTCTGCTTTATTCTTGTCCCCGTTAGCCATCATTTCAATCCAATCCGCTGGAATACTATCTCCCTGTGGGAAAATATGTTCAATAGTCCAAATAAATTTTCCTTTTTCATCTCGTGCCCATAAATCCACAAATGTTTCTTTTGTTTTATTATTCGTTGCCTCTAATTTGCATAAGATAAACCGCGTGGCTCCACTATTTTCATCGTAAATCTTACCTTTCAATTTATCTTCAAATACCGTTGTAGAAGCAATCTTTTCTTTCAATATTTCAAATACAATTGAAAAGTCGTATGCTTGGTTTGTGTGAAGTTTTGAAATAACGTCTATAAATATATTATCTAAATCTCTTGTAGGCGGAGTGTCAGTGATGTTTCTTCTAACAAAGTATTTGACCAAAAAATCAATCAATTTAACTTTGTCAAAATCACCTAGTTGATGTTTTTCGAAAACATAAAGCAAAAGAGCATACGAAGGAGCTGCACCTATATTTATTAAATCCGTTAAGCTATTTTTTACTTCTTTGGAATTCTCTTCATTATCGGGATAAATCAATTGATTATAGAATTCTGTGCTATTATATAGTCTATCAAAGAAGTTTAAGGCATCTCTCTTTATAAGAGTGTCATATATTTCTATCAGATTTGAGCGTAAAGCTTTCGTTCTTCCTTTTATATTAATTTCTCCTTCATTTTTATAAGCATTGTAAAAATGCCTTAAAAATCTTTCTTGAATGCTAGAATCTTCTGATAAGTTTTTAATTAAACTCAGCCATCTATTATAATTATCATCAATTGATTTCTCTTCAATTTTTTCAAGTTCATTTAAAAAGCTGTTTTTAATCAAATCGATAGGGGATAGAGGGACACCACGATTATTCAATGTTTCAAAAAGAGTAAATGCATCTGATAAGTTGTTTACCTCAATCTTTACAAGAATTGAAGAATTTATTTTTTTCAGCAATGTTAGAGTTTCTTTTAATCCAAAAACTTCTAATTCATCCTCACCTTTTTTCTCTCGTTCGCTTAACCTATTTAAAAAGTATCTATAAGCTTTATAAATTTTTCTCAAACCAGCTCTAGGAGGAGCGGAAATAGTTTCAATTATTCCTACTTCCTTTCCAAATAGGTATTTATAATCAACCAAATTATCACCTGATAAAGAGGGCTGTAGCCGTAAGGTTTTTTTGTCCGACTTCAAGACAAGTCTATATTTCAAATTTACCAAGTCAGTTGATAAATCTTCATTCTCTGGATCTTCCTTCTGTTTTTCTTTTAAATGAACATACAAAGCCCCTAAAAGTATACTTAACGTAGTCATTCTTTGCTGACCGTCAATTAATTCAAGTTTATCAGTGTCTAATGCATCAGCTTTATTGTTTATACAGATAATTGAACCTAAAAAATGTTCTTTTTCATTATCATGGATATCGTCGAATAGTAATTCCCAATTTCGTTTTCCCCAAATATATTCTCTCTGGTACTTCGGGATAAAGTAGACTAAATCCTTTTCTGGATTTAACAATTCTGAAATATTTCTAGCATTAGCTGAATTTATCATTTTATCTCTATATAACGTTTTTCTTATTTTTTAACCCTCTCCAAATTCTAAGGCAATCCAAAAAATCGCTTTTTTGATGAAATCGTGTTCCTTATTTACTCACTTATTTTTAAATTAAGTTATTTCGCTGAGCCAATAAATAGATTATATTTTCAAATTCACTATCATTTAATTGTCCGTCTATAACAGCTATTTGGTCAGAAGAGTTAGTGTATCTACCTTGATAAACTTTGTTTTTATCAACTGTCATTATTTGGTCGGAAGAGTTGGTATATCTTCCTTTATATACTTTTGCCCTCGAAACAATATTTATTCCTATTGGTTTTATGTTTTTAATTTCATCGGAAGAGTTTGAATATTTTCCTTTAAATATTTTTGCTTTATCTACTAAATATATTTGGTCCCATGAATTAGTATATTTTCCTTGAAAAACTTTTGTTGCCATTTCTTGTTTTATTTTAAATGTTAAATTAAAGCGCGTTTTTGTTTTTTACTGCTTGCCAACATTCATATTTATGAAATCCTTATGGCGTATAGAGCTAAAATGTGCCCAAGCAATATATATCAAATATAAATTATAGAAAAACTCTTTCATTACGGAAAACCGTAACCTCAGGCATTTTAACAAGTAAGTTGGGAATAGTACTGATGCGTTAATATTTAGTTATCAAATAAATTAGTTTGTTCATTGAAATTTTGATTTGAAAATTCGTTCGTAAGCAATTCTTTTATAGGCGTTTTATCCATCGGTGAGATACTTAATATTTGTATCATCTCATAGATGGATAGGCTACTTCTCAAGGAATGTTTTATATGTGCCACAATCAGGTAAGTACAGATTGCTACCCATATGTGAATATTTACCGCATTTTCAGAATGGCCCCACAGTTTTTTTATAGTTAAGTTTTGTTTTATCCATTTGAAGAACGTTTCTATCTGCCATCTGTTTTTGTACAGTTTTGTTATCTCTAGAGCAGACACTTCTTGATTATTTGTCAAGAAGTAAAATATAATATCCTTCTCCTTATCGTGGTATTCAACCAACCGGAGTGGATCTGGAAATAACTTTTTGGACTTATATCCATTTAACAATATGGTCTTGTCACTTATCAAACCTGTCATCGGATTTATATTGTAATTCTGGCAAATGACCGTGTAGTCCATATTGGACTTAGCCCTTGAGATGAAAAATGCCCCTGCAAGATGTATGCGGTAGAGCGCTTCAAAGTCTATATAAGCTTTGTCCACTAGATAGATTGCTCCCAACACTGGCATGATTACGTCTAATACGTTACTGTCGTGGTATTTTCCATCTGTGATCAATATAAAAGAAGGTATGCTTCCTCTGAGATCGAGCAGGGTGTGGATTTTCACGGCTCCCCTAGAGTACTTTCCTGGGGCCCATTGAAAAAGCACCAGGCTAGGGGAAATCGTAGTCGAGTCCAATGCGAAAACCTCATTCTCCAGCTTTATGTTGGATATAGGATGATCGGCGTACATAGGGCGTACTGTACCGATCAAATATTCTCCGAAGTCTGCAAATATCCTCCAATCCCTACCCTCATTAGCACGAGACAATGAAGACTGGTTGACATAACCGTTCATTCCTAGATGGTAAAGCTTACTTTTATGTGCCCGTAGACAGGTAGCAATATCTCTAAGAGAATTGCGAGAGGTCAGTTGGCCAAAATATAACTGAACAAACTGATTCCAACAGTTGAAATCACGTGTTCTGTAATCGCCATTGTACCGCTTGACGCACTTCCCAAATTCGTATCTATTTATATAGTCAAGTGTTTGGGCAAAAACATATTTTCCAGAATTCATAGCAATCTAGTTTTAGACTGCTAAGCTAAAATACATTTCAAATCAAAAAATCAAAGAACGCTTGCAAAACCCTATGAACAATAGGTTTATTGTGAAAATAAAAAAGTTAACGCATCACTACTAAGTTGGGAAAATAAACAAATTCTGCAGTTTCAAAACCTATCCATTCAGAAATGGTTTTCTGTCCTAGTAAGGGTTATATTCATAAAAATGATTCATTCCATTGCCGTCATATACTTTATTTAATAAAAAAACATACTTCATAAAATAATCATCTTTTTTAGCCTGTAATATTTGACAGTAATCCCACGCACTATTCACTCGATATTTGACCCACATTTGTCCCAGATCAAAGGTTTCAAATTGTTCCTCGGGTACTATGAATTTTGTTAAGCCATATTTTCTCAAAAAATTATATTCTATATCACCTTCAAATATCATCTTTTCTTGTTCGAGGTCTTTTGAATTCTGCTGTATAATAATCTGTTTCATATCAGTGAGTTTGATGATTAAATCATTCTTTTCGCTTTCAATCTCTTCTCTTTCATTCTTTAATTCATGAATTACATCAGATAGCTCTTCATTTTCAATTTGAAGATAAGATAATTGATGGTTTGAATTTAATTGATTCGATATACTGAGTATTATTACTCCTATTAATGCCAATAGTAAAACTGCAAATAAAAACTTATTCTTTCTAGTCATTTATTTTTAGAATTATTTAAAAATTATTTTTCACCGTGTTGTTCAGTGGTGAGCGTCACCCTACTGTGCTCTGTGGTGCAGGCTGTCCTTAGCGGAGCCGAAGGGCAGTCGAACCCAAATGGAAGGATAATGCATTATTGTTCATTCTAACTGCTTCAACAACAATGTCATCACTTACTACCTGTTCTGAACAATGAATAACATTCTTCAAATCAAAAAAATGGCATCCCCAAAAAACATGGAAATGCCATCAATCATAATAAGGTTTTACCTACACCCATTTTTCCCACAAGTAACCCGCTCATTTGTATTTTCCCAATGAGTAGAGAGCTTGTTAGTGTCTGTGCCACAACCAGTGGTACCTCCTTTACGTCCTACGTGGACTTCCCCTGTTGGAATGTGTTTTACTGCCATAATCTCTAAAATTAAATGGTTATACAAGTTGTAAAGCTAACTTGTTAAAATTATAGTTCCTTACGGTTTTCCGGAAAGATGTGCTTTTCATTATGAGGTCGGGCAATGGTTACCGTAGTTGTCTGAAGGACTATTCCACTAACTTCGTTTTTACGATTTTCCATTTTCCATATTGATATTCCAAAATCAATATTTGTTTCCATCTTCTGGAAGTATGCAAAGGATCGCTGGCGTAATAATCTGCAAATACAACAGCTTGGTTATCATAAACATTTTCAAGTCTAACTTCATAAGTTGTTACGTAATCAATTCCGCCATATGCGTCTGATGAAGAGAACCAACTATATCCACCATTTTTGTTCCAACTTGGATTATTTGTTAATGAGAAGGCGCTATAAAATTCTGCATCATCTAAATGCTTTAGGAAACGCTTCACTACTGAAGTTGGGCCATCTTCTTGTTTATTATCAATTGTCTTATCATCAGAGATTGTGCTATTGCTTAAAAATCCAATACAAAATCCGTCATTTGTTTCTACAATTATTTTTGTCCACGAACTATAAGTAGAATTATCAATTATTCTGACTTTATCATTCCGTTTTATTGTGGTCAGTACATCTGTTATTGCTGTAGGTCCTAACCTTAAATTGGCCTCTATTGCGGATACATACTTACTTGGTAAAGCATAAATTTTAGATACTTCTATGTCAAATATTTTATTTACTGTTGCTTTATCCCCTGTTTTATTTGAGTATTCATTCAAATCAGTTTTCAGGCTTTTCATTTTGGAATTTTCATTAATCGTAATCGAACTTATATATCCAACTGTACCATTTGATATAACTTTATAAAATCCATTATCATACTCTAATACGTTGACACTACTTCCTTTCTGAATTGGATGAATTGCATCAAATTGCGATGGTGTCCTCCATAACTGACCATTCGAATTTGTTGTTGTATAAATATTTGTTGAATTATATGAGTTGCTTGACTTGCTCGTTGAAGTTGTATTGTAAGGATTGGGTTGTGTTGAATTAGTATATGAGCTTGGTGTATATGGAGACGATGTGTTACTGTCAGGGGTAATATATCCTGCCTGCCCCGTATATGGATTGGTATTTCCTCTTGTTGAAAAATTATCTCGATTAGTGCTATTCGGTGCAGTTCGATAATGAGGCTGAACAAATGTGCCGTTACTTCTATAATATCCACTAACATATACGTGCTTTGGATTTGTCTGCGCAAAAGAAAACAGAAAAGCGAAGAAAAATATAAGTGTAAATATTTGTTTCATAGTTCCATTGGTTTTTTGCATTTCCAATAACTTGCTTATATACGCCCTATCCTATTTCGTAATTATCATACATAATGGGCCAATATTTTTTATAAATTCAAAGATATCCAAATGAAGAATTACTGAAATTACGGAAAACCATAACAACGAGCATTTTAACCGGGGAGAATATCAAATATATGTTTTTTTGTTAAATAGGCAATAGGGTCGAAGTACGTAAATCAGCAAATCGGAAAACTATTCTCTAAAAAAGAACCGGTAGTCACATTATAGCACTCATTCTAAGGTATTCTGATATTGCCCAATCCCAGAAATCACAAAAAAACAAAGTCGCTTATCGCGAAGCTTCGGGAGGCTTAAATGCGATCAACTATTACGGAATTAAAGGGTTGTGCAACGGTTACCATTGTTGGCAACCGCCCTTATATCAATTGAATAGTGGAGTTGTGGCATTGGTGTTTTCAATAAAAATAAGTGAATCAAAATCTTTAAATAGCGGAAGTTTGTAAATATCCTTATTTGTCTCTTTATTATACCCAATAAATTTTATTGGGCCAAGAACATCATCAGTGTTTAATTCTTCTTTTAATGCGGACAGATTAAGATAAAAAGAGTCTCCATTTTGGGCGAGAACATTTTCCCAAAGCAGGGTATCGGTCGATTCAATAGAACCTTTTTTGAGTTTGTTCGTAAAAACAGGGTCGCCATTAATTGATTTCTCGTCTATAAATGAATAGCTCCCTTTTAAAGTGGTAAGCCCAATTGAGTGATAGTCATCTCCAAATTCCTGTTTTAAATCCCGACCCATTATTCCTATCTCCTTATCCACAATAATTTCGTTGGAAATATGGGCATTATGAGCCCAAACAATTATTTTGTTATTCTTGTCCTTTGCTAAATACGAAATTCTCTCTGCCATTATCTCATCTCGACTTTGAAATTGCTTTTTGCTTTTAATATTCACGTAGTTGATATATGTGTTTTTGCCGTTGAAGATTATTTCTTCAACAGGTTTAGTTAGGTTATTTGTTGATTTTAGATATTTTTCTATGGTCACAAGATTATTATAAATATTAATACCTAAGGACAATTCATTTTTTGAATTTGACTTTGAACCTTTCGTAATATTGGACTTCAATTTTTTCATTAATTTATCCAATTCACTGTCTTTAATTCCAACTAATTTATCTGCCAACACTTCATAAAACACCCAATTAGAATCATCGCATCCTTTAAAGCTGATGTTGTATTTTGAACGGTTGTTCTGGTACCATTGAAGAAAGGATTTCATTTCTTGGGTCTGATAGATAGAGAATAAATGTTTCATTATTAAATTATCCAAGGGTTTGGTTTCTAAATCCTTATTTAAAAGTTCAATATTATCGTATGGACTTTCTAAAATTACCATATTGAATCCTTCTTCTTGGATGAGTCTTTTTGTAATGGCTTCTCTCAACTTATAAAACTCGGAGGTTCCGTGCGTGCTTTCTCCAATGGCCACTATCTTTTTATCCCCTAATTCTGCAATTAATGGGTCTAAACTGGCCGAAAGGGTATTGCTTGTTTCAAAATTTATTGGTCTTGATGAATTGCTTATAGCAGAATAAAGTTTTGTGGAATCATAACTTTCTAAAGTAATTTTTGGTGTTTCTTTCAAGGTTTGAATATCCTTACCGTCAATTTCGACCTTAAAATCGTCGAACCAAGCTGTTCCGCCGCCAGATAAAATACCTCCAACATAAATAGATTCCGCACCAGATGGATAGGGTAATTTTATAGCGTATTCCTTCCAGTCATTTGTTCCTCGAATTTTAAGGTGGGAACCATCTTCAAGTGCCAAGAACCCACCATCACTTCCACCATCAATCCGCATCATAAGGCCGACATAGTCTTTTACGTTTTCAAACTTTATTCTACCTGAAAGACGAATTGTATCTCCAACATAATTAGCAGGAATCATATAAGTAATACAACCAAATTTACCTTTGCTGTCCGAAATTACCTTTCCTACATAATTATCCGCTCCTGATTTTTCTCCTGTTATGTTTTTGAAATTACCCCATTTAAACCATCCGTCTGGCATAGCTTGTTTTTCAGAATTAAAATCATCAAAATTTAGGTTATACTTGCTTTGGGCTAAAATTATTGAATGTGAAGCTAAAATTACTAAACAGACTAAGTAGGGTTTAATGTTTCTCATTATTTTGATTTTTGTTTTTTGGGTTGTTGCCAACATGTTTCTATATGCCATAACCTATTTAGTGCATATCATACTGTGTGCGCCACGGTTTTTTATCAATTCAAATATAAGGAAATGATGTATTACTCAAATTACAGATGACCATAACAACGAGCCCTTTAACCGGGGAGAACACCAAATATATGTTTTTCTTTTAAATGGACAGGAGGGGAGGTGGTGCGTGAATTTTTGTATCGGTATATATTGGATATAGATTAAGTGTATTGGCCATAGCTTGCTTTTTTCAAAATCAAGACAAGCATACCTAATCTTTACAATCAACGAAGTGAGCAAAGTTGAACCGTGGCACAAATCAAACCGAAATGTCTGGCATTTACTCACCAAAATCACTGGCAAGAATCAAACCGTAATATCCAATACTCGCCATCCGTACGGAAAAGCTCCCTCATCAAACTAAATTCATTGCGGCATCGGGAGATGCCAAGGTCGTTTTGATTGATCAGAACGCGAAATGAAGGCTCAAAGTCTGGGATTTTGCGCAGCGGATTTATATTATTTAACTCCAAATGTATAAATAATGTTGGGGAGACGAGGGTGGGAGGCATTACAAATGCTTTATAAGATGGGCACGCTTTGCAAAAGCGCGCCAGGGGAAAAGGCCCACTGTTGGGGAGACGAGGGTGGGTCGCCGGCGCTATTGGAGCATTGCAAATGCTTTATAAGATAGGCACGCTTTGCAAAAGCGGGCCAGGGGGATAGTCTGAATAGGGCAGGCAGGCTACAAAGACCTGGACGGCTATGATCTCGCCCGTATGCCGATCCACATAGGAGAGTTTCTTGCCTGCATAATCAATGTAGAGCTTCTCGCCGGGGTTGTGGCTTAGGACCATGGAAGGTTTTTGGCTGTTGAGATATTGGTGGAGGTGATAACAGAACTGGCTATACCCATAGCCATTGGGATATGATTGGATGTACTCCTCCCAGAGGACCATCCGGGTCACGCCCACTCGTTTTAACTCTTTGGCGTAATATTCCAGCTTGTGCTTGAGGGTTTCATACCGGAGGTCTTTGTAGGCCGGGTTCCCGGGGAAGAGCTTTGCCTCCAGCTCCGTGTCCCCAAGTTTTAAAAGGGCCTGGATGGCCATTGGGTTTTGGGAGGCCTTTAAAAGATACCCCTTAACGGTGTTCTTGCTTATGGATAGGGTTCTTGCGATGTGCTTTATGCCCTTGCCCTCCAAGTGCATTCTAAGTAGTTGTTTTATCTGACTCATACGTTTTGGTTTTCCTGCCATATCCTATCTATTTGGTGTACGCACCAAATAAAACCAAAATCGAATAGTAAAGAGTTTAAAGGGGGGTCAGCATGCTCCGGAATAATCAAACCAGATTACAATAGACAAGTTTACCTTAACGCTCTTTTATATATTTTAGGGGGTCAGCATCCGCCGGAATGGCAGATTTAAATGCTTTGGGAAACACTGCTAATTTTAGTGTTTCCAAAGGGGGTCAGCTTGCTCCGGAATATCCACTTCCCTATCGTTAATTAAAAATGAGGAACTATATTTAAATCTCGGTGCCGGAATTGCATATATGGTTAAGACACCTGAATTTGAAAATGCAGATTTAAATCGCAAGACAAGAAAAATGGACTTTCCCATTAAACTCGGACTCAATTATAGATTTCCAAAACTTGTTATTATTGATATTGGGATTCACAGTCCGTTTTCCCGAATTGTCGAGGACGAACTTCTGCGGACTGCTTATTATCTAGGAATCAAAATACCGTTAAACCAAATTTTATAAAAACAACCATTATGAGAAAAAGTGTCTATATTTTTATAATTGCCATAATGTCCTCCTTTGCTATAAATGCTCAAGAGATTACTGTAAACGATAACATTGCAATCAAAATTAAAAAGGTGAAAAAGGCACCCATCCTCTTCTACACACAGCAGAACATAAAGGTAAAGGGTGATGGTGCGGAAAAAATAATGATAAAATCCAAGATCAGGTCCCTAAACAAAAAGGATGTAGATGTAAATCCATTTTCATTATTGGATACGGTAAACAAGGTTCGATACAAACTGGTAGAATTTGTAGGCTATAAACCCGTTTCGGTTGTGGTGGCCACATATCAGGGGAAACAACTCCTAAAAACGAAATTGGTGAACAAGAGCGGCCGGCCCTATAAAAACCTTCCGAATTATGATCCAGAAATTAAAGATTCCTTTTATGACTATAAATTTGAAGGGTACACAGATTTTGCTCCGAAGGTAAACTTCGGAACTGATAAAAAGCCGATTGTTTCGGAAATTTATTATGCTCCAATAACAATGAATTCCTTTGTGGCCGATGCCTTTTTTGCTGTTCACAAATTCGATTCAGAGCCTTTCTTTCAATTGTATTATGGAAATGACAAAGTAGCGGATATTAAAGTCGATCTGGATTGATATGATTTAACCCAGAGAATAAGACCTAATGACGACGGGGTCAAAAAGGATGGATTACCAGCTTGAATAATACGGCAAAATCGGTTGACTATCGAATATGAGACACTAAATCAGTTTAAGGACTTATCTAAATGAATCTCTCAGCCAAACTATCTTAACCCTCCCAACTACCTCCTCCGCCGCGACGGATCAAAACTATCTTTTCTGGTTTACCAGCCGTAGGATGGCAGTTCCCTGCCCGTCCGAAGCCTTAGCGAAGGCGGGGGGTGGGGGACAGTTCTAGCAGGTTTAAATTATTCTAAGCTGTTAATTCTATCTTTTAATGTTCTTAGCTTTTTAATTAAGTTTTCAAATGATTCTGTTTTTCCATAAAACATACTTTCCCTCATTGCGGAATAATCTTTTTCATATTCGGCAATAATTTCTGGGGGTGGGATAAAATCCAAAGATCGATAATCGTGTCTGCTATAATCTACCCAAGAAATTCGAGTTAATTTGCTTCGGTGTGCTATTATTGTTCTATATAATTCCTTGTTTTCTAGGGCCATTTCCAAAAAGGCTGTATCCATAAGTCTGGAAATATCATATAAGTGCCTTGTCATTCGCTCACTTCTTATTCTCTGGGTTTTTGGTTTTTGAAACTCCTCGTGTAATAAAAACAACTTTTCAATTAAAGTTCTGGCGGGTGTCACCGTAGGGATTATTACAGGCTTATCTGAAAAACCCTGACCTGGATAATGTTCACTAATTACAGAGCGCATTTCTCTATTTTCAAAAGGTTCTATGAGCGACCTTGAACTTATTTCTATTAGTATTCTTGGTTGTAAGTAAGCTTGTGGTTCTACCAATGAATTATATTTCAATTCTAAGGCCAATGGATCTGTATCAGATTCTTCAAATTCTTTTACTCCCATTTTCAGGAGCGCCTCCTCCAGTAGCTTAGGAAACTTTTGATCCACGTATCTACAGGAAGCTTTTCTGAGATTCTTGACCTGTGTTCTGGTTAGTTCTCCATCAAATCCAAAGAAAGATCTGTCTATGGCTAAATCTATGTCCTCTGAAAATCTTTCAATTACTCCCCAGGCCTTGCTTAAAGAGGTTCCTCCTTTGAATACTAAATGGGGAGCTATCTCGGTTGAAAATGTGGCCTTTAGTGCTATCATAACCCATAAGTCCTTTTCTACAGCTACAGGAAGTAATCCAGTCTTGGTACTTACTTGGTTTATTATAACTCTTCTATCCGCGGCAGATAAATTAAACCATTCCTCCATAATTTTATGGTCTTATCATTTCATTTACGATTTCTGCAATCCATTGGGGGGCAAGTTTGACATCGTGGCTTATTACATCTTCATTTTCGGTTAACAATATTTGCTTTATTCGTTCCTTGATTTTTGAGTTGACATTTTCCTGTCCTAATTCTCTAAGAGCTTGAATAATTAATATAACGATATCACTTTTTACTGATAGTAGTTTTGGAGAGGCTTTTTTAAACTTAATGCTCCCGCTATTTATTTTTATAGACCTTGAAGATCCATCGGTTAAATACACAGCATTCATAGGAACCTGTGTTGATAACCCCAACTTATTAAGTGCTTGGATACCAGTAGGGATTATTCTCGCTTTGTCCCGCTTAGCAATCGCTTTTGCTATTTCCTCAATGCTTGGATGTAAAACACCAAATGAAGGATGTTCCTTTGGATAAAGATAAATTCCATGGGCTATTCGTAAAAGAAACTTTTCACGCTCCAATCTATTTAAGGCCTTTCTTATAGCGGTCGATGAGCCGAATTTTGAAAAATCATCGGGGAAAAATATTTTTCCCTTCCTATAATTTGTAATGCTCCCCTTTATAGTTTTTTCAATGGATACAGTCATTTTTTGTTATTATATCTGTCACAAATATAGTAAATAATTGTGACAGATATTGAGTTCTTATATTTATGGAATTCGTTAATGCTCTTTCTGATGAAAAAGGATTTATCAACATTATAATAACAATTTGCAGCTTTTCAATTAAACGACTAGTCCAGCCTATCTATCTTTCAAACTCCTATATACAACCTCTAGACGCAGTTTGCCTTAACCCTCCCAACTACCTCCCCTTCGGGGAGGTCAGAACTGCCTTTTCCGGCAGTTTTGGGTGGGGACAGCTCTGGGTGGGGACAATTACCTGCACGCCTAATTTACCAGCCGTAGAAGGGTAGGCGAGTGGCGGATAAAATGTGACACAGGTTGAACCGAAAAGCCTGGCACTATGAAACCGAAATCAATGGCACAAATCAAACCGTAATATCAAGCAATAGGAAAAATTCAAGCAATCAAGTCCGGTTCAAAACCGAGCCTCGTCTATTGATTAAGCCTCAATTCAAAGGCAAAGAATCTTAAATGAATTCAAGACTTGTTGAACCAAAGATTTTTTTCAGCCCATATTTGTGGTATTTTTATCTCATTGAAACAACCATTATTAATTTTTAAACACACAGTGACTAATTGGATGTTTCATTCTTGTACTGAGCCTTTCGACATCGCTCAGGATAAACTAAAGTCGAAGTATGTCCTTAAAAAACAAATATCATAGACAGATAAAATAAATCACACAATGGCCTTACCCATTAATTTAAACGAGCTCATCAACGGTCAATCCATCGAATGGGAGCGTTTGGAATTTAAAAAAGGCTGGAATCCTCAAGAAATAATCCATACTATATGCGCATTTGCTAATGATCTTCATAATTTGGGTGGCGGCTATATAATTCTAGGTGTTGCCGAAAAAGATGGAAAAGCAATTTTGCCGCCTGCTGGTTTGCCTATTTACAATTTGGATAAAATTCAAAAGGAGATAGTACAATTGGCATATCAGCTTCAACCTAATTATTTTCCCAGGGTAGAGCATTATATACTTCATGAAAAACATATTTTAGTAATGTGGTGTCCAGCGGGGGATAATAGACCCTATTCAGCACCTAGTACGCAAGGAAAGGGCGCACAAAGACATTACTACGTTCGCCAAACATCAATTAGTCTCATTGCAAAAGGTGACCAATTAAGACAACTGCAAGAGGTTACTGCACGAATTCCTTTTGATGACCGTATCCACCACACCGCCAAACTTACCGATTTAAACTTGGGTCTTATCCAAGCCTATCTAAATGAAATAGGAAGTGAGCTATTTAATCAATCCACTACATTATCATTTAGTCAGTTATGCACACGAATGCAAATCGTTAAAGGTCCCGAAGAATTTTTAAGACCTACAAATGTCGGCCTGTTATTCTTTTCAAAAAATCCAGAGAATTTCATGAATCGTTCCTGGATCGAACTTGTAATTAGAGAAGATGAAGATGGAGAACAATTTCAAGAAAAGTATTTTAGAGGCCCACTAAATCTTCAATTATATGGAGCACTGGCTTTTTTAAATACCTATGTCATAAACGAGTCCATTAGAAAAATAAAAGGAAAAACAGAAACGCAGAGATTCTTTAATTATCCTTATGAAGCTGTAAAAGAAGCATTGGCAAATGCTGTTTATCACAAAAGTTATGAGCTCGCCAAACCCATAGAAATCCAAGTCCATGCTGATAGGATTGAAATACTTAGCTTTCCAGGACCAGTGCCACCAGTGAATGCACAGATTCTTAAAGAGAATAGAAATATAGTAGCGAGAGATTATCGAAATAGACGTATCGGTGACTTTTTAAAGGAGCTTCATCTCACGGAAGGAAGGGGAACAGGTTTTCCTACCATTCGTAAGGCAATGAAGTTAAATGGTTCTCCTGAACCTATATTTGAAACAAATGAACAAAGTACAAATTTCCTCACAGTACTACATATTAATCCATCGTTTGTAACTGCTAATACAAAGATTTCTTTTAATAATAGTAGTGAGCTTAGTCACTTTATTGATCAGCTTAATGACCAAGCTAGTGACCAAGCTAAACCTAATGATAATGGCATCCCACAAGGTATAGGAATACAAATATCCCAACTTAGTCACTAAGCTAATGACCAAGCTCTTGCTGTAGGTAATACTGAAGTTCACGATAAAGTAAATGCCATAATTAAAGCTGTACAACAGCCTATTAAAAGAGTGCAATTAATGGAAAAGATAGGTCTCTCAAACCACAGTACCAATAGAGCTAAGTATTTAGACCCGTTATTAAAATTGGGATGGATAACAATGACCATCCCCAACACCCCTACCCATCAAGACAAACAATATATAATAACCCTAAAAGGGCAAATACTAACTGAAGTTGTTGGTAACCAGTAGTAATCTTGATTTTAATATAAGCTAGAAACAATTTGAAAATAATGGATGATAGTTTAATATTCCCAATCTCCTCAGGAAATCCCTGTTTGCGAAATAAAGAATCACTCTCAACAGCACCTAAACATCTAATCACCTTTCTTATGCTTATGCGGTTTTAAGGATGGTTTATTCCCTGGTGTACTTTTATTATCCCGTTGTCTTCTGTCCGGTTTACCTGTTGAATCGGCAATTTTCTTAGGTCCTGGTTTAATTCCCATGATTTCTATTATTTAAGGGTTATATAACCCTAGATTTACGGTTCTTTAATTCAATTTCATAATTAATAAAAGGTTATTTATCAATTTTATAATAACAATTCGAAGCTTTTTCAATTAAACCATCCCCCATCCTATCCATCTCTCAAACTCCTATATAGAACCTCAAACCCATTCTACCTTAACCCTCCCAACTACCTCCTCCGCCGCGGCGGATCAGAACTGCCTTTTCTGGTTTACCAGCCGTAGGATGGCAGTTCCCTGCCCGTACGAAGCCTTGGCGAAGGCGGATGGTTGAGGACAACTCTAGGTGGGGACAAAAACAGTACAATTTGAACCGAAATGCCCAGAACTATGAAACCGAATTCACTGGCACAAATCGAACCGAATTACCCAGCCCTTCCATCTCCAATTAAACTTTGGCTAAGTTCCGAAATAGTGCCAAAGCTTAATCGAGCTTAACAGAATGTCCAAGCTTATGTCCTAGCTTATGTCCAACCTAAAGAGATAATCAATTCAGTCTATTCCTTCCTTCAGCTGACTAAAGAAGTATTTTTACTTTCTTGTTTTTCATTATCTTATGTGATTTTGAGGCTTCAACTAAATTCCATCCGTAAATAATGTCTCAATTATTTTTATAAAATTATTAAAAGAAATTCCTTCTTTCCAAATAGCTCTATTAATATAAACAGTTTCTGTTTTACTGTCAAGGTTGACTTTTATATCATCATTTTGAGATAAACTGATTAGTCCTTCATCCCAATTCTTAATTTTATCTCCAATTTGAAAACCAATGTCAATAACAAACTTTGAATTCTCAATAAAGAATTCCTCATTTATTTCAATCTCATCATTAGGTCTCGTCATTACGCACAGCGCATAATTTTCCATTTCTGAAACAGCCGTTCTTCCTTGCAGAATAGACATTCTTACTATTTCCTTACCTTCAATCACATTTTTGATTTCTATCGAATAGTTTTTAGATTTTAGTAATAGCTCAAAATCTTTTCCAACATCTGGATTTGAAAGTACAATATCCATTTCTAAACCTTCAAATACATTTTTGAAAGCGTTCTCTGCCGATGTACCAATTTGTTTCCATCTCAATCTTTGATTTTTAAGAAAAATCATCTCTTCGGCTTTTTTCAACAGTTCTGATGTTCCTAATTCATTAGCTACTTTTTCAAGTTGTTGCATTTCTTGAGGAGTCAAGTTTATTTTAGCCAACTCTGCAATATCTTCCATTGATTTCCCAGAATTTTTTAATGCCATAATCTGCTTACTAAAACCGTCACCTAATGAATTTACATACAACATATCTCTTTTAGAAGAAAATGTTTTTAAATAACTAGATGCATCCGAATGTTTTTCAAACCAATTGTTTACTTCTAGAAAAACATCATATAATTCACCTCCTTTAGAAACTTTGCTTTGTATATGCTCATCTTCAAATAACTTATCAATGGGCTTTGTAATAATTTCAACATCAGTTTTTCTGAATCCCTCAACTGTTACCTCATTTATCAATAAAAATGACTTTGGATTTTTAGAACAAAATTTGATCATAATTTCCTTTAATGGTTCCTCAAAATAATTCGAATTGTTTTCTTGAAATAACGACTCTGAATCTGATACAAATCTGCCATCCTGTACAGGTAATACATTATACTTTGATAAGAAATTTTGTAACTAATCAGTCTCAAATATAGTCAAAAACGTACAAGGCCAAATTGTCATGCGGCAGTTTTTGATTTTTGCCATATAGTCATGCTCTTTCTTTGTGTCCCAGTCATTTACGGGTTATTTTTA
>JBARWQ010000020.1:0-8845 GCA_049646885.1 Aequorivita sp. | reverse complement strand
AAATAACCCGTAAATGACTGGGACACAAAGAAAGAGCATGACTATATGGCAAAAATCAAAAACTGCCGCATGACAATTTGGCCTTGTACGTTTTTGACTATATTTGAGACTGATTAGTTACAATATCTAAAAAATGAAAGCTTTATCAGATAAAGAAATTGAAGAAAGATTAAAGGAATTTGAAGGATGGGAGTACGAAGAGGGAGCCCTGCACACTGTTTTTGATTTCGAGGATTTTAAGGAGGCATTTTCAGCCATGACGCGAATTGCTTTTGAAGCAGAAAAAATGAACCATCATCCAGAATGGACAAATATTTACAACACTTTGGAAATCTATCTCACTACCCACGATGCCGAGGGTGTTACCGAAAAAGATTTTGAACTCGCCACAATGATCGATTCGTTAATTGGGTAGAGGATTTTGCTGAATTACAAGATAGTTTTGATAGAATTTTCTTTTGGATTTTGGAAATTTTATATTTAACTTTTCTATTGAGCAATAAAGATTAAATAACAGTAACAAGAATAATTTATGGGAAGAGCTTTTGAGTTTAGGAAAGCAAGAAAAATGAAGCGTTGGTCTGCTATGTCCAAGGCCTTTACACGAATAGGAAAAGATATTGTAATTGCAGTAAAAGAAGGCGGACCAGATCCTGATATCAATTCGAGGCTCCGTGCGGTGATCCAAAACGCCAAATCGGTAAATATGCCTAAAGAAAACGTGGAGCGCGCCATAAAACGGGCCAGCGACAAAAGTTTGGGCGACTATAAGGAGATTCTCTTTGAAGGCTATGCACCACATGGAATCGCAGTTTTAATAGAAACGGCCACTGACAACAATACCCGCACGGTTGCCAATATTCGTAGTTATTTTAATAAATGTGATGGTAGTTTTGGGACTTCCGGCTCAGTGTCGTTCATGTTTGACCATAGCTGCAATTTTCGCATTAATCCCGAAGGACAGAATATTGAAGAACTTGAATTGGAACTGATAGACCACGGTCTGGATGAGATTTTTGAAGATGAGGACGGAATGTTGATATATGCTCCTTTCGAAAGTTTCGGATCTATTCAATCTTATTTGGAAGAGGCGAATATCGAAATTCTTTCCTCTGGTTTTGACCGTATCCCACAAGTAACCAAGAAATTAACTGAAGAGCAAGCCGCCGATGTTGAAAAGCTTTTGGAAAAAATTGAGGAAGATGACGACGTACAAAATGTCTATCATACAATGGAAGAATCCTCAGAAGATTGATTAATTAGGACATAACAATAATCGAGAAAGCCACTTTAGTTAGTGGCTTTCTCGATTATAACATTCTGTTCGAATATTATCTATCGATAAAATATAGTGAGGAGGCGCCTGCAAAAGGCTCCTGAAATGAAGGCTGCATATTTCCACCAAATCCAACATCAGTAAAAAGGAGCACGCTCCCACCGCTATTGTTGCGTTCTGCGATGTAAACTGTTCTTCTTTCATGGTCGTAATCTGCCCCAACTGGGTTCCCCATCGTGGTCAATGCTCCGGAAACTCTTACTTGTTTTCCAAGTAAATCCAAGATGCCGCCATCAGGTGTATCGTTAAACTTAGAAATAAATCCGCCGATAAAATGGAAGGCACCATCGGTGTCGTTGGTTTCATCCCCAATATCGGTAAGCACCACATTGCCTTTGTCTTCACATATTCCATGGATTCTTGTTATTCCTTCCACCGTTATCCTCTTGTCAGGAACTGCGGTTATATCCATGGTGTAAGTAGTTATAAAATTCTTTAAAACTGCTAGATCACCGGTATTGTCCACCACCGTATATAAATCATCTCCTATAAATTGGATGCCCCATACGGAATAGTCAACAGTTACCGTGTTTCGGAGCGTGTACCCATTACTGTCACGGGTGAAAACAAAAAATCTTCCATCCTCGGTAGTGGGGTCGCCATCTACATCCGAATTATCGGACACTACATATACATCCCCTTTTACAGCAATATCCCTCGGGCTTTCCAAGACAGCGCTGCTCGAAAGCATTAAGTTTAGCTCTCCGCTCGTCTTATCCTTAATATTTCCATAGGTATTGATAGCCTTTTGTTCCCTTGATACAATCACCAGTTCATCGGCATCCTTGTCGTAAAAAATACCCTCGTTATTCTTAGAGCCAATAGTGTAACTACTTAAAACCAAGTCGTTAGGAACAAAGTTTACGATTCCAATAGCATTGGTAGTATTGCTTGTTACATAGAGATTTGCCAAAATTGGAATGGGCACTTGGCCCCCTCCTCCTCCTGTGTCGTCATCATTTAAACTACACGAAAAAAAGGAAAACATCATTCCCCATATTGCCGTTAAATAAATTAATCTTTTCATAGCTGGTTTTTTTGATTTTAAAGTATTAAAATATAAAAAAATAAACCTCCATATATCCGCTTAACAGATGTTTAACAAGACATTGCTGATCATCAACTAGTTAAGGAATCCAAGAACCTTCCTTATTCTTTCCGACCACTCCCTTATATAGATATCCAAGTTTTAATGTATCCTTTTCAATATCTCCTGTGGGATAAAAAGCTTCATGTATTATAACGGTCTTCGTTGCATAATCAAACGCTACAGGAATTATTGGCACTTTCGATGCCATCGCGATATAATAAAAGCCGGTTTTCCATTTAAGCACTTTTTTTCGGGTACCTTCTGGAGCCATCGCAAGCCTAAACTCATCTTTCTTACGAAATATTTCAGCTATGGCCTCTACTTTGTTCTGACCAGGAGTCCGGTCCAGTGGAACCCCACCCATCCATCTAAAATACCATCCAATAGGCCATTGAAAAAGTTCTTTCTTAGCAATATAGTTGATTTCGATTTTCAGCAGTCTCCGGGTGAAAACACCGATATAAAAATCGTGCCAGCTGGTATGCGGCACCACTATCACAACCGCTTTTTTGATGTCACGGTCAAATTGTCCTTCAATTTTCCAGCCCATCAACCGGTAAAAAACAAATTTAGTTATACCCATTTAAGGTTCTTCTGTGCTTACATTTTTCGGTAAAGTTCTCTGAGTTTCTCTCGAGTTATAACTTTTTCCCAATCCCTGCCCAGAGCATTTTCCCATAAGGGAACCATTCCAATGGCAACGGTAATCATCGTTTCCATTTGTTGTTCGGAAAGATTCTTACAAACGTTTTGAGGGATTTCTATTCCGTGCTTGGCTACCATTTTATGAAATAATTCAACATCCTTGGAATAAAATTCTTCTAAATGTTGGAAAACAATACAATTGCCAACCCCGTGTTTTGTGCCCAGAACGTATCCCAACCCATAACTCATGGCATGGGCCACCCCCACTTGTGAATAGGCAATGCTCATCCCGCCGTGCCAAGAGGCCATCATTAGTTTGGCCCTGGATTCCTCCTCCGTCAACGAATCGCCCAAAAAGATTTCCATACAAAGATCGTAGGCCTTTTCACCATAACTTTGGCTGAAGGCATTTAAAAATGTCCCGTTTAGGGATTCCACGCAGTGAATAAAGCAATCCATTCCCGTAAAGAACCATTGGTTTTTAGAAACGCCTCGGGTCAATTCAGGGTCAAGAATTACCTGGTCAAAAGGAGTATAATCACTGTTAATACCCAACTTACGTACTGGACCTGTTAGCACGGTAGTTCGTGATACTTCGGCACCCGTACCTGATATAGTGGGAATACCCACGTGGTACACCGCCTTTTCAGTTACTAAATCCCAACCTTGATATTCTGCGGCACTCCCTTTATTTGTGAGCATAATAGAAACTGCCTTTGCCAAATCCATGACTGTACCCCCACCTATTCCTATTATTCCTGATGGAAGGTGGGTAAACTCGGTTTTGATATCCTTGACCAAATCGTCCACTTGTGAAGTAGTTGGCTCTTCTTCAGCCGAAATAAATACAAGCTTGTCGTTAAAGCGAAGGGTTATCCTATCGAGAAAGACCTTGTTGTCTTCAAAAACACTGTCAACCAAGAAAATAAACGGAGCTCGTTCTTTCCGTTCGGGCACCAAAATAGACGATAGCTGGTCAAAACTACCTTCCCCGAAAACCACTTTGGGAACCATTGGGAAGTTTCGGAATTTACTATTGGCACTGTCGGTTTTTTTCTCCTTAAGAATCTTATTTGCTCTCTCCAAATCTTCGGGAGTGTCAATCTCAACCCCTTCATTCGCGGAAATGGCCATTTTTATATTTTTCCCGTTTTCCAAATATCGGATGCATTCTATTTTCTCGACGGCTTCAAGAGCCCCAATGGGCAAATGATAAAATTCCATTATCGCCCGCTTCCTAAAGGCATAAATTCCTTTGTGTTTGTAGAATTGTATTTCCACATTTTTATCTCTTGGATACGGAATGGGCGAACGGGAAAAATACAGGGCGAAACTGTCATTGTCCACAATAACCTTCACCGTGTTGGGGTCGTTTATTTCTTTCCAATCGTGAATCTCTGTCATCAGGGAGGCCAAATCGATTTTATCGGCATCCGGGCCGTTAAAAACGGCAAGGACTTTTTCCAAACTCTCGCGGGAGGTAAAGGGCTCATCTCCTTGGACGTTAACCACGATATCAACATCCATGTGCTCCACAGCTTCAGCTATTCGGTCGCTGCCGCAATCATGTTCTTTTAGGCTCATGATGGCCTTCCCACCACTGCTTTCTATTTCATTAAAAATAATTTCGCTGTCCGTCACCACATACACTTCATCAAAAAGATCTGTAGCTTTGGTAGTTTCGTAAGTACGGACTATTACAGGTTTTCCACCTAAGTCCTGCATCATTTTTCCTGGGAATCTTGAGGCACCATATCGCGCCGGGATCATAGCTATTATTTTCAAGGCAAAAGTTTTTTATAACGATTCCAAAAATAAGAAGATTAAATTCTTAAACGCTCCTTTTGGCGACACTTTTTATAAAAGCCTAAAATTGCAGCTTCCTCTCATTTTAATGATTTTTATAGAAAAAAAATTAGACTTAAAAACCTGTTGTAAAATCCATTCCTTCTAAACCCTTCACCTCAAGTTCACCTGCTCAAGACATGGTAGCCGACTTTTGGCCAATTTATGGAAACAGTATAAGTGGTTTTTAGACCTCTTCAAAAAATTCCTCCTTAAAACCTATCAAGTAGAGTTTTTCACGGGCCCGAGTAACGGCCGTATAAAGCCAGCGAAGATACTCTCTATCTACCCCATTTGGAAGATATGGTTGTTCCACGAAAACAGTGTTCCATTGCCCTCCCTGCGATTTGTGACAGGTAATGGCGTAGCTGAACTTCACTTGGAGCGCATTAAAATACTTGTTGTTTTTAACTGCTAGGAACTTTTTGTACTTAGACTTTTCATGGCTGTAGTCCTGCATAACCTCTTGATACAGTCTATTGGATTCGTCATAAGTTAGCGAAGGACTTTCGGATGTCAAGGTGTCCAGAAGCAGTACGGTTTCCAAAGGTTTCATATTAGGGTAATCCACCATTCTTATTTTTACTTCGGCAAAGCGGAAACCGTATAAATCCTTAAAGGCAAAGATTTCGAGTACTTCGGCAATGTCCCCATTTGCAATAAACCCAGCCTCACTGCTGATGTCCACCCAAAAATAATTGTTTTTTACAACCATTAAATAATCCCCCGCCGACAATTCTGATTCCTGAAACAAGATGCGCTCGCGGATGCTTTGGTTGTATAGATTAGCTCTTTTGTTGGAACGCACGATTATAACCGTTTCCTCATTCCCAAGATCGGAATAACTGTCGTTTATGGCATCCATAATTTCTTGCCCATCAGTGGGGCGTATAATATCTACAAAGTTGTTGATTGAGAATCTAAATGCTTCATAGAGCTCGTCATCAAGCCGATTTCTAATTCTTGTGGCATTTTCCAAGATACCACTGTCTTTTTGCTGTCGCACAACCTCATCAAGTTCAAGAGTGGTTAGATCGCGACTATACTGTCGTTCCAGCAATTGCGGATCCAAAGCTGGACTGATGTCTAAATGGACTGGTGGCAATTGGGCAGAGTCGCCTATTAAGAGCATTTTGCAGTTATGGCCACTATATACATATTGCATCAAATCATCGAGTAAAGAACCGTTGGCGAAAATCTTGGAATCAACGTTAATGTCCGGTATCATTGACGCTTCGTCCACTATAAAAATAGTATCGCGATGTTTGTTTTTTTGGAGAGTAAAGGAAACGGAGCCCTTTTCGCTTTTCGGAAAATAAATTTTCTTATGAATGGTAAAGGCCTGCTTGCTGGAATAATTACTAATTACCTTAGCAGCTCTTCCTGTGGGAGCCAAAAGCACGGAGCGTTTTTTAATTTTACCCAAATTTTTCACCAAGGAACCCACAATGGTCGTTTTCCCGGTTCCTGCAAAGCCTTTCAGTAAAAAGGTTTCGTTTTTATTGGTGCCCAGCACAAATTTCGCCAACATTTGAAGCGCAATATCTTGTTTGGGAGTGGGGCTATGGGGAAAATCCCTTTTTAAAAATGCATAAAATTCTGATACGTCCATCATTCACTACTGTCATTGAGGCTTTAAAGATAGACATCATTTTTTCGGAATAAACTTTTGCGAACAAAAAAAAATTGTAGATTTGCGATAGACCTTTTCGTAAATCAACACTTAAATAAAATTAATAATGAAATTAGTAATTCAGATCGTTCTTTGGATTGTCATCATATTTTTGGGCTGGAAGCTATATAACTCTATTATGGGTCCCGTAGAATTCAACAAAACCAAGGAAGCACGGTATGCCAAAGTAATTCAGAATTTGAAGGATATCCAAGCGTCCGAACTTGCCCACAAAGAAATAACCGGAAGTTTTACTGGAAGCTTTGACAGCTTGGTCAATTTCATTGAAACCGCAAAGTTCGCAATTACCCAAAGACGGGACACCAGTTATGCCGATGTGGCCAAAAACAGGGCATTCGGTATCTCCGAAGGTTATTATATAGAAAAAGTATTAATTGACACCCTTGGGTTTACCCCTGTTAAGGATTCACTTTTCGGAACCTCCGATCGTTACAAAACGATGATGAACGTTCCCGTAGAAGGAGTGGACGCCAAATTTGAACTAAAAGCAGGAACGATTGAAAGAAACAATGCTATCTATTCAGTATTTGAAGCAAAAGTGCCAAAAAGAGTTGTGCTTCACGATTTGGATAAGGATCTTTTAATGCAGGAAGAGCAAGTATTATCTGTTGACGGAGTAAACGGGCCAGATATTAAGGTTGGTTCCATGGAGGATGTAAATACTGCGGGCAACTGGCCAAAAATTTATGACACTGTTAAAAATTAACAACATAGAAGATTCAAATACAAACAGACTGTCCGTTCAAGTTTCTTTGAACGGGCTTTCTTTTTTAGTAAGCGACCCAGAGAAAAACGACCTGCTCTTTTTTAAGGAAATGTCGCTGGCACACAGCACTACGCCTGAGGAACTACTTATTGATGCGGAGTCTATTATCTCCGATAACCCCATATTACAAGAACCATTTTCCGAGGTTTCCGTTATTTATGCCACTCAGCTTTACACCTTGGTGCCCCTACCCCTCTTTGATGAAAGCAAGGCAAGTGAATACTTAAAGTTCAATTCCAAAATTCTTGCCAATGATTATATGGCCCACGATGTTCTAACGGAACACGATTTAGTGGTTGTATATGTGCCATTAATGAATATTAACAACTATTTTTTTGAGAAATTCGGCGCCTTTAATTACTACCACTCAAGTACCATTTTATTAAAAACCATTCTTCAAAGAGAAAAGTTTTCGCTTGCACCAAAAATCTACCTTCATTTCCAGAAAAACAGTTTTGACTGTATTGTTCTGAAAAACGGAAAATTGGAGTTGTGCAATTCCTATCCATTCGTTACGCCAGACGACTTTATATACTACACCTTGTTCTGTATGGAGCAATTGGAATTAAACCCTGAGACCGTTCAACTTGAACTTTTGGGCGATATTGAGGAAAACGATGAAAACTATAAAATGGCTTATACCTATGTTAGAAATATCAAGTTTTTTGAGTTTGCTTCATATTTTACGACCGCTACAGAAGCTATCTCCCGGCGTTCTTTCATTTTAAACCTTATACCATAGATGCGTATTATCTCCGGCACCCACAAAGGAAGAAGGCTCATGGCACCCAAAAATCTGCCAGTACGGCCTACTACCGATTTTGCAAAGGAGGCTCTTTTTAATATTCTTCGTTCCCGACTGTATTTTGATGAGATTTCCGTTTTAGATCTTTTTGCGGGAACCGGCAATATCAGTTTTGAATTTGCCTCTCGAGGGGTGCCACAGATAACTTCTATAGACTCGCATCAAGGATGCGTGCTATACATCAATAAAATTGCGGGAGAACTTTCCTTTCCAATAACCGCAAAAAACTCTGATGCCATCAAATATTTGGAAAATACTTCGGAAAAGTTTGACGTTATTTTTGTCGATCCGCCCTATGATTTTGATATTTCAAAATTTGAAGATATCTTACAGGTGATATTAGATAGAAATATTTTAAAAAGTGGGGGCATGTTTATCGTTGAACATGCTAAAGAAAAAGATCTTTCAGGATTTAATCATTTTTCCGAAGCTAGAAAATATGGAGGAAGTGTTTTTAGCTTTTTCTTTATAGACTAAAAGATGGATAATAGAATTTTTAAGGCAAGTTTTGGAAAAGTAACTATTATCGATAATATAATAGTAATGCGAATCAAGGGTTAAAAAGCAAGGGGAATTAGGGCTGCTGCTAATTTCCCAAAGACATGTACCAACAATCCTTTTGTTGACCTGACTTTGCTCGCTCTTTGAATGTCGGTTTTTTCGAT
>JBARWQ010000019.1:0-1981 GCA_049646885.1 Aequorivita sp. | reverse complement strand
TCAATCGCAATATATAATCAAATGAGACCTCATTGGGGAATTAACCTTAAAACACCTGAAGAAATGTATAATTTAAAACGAAAATCAGCTTAACCAAACTGTCTACTTTTTTCAGGACAAGACAAGTTGGCAGTTGGCAGTAGTGGTCAGTGTTCGGTATTCAGTGTTCAGTGAGTAAAAGGATTAATGATTATTTTTTGATAATGTAAATTAATTAAAAACCGGTCAACTCTAATCAGGGATGTTCATTAGGACCTGTCTGGCGGCAGGGAGGTTCTTAGTCTATTTTAGGTTTCTTAACGGATACATATTATTTTAAATGGAATATAAAGATCAGCTCGATCGAGTTCTTAGACTTCAATCTGTTCCCAGCCGAATAGTCTCCCTGGTGCCATCGCAAACCGAACTTCTGGTGGATTTGGGACTTCGCGATAAAATAGTTGGCATCACCAAGTTTTGTGTCCATCCGAAGAATCTTCGTACGAACTGTACCGTTGTTGGAGGGACCAAAAATGTGAATTTCGATAAGATTGCGGCATTAAATCCAGACTTTATTCTGTGCAATAAAGAGGAAAACACTTTTGGGATGGTAACTGTTCTTGAGGAAATTGCACCGGTCTGGGTGAGCGATATTTACAATATTGAGGATAATTTGGAGATGATTTTAAGGCTTGGGGAAGTTTTCAAGGTTGAAGTTGTAGCATCGGAATTGATTCAGGAGATTGTTTTTGAAAGGGACCAATTCACGGAGTTTATGGAAAAGGTACCTAGGAAGAAAGTGGTTTATTTGATCTGGAAAAATCCTTATATGGCCGCTGGGAAAATGACTTTTATAAATAACTTATTGGAGCTTAATAATTTTCGGAATATATTGGTCGATGACAACTCACGATATCCCGAAGTGAAGCTCGAAGATTTGGAAAACGCGGACTTAATTTTACTCTCCACAGAGCCTTATCCGTTTGGGGAAGAGGATGCAATTCTATTGGAAAGTGAGATTGGAGTAGCGGTGAAGGTAGTGGATGGCGAATATTTTAGTTGGTACGGCTCGCGACTGGCGAGGGCGTTCAATTATTTTAAAAGTTTGCATTAGGGTTATTCCTCACCATTTTCTAGGGAGAGATTTTTGATTTTCTGAAACAGTTCATCTGCCTGCCGATGGGCTTTCTCACTTTTATTTATATCTTTTAATGCCGTTTTGTACGACTTTCTCATTAGATCCGCATACTGTTTTTTTAATCTCTCAAGTTTCGATTTTTTTTTGAACCAAGAAAACATTGTTTAATTATTGAAATTATTGAATTGATCCAAATTTACATGGAAAAAAGTTGAAACCTTATTAACGGTAGGTTAATGGTATCACAATTAAGATCTATAATTGGCACAAGTTATAAGGAATGAAGATCCAATTAGTCCTGGAGTGCAAATACTTGGCGCAAAAGGGTTGTAGTTCGTGCCGAAAGGTTAGTGCGAATATCCTTCTCCTGACTTCCGCACATTTCCAAGTTTCAGCAATAGTCTTGTGGCAATCCATTGATTATAAATAGGATATGGTTTTATTTGTTTTTATTATAGTTCTTTACTAAGGTAATAAGGTTCTTGGTTTGGATGGATTATGGTTCTTTACTAAGGTAATAAGGTTTTGTTGTTCTTGGATTATGGTTCTTTACTAAGGTAATAAGGTTCTTGGTTTGGATGGATTATGGTTCCTTACTAAGGTAATAAGGTTTTGGTATTCTTGGATTATGGTTTTTTACTAAGGCAATAAGGTTTTGCGCCATACTGATAAAGTAGGCCGGTGGAAGCTTTTATAATACCTGGCTTATCCGGATTGGCTTAGCAACAAAATAGCAGGGAGAAACCGATCTTATTACCTTGTTTTCGGAGCGCACCAGGGATTCGGAAGAAATAAGGTAATAAGGTTCTTGGTTTCGATGGATTATGGTTTCTTACTAAGGTAATAAGGTTCTTGGTTTGGATG
>JBARWQ010000018.1:0-83767 GCA_049646885.1 Aequorivita sp. | reverse complement strand
ATTTAATGGCATTGATAATGAGGTTCTGCTTCTGCTCGCTTATTTTGTACTTGCTGATAAGATGGTACACAAAACCTTCAATTTGGTCCTTGCTGACAGCTTTATAATCCGCCATTTCAAAATAACTAAAAAACTGGCCCAAAGCGTGCTGATAATTTCGAATGGTGGAATCACTAAACCCTTTCAAAATCATCTTTTGATGGTTTGCATCCAATTCCTCCTGGATTTTTTCCGAAAGAATCACCTTGGGGATTTTTGCGATGATATCGGCATCCACAACCTTCATTTTATCCTTAAACAGCTCCTTCACAAGCGCTATATTGGCGGGAGTGTTTACCAAACTCCAGAGCTTTTGGTTGTGGTGGTAGAAAGAAGTATTCAATTTCTTAAACGCCTCCCTTTCGTTTTTGAGGAGATAAGGGATAAAAAACTTGATGCGGCCTGCATTTACTTTAGGCCGGTACATAATAACGGTGTGATTATCGCGCGCATTCATAATATTATTTTATTTGAATTGTCTAAAATTAAATAATATAAAGACCTGAGGCAGTGGCGACTTCGGTGATAATCGTTAATAACCGTTAGGAACGAATATGCTATATTTGTAGGAACAAAGTGGCAGGCAATGGAAAGAAAATGTAAAATATGCCAAAAAATTCTCCGCGGCAGAAGTGATATGATCTTTTGCTCTGTTGGCTGTAAAAATGACTATCACAAAAATGTGCGCTACATCTCTAAAAAAGCAGCTATTGAAATAAACGGCTACTTAAAACGGAACTACGTTATTCTATGGGAATTGTTGGGTGAAAATAAATCGCAGATCAAAATATATCGCAACCAACTGGAAAAGAAAAAATTTCGCTTTAAATACCACACCCATCTACACGTGAACTCAAAAGGAAAGACATTCTACTATGTATACGACCTGGCCTGGATGGAATTTTCCGACGACGAGATCCTAATAGTTCGCTCCCATTAAGTCACTTTAACCTTCCACCCCATTAAATGCCAGGCACCAAATCTTCAAGCACCAAATCTTCAAGCACCAAATTCCAAATGCCAAGCACCAAAATCAAGAAACTTTAAACAAGAACTAAAAACCCCCTCTGCGCTCCCTCCCTGCCGGCCAGGCAGGTCCGCGTTCCCTCTGCGACCTCCGCGAGAAACCAACCAAGCACCAAAGAAACCTGAAACTTTACACAAGAAACTCCTCTGCGCTCCCCGCGTTCCCTCCGCGACCTCCGCGAGAAACCAACCAAGCACCAAAGAAACCTGAAACTTTAAACAAGAAACCAAAAACCCCTCTGCGCTCCCCGCGTTCCCTCCGCGACCTCCGCGAGAAACCAACCAAGCACCAAAGAAACCTGAAACTTTAAACAAGAAACCCCTCTGCGCTCCCCGCGTTCCCTCCGCGACCTCCGCGAGAAACCAACCAAGCACCAAAGAAACCTGAAACTTTAAACAACCCCAATCCCCACAGCAGTCCTCGCAAACGACTTATAAAACTTATCCGGCAACTTCTCATAAAACTGCACCTTCACTACCCCAAAAACTACTCGCCCTTTCTTGGGCTTTTCGGGAACCTCCATAACCAGTTCCTGTGGTTCATCCCCCTTTTCTACCACTAAAGTCCCCTCATTGAGAATAAACCGAAAGCGATTGGCTTTTAAATCGTATTCCAATACACCATAATTAATAAAAAAATGAGTCGTCCCCTTCGGAAATTTCAACCGATCCGGATCAAACCCAGGGGCTTTTAGGACTCCGGTTTTAACATTAAAATCAAAACCCGACCCCAATATATCCCGTGTTTGGGGACCCGCGGCAAATTTAAATTCACCTAATAGTCTTCTTCCCATATTGCAATTGAGTCCCGCTCCCGCAGAACGCTTCCCCTCAGGCGATTCATCCAAATTTCGGATGTTCATAAACAACTGTATCAACCGCTCGTGCATGGTCCCATCCTTAACCTCCTTTAAAAATGGAAACAAAGCCGCCTTAAAATCTGCGGTGAATTTACTGCAAAGAGTCAACTCAGCATTTCTGTCCCGAATCCCTTGCATTTTTGGATTATTCTTTATACTTTCGGTGGTAAATCCACCTCCTGCCTTCCGTTGGCATTGCTTGCCTTTTCGGACGTAGTAGTTAATACCGTTATACGTTCCTATTATCGGTGGTAAATTATTATCTGAAGCCATAACAAATTGGTTTTAAGAGTTTCACATCTATATAAAGTGTGTGAAAGATAAAACATTTCCTCTAATTATCCAACTATATATGTGGACTATATGTTGACTCTATGTCGACTATATGTTGACTTTATGTTGTAGTTACTCCTACTATACTCCTACTATACTCCTACTATCCTCCTACTGTTGCCCTACCATGTCCCCATTTTACTACTACTATCCCCATACCTTCCCGCACATCTATCGTATTTATCCCTCATATTAAGTATAAATATGTTTCATTCCAGCCCTTTGTAAACCCGACATTTATCAATAACTTTATCAGGAAGAATTTCAAGATCCATCCGATGATAAAAACTACTTCCCTTCTGTCAGTAATAGCTTTCGGACTCTGTTCCCTGGCCACAGCTCAACAAACCCTCAATAAAGCCAGTCTCCAAGAAGATGGCAGCATTTCCGTTGAAACCATTACCCTTTTAGAAAACTATTTCAACCCGGAACAAAGCCAAGTGTTCAATCTGCTATGGCGGTTTGGAAGACCAGCCAATCCCACCTTTAAAAACACCCGTGGCGTAACCCTGGCCGATTTAAACAACGATGGTATAGACGAAATCCTTTACGGCATTGACAAGAAACTCTTCATTCTAAATGGTGACGGCAGTATCTTTTTGGAGAAATCCGTGAGCGGCACGATTATCCTTCCCCCTACTGTGGCAGATTTGGATGGGGACGGCAATTTGGAGATCGCCTTCAATACGGGTGGTTCCCCCAATGCGGGCCGGGTGTATTTATTAGACAATACGGGAAATGATCTCCCAGGCTGGCCTTTAAATTTTGAAAACCATTGGATGATCAACGCCCCCGCAGCAGCCGATGTAGATGGCGATGGCATTCTCGATATAGTAACCGGCGAACGGGTAAGCAGTGACCTAGGACGTGTTCATGCCGTTAAAATGGATGGATCTCCTATAAACTCAAATTGGCCCGTTGAAATAAATGCCACCCCAGGCTTTACACCTTCTATCGGCGATGTGAATGGCGATGGCACCCCAAACGTCGTTATAGCGGCGTCTAAGGGAACTATGTACGTATTTGACAATCAAGGGCAGGTGTTGCCCGGATTTCCCGTGGCCAATCCCAATATTAGCTATTCCTATCAGTCTCCCATTCTCGCAGACCTCAACGGAAACGGATTTTTGGAAATAATAGGAAGTAACCACGGCGACGCCCCAGGTTTTTATGTTATGCAGCACGATGGCAATTACAAACCCGGTTGGCCCATTGCTATTGGTGGGTGGACGTATTCGCCTTCAACGGTTTTGGATGTGGATGGTGATGGTGTTTTTGAAATATTTATGTCCGATAGAAACACAAGCAGCGACGGCACTCCCCTGCCAACTATCTACGGCTTTGACCCCGATGGCAACAACCTAAACAACTTCCCAATAGAAAAATATGGCGGCACCGAAGGGGTTTTGTCTATTGCCGATGTAAATGACGATGGTGTTCTGGATATCATTTTCCCAAGTGTAATGACCGATCAGGATGGCTACGGCTTTATCCACGCCTTTTCTTTGGATGGCAGCGGCCAAGTTGACGGCTTTCCCCTTAGACCTTGGGGATATACTTTTATGAATGGCGCCGTCCTCGGCGATGTGGATAACGACGGCCTGCTCGATCTCACCGCCAATAGCTACACCCTTACTTTTGGCGCAGGTATCGATTCCACTTTTGTGAACGTCTATAACCTCAACGTGCCCTATAAACCTGAAAATATTAAACGAAATGGCTATAAAGGCGACAACACCCGAGCTGGATTTGTAGCCTTGGATGTAACAACGGGAATCTCAGATTATACCAAACCAAAGGGAATCAACATTTTTCCTAATCCTTCCAATGGGCAGTTATCCTTCTCAATCTCCTCGGCTATGCAAAACGCTTCCATAAGAGTTTATGATTTGGAAGGAAGAATTGTTTATTCCGATAAAAAATCAATTGAAAATACTGTGCTTATCGATTTAAATTATCTGCAAACAGGAATGTATATCGTGGTTGTTTCCCAAGTAAATGAGTTCTTTACAGGGAAATGGATCCGAAACTAATTGCCGAATATGAATCGAAAGTAATGCTGACAACTTCAGCCACCCCAAAATTATATGAAAGACATTATAGGCCAAGCCCTTTTAGATTATTATCACGGCAATTATTCCGAAGATATACTCACGGAAACCAATATTTCTGAAGAAGATGAATTGCCCTTGCCCTATCTCTTTAGGTCTTATGACGAAATGCCACCAATAGAGCAAAAAGCACTCGAACTTGCCAAAGGAAAGGTTTTGGATGTAGGCTGTGGCGCGGGCGGTCACTCCCTATATCTTCAAGAAAAAGACTTTGATGTAATGGGAATAGACACTTCCAAAGGCGCCATTGAAGTCTGTAAACTTCGTGGCCTACAAAATGCGAAACGCATAGATTTACTTGATCTGAAAAGCGATAAGTTTGATACCATCCTCCTCTTGATGAACGGTACGGGAATATTCCAAACCCTTGACAAAACATCCGAATATCTGCGACATTTAAAGTCATTATTAAACCCGAACGGCCAGATTTTAATCGATTCCAGTGATTTGCGGTATATGTATGATTCCTACGAAGATGGCGGCATCCTCGTTCCCGCCGATAGCTATTATGGCGAATTGGAATTCACCATTAGCTATAAAGGAATGCAAAGCGAACCATTTGATTGGCTATACTTGGATGAAGACCTCTTCGAAACCATCTGCACCGCCAACAATCTCAATTTTGAAGTAGTAGCCCGTGGCAGTAATTTCGATTACTTAGCCAAAATCACAAAAGAAAAATAACAGAAACCATTCTTCCGTCTCTGCGCCCCCTGCCTGCCGGTTTACCCGTAGGAGGAACTTGGCCGAAGGAGGAACTTATCCGCCGAAGGCAGATGAATTTCAAAAGCAGCCGGCCCTTCGATACATCCGCCGAGGGCTTGCCTGCCGAAGGCACGGTTTACCTGCCGGAGGCACGGCGGACACTCAGGGACCTGTGTTCACGTCATTAAAACCACTCTGGCCCATTGTGTTCGGACTGCCATCGAAAACATTCTTTATAGTCACAATCAAAGGTGGCTGAGCATGTCCGCCGGAGGTGGATGAATTTGAATAGGGCGACAGCCATATTCAAATTTGTATCGAAGCCCCAGCTGCTGAAGTCAGAATGCTACTTCCCCTTTAGGGGCGCAGGGGCAAGACGAAACCAAGGTGGCTGAGCATGCCCCCCGTAGGAGGAACTTGGCCGTAGGAGGGCAGGCAGATCCGCGATCCCTCTGCGCCCTCCGCGTGAAAACCACCACCCATCTTGCCCGGAAGGGAACCGACAACAAAACCCTCTGCGCCCCCTGCCTGCCGGCAGGCAGGTCCGCGTTTACTCTGCGCCCTCCGCGTGAACCCACCACCAATAACCCTCAGCATGATATCTACCTACAGCCACTCCCACAACCAAGAACAACAAAACCTCTGTGTCCTCCGTGTCCCTGTGGTAAAACCCTCAATGTCGCAAAGGTCTTACTCCAACTCATAAACCATTTCCCCATTAATAAAAGTAGCAAGTACTTTCGTATTTGGAATTTCATCCTCATCTACCACCATAATATCTCTATCCAAAACAGTGAAATCGGCAAACTTCCCAACCTCAATACTCCCTTTTTCATGCTCCTCAAAATTGGCGAAAGCCGCCCAAATAGTCATTCCACGTAAGGCTTCTTCCCGACTTAGGGCATCCTTCATTTGAAATCCTTCCTCCGGATAGTTTTTTAAGTCCTTTCTGGCCACGGCAGCGTAAAAAGTATAAATCGGGTTTACTTGTTCCACAGGAAAATCCGTCCCTAACGCAATGATTCCAGACCTATCGAGAAGAGCTTTATAAGCGTATGCGCCGTCCATTCTTTTTGCGCCTACCCTATCCTCCGCCCAATACATATCGCTTGTGGCGTGGGTTGGTTGTACGGATGGGATTATATTGTGATCCTTTCCAAAATAATCAAAGCCTTCGGGCGGAATAATCTGGGCGTGTTCCACTCGCCATCTTCTATCGGTTTGCCCTTCCAAGGCTTTTTTATAAGCTCGCAGCACCGCTATATTGGCTGAATCTCCAATAGCGTGGGTATTCATTTGAAACTCGGAAGCGGCAAGTTTTGTTGCCAAATAATCCAAGCTGTCGGCGGGGGTAATCATCGCGCCGAAATGCCCCGGGGCATCGCTATAAGGCTCCCGCATGGCAGCTCCACGGGAACCTAATGCCCCATCGGAATAAATCTTAAACGATCTCACGTTAAGCCTATCGGTTTTATAAATTCCATTCTCTAGATAGTAATCCATATTTTCAGGACTATTGCTTATCATAGCATAAATTCTAAGTTTGAATTTCCCCTCCTTTTGAAGTTCGTCTATCAATTCAATTATATTTCGATCTAGGCCAGCATCATCAACGGTGGTCAAACCGTATTTAAGAGCTATCTTCTCGGCATCCAAAAGAGCCACTCTAGAAAGTTCAGATGTGCCTGAAGGAAATGTTTTTCGAATTAAATCCATTGGGGTATCGATCAAGATACCCGTTGGCTCGCCATTTTGCAAAACCACTTGTCCTCCTGCAACCTTTGTTTTACCAGTTATTCCAGACAATTCCAAAGCCTTCGAATTCACTAAATAAGCATGTCCATCTATTCGTTGAAGTGCTACCGGCGTATTGGGAAAAAGAGAATCCAATTCCTTTTTGGTAGGAAAATCCTTTTGATGCCATCTATTCTGATCCCAACCCCTACCTATGATATATGACAAGTTTTTCTTCTTTTGAAAAGCCACGACCCGATTCAAGACCTCTTCAAAACTGGAGCTCCCCACTAAATCCACATTCTGAAAACCAAGCCCCAAGCCGTATAAATGGGCGTGGGCATCAATCAGTCCCGGAACAATCGTATTGCCATCGGCATCATAGGTTTTAGCTATCTTGTATTTTAACTCCAACTCCGGCTTTAACCCTATTTCTAGAATTTTACCATCTTTCACCACTAGAGCATTGGCAGTACTAAACTCATTATCCACTGTATAAATATTGGCGTTTTTGATCAACAGATCCACCGGAATTTGCTCTGGTGCACAGGAAAATATAAAAATCGCAAAAAAGAGGGAAAGTAGTGTTCTCATCATAACTAAGATTAAGTGGTAAAAATAGGAAACATCTGCAATCTGTTTATCACATTCTAGAATATGTTTTTATCCTTAAAACAACACATATACTTTTTTGATATCGTTAAAAGACATATTTTTATATCATTAAACAGATTGATATGAAAACATTATCTCTTAAAATTGACGAAAAGATTTATGAGGAAACCGAAGAAATCTTACAAAGTATCAAAAAACCTCAAAATCGATATATTAATGATGCTATTAAATTTTACAATAAGTTTCAAAAACGAAAACTTATTGAAAATCAGTTAAAAAAAGAGTCTAAACTCGTGGCAGAAAACTCAATGGAAGTTTTAGCGGATTTTGAAATATTTGAGGATGAAACAATTTGAAATTTGGACGGCAAATCTCGATCCTCAACTTGGCACCGAACCCGGAAAGATTAGACCCGTTCTAATTGTTCAAACTAACTACCTAAACAAGATCCCTCACCCCTCAACCTTGGTCTGCCCTTTGACAACCAAAACCATTACAGAATCCACTATTTTGAGAGTTGCCGTTGGAATAAATGATGCAAATCTAAAATTTCCAAGTGATATTTTAATTGACCAAATCAGGGCAATTGACAACCAACGATTTCTTCAAAAAATCGGCATGCTTCCTCCCCATTTGGCAGAGAAAGTCAGAGAAAACATTCAGATCGTCCTTAATTTATAATCCTACCAATCAAACTTATAAGTCGCTCCCGCCAAGCCTTGGATACCCTGCACAGGATAGTTCATCCATTTTTTGTAGTTGTCCCCAAATAGATTGCTCCCCTTTACAAAAACAGAAAGCCTATCGGTAAAGCGATACCCAAAATGCACATTGGCATCTACGTAGCCTTTCAAGGTGACCTCCACGGGCTCTGGGTTGTTAAAGGTATAATTGGTATGAATCAAATCTTTTCGCTCGCCTACAAAGAACAAGGAAGCGCCTCCATAAAGCTGCTCTGTAATGTTGAAGTTTGAAAATATGGAAGCTTTTAACTCTGGTAAGTTCCACGCTTGACTTTGAGTGTCGGTGCTGTAATTATAGTAATTGGCGTTGATTCCCAAAGAGAACATATCCGACACCGCCACCTGCAGCTCGCCAAATACGCCCAAAGTATTTACGTCGTCATAAACCACGTTGAAGGAGTTTCCGTATTCATAACCCTTAAAATCAGGCTCCACAACCTTTAAGGGATTGGCTTGAAACAAGGCCTTATCCTCCTCTTTTCCATAAGATGCTCTTAGGTTGTAAGCCACTGAATTGGTCAGTTTTCCTTTTATCCCAGCAAAACCTTCATAGATTTTCTTGGTGGGCGCAATGTTGAGGGTAGGAGAAACAAAGGGATTTTCTTCCTTGAATCCGTAATAGCTGTTGGTCTCCAAGTCGCCATCCACTCCTCCATAAACAATTACGGTTTCGTCCAACAGCCTATAGGAAGCATTCAATCTTGGATACAATGAAAATTCCGTTTCGCTGTTTTCTGAATCCAAACTCATATAGCCCGCCACTCCCAATGAAACGGAAAGGTCTTCATTTACAAAAGAAATAGATGGCGCTATTCCCGCATCCAAATAACTGTATTTAATTTTTGAGGTATTGAGAAAATTCCTGTCAAAACTGCCGCTGAGATAATTGATATCTCCTTCTACCTTCAGATTTATACCTTCCAAGGGAAAAGAAAACTCTGGTTTTAAGTTCACATTGATTTCTGAGGAAGAAAATGAATCTCCTAAATATCGTAGATTCACAGCACCTTTTTCAAAAAAAGAATCGCTTAAAGCAATACTTCCACCTACATATCCGCCAAAATAATTCTGTTGTGGGTCCATGTCAACAAGCATTTCATGGGTAAAATATTGACTGGATGTACCGTACCAATTGCACAATTGATGCTCCACTCCCGCATCCAAGCGATAGGTAACGTCTTTTTGCCGACTGGTATAATTGGCATCCAAGCTGGTGTCGTAGAATTTGTTGTCCAGTTCCACACCCTTTATGTCTCCCTGTGAGGAATTATGGCGAAAGAAAAACCCCGCATTGTCCGTACGGCTGATTTCGAAATTACTGTAAAACTCTCCCAAAATGGTAGTGTAATTTCCAAATCCAAGAGAAGCGTAATTATCATATAATTTAATTGGCTTCGTCTTTTCAACATTAGTGGCCTTTCCCTTAGCCGGTGTAAAAGTGGACGCCACAGGCACCGAAAAGATGCTGTAGTCAACCGCTTTCTTCTGGGTAGTGATGGAATCGCTCAAACTGGGAGTTTCCTTCACTTTAAACGCATCTGAAATAGTGGGCGTATAGGGTTTTACAATATTCACCACCTCAGTATCCAACTCCTTTTCTTGTGAAAATAGTGAAAGGTTAAACAGCAGTGTTGTCGCCAATGATAAAAATACGATTCCTTTATTTGACATATTTATTCTAATAGGTTTGAAATGTTTGGGTATATAATTTATCCTGGAAATTAGTTTCCGGTTTCAATAGATGAATTGGTCTTTGCCTCCGCATTCTTGATAACTGCAAGTTCCGCTTTGGCTTCTTCTACTACCTCTGGATAATCCTTAAAGTTTTTAATAACGTTGTCCAAGATATAAGTGGCCTGATAAGCATCCTTTAGCGCATAAAAGTTCTTGGCCATCAACACCAATCCCTTGGCTCCATATAATTTATATCCGGAATAATCCTTTGCCAATTTCTGAATGGATGCATTGGATGCTTCAAAATTTCCTTCTTTATTTTTGAAATACGCATCGTAATAGAGCGCCTCGGCCGCGAGTTGTCCCGTTGCGATCTTTTGGACTTCCGAATAAGCGGTTTTCGCCTTGGCCTCGTTATTCGTCTTCATCGCGGAACGGGCAATAATCACCTGCGCATCACTTTTTATGGCATTGTCAATCTTCGAATTCTGAAGTACTTTTTCAGCATAAGCTACAGCCTCCGCATACTGTTTCAGTTCATAAGAAGCTTTCATACTGTTGGTTTGGGCGAAGATGATGTTCTGTGGAAAATCTGCCTCTTGTTCCAAGCGCTTCAAGTAGGTCAAAGCGTTCTGATAGTCCTTTTTTCCCAAATACAATTCCGAAATTCGCGCCAAAGCCTGTTCGCTGTATTCGCTTCGATCGCGCTTTACCACAAAATCAAAATGAGGAATTGCCTGCTCGGCCTTGCCATCGGCAAAATAAATCTGTCCGAGGTAAAAATGTGCTTTTAGCGCATTCCGCCCGTTGGGAAATTGTTTCAAATAATTCTCAAAACGACCCTGGGCCACCGATTGTTTGTTTTCCAAATAAGGCTGTTCTGCCGCCAAATACGTTTCATCATCCAATTCCGTATCCCCTACTTCCACATAGTCAAGGGTTTTTACCCAACTGGCGTATTCATTCACCTTCCCCTGATCTCTGTAAATAATTCTTGCCGACCCCACTGCTTGTAAAGCCTCGGGCGTGGATGGGAAATCTTTGGCCACTCTTTTAAATATAGCTAGCGCATCATTGCTTCTCCCCATATTGTCGTAAATAAGCGCCTTTTTCATCAGCGTTTTCGCAACAAAACTGCTGGTGGGAACATCCCTAACCAATTGGTCATAAGCCGAAATAGCTTCTTCGTTCTTCTTTTGGGCCACATAGGTATTTCCTAATTCATAGAGGGCATCGTCGCAATAAGGAGATTTTGGGTAATTCTTTATAAAGCTGACCAGCTCTTCCACCTTTTTTTCCGTTCTGTCCACAAACCCATAACTGATTGCTTTCTGAAATTCGGCATAATCGTTAGGGCCTCCCATTTCAATTGCGAGGTTGTAGTTTTCCATCGCCGGCCAATACTGGCTGGTCACAAAAAAGCAGTCGCCCATTCGCATATAGGCATCTTTTTTTCGAGTGTTCTCGGCGGCTGATGAACCTACATAGCTCCTGAAATTTGTAATGGCTTCAGTGTAATTCTTTAATTTGAAATAAGTGTATCCTAAATTGTACCTCAGATTCTTAGATTCACCTGTGCTTGGCGCGGCAGACATGGCTTGAAACTGCTTATAGGTATTCAAGGCCTTGTCATAATTACCGAGTTGATAATCGCTTTCGGCTTTCCAGTAAGTGGCGCGCGCAGTAAAACTTGGTTCGCGTTGTTCTTTTAAACTCTTGTCAAAATACGACTGGGCTTCTGAGTAATTCCCTTCATTGTAAAGTTCGATCCCGCGATAAAAGGCCACTTTTTGGTACGCCAACTTATCTGTGAAGCTCTTGTTGTTCTCCAACAAATCCATCGCTTCCTTATAATTCCTGGAAGTGATATAACTGTCGATCAACAATTCCTTTAACGCCTCAGTGTTTGCGTTCTTTGGATATTTCTCAATAAAATCGAGCAATACCTTGGGCGTGCTTTTGTAGCTATTTCCAATCTCATAACTCAGTTTGGCGTAATTCAAATGGGCATCCTCTTGAATTTCCGGACTGAAATCCATCTCCGAAGCATTTTTAAACGCATTCAGCGCTTCTTGTTTTTTATTGAGTTTCAAATAACTTTCCGCCAAGTGGTAATAGGCATTTTGCGCCACGGCGTTCTTGCCGTCCACAATTTTGTTGAATTCCCCAATGGCTTTTTCATAATCGCCCTGTTTGTAATAGGCGTAGCCCAACTGGTAATAATCGGTGTTGTTCCATTTTCCGCGCGTGCCTTTGTATTCTCTTAAATAAGGGATTGCCTCCCCGTAATTCTCTAAATTGAAATAGCTTTCCCCAATTATTTTTGAAAGTTGGCTCTTCTCTTGAGGATTGGATTTTTCGTATTGCTCCTTCCCCATATCAATGGCCTTTTGGAAATTGCCTAGCTTGAAGTTCATATCGGCTTGATAATAACTAAGGTCTTCGGAATAGCGCTCCTCCCCTTTTACTTCCTCAAATAGCTGATTGGCTTCCTGGTAATCATCACCCTCATAAGCGATAAACCCGAGGTAATATTTCGCCTGCGACCCATATTTCTGGGAATTTAAAACCCTGTTGAAATGTTTTTTGGCATCGTCATATCGCTTCGCCTTAAAAAAAGCATAACCATTGTTGAAGTCGTATTGCTCCTGTTCACTTCTGCCCAAACTGCTTTCATCTACTTTGTCGTACCATTTTTGGGCGTGGGAATATTTTCCGTTTTCAAAATAGTAGTTTGCCACATCTATATATGCAGAATTGCGCTTGATACTCGTGGGATACTTTTCCACAAACTCCTCCATCAACTGGTCGGCGTTCTGTTGGTTTAAACGCACGGCGGCATTGGCTATGTAGTATGCACAGTCACTTTCTACAGTTTCATCCTTGCTGCGGTTCTTTACCTTTTCAAAAAGACTTTGGGCGGCCAGAAACTGCCCATTGTTGTAAAGTTCCAGAGCCTGATTGAACTCGGCCAACGGATTGGTATGGATTGCGGTTTGTTGGGAAAATACTGAAAAGGAAAGGGAAAGAAAAAGCGAAAGGAAAAGAAAATTCTTTATCATTATTTACAGGTTTTGTGGCGCAAATATATTTAATCTTAAAGTAGATTTCAGCGATACCGTAAATATTTAAAGTTTAATTAACCAAGCGGGTTTTAAAGAGATTTTCTTGGATTATAACGCTTGAAAAGTGGAATAAGTATGTAGGGAAATATTCAAAATCATCTGCTTTAAAATCAAAAGACGAAGTTTCTTAAAAATACGTATTTTTAGTCTTTCAAAAAGTAAAACCCAAGTTTATGAGCAGAATCTTAATCTTTTGCCTTGTATTGTTTTCAATATCAGCAACTGCCCAACGGAATCCATTTAACAATCTTACCGAGAAAAACGGCAAAATAGGTATCGGCACAACAACCCCGGATGAACTTTTAACGGTAAAAGGAAAAATCCACACCCAAGAGGTGCTGGTAGATTTGGATGGAGCCGTGGCCCCAGATTATGTTTTTGAGAAATATTTCAATGGCTTTTCCGAAGCTTTCCCGGACTATAGATTGATTTCCCTAAAGGATCTCGAAGTTTTTTTAAAGGAAAACAACCATCTTCCAAACGTTCCTTCCGCTAAAGAGCTGGAAGAAAATGGAATGCCCTTAAAAGAAATGAACCTCCTCCTCCTTCAAAAAGTTGAGGAACTTACCTTGTATGTGCTCGAACAGCAAAAGGAAATTGACATCCTAAAAGAAAAGTTTTCTGAAAAGGAATAATTAAAATAGCGAAGTGGTTTCTTTTCTTGATTAAGAGACAAGAATCGTTGAGTAAATTTTTCAATTCGCAATTATAATTTTCCTCCCACTTGCAGGTGGCATTATTTCCATCTATTTTTGAAGTCAGTAAATCCGAACAAATTCCAATTCCAACTCCATGACCGAGAACGTATTATTTCTTAAAGACGCATCTATTTTTCAAGGTGAAAACCTAGTGCTTTCCGATGTTTCCGTTTCCGTGGATAAAGGAGAATTTGTGTACCTGATAGGAAAAACGGGAACAGGAAAAAGTAGCTTTATGAAAACCCTTTACGGCGATCTACCACTTCAGGAAGGGGAAGGGCAAATTGTGGGTTTCGACCTTCCCACTTTAAAGGAAAAAGATATTCCGTTTTTAAGAAGAAAACTGGGCGTTGTATTTCAGGATTTTAAACTTTTGAATGATAGAACCGTATATAAAAACCTTCACTTCGTTTTAACCGCTACGGGATGGACGGACAAAGCGGCAATGGACAGCAAAATAAACGATGTTCTGGACAAAGTGGGTATGAAAACCATGGCCTTCAAATATCCTTATCAACTCTCGGGCGGGGAACAGCAAAGGGTGGCAATAGCCCGTGCCCTGCTAAATGACCCAGAATTAATTCTTGCCGATGAGCCCACCGGAAACCTCGACCCTCAGACCAGTGTGGAAGTAATGGAAGTTTTAAGAGAGATCAACAAAAACGGCAACACCATCCTAATGGCAACCCACGACTACGCCTTGCTATTGAAATATCCTTCAAAAACCTTGAAATGCGACGAAAACCAGATATTCGAAGTGGTGCAAAAAACGGTGTAATTAGTTGTAGAAACAATCTTAGAGACTTCTTATTTATTTTTCCTTATGGTGGGTAAAACCTCCCAGGTCTTCCCACATACGCTGAAAAAGCTTCGGCGGACAAGTTTCGATCTGTGAGGTTTGAAAATGCAAATCTCTATTTAAGTAGATTCGTTAATTGAGGACCGTACCGATGGCAGACAGGTTCGTTAATTCGAACTGTCGAATCCCGAATCCCTTTCCCGAAACGTCCCGTTGCATCATTCCTTGATTATTTTACGAACAAGACTACCTTGATCGCTCTTTATCCTTAAAAAGTACATTCCCTTTTGGAATGGTGACATGTCTATCCAGTGGAAATCGCCGCTCAAGTCGAGGACTTTTTTCCCCATAACATCGTGCACCAAAACCTCTTGGAGGGCATGGCCTTTAAAATCGATAAAAAGGATGCCCTTTGTGGGATTGGGATAGACCAGCACATTCTGTCCTTCCGGCTGCGCAATACCCAAGGTGGCGTTCTTGTACCAGGCAATCTTATCGTCGTTCTGGGAGGCGGAAACTACGTCCATATCGCCGTCATTGTCGATATCTGCCGCTATTACCGATCGGGGCGACTGGACCTCGGTGCTTATGGTCTTCTTTTCACTAAAGGTGCCCAGACCATCCAAATTCTCGAACCAGACCACTTCGCCGCCAAATGTCTGGACGCTCGTAGCAAGGATGTCAATATCACTGTCATTGTCAAGGTCGGCAGCATAAACCGTCCAGGCTTTAGACAGAGTGTTGGTAATTGTTCTTTTTGGACCATAGTTGCCAAGGCCGTCAAGGTTTTCATACCATGCCACCTCGTTGTCGCCATTGGAGGCGAAGACAACGTCCATATCGCCATCCCCATCGATGTCGGCCGCAAAAACAACGTTGGCATATAGGCCCACACTGTCTATTATTTGTCTTGGGCCAAAATTGCCAAGACCGTCCAGATTCTCAATCCAATATATTTTATTGGAGCCTGTGCCGTTTCCCAAAATATCCAGATCGCCATCGCCGTCAATATCAACAGCCACCACGGAGCGCGAATTACCAATCTGGCTGTCGATGATCTTTTTCCCGCTAAACTGCCCCATCCCGAGGTTTTCAAACCACATCAGGCCCAAAAAATCCGAGGCCAGGACCACATCCATGTCCCCATCGCCATCAATATCGGCGGCTATCACGGAAAAGGCCCCATCCACCTGGTTGGAAATTACTTTTTGGGGACTGAAATTTCCTTTCCCATCCAGATTCTCGTACCAAACCACCGTTTTATTTGGGGCGGATATCGCCAGGATATCGACATCGCCGTCATTGTCCAGATCTGCGGCAAAAACAGAAATGGTCTGGTTCAGCAGGGCCACCAAATTTTCAGGGCCAAAATTGCCCGAACCGTCCAGGTTTTTATACCAGGTTAGGGAGTTCCCAAACTTGTTGGCCGATACTATATCTATATATCCATCCCCGTCCAGGTCGGCAGCGAAAACCGCTCGTGTGCCATCAGCGGTATTGCTGATGATCTGCTGTGGCCCAAATTGGGAATATGTGCTTGCTGCCCAAAAAAGGGAAACAATAAAAATTAAAAACTTTGGCATATCTAAAATAATTAAAAATATGGCCCCCTCAAGTGGGAGCCATATTGTTTTGGTTGTTATTCACCCAGTTTGAAGATCACATCTTCTTCCTTGTTTCCCTCCGCATAGATCTTTTCAATTTTGTAAAGTCCAGGCTGAAGTTGCTCAATAAGGTTGGGATGGTTTATACCCAAAGAGTCCTTGGGGGTTACGGTTATATTGCTGTTGAATACATTATCATTGAACCGGAGAACACTTCCTCCTATAGGTCTTCGGTATGGGTTGTCGTAACACCTACGGGGTTGGGGCCAAAAAATAGGCTGGTTCTCGATCTTGATCCCAATGGCCGTATGGTTGGGATGGTAAATAGTGCCGAAATCGGTTTCATACTTACTTACCTGCTTGATAATATTTTGGGTGTAAAAAAAGGAAGTGTCCTCATAGGGCGCAGGTTCGGGGCAGTCGCAACTGCACTCAAGAAAACGGTATTCAAAGCCCGGTTGGAACAAGGGCTTGTATATGGGATCGATCGGGCTGTTCGGCGTAAAATATACTCCGGCATAGGGCTCATAGAGCGAGGCTATAGTGGTTATGGCTACATTGTAATATCCAGCGGCTATGGCCTCCCGGGCCCGGATACCCTGCCCGGGAAAAAGGAAAGCTTCATCACAACCGTATGCGTTTCCCATAAGATTGATGACATCCCCAGGATAAATTTCATATCGGTTGCCAAGTTCGTCCTCTTCCTCCCCAAAATATTCACAGGTCAATGGGTCCACAAACGGGGTGCATTCGCAACCATAATCCCAGAACCCGGAATTGGCAGCGGTATCCACAACCCTGTCCCCGGCCACATCAGCATTGAAATATGGATTATTGGGATCGCGGGTCGTGTGCTCATTGGGAGATCGGGTGTGGAGCAGGTTAAGGTTGTGCGAGATTTCGTGCAAAAGGGTTTTCCCGTTCAAGCCGTCAGGACCTGAATTGACACCGCAGGTAAGGCCGCGCAGGGAGGCAATACCTCCCCCAAATTCAGCCCAGCCAAAGGCATATACATTAAAGGCATCCGATTTTTTATGTCCGTTCGCAGCGGCCCAGGAAAGCATGGCATTATACTGAGAAGTGGTTTCCAGCACAAAATATCCGTTGGGGTCATTGGGGAATGCGGGACTTTCTATTTCTTCATATCCCCGGTACTTAAAGAATATATTAAACTGGTTGTATAAAATGTTTAAATTGGCAATAGCTTGCAGGGCGTCATTGCCTCTATTGGGAAAGTAGTTAGTTCCGTCGGGATGCATAATGCCCCAAAAAAAGACGTTCAGTACAACGGGCTCATCACCAATGAAATAATCCATATCGGTGGAATAACTATAAACTCCTTGGGGATCAGGAGTTGTAGGGTCGGGCGAGGCACAATGGTAATTAGATTGTGCGCTCATGAAAAGTGCATTTACGATAAACACACAAAAAAGTAGTGATTTTTTTCATAATTGACAACAATTTAGTTATAAAATAAGATGATTGAAACTATATTTAAGATAAACATACGAATTTATAAATTACTTTCAAAATTAATTTGCTCAATAAAACCCGATGTGCATTTTGAATTATACCAATTCCAACAAAAGGGGTATTTCCGCCAAAATAAAATCGAAAAACTTTATGGATAAAGAACAACTAATTATATCCTAAGTTTTTCTCCACTAATGCACAAGCTCTCCCAGCGATAAGCAAAGAATTGGAATCTTGCTAAAACCTCACAGGTCTTTGAGACCTGTGAGGTTGAAAATGCAAATCTCGCCATACGTAGATTCCTAAATCGAGGATTGTGCATACGGCAGCCCGGTCCGTTGATTCGTACTGCCAAATCTCCTTTCAATCCTCCATAATCCCCGGATCCCGAAGCCTAAGCTCACACTCCTTTTTAAGCGAAGGATCAATTTTTAGATGAATCTTTCCCTTTGCATTCGGTTTTAAAACTGTATTGGTTGAAACCACGATTTGTTTCTTAGAAGTGAGGTTTAAAGTAGCTTCCTCAGTAAACTTTTGATTTTGCATCGCCACTTTCGACATTGACGTCAACTTAAAATCCCATCGACTAAACCGCTGGTTTTCAATCTTAACCGCTTCCTTTTCAGCAAACATATCAAACACCATTTTCACTGCTCTTCCGGTATTCAACATTCCCGCGCCATAAAGTCCCCTATAGGGTTTATTGGCTTCTATATCGTCAATATTGGTAGAAGTGAATTTGATAATAGTCTCTACCTCATCCACCGGCAAACAGGGATATAGGGAAAACATCAATCCAATAGACCCCGTAACCAACGGTGCCACCCCAGAAGTTTGGTTAAATTCACTTACATCTATCTTGTTTCGCAAGGCCATTTCCCCATAGCGGAAAATTCCCACTGAAGGCGCGACTATATCTATTTTGCGATTTAAATTTTTGATGCTTATAGGGAAGAGATAAGGCTCCCTTAGGGTGTCATTATCCACAAAACCGGCGGTACGCCCAACGTGATAACGAATGTTTTCCACATAATAAATAGGCGGCTCATCCAACAGAAGAATGTTTTCCCTATAATCGGCATAACGGTGCGATGCAGATGACACCGCAATAACGTTGTCATAGGAGGCGGGATAAAACAACAGATCGCCCTTGCTGAGATTAAAACTTGTATTGTGGCCAATAGCAACCACTATGGTACCATTTTCAAACATTTCATTGATTACCTCTTGGGAAGTATCATATCTGCTTGTAGTACCCCAACTGCAGTTAATAACCTTTACCCCCATTTGGGAAAGTTCCAATAACTGATGAAGATCTTTACGTGTATCGTAATTGGTGGCATAAATACTACAATCATAGCAAATCCCTGCAATCCCATAAGCATTGTCTCCTTGTCCAGCCGCTGTTTCCGCCACAGAATACCCGTGACCATTCGCAAGAGAGGAGGATTTAATAACCTTTGATTTTCCAGCAAACTCAATATTGTCTGGATTAATAGTGCCGTCGGAAATCCCGACAATAATATCGCGGGAGCCAGTGGTGTAATACCACGCCTTTGGAACTTCAAGCACATCCAGATAATCCAAATTCACTTGTGCTCCTAAATTTTCACCGATAGTACTTGTTAGCCCGTAATCATTGGGTTCAAATATTTTTTTATCCTCCTCCGAAATCGTCTCCCCAAAGGAAAAGAGATGGGAAGCATTCGCAAGCAAATCGGGCATAAGCGACTCCTTATCGGCAATTACAAAAAAGGTTTTCTTTAGATTTTCCTTTTTTGCATGTTTCCATGTTTTTTTGAATACCTTGATTTTGTACTTGCTCAAAACCTTCTTCAACTTGGCGTCTTTCCCAGAATACGTCAGGTATTCGCCCTTCGTTTCAAACTGTGGCACAAAAGCAGTGTCGCGAGCCCTAAAGTAGAACCAGGCATCGTTTTGCGATATCATTATAAATGATTGAAGAAAAATTAGAGTAAAAAGAAGAATGTAACGCACTAGAAAGTTTTGCATACAAGATAATGCAATTTTTGAAATTGGAATCGGACTATAATTGTGATCTGAAATTATTTCCACATCCTGAAAAGAATCCTGTATTTTTGCGATATGTACCAGACGCTAAAAAAAGTGGCACTCTCTGTAATTCCCCGAAGAACCCTCTTTGAAAATGAGGTGTTTTTTCGATCGGTTTTCGCCTTTCATTTACGCGGGAAAGAACACTCCTGTACCGTTTGTGGTCGAGGTGCTAAGAAATTCATCCAAATTCCCGATGGCGATCTGCTCTGCCCCTTTTGTGGCAGCCGAGCCCGTACCCGCAGACTCAGTAACTTTTTAATAGAACAAGATTTACTCCACGGCCATCTTCTTCATTTTTCGCCCTCGCGAAGTCTATATAGATTATTGAAGAAAAATAAGCACATCACCTATTTCAGCACCGATTATGAGGACGAATTCATTGCGGATCACCGATACGACATCACCGATATTCCATTAGAAGAAGATTTCTTCGATGTGATAATCTGTTATCATATTCTGGAGCATATTGAGGATGATAAAAAAGCGATAGCAGAACTGTACAGAGTTTTAAAACCCAATGGAAGTTGTGTGATCCAAACTCCTTTTAAAGAGGGGGATATTTACGAAGATTATTCAATTAAAAGCCCCAAAGAGAGGCTCAAAGCCTTTGGACAGGAAGACCATGTGCGGGTTTATTCAGTGGAAAGCTTGAAAAAAAGATTGATGGAAAGTGGTTTTGAGAATATTGAAATCAAAACTTTTCCCAAGGAAGGGCGTTATGGCTTTATGGAAGAAACAGTGTTAATCGCGAGAAAATGATTTCGATCCTTATCCCAACATACAATTATGATGTTCTCCCTTTGGTAGAGAACTTACATCAACAGTGTAAAAACTCCGATGTCACTTTTGAAATAATCGTAGTGGATGATGCGTCAACCGATAAGAAATCATTGGAAGAGAATTCCAAAATAAACCTCTTGGAAGATTGTGAATTTGAAATATTGAAAGAAAATATCGGAAGAAGTAAAATCCGGAATCTTCTGGCGAAAAAAGCAAAGTATGAATGGTTGTTGTTTTTGGATGCCGATACGTTCCCTTCCACCCACGAGTTTATTAACCACTACTTAAATGCATTTTCACAAGGATCACCCGTTATTTATGGAGGAGTAAAATATCCGATCAACAATTCAAAAAAGTTTAGTCTTAGACATCATTACGGCAGCGTCAGGGAAACTCTCCCCTTGGCGAAACGTCTTGAAAATCCGTATAAAAGTTTTATTAGCATGGGCTTCGCAATAAAGAAAAGTGTTTTTGAGACAATCCAATTCAATGAAAACCTTTCCGGTTATGGTTACGAGGATTCCATTTTTGCTTCGGAACTTCAACAAAATAATATTTCCATTTTACATATTGACAATCCCGTACTCCACTTAAACTTGGAAACGAATGAAGATTTTATAAGGAAATCCCAGATCGCCCTACAAAACTTACTGAATTTTTACAGCAACGGAGAAATAGATGGAGAAACAGTAAAAATTCTACAAACTTATTTAAAGTTAAAAAAGTTAAACCTACTCTTTGGGGTACGTTGGCTTTTTAAGCTTTTTGAAAAATCCTTATTGAAAAATCTAAATTCCACAAATCCTTCGCTTGTTCAATTCGATTTATACCGTTTAGGGTATCTTAGTTCTTTAAATAGAAGTGATGCTTAAATTTTCAGTTGTCATATCGGTCTTTAATAAGGAGAACTATATCGCCGAAACCTTGCGAAGTGTTCTGAATCAGACTTTCACTGATTTTGAAATTGTCATTTTGAATGATGGTTCTACGGATAACAGTGAAGCTGAAATTTTAAAGTTCAATGATCCACGGATAAAATACTATTCGCAAGAAAACCAAGGCGCGGCTGCGGGTAGAAATGCGGCTATTCAAAAAGCTGAAAATGAGTATATCGCTCTTTTGGATGCCGATGATTATTGGTATCCATTTTATTTGGAGGAGCAAAAAAAAGCAATCGAGGCATTTCCAGAGGAGGCTGTTTTTGCTACCGCCACCCAAACCAAAAAAAACGGAAGAGTTTATAACAATCCTTATTCCACAATCTCATCCCCGATAACCCCCATAAAAGTGAATTATTTTGAGGGGAGCTTTCTCTTCTCGCTACTTCACAGTTCATCTACTGTTCTTCATAAAAAGGTTTTCAATAAAATCGGCATGTACGACCCAGCCATTAAAAGTGGACAGGACACTGACCTCTACATCCGCATAGGTCTGGAATACGACGTCGTGTTTTCCGGAAGGATCTGTGCCATCTATATAATTCGTGAAAAGAGCCTTTTTCAAACTTCAAAAAAAATTGCCGACAAAGTAAATTTTGAGGCTTATGAACATCTCGAAAACAACAACCCCGGCCTCAAGAAATTTTTGGACTTGAATCGATATTCTCTCTGTATTCTGGCAAAAATGGAAGGCAACAAGGAAGCATTTCAAAAGAACCTTCAAAAAATTGACCTAGAAAATCTCTCAAACAAACAACGATTCCTGCTAAAACAAAATAAGACGATTTTAAAATACCTGTTAAAAACAAAAAACGGTTTGGAAAAATTAGGACTTCGATTGGGTACTTTTAAATAGCTTAAACTCCTTATACTTGCGGATGTAATCGTTTTCATCGTATTCCGCACTCACCAAGGACAAACAAACCGCCCCAGACGAAAAATTCTCGAGTTCCCGCCAAACACCATTTGGAATCAGCAAACCTCTATCTGGTCTATTTAAAGTAATAACACGTCGGTTTGTGCCATTGTCCAAAACAACATCAAAGCTGCCGCTAAGCGCTATTAAAAACTGCTGTAATTGCTTGTGGGCGTGGCCGCCTCGAGTAGAAGAGCTGGGCACATCGTATAAATAATAAACTCTCTTTATAACAAAAGGCAAAAAGTCCCTTTCCACCACCGATAAGTTTCCACGTCCATCGGGATCGCTTATTTTCGGAATTTCCTTTAATTCAATTTCTTCAAGATTGGGATAAGACATGCTGTAAGGTTTGGTTCCAAATTTTTGAGATTTCCTGCATTGAAAATTTCGCTACGGAAGATTTCGTATTCAACTTTAAGCTTTGATAAAGAGATTCATTAAAGCAAATATCCTTTAAAGCTTCTGAAAATAAAGGTAAACTTCTTTCATCAATCAGCAAACCATTTTTTTGGTTCTGAATGATTTCTGAAGGACCTGAAACAATATCGAGGGAAACTACTGGCGTTCCTAGAGAAAGTGATTCCACAAGCACCATAGGGAAGCCTTCATAATGGCTGGTAAGCGTTACGCAACGGGCATTCTTAATAATTCCAAATGGTGATTTCGTAAACGGAAGGAATAAAACAAAAGAAGCTGCATCCGTCGAAGCCGCCAGCTTTTGAAGCATCGCTTTATCCTTTCCATCTCCCAAAATGACAAGGTATACTTTCTTTTTCCATACCTCTGATTGTGAAAAGGATTCAATTAAAAATGAGAAATCCTTGACTTCATCGTCCAACCTGCCATAGGAAAGTATATATTCCTTTTCTTCTAAAACTTTAGGAAATCGATCGACCTCTTCCGCCCAAGATGGATTGAAGGCATTGTGGATAGTAGCACTATTGGTTATCCCCTCATTTCGCAAAACCTCATTTTCAATATATTTTGAAACACCAATATTCAATAAATTTCTCTCGCTCAATTTGGCAAACGCAACAGGGTTTTCAGTGAGGTATTCTGATTTTTTGGAGCTGTGCACCACGTAAATTTTATTCAATCCTCGATAGATATATTCGAAATAAAACTTTTCCCTTTTAAAATCATTTTTGGTTCTATGATCAATAATGACGTCAAAAGCTTCCTTCTTTAAGAACTTTCGAAGTTTTCTAAAACGAAGAATACGTTTCAAGGAAGTGTCCTTTTTTCCCTTAAGCACACCGAGATTGAAGAGTTTGCCACTAAACGGATAATCGATTTCGTCATTCAAAATCACTATATGGACCTCATGTCCGTAATGTGTCAACATCTGTGAGAGCATGGCACAAGAGCGCTCCAATCCACCCTTTGCCAACGAAATGGAGACAAGACATATCTTGAATTTCTTTTGGGAGGGCATGCTATTTATTGTGTATTTTTGATTGCACGGAACAAAGATAGGTTTATGTTTAAAATTGGAATGCTTTCATTGAAATGATATGAAAGATTCTCCATATAAATCTTACCGCTCTCTCTTGCAAAAATAGTGGAATGAAAATACTTTTAGTAGGCGAATACAGTAGGTTGCACAATTCCTTAAAGGAAGGTTTGCAAGCTTTAGGTCACGAAGTAATAATAGTTTCCACAGGAGATGAGTTTAAAAAATTTCCCTCTGACATTCTTCTCAAACGAAAATTCGATACGGGAATTCTGAAAAAAATAAAGGTGGGACTCTTCAAACTATTTGGTTTGGATATCACCTCGCTTTCTTTAAAAAACCAATTCTTTAAACAGAAAGATTCCTTCACAGGTTTCGACGTGGTGCAGCTTATCAATGAAAGTCCGTTAGGTATTTCTCCTGACTACGAGAGAGAAATTATTTCCTTCCTAAAGAAAAACAACAAGAAACTTTTCCTACTTTCCTGTGGCACGGATTATATAAGTGTGAAATATGCTTTTGAAAAAAAGTTCAAGTATTCTATTCTCACACCCTACTTCGAGGAAAAAATTTCAGAAAAGGAATTTTGGCCGGCCTTGAAATATCTCACGCCTGCTTATAAGAAGCTTCACGATTTTATTTTTGAAATAATGGACGGCGTTATAGCTTCCGATATGGATTATCACATTCCGCTCCAAGGTCAAAAAAAATATTTAGGCCTTCTTCCAAATCCGGTGAACACTTCCAACTTGACATATAATCCAATGGATTTTTCCAAGGGGAAAATCATCATTTTTCACGGTATTAATCGCGCAAACTATTTTAAAAAGGGCAATGATTATTTTGATGGGGCATTAAAGAAAATTGAAAAAAAATATCCCGATAAGGTTTCAATTATAACAGTGGAAAACATTCCCTATAAAGAATATATTTCTGCTTATAATTCAGCACATATATTATTAGATCAAGTATTTGCCTACGATCAAGGCTACAATGCGCTCGAGGCCATGGCCAAAGGAAAAGTAGTATTCACAGGGGCAGAAAAAGAGTTTTTAAAATTGTATAATCTCGAAGAGGGCGAAGTCTGCATAAACGCCCTTCCGGATGTGGAAGATTTATTTCAAAAAATGGAAGATTTGATTTTACATCCAGAAAAACTGACAGCTATTTCAGAAAATGCGAGAGATTTCGTTGAAAGAGAACACAATTACATCTCCGTTGCTAAAAAATATCTGGAAACTTGGGAGAATATTGAAACGTAATAGGGAAGCTTTCCAGAACCCAACTCCAAAACCCCTCAACTCCTCAACTAATAAACTCCTCAACTTATAAACCCCTCAACTTATAAACTCCTAAACCCCTCAACTCCTCAACTCATAAACTCCTCAACTCCCTCCTAAAACGGCAAATCAATAGTTTCCGGATCAATAAAATCCTTGGAATACGGATTTTCCAGAAAGCTAAGTGGGGGTTTTTGAAATTGAAGGATTTGCTCTTTTTCAATCCCGTAAACCTGCCAATAATTGGCGAGCAATTGAGCAAATATATCCTCGTCCCAAAATCCGAAAAGAGGTCTTTCATCAGTAACATCAACTGGGAGAGCTTCTATGGTAATCCCGTCTTCGTGACTTTCTACTTTGTATTCCGGAATATAATGCATTATATAGTCTGTGTAATGAAATCTGGCATACAATTCCTCAAATTGAACAGGATGCAAAACGTGACCCTTCATTTTTTGAAGAATATTTTTTTGACGTTCCCCGATAACACCATTATCCTGTAAGCACGCGATATAACCAAAACCATTCACTCCGAACTGGAACAATAGATTCACGGAATCATTGCGATAGCTAAAAATATCGGCAGAATATTTCAGGGGAAATACAGCAATGGTCCAAGGTTTTTTTCCAACATAGGAAATTGGTTCAATTAAAGATTGAAGCATCAAATGAAAGTGGCCGAAGCGATCTTTAAGCGCGGTAGAAAGCACAAAGTCCTTGCCTTGGCGAAGCAATCTGTCCTTTTCATAAAGCATTTCATAATATAGATGCCCATATACCATTCTGCCCGTCCATTGGAAAATCAATTCGTCGTCAATGGCCGCCATTCCCTCAAAACCTTTATTATAAGCATCTTGAATTTTCAGATCCAACGCATCGAAGGCATTCTTCACCTCTGGAGAGCAGGGTATGGTAAGGTTGGCGTATTTATAGGATTTTGATTTGTCCATCAACTCAACCTTCTCATCGCCAAATTTAAAATGAGCCATTAACCACTCTGGGAAAACAGTCATATTCTCAGTTGTTAAAGCTCCGGAAAGAAAACAGAAATGTTCGTCAAAAATCAAATCCTCAAAGGGATTAAATAGCTTTTGGCCCATAATATTTCAAAATATTGTGCTTTGGTAATTTTTCGCAAAGATAGCCATAAACTCTAGTTCACTTCGACTATGTCAACAGATTATCAAAGGATTTTATCGATGGAAATTCATTCAAAAGCCTTTGTTTTCAACTATTATTGAATTGAGGAAGGCTGCTTTCTGAAATAGCGGATCAAAAGGAAAAGCACTACAAAAAAGTAAACTATATATCTGAAAAAGTGCGCCATTACCACGCCTTCAATTCCATAGATTCCAGATAGATAGTAGGCTAATCCATAGAATAGCCCCAGGGACAGCACTTCAGAAAAGATAAAATTACGCACCATTTTCTTAGCCATAAATTGATGTGCCAACACCAAAGCTGCGAGCCTGATAAAATCACCCATGAGCTGCCATTTAAACAGTGGCGCCATCTCATCAAAACCCGGATAAATCAAGCTGATAATAATATTTCTAGAGAAAAATACGACAATCATGCCTATTCCAAAAAGCGGTAATAGCGTTTTGTAAATGGTCATAACTTCCTTTCGAAAATCAACAGCTGTATATATGGAAGCGAATTTGGGAACTACGTATAAAGTAAAAATAGAACCGGCAAACACCATGTAGTTTTTGGAGATAAAAGTCATAGACGTCCAAACACCCGCGTCGGATTCTGAAATTCGTTTAATCAGCATTGTCCGTATATCAATTTCAACATAATGTAGCAGCACGGTGGAAAAGAAAGACATTAAGGAAAAAGCCAGCAAACCTTTGGCAAAAGGTATTTTGAACTTTAATTCCTTAAACTTGATGTATTCTTTTAAAACGCTGAAGAACACATAAAGTAGCACTGCTAGTTGAATAACAGGCGTAACTGCTATAGATATAAGTGCGCCATCGATATTGTATTTTAACAACAACACCACTGTGAGCAGGGAACTGAAAATGTAACTGATCAGGTCTATTTTAGCCAGTTTCTTATATTCCGAAAGACCATTTATAACTCCGGTGAAAATTCTGTTTAAACTAATTGCTGGTACTAATACGGCAAATAATTTTATTAAATACTCAAAATCTGTGCTATCAAAAAGGAGGTCGCTTAGGTTGCTGGCAAAAAAGAACAGAACTAAACTCGTTGTAACTATTGCCAGGACTGAGAACACGAAGGTTGTTGAGAACAACTTGAGCAATTTCTCCTGATCAGTTTTATATTCGGCAACATATTTTACAATCCCGCTAAAAACTCCCAAGGTGGCAAACGAACCCAATAACTCTGTAAGGTTTCTCAATTGTCCAACTTTGGACATCCCCGCCTCCCCTACTAATTCCGCTAATAATCGCTGAATAAAAAAGGAGATAAACAAGCGTACGCTTATAACTACCGCATTTAAGGAAGTCATCTTTAAAAGCAAATTACCGCGTATGAATTGTGGGATTTTCAATTAGTAATTATTTAAAACTGAGATCACCCTATCCACTTCCTCATCACTGAGTACCGGACTCATGGGTAGACTGATTACCTCATTGTGGATTTTTTCTGTTACTGGAAAACTAAGATCTAAAAACTCCGACAAAGCCTTTTGTTTATGGGGAGGAATTGGATAATGAACCAAGCTACCAACTCCATTTCTATTTAAGAAATCGATAAAATGAAAGCGATTTTCAACTCTGACTACAAAAAGATGAAAGACGTGATTTTCAGTCCCATCATATTTTGGAAGCCGAATCTTCTCATTATTAATTTCAGTAATATATCTTTTGGCAGTAACTCTTCGCCTATCGTTGTCGGTATCTAAGGAAGGCAACTTGACGTTCAAAAATGCCGCTTGCAGTTCATCCAGTCGCGAGTTGAAACCAATGAACTCATTTACGTATTTGGTAGAAGTGCCGTAATTCCGCAGTTTCTCTACAACCTTTGCCAAGGCTTCATCATTGGTGGTTATCGCTCCTCCATCTCCAAGCGCCCCAAGGTTTTTGCTGGGATAAAAACTAAATCCCGCTGCATTTCCTAAATTTCCGGCGCGCCTTCCATCTTTGTATTTTGCTCCATGTGCTTGGGCGGCATCCTCGATTACCAATAAGTTATGAGCTTTTGAGATTTTCATTATTTCCTCCATGGGAGAAATTTCTCCATACAAATGTACGGGCATAATCGCTTTCGATTTTTCGGAAATCAAACTTTTAAGTGAAGACAGATCGAAATTGTAATTCTGTACATCAGCTTCTACTAAAACTACATTCAAACCAGCTTGTTTTATGGCTAAAATAGTAGCGATATAGGTGTTGGAAGCAACCAAAACCTCATCCCCACCTTTCAGTTTACCCAGGATTTTATATCCTTCCAAAATCAATCGCAGGGCATCCAAACCGTTACCGACCCCAATACAATATTGGGCACCGCAATATCTGGCAAAGTTGGCTTCAAACACTTTTACCTCATTCCCCAAAATGTAATGACCGGATTCCATAAAAGCCCGAAAGCTGTTTTGAAATTCACTTTCAAAAGCCTGATTGATTTTCTTTAAATCCAAAAAAGGAATCATATTAAAACACGGTTTAAAAGATGATAATTGGCCGTATCGATTTCATAAAAATCGTGAACGATAGTGCGCCCTCCGAAGCTTTCCTTCCAATGAAGAAGACCTTTGTTTACTTTCATCCCCTGGGCTTCATTGGAAATACCAAAATCAAAATACTTTTTATGTGAAAAATGCTCTAGCAAAAACTGAAACAGAAAGTCTAAACCACCAGTCTTCCGCCCTATTTCATTTGCAGAAATATATTGGGCATGGGCTACCGTTGAACTTTCAAAAATTGTGGCACCAGCAACAATACTGTCGTCTTTATAAACATTGAATTGTTTTATATTTTCTGGAAAATGGCTTTGGAGCAAGTTTATTTCCTCTAAACTATGTACGGGTTTTTGGTCGTGAATCTGTTTTAAATTAGGCTCAAGCACCTCTTCCCAAAAAGGTTGAAAATTTGTTTCCTCCTTAACCAATAAATTATTTTTCACTCCTTTTTTTATACCTCGCAAACGGTTGGAAGATTTAATTTTAAGAGAATTTTCATTTAAAACACAACTTGTTATATCCCTTCTGAACAACTTCGCTTTTAAAAGAAATAGTAAATAATCCATCTCATCACTTGGCAATTTGCAGTATATCTTGGGCAGTAATTTGAGTTTTAAAAGCGATATTTCTTCCGTTTCCAAGAAGCTTAGCAAGCTTTTAAAAATATGTAAGACTTCTTCAAAAATGGCTTTTTCCCCTAATACCAAACCGCCATAACTCAATCCTTGGTGGGAGTGCAATTGAGAATTTTCGATATTGGCCGGAAGTACGCCCACTAATGTTTCCTCTTTAAAAACCAACAAAGAAAAATCGACAAACCTATCGGCATGATAGTCCATAAAATCACGTTGGAACAGAAAGGTAGCGTTCTTCGCCTGCTTTATAAAATTGTTCCAAGCTGTTTTATGTTCTGCTTGATATCTAACTACTTTGTAATTGTTCAAATGATCTTTGTTTTATTCTGAAATTACTCTTCCCTCATTGTCAATAACTGCTCTAACGGATTTAGAAAAAGTGCCGTTCTGCAGGTTATAACTGGAATTGTCTTCCAAATATTTTAAATATTCCGGGTTTTCACTTAAAACGGAAAAAAGCACTCTAAATAAGTTCACGTTGCTTTTCAAATCGGCATCCATTCCTTCCTTTAAGTGGCCATTCCATTTAATGGCTGCCAAGGAGGAATAGATAGAACGGATTTGGGCGGGGTCATTGGTCGAAAACATTTCTGGGTAACTGCCCAGGCCAACCCATCCTCCGTGATCCGCCAATACGATCACAATGGCATCTGGATCTTTTTCAGAAATATAGTTTAAAGTGGTTTTCAACCAAAGATTCACTTCCTGTATTTTTTCGATATAAGTATCGCGTTCTTCTTCCTTGGAAGCGGCAAAATGAATATGATGTGGCAGCAATCTTTCAACAAAATAAAATCTTGGACCCTTTATATTTACAGTGTCTATGGCAGCTTTTAAGTCGTCAAACACTACTTTCTTAACGTTGTTGTCATTGCTGAAATAGGGGATTTCTTCTGTATTCAAATTGTAATAATCATAGCCCTTCGTCGGTCTGTTTTGCTGAAAGTATTCGTCTTGAACAATGAAGAAATTAGAATAGCCATTTCGTTTTAAGATTTCAATAGCACTATTATCACCAGCAATTAAATCGCGCGCATTGGGCATATCGATAGAGGGGAAAAGCACTTTCCCAAAACGATGTTGCTTCATAGCAAACATGGACGAATTTGAGGTAAGACTCGCCGGATAATTACTTCGGAAGCCAAGATATATTTTAAATCCATTATCCTCCAGCCAACCATAGAAAGGATTGTCAAAATTATAGAGCTCACTTTCCATCATATCGGGGCCTACATATCCATCGGGTTGAATCAGATAAATATTCGGAGTGGCTGTAAATTTAGCCTCCATTATGGCATCGGGCAACTGGGTCCATTCCATCTTAGATTGATGCTCGATAATTTTAATAGCACAGTTTACAGTGGGAATTATGCTCATTAGAAGGATAAATATCAGCAGTTTTTTGTAATGGGCATAAAGTTTCCACGCGGCCAAAACCGTGATAACCAAAAGTGCCAACAGCATTTTCTTCTTTATTGTGAGATACATTGCATGCGACATCAGCGTAGCTACAGTCATAACAATCAAGACAAAGATAATCTGTGGTTTATAGCGACCAATGGTCTCCGACAATTCAAAAAGCCACGCCGCTGTCAAAAAAACGGCAATGGGAATGGCCATAAAAAAGAGTGTGAAATACCCGAGATGTTCCCAAGTATTAATAGCTGAAAAATTGTTTGAGAAATAAAAAACAAGCGGGTAAAAACCACAAATAATCCCAGTTAATACAGGATAGAATTTTTGATTAAAGAACGCACCGGATGTTTTTCCCATTTTTTATTTTTCTATGTAAAGCCTGATAAGGCAAAGAAGTGTAGTATATTGTTTTAAAGCCGTATTTAAGAATGTAAAGCTAAAATTTTATTTTAGATTTACAGGCGGACCGAAAAATTAATCAAAACCTTGGGTTTGAACGACCTTTTCAAATATTTTAAATTTACCCGACCGAACATTTTACTTTTTGTAATTTATCTAGGTCTCTTTGTTTATTTGATTTTTCAGCCTGCCATTTATTCCCCCGACACCTATTCCTATCTAGGATTGCACGTATATAGATATCCTGGTTATAGCATATTTTCCCGAGGGCTTCAATTTGCATTGGGCGATTATTTCAATCCGATAATAGTCGGTATTCAGTTGTTATTTGGCTTTTTTGCCATCCATCTTTTTGCTGCCAACTGTAGGGATTTGTTTAAAATGGGGCCTATCCCCTACCTCGCCGTGATAGCAGTTCTCCTATTTGCGTATTTTCCACCCTTGTGGATTGGTAATAATATTTGTTCCGAAGGCATTGCCTATCCATTATATCTGCTTTTAATCTCCTTTTCCTTCGACTTTTTGTTCCGAAGTGAAAACCGCAAATGGATACATCTTTCCATAGTATTTATACTGTTGGCGCTTACTCGAGGGCAGTTTGTTCTCCTGGCGCCAATGCTAGCTTTTTTATATATTTTAAAAGAGGGACGTTTGGTAGTTCAAAAGTCGAAAATATTCTACCTGTTGTTGTTTCTTGTCTTGCCCTTAAGCATACAACTTATCGATCGCAGTTACCACAAAATAGTGCACGGAATATTTGATGCCACACCATTTAGCTACGTAAATGCCATTACTTTGCCATTGTTTGTTTCGGAGGAAGGCGATGCCAAGGATTTAAAAACACAAGACGAACGCGAAATTTTCTTGGAAACTTATTCTGAACTTAAAAACCGCAGTTTATTGATGAGTGAAATCCCCGGCGAAGTAAGCGAACAATACGATTACTTTTTCAAGAAATTTCCAGTAATCTGCAACCAAACTTTTCATCCTATCAGTATGGATCACTTTGCCAAGGAATTTGGCCGGCAAACCCACAATGCTGTTTTGGCTGAAAAAGCCGCTAAGGAAATGATGCCAGTCTTGGTTAAAAACAATCTGCAAAAGTATATATCCCTTTTATGGCAAGGGATTGTCCGTAGCTTTTATGGAATTATTCCCTTGATACTTGTAGTTTCCTTACTGATATATAGTTTTTTCGCGAGTATAAAAACTTGGAACAATTATAATGGCTTATTGCTTTTTGCCGCTCTATTAATAATCGTAAATTCCTATTTAGCTGCCTTTGCCGCTATCCCGATAATACGATATTTGTTTTACAATTTCTTTTTTGTGATTTTGATTGCCTTTATTATTTACAATAAGATAAAAACCAAAATATGAAGCCTGAACTTTCAGTAGTAATGCCTTGTCTTAATGAAGCCGAAACGCTTGCTGTTTGCATAACAAAAGCCCAAGGTTTTTTTGAACGCGAAAATGTAGCGGGGGAAGTAATTATAGCCGATAACGGTAGCACGGACGGATCGCAGCAGATAGCTTTAAATCTGGGCGCAACCGTCGTGGACGTGCCTCAAAAAGGTTATGGCAGTGCGCTGCGGGGGGGAATAGAAGCTGCGAATGGGAAATACATCATTATGGGCGATGCAGACGACAGTTACGATTTCACCAATTTGATGCCCCATCTGATCAAACTTCGGGAAGGAAATGATTTGGTTATGGGAAATCGGTTTAAAGGTGGCATAAAAAAAGGTGCTATGCCTTTTCTGCACAGATATTTAGGAAATCCCGTTCTTTCATTTATTGGAAGGTTGTTTTTTAGAAGCGATATAGGCGATTTTCACTGCGGTTTACGCGGATTTAGCAAAGAAGCATTCCACAAAATGGAATTGAAAACCACGGGCATGGAATTTGCCAGTGAGATGATAGTAAAGGCGAGCCTAAAAGACATGCAAATAGCCGAAGTGCCCACAATTCTATCTCCCGATGGCCGCAGCAGACCGCCACACTTAAACACTTGGCGCGATGGGTGGCGACACCTCCGGTTCTTGGTGCTATATAGTCCGCTCTGGTTGTTCTTTATTCCAGGAATTATGATGATGCTTATCGGAATGATAGCTTCCGTGGCTTTAACCATTGGGCCGGTGACAATAGGCAACATCAATTTTGATGTGCACACACTATTATTCAGTTCGGGCTTATTATTAATCGGTTTTCAATTCGTGCTTTTCTACGGCTTGACCAAGGTGTTTACCGTCGAGAACGACCTTCTTCCCAAATCGAAGAAATACGATAGACTTTTTAAGTTCATCAATCTGGAAAGAGGTTTGATCCTAGGTTTATTAATGGTTTTGGGGGGATTAATCCTCAGCTTTTCAGCTTATTCGGACTGGCAACAACTCAGTTTTGGCGATATTGAGAGCAATGCCATCTTCAGGATGGTCATTCCAGCAGTAACGCTGATGTTGCTAGGAGTGCAAGTGATACTTTTTAGTTTGTTTTTCAGTATTCTCGGATTGAAGAAATAAGTATGAACGCAACGGTGACATCCTTTCTTTCGGAACACTTCAAAAAAGTGCTACTGGTGATATTTGTCGGTGCTACCTTTTACGCAGTATTGGGCGGGATACAAATCTACAATGATTCTGAGGGCTATTTGAATATGTCGATTATCCGTTTGCCGGTGTATGCTCTTTTAACACAAGTATTTTATCAAGAAGATTTGCCCGCCATTTTAGTGATCTTTCAGATAACTAGTGTCTGTATTTCTATTTATTTATTGGTCAATAATTTTAGAAAAAATCTAGATCTTTCCCCTGGTTGGCTACTGCTGTTGGCGTGTATCCTGCTTTATCCCTGCGTTTTTGGCGAAAAGATAGCCAATGCCGTACTTTCTGAGGCAATCGCTTATTCGCTTTACCTACTCGTATTTCACTTTTTTAGTTTGGCGCTCTTCACAGAAAAAACAAAGTATGTGCTCTGGTCCCTTCCCATTTTATTTTTGTTGTTACTCACGCGGGGGCAATTTGTTTTTCTGGTGCCCATCGCCGTGGCACTGCTGTTATGGATTAGTTTTAAGAAAAAAATATGGAGCCGAAATCTAGCCTTAATGGTACTGTTAGTGGCCTTGCCATTTCTGGTTTCCCTAACTGATAAAACCTATCATTTGGCCGCCAATGGACATTTTGTGAGTACTCCGTGGACGGGGCTACATCTGCTTACCCCAGTTTTGTTTGTGTCACAAGCCGAGGACGTGACTATTTTTAAGGACGAGGAAGAACGGCAATTTTTTAATGCAATTTTCGCCAAGCTTTGGGAGCGGAAACTCAATATTCACCATCCCGATTTGGCAGGGGTTGATAAAACCTATCTATATCGAGAAAAATTTACACGTATCGCCAATTGGACCATTAATGATTATGGAAAGGAAACTCTCGACAACTCATTGTCGGCAGACGAAAAATATATTGAGATAGAAAGACTGACCATGAAAATGGCTCCTCCCCTGATTATAAAAAACTTTAAAGCGTGGTTTATTCTGAATTTCAAAAACTTTCTTGCGGGTTTTGGAAGTCTTACCATATCCAGTTTCTATTTTATTCTTCTGGTTTTCTGTGGGGTTTTACTCGCAAGGCGAAGGCATGGCAACAATCTGCGCATTTTATTTTTCGGTGCGGCCTTGACCATCGCGAACATCGCCACCGTCGCCGTGGGAATGCACACCATAAAACGATTTACTTTCTATAACGATTGGGTATTCTTTCTAACGGTTTTTCTGTTGTTGATTGCATTGCAAAAGTCAACACGAAACGCCCAAATCCAGCGACAGTAAATTCCTAAAAGGAAGTTTTTAAATTTGATTGAGCTGGGCAGGAATCCTTTTGAATGATGGAATAATCATCAGGTGCCAGAGAAATATATTTCTAAAAGCGACTCGCAGAATTTTATTTTAAGCGTCTAAATCTTTGTTTTTCAAAAGATACAATAAACGTTTGGTGCCTTTTATATTTTGCTTTTTTTCAATGGTAAAGAATTCGGAATAGCCTTTTTCAAATTCCTCTTCGTTATAAAAGTCGAAGTGATTAATAAATTCCCGTTTACGGACCAGGAGCGATTCCACCCAGGAATCTTCTCGGGTTGGGAATTCAATTATGAGGATTTTGGAAAAAGTGGCAAAGAAAGCAGCCGACTTTTCAAAAGGAACATTCCCAGAAAGCGTTATATGATGAATCAAAGCCAACGCTAAACTAACATCGGGTGCATATTCTACCAATCGTTCTATTAAAGAATTCCGTTCGGTGTTATTAAAACCGATACCTGGGGCAGGTTGAAGCACATCGCATACAAACGGAAGCATATTGGATTCCTTATTTTGTTGCAATTGACGGTAATTATGATCCACCGCATTGCTGTCAATATCCGTTACAATAATGTGCGGTACGCTTTCGATGACTGTACGGGCGAAAGTACCATCATTACCACCTACGTCTATCAATTTATCTGGAGCCAAGGGGTTTATCCATTCCTTAATAAGTTCTTTTTTGGCCTCAAAGGAAGCTTCATCATAATTGGTTTTGGTGTAGTAATCACCCCACTCACTGCTTTCCTTCAGTTTTAAATTTTTTATAAAATCGAAAAGACTTTCCATAATATTTTCCTGCGACTTTTTGGAAAGTTTAGCAATCTTGGTTTCGGCTTTATAGTCTTCGTTGTGTTTGCTTTCCATCTTTGCCAAAAGATGGATGTTGGTATAAAGAACCGAACTAAACTTGGTACGTGTTGGCAACAGAGAGGAAATGAGCTTTACAGGAATGCCGTCAATATGGCTTTGCATCATCTTAAACACTTCGGTGCCGTGATATTTGGCTAGAGCAAGCGGACCTAAAAAGTGGGTTATAAACTGTTTATAGGCACGCCAAGGAGTTCCTTCATCATAGAAATCAAAAGAAAGACTATCGATAAAAATGGGTTTTCCCTTGTGAAATGTAATATTGTAAGCTGAGGCGTCCTTCAAAATAAATCCTTTTGAAAGCGCATATTTTTGAATTTTCAGGGTGTGAAGAGCTGCGTGTTTGTACTGTTCAAAGCTCCATTCATAAGGATTGGTTATAAACGGAATGGGCTCAGGAGTAATGATTATTCTTTCAGCGGAAACAGAAGTCTCCTCGTGCGGAATTAGTAAATCATTGGCAAAGAGAGTTTTAAAAAACCCACTATCCTTTAATTTGTTGTACTGCGGAAAATAAATAGGGTTAATAGCTCGCCGAAGAGTTTTATCTTCATAGAAAACATAGCCTGATGGATCGCGAAAAGAAGCGGGATGGGTATTATTTAGTTTGGTCATCTTTGTCGGTGTCTTGCTCTTCAACATCGATTGAATCGTAAGTATCTTCTTCCTCTTTTGTAAATCCGAAAAAAGATTTCACCTTGTACATAATGCCTTTGGAGAATAATAAAACACCAGCTGCCGCGGCCACTGCTGCCTGCACTATCATTGCCCCCACTCCTGGATCGAAATAAAGAAAATTCATACTTGTTATTTAATACTGCTTCTGCCATCCGGCATCGGCAAATTAACTAAAAAACCTCGAGTTTATAAAAGTTAAGGCCGTTTATAATTTCTATTTCATAAAACAGCCTAACTTCCCGATAACTGTCAACCGACAACTTACAACTGATAAAATTATCAGTTACTTCGTTTACGTTCTGTTTCTTTCAGCAATATTTTACGAAGTCTTATATGTTTTGGGGTCACCTCCACATATTCATCTTTTTGAATATATTCCAAAGCTTCTTCCAAAGAAAACTTAATAGCGGGAACGATTCGCGCCTTGTCGTCAGCACCTGCAGAACGAACGTTTGAATGCTTTTTGGTTTTTGTAATGTTCACCACCATATCATCCTGGCGGCTGTTTTCACCAATTACCTGCCCTTCGTAAATATCTTCCCCTGGATCAACAAAAAACTTTCCACGATCCTGCAATTTATCAATGGAATAAGGAATAGCACTTCCAGTTTCCATAGATACCAAACTTCCGTTTTGTCTTTCTGGGATTCCGCCCTTCATCGGTTGGTATTCCACAAAGCGGTGGGTCATAATAGCTTCTCCAGCAGTGGCGGTAAGGAGTTGGTTTCTTAAACCAATAATTCCTCTAGATGGAATGGTGAATTTACATACCATTCTATCGCCTTTTCCTTCCATACTGGTCATTTCTCCCTTACGGATAGTTACCATGTTTATGGCAGTACCGCTTACCGATTCCGGAAGATCGATCGTCATCTCTTCTACCGGCTCACATTTAACGCCATCAATTTCTTTAATGATTACTTGAGGTTGTCCAATCTGTAACTCATAACCTTCTCGGCGCATGGTTTCTATCAATACCGAGAGATGCAATACCCCGCGGCCAAAGACTAAAAATTTATCGGCGCTATTGGTAGGCTGCATCCTAAGGGCCAGATTTTTTTCCAATTCCTTTTCCAAACGCTCCTTAATATGTCTGGAAGTTACAAACTTGCCATCTTTTCCAAAAAACGGAGAATCGTTTATAGTGAAAAGCATACTCATGGTAGGCTCATCGATAGCAATGGTTTTCAGTGCTTCCGGGTTTTCGGCATCGGCAACGGTATCGCCAATGTCGAAGTTATCCAATCCTACCAACGCGCAAATATCACCAGCTTTAACTTCGGTCACTTTCTTACGTCCCATTCCCACGAAGGTGTGAAGTTCTTTTATTTTGGACTTTACAATGGTGCCATCACGTTTTACCAGGGCTATTTGCATTCCTTCTTTTAAGGTTCCTCTTTGGAGGCGTCCAATAGCGATTCTACCTGTAAAGGAAGAATAATCGAGAGAAGTTATGAGCATTTGCACATTCCCTTCCTCTATTTTCGGCGATGGAATATGTTCCAAAACCATATCGAGCAAAGGTTCGAGATTATCGGTAGGTTTTTTCCAATCCTCGCTCATCCAACTTTGTTTTGCAGACCCGTAAACTGTTGGAAAATCAAGTTGCCATTCTTCGGCGCCCAGTTCGAACATAAGGTCGAACACTGCTTCGTGTACCTCTTCAGGGGTACAGTTGTCCTTATCCACTTTGTTTATTACCACGCAAGGCTTCAACCCAAGGGCAAGTGCTTTCTGAAGCACGAAACGGGTTTGTGGCATCGGTCCCTCAAACGCATCGACCAATAAAAGAACGCCATCGGCCATATTCAAAACGCGCTCCACTTCTCCTCCAAAATCCGCGTGACCAGGAGTATCAATTATATTAATCTTGGTGCCTTTATACATTACCGCCACGTTTTTTGAGGTAATGGTAATTCCCCGCTCCCTTTCCAAATCGTTGTTGTCCAAAGCAGGTTCGCCCGCATGGTCATGTTCCCGGAAAAGATTGCAGTGATGCATTATTTTATCCACCAAAGTGGTTTTTCCGTGGTCAACGTGGGCTATGATTGCGATGTTTTTGATATTCATATATTTTGCCTGCTATATCAGGCATCCTTTAAGTTACTTCCAAAACATAGTCAAAGATTTCCATTTAAAATAACTTTCCGTTTTGGAGGGTGCAAAAGTAATGTTTCTTAGTGGATTATGAATGGAAGCGGAGGTTTTATTTTTCCCAAAATCTTAATGGTTTATGTTAAATTATACTGGATTTACTACCAAGCCATATTATTATGAAAACAAAACGGACAATTCAAAAAAATATTAAACAACAAGAACATAAGATTTATTTTGAACATTGTAAAAAGTGAGACAAGTTGGGCGAACAATGCTTTTCATTACCTTTGTTTAAAAATAAGCCTATACAATGGAACTTAACCTAATCCCAAAAATAAAACACTCCAACTCCAACAACTTTTTTCTCCTCGCCGGTCCTTGTGCCATTGAAGGAGAGGAAATGGCCCTTCGCATTGCGGAGAGAATAGTGGAAATTACCAATAAGCTTGAAATACCCTATGTCTTTAAAGGCAGTTTTAAAAAAGCCAATAGAAGTAGAATCGATAGTTTCACGGGAATTGGCGACGAAAAAGCTTTGAAAATTCTCCGAAAGGTTTCCGAAACATTTGATGTACCAACCGTTACAGATATTCATGAAGCCAGTGATGCCGCCATGGCCGCAGAATATGTGGATATACTTCAAATCCCCGCCTTTTTGGTCCGACAAACCGATTTGGTAGTGGCCGCCGCAGAAACGGGGAAAGTAGTCAACCTCAAAAAGGGTCAGTTTATGAGCCCCGAAAGCATGAAACACGCTGTGACAAAGGTTACCGACTGCAACAATAAACAGGTGATGATTACCGATAGGGGCACGATGTTCGGATATCAGGACATGATCGTGGATTTTCGGGGTATTCCAACCATGAGGCAATATGCGCCTGTGGTTCTGGACGTAACCCACAGTCTGCAACAGCCAAACCAAAGTGCTGGCGTAACTGGGGGCAGGCCGGAGATGATCTCCACCATCGCACGGGCCGGAATAGTCACGGGGGCGGACGGGATATTTATTGAAACCCATTTTGACCCTGCAAATGCAAAAAGCGATGGGGCTAATATGTTGAATTTGGCCCTGCTCGAAAAACTTTTAACAGATCTTGTAGCCATCAGAAAAACCATCAATAAACTGTAAGGTGTTTCGAAATATAAAAAGACCCTGTCATATTGCTTACGACAGGGTCTTTTTGGCTAACTAAAAAAATCGAATAAGTTCAAAAATAAATTTCTAGAAAAAAGGACCGAACATTATGGGGTTCGGCCCTTTACCTCATCACTTATAAATACTCCCCAATACTTTTAAGTACTTCAAAGATGAGAAAAATAACAGATCACAAGCAAGAGGAAAAATCCTATATTTTTTACGGGATTTTTCCTCATTCAATCTGATTATCTGAACTTTACATATCTAAATGTAAAAAGGCCATTCGAAACGAATAGCCTTTTTCAAAAATCACTTTTAATTAACTCCCCAATTAATTTCAAGTACCACAAAGATGCGGGATAAGGTCAAGGCAAGCAAGAGGAAAAACCCTGTTTTTTTCTGGATTTTTCCTTATTTCATCTGATTATCAAAACCTTACATATCTATATTTAAAAAGGCTACCCAGGACGGATAGTCTTTTTCAAAAATCACTTATAATTAACTCCCCAATTAATTTCAAGTGGCACAAAGATGCGGGATAAGGTCAAGGCAGTCAAGAGGAAAAACCCCCTTTTTGCAAAGGATTTTCCCTTTCTATAGGGTATTATAGAGGAATTTTGGGAAAAGTTTAACTTTTTATTTTCTTGAGTTTAATATTTGTTCTATTTTGCATCCTCATCAATTGGTAAGAATGCGTTTTCCTCGGTTTCTAATATTGTGGAGTATAATATGCTCGAGTTATCTAAGTTTCTCGCAGGAACGACAAATTGCCGAATTTGGCAAACCCTCCGACAGTGATTTCTCCCTAAAAATTTATGAAAAGGATACTACAGCGGCCGCAGTGGTTCTATTTGAACAGGGTTATTTTGAATTTGAAACCGTCGGAAATTATATCAGATTAATCAAAAACGTTTACAGAAAAGTAAAGATTTTCGATTCCAAAAAATTTAACGGAGGCACAATCAATATCCCGTTGCTTGTATCTGATGGAAATAGCGAAAAAATTACTGGATATAATGCGCTGACCCACAACGGACAAATGAAAACCTATGTTTCCGCCGACGCCATATTCGTAACCTCCGCCCCTGGTATTGGCAAGGTTTGCCGGATTGTATTTCCCAATATTAACGATGGGAGTATAATTGAATACACCTACAGACTTGAATCTCCATTTTTCTTTAATTTTAATGGATGGGAATTTCAAGACGAACTTCCAAAATTATACAGTGAATTCATAAGTAAAATTCCCGGCAATTTTCGCTATAAAAGTGTTATGTATGGAAAGCAGCCATTACACTTTCAATCATCAAAAATACAACCTAGATGTTATAGGGCTGCAGAACATTATTCCGTGGCAGATTGTGTAACCTCCGTTTACGCAATGGTCGATGTACCCGCTTTTCATAAGGAAGACTATATGTTATCTGCCAGAAACTATATATCCCGAATTGATTTTGAGCCAATAGAATTCGTGGGCCATTGGGGTGGTACTACCAAATTTTCCAACGATTGGAAGGATGTAGAAAAGCTTTTCAAAAAAGGAGAATTTGTAGGCAAACAATTAAACAAGGCGGGGTATTTCAAAAGGCGACTCCCCGATTCCATTCTTTCAATTTCCCAGGAACTTGAAAAAGCAAAAGCAGTTTATGGGTTCATTCAAAACCATTACACGTGGGACGGCAGTTATTACAGTTCGGAAACGACGGTAAAAGATGCCTTCGATTTAAAAAAGGGAAGTGTCCCGGAAATCAATCTATCCCTCATAAATGCGCTACAAGCAGCGGGCTTAGATGCAAAGTTAATGTTGCTTTCCACCCGCCAAAATGGACTGCCCACAGAGCTATATCCCGTTATGACAAAATTTAATTATACTATTGCCGTCCTCACAATCGCCAACGAAACATTTTTATTGGATGCTACCAACAAACAAGCTCCTTTTGGTACCATCCCCTTTCAAGCTCTAAACGTGCAGGGCCGTGTTATGGATTTCAAAAAGGGTAGCTATTGGCTTCCCATTGAGCCTTATAAACAGAACATCCATTATGTAAACGCCCAAATAACCGCACAAACCAATGGAAATTTTATAGGTGAAGTAAATCAAAGCAGTTACGGTTACATCGGATTGGGAAAAAGAAACACTATTGAAGAAATAGGGCTTGAGAAATACATCCAAAAGGGACAAAGCGACCCGGGGGTAAGTGAAATTGAAAATCTCCAAGTAGAAGATTTAAATGAAATTGAGAAACCCTTAAAAGAAAATTACACCATTTTGATTGAGCCTGAGGTCGTAGGCGATAAAGTGATTCTTTTTCCATTTTTCAACAAAACGTATATTTCTGAAAATCCCTTTAAAATGAAGGAACGCAGCTATCCAATGGATTTTGGTTTTCCTTTTACAAATACTTATTTGATATCCATAGATTTAGACAATGTGTATGAAGTTGAACAACTTCCAAAAAGTCGAAGCATCAAACTTCCAGGAGATGATGGCGAATGCACGATAACCTACATTTCGGAAGGAAACAAGATAAATATTCGCTTTAATACGAAGCTTTCAACGTATCGCTTTCACCCCGATGCATATCAAACCATTAAAGAATTTTTCGGCACAATGATTACGATGCTCAAGGAAGAACCTATCACCCTAAAGAAACTGTAGTATGCAATCAAAAATTATCTTTGCAATAAGCTGCTTTCTCTTTGTATTTTCTGGGAATGCGCAAATGTCCCATGTCCATACTTTTGGGGAACCATCACAAGGGGAATTTAACCTCGATCATTATCCATCAGACCCTGAGGCCGCTGGCATTGTACTTTACGAAAGGGGAAATTATACGGTTGACCAAGCCGATGGTTATATTAGACTTTTTAAGGAAGTTCATCGAAAGATCAAGGTGCTCGATGCAAAAAATTTTAAGCACGCTTCGGTTGAAATTGACTATTACCACAAAAACCACGTCCGGGAAAACATAACCAATCTCCAAGCCATCACCCACAACGGGCAAGTTAAGAAATATGTGGCCAAGAATTCTATTTTCGATACCGATGAGGGCCCGAATTGGGCAAAGAAAAAATTTACCTTTCCCGATGTGCAGGACGGCAGTATTTTGGAATATACCTATCGAATAGAAACGCCTTATTTTTCCAATATCGGTGGGTGGGCTTTTATGAATGAATTGCCCACCCTCTATTCGGAACTCCACACGGAAATTCCCGGAAATTTCCGTTACAACCGGACGCTTTACGGCAGTCGCCAACTGGATATAAACCACGCCGAAATAATAAAATCCTGTTTTCATCTTCCCGGTTTCAAAGTTCCCGGCGATTGTGAATCCGCTACTTACGCAATGAAGAACTTACCGGCATTTAAGGAAGAAAACTATATGCTATCCAGCTACAACTATATTCCATCATTAAAATTTGAATTGGTTGAAACCTTTGATCTAAACGAAAGCCGAACGGCCTTTGCCAAGACTTGGGGAGAGATGGACAGGGAGTTCAGATATGACAGAGATCTAGGTCGCCAGTTGAAATACACCAACTATTTTAAGGAAAAACTTCCTCCTTCCGTACTCTCATTATCCAATGATCTCGAACGCGCCAAGGCCGTTTACTATTTTGTTCAAAGTGGCATTAATTGGAATCAACAGGTTACTATTTTCAGTGAAGCGCGAGTAAAAGAAGCCTTCGATAAAGGAGCAGGAAACAGTTCCGAGATAAACTTAGGGTTGGTTAATGCCTTGGAAGCCGCTGGATTGGATGCCAAAATAATGTTGATTGCCACTCGAAACCGAGCCCTTCCAACAAAACAATATCCAGTACTTACCGATTTTAACTACGTTATAGTGTTTTTGACGATCGACAATAAAAAATATTTGTTGGATGCCACAGAAAAATATGCCCAATTCGGAGCTCTACCCATAAGAGCGCTCAATGTTGAGGGCAGGGTTTTGGATTTCAAGAAAGGAAGTTATTGGGAGCCCATTGTCGGCTCGGATAGAAATATGCACTATGCCACCTTACAGCTGGAAGCGGATGAAAACGGATATTTTTCAGGCAAAATCAACGAGGTTTCCACGGGTCAAATCGCTCTTCCTAAACGCAAGGCCAGCAACCAATTTACAAAGGAAGAAATTGTAAAACGGAAGCAGAGTGAAAATGAATTCCTGAATATTTCCGAACTTCAAATTGAAAATGACATGGATTTTGAACAACCTTATAAGGAAAGCTACAATATTACCCTCCACGAACAAGCTGTAGCCTCCATCCTCTTTCTCTATCCCTTCCAGATGACGAATTATATTGCGGAAAATCCATTCAAAAAAGAAAAACGAGAATATCCCATAGATTTCGGGTTTCCTGTAACCAACAACTATTTGGTTTCAATAGATGTGAAAGATCAGTACGAAATCGTAAAAGTTCCTACCAACAGGATTCTCAAACTACCGGAAAACGACGGGGAGCTTTCGGTGGTATATGAAGTAGCAGGAAGCAAAGTCAATATCAGGCTCAATATGAAGTTGAACACCACCGCTTATTCGCCCGAAGCCCACACAACTCTTAGGGAGTTTTTTGAAACATTAGTTAAAATTCAATCCGAGGAACCTTTAGAACTAAAAAAGATATAATAGGTTTCCGTTGTCTAATACTTATAACTTTTAGATCTGAAGCTATTTTATACCGCTACTACTTCCACATAGTTTTTTAAATATGCAAACCTTGGAGTCAATTCCCCATCCGAAGTGGTTATTTGGGCGCGTTGCAGGATTCCGTCTTTGTCCCCGTTAAAAAATGCGGGTAGCACATGGTCATAAAACATATCTCCAAAACCCTTACTGGCATCATTGGGCAACTCACAAGGCAGATTATCAACCGCCATTACCGTTATCGCACCGGGAGCATCATAATGGGTTTCCTTTTCCATTATGGGGTCGTAGCCATAAAATGGATCGGCAATAGTGGAAGCTCGGATGGTACTGCCCACCGGACCATCCACATCGCAGGAGACATCAGCTACAAGATTTATGCGGAAATCAGGATTTTTGGCATCTTCCCGAGTAAATAAATAGGGGGCGTCGTTGCCATAAAAATGTCCCGTGATAAACATTTCGCTCACTTTGGCATACTTCATAAAATCGCTTTCATAAGTGGAGGGATCGGTATAAAAATCCTGTTTATCGAAAGCTGTGCCGTCTTTGCGTCTGTTGTAGTCAGCAATTCCAATCAAACAGTAAACAGCTTCGTCAAAAGTATTTGAAAGGAATTCATTATTTGAGACCTGACGGATTTTTAGATGGTCCAAAATTTCCTTCGCTCCTTTTGTCACCTTCCCATTGCCCGACAGGATGATTTTAATTTTTGGAATAGATATCTTATCCAGTTCAGCTTTTACAGCTTCGAGATCTGATAGATTTTCAACTTTGGGCAATTCAAATAATTTATCGCGAAGTCCCAAGCCACGGAAACCATTATAGGCTCCCACTAGGCCGGCATAATACCCAAATCCGATCAATCGGCGGTTGTTATCATTAACAACAGTTTCGTGGTCATACAATTCGATGTCCTTTTGAAGGATGGCCTGCAATAACTTTCGATTGTAGGATTGTTTTTTAATGGTATGGCTAAAGAAGAAGTATTTCTTATTAGGAATTAAAGCATCTACCGGCACTTCCTTTACGCCGAGCATAACATCGGCCGAAGAAACATCGTCCACCACCTCAACCCCAGCCTGTCGATAGGCATCGTCAGAAAAAACACGGATATCAGAGGCCTCCACAAGGATTTTGGCTTCCGGAAATCGTTTTATGACCTCTTGGCATTTTTCTGGTGATAGAACCACCCGACGATCCGGCGGATTCTTGCGTTCTTTGATAAGAGCGAAGGTAATGGACATTGTGGTATGTTTTTTGAATGAGTATAAGAGCCGGCAAAGATAACGGTTTTTCTCGTATCTTTGCCGTCGCTCTCCAAAGCTTTGGAAAAGGAGAGTAGTCTCAAAAAACATGGGACAGTTCTTAGTGAGAAAATCGTGATTTAGTTTAAATCATGAGATTTCCGCTTTCGCGGGAAAATGGGGCCGACTGGTTTTGACAGCGGGTCTAATTGTATTGTAAGCATGCCGAGCGCTGGGATATAGCTCGTAAATATCATATTTCACACTTTTTAAACGGCGAGAATAACTACGCCCTAGCTGCATAATCCGAATCACAGTAGGATGTGCCTCGACCCACAAGGTGGGTAAGCAGGAAGTCACTCAACGGCCTTGGTTTGCGGCGGTTGATATAGTGGCTTCGTAAAAGTAAACCTAGCTCTGTTAGTGCTTTGATGGCAGGGTAAAGCTCAAGTAAGGATAAGGAGTGCGTTGGTAGTTTTCGACCGGCAATCTCTCGAAAACCTAAATGAAAACTAAGCATGTAGAAGGCATTATAATTGCACGTTTGGACGAGGGTTCGAATCCCTCCGGCTCCACTATTAAAAACCTCAACACCCTAATAAACAAAGTGTTGAGGTTTTGATTTTTAAATTTATGCACACAAACCGCACACAAACCAAAATAAAGCCTTATTTCTCCCATTAAAATAGTCTAATCAAATAAAGCTTGCCTTAAACTTTGAAGTGTTTACTTATCTTGTATTTGTGCGATTAATTTAATTAAGTGGCAGGTTGTGGTTAGAGTATCCATAATTGACTTTTTCATAGTGTGTGCCCTTTTTTTTTATAATCTTTCCCCTTTATGGTTTCCCGTAATAATCTTTATTACATAAGTACTACATTTACAAGCAAAGCTAATAATTATGAGAAAACTACTATTGATAATACCTGTGTTGTTCTGTATCTCGTGTTCAAAGAAAGACAATGAGGGTTGCACTTGTTACGGCAAATTCACTAAAGACGGTACTGGCTTTTTCTATGGTCAAAATGTAGATTGCACTACTGGAGAACCTGTATTAAGTAATCAGACAGGAGACACATTCTTTTTAGGCTGTGTGGATTAACATAATTAATTCTATAAAATATAAAATATGGAACCAAAAGTTAAAATAACCTCTGAAAGAATTAGATTCATGGACAAGTACGGCGAATTAAACGATTCCGATACTTTACAGGAAATTCTTTATGTACATTATTTGCAACTAACAAAACTTGAAAAAATAAGGAGCAACACTTCTATGCTTGTTTGGTGGTTAGTCGCATTACCAATAATTATTGGAATTATCATTGTTTTTTTAGGAATGTTCTCACGCTTTTAATCCGTTCCGAAACTATTATCTAATAAGGTTTTTAGAAATCAATTGCTCTACTTCCAAAATAACACTTTCAGGTAATCGGTCAACCTCATCTTTTGACAGTTTTAGGTTGTTTATTTGAATGAAATTATTAATGGTTTGAGATGAGGTTTTTACATTTCCAGCTAATTCAATAAAGCTTTTAAGAGCGGAGGCATTCCGCTCCTCTATTCCAATAAGGTATAATGAGGATAATGCGGTCATAGTCATGTATTCGAGCTTTCCCATTACTAATCCATTGTACCGATTGCGCAAACCATCATTTAGATGTTTGTAAACTGTGTTCCGTGAAAGTCCTGTTTCTATTGCTATTGTTTGTATTGCGGGAAAACATCGGTGTTTTATAATGTAGTTATGCAAACAATTTGAAATTAAGCTATGGTTAACCTCATAGGTTGTATTCCGTATGTCTGTTTCCAAATCTACAACACTTCCAAAGTTTTGACAGGCCACTACTAACTCCTCAAGTAAAAACTCTTTACCCTCTTTTTTTTGGTACGTTTGATTTATACGTTCTTGAAGGCTGTCCATTACCAACTTTTTATCTTTTGGATTAGATGTTAAATATTCCGTTACCATTTTTGGGGTTTTTAGATTTTCAATATCTGTTAACCTTTGTAACTCTTTTCCCTTTTCGGGTTTCGTTTCTTTATTCATTTTCTATGATTTAATTTTTTATTACTCCCAATCCCTAAAGTCCATTTCCGGCAATATGATTTTTTGCTTTTTAACTTCATTTACTTTTCTATGGCTATCGTCTAATTTGTGAAATTTCAAATACGCATAAAAGAATTGTTCCCCTCTTTCGTGTGCTTCTTGAATGTCGATATTAAATGCACTATGCTCTAAAGAGGTGGAAAAGTCCTCAAGTGTTGGAATATGGTTTTTAATTTCCTTTGGTGGTTTTGATAAGAAGGAACGGTTAAAAGCCTTTTCCCCTTGCTGGATGCTTTTGTATTGTTGTCCTGTCAATTGTTCAATTAAAAATGTTTTCTCTTGCTGGATCGTTTCGGTATTGGATTTGATGCGTGGCTGTGGTTGCAATCCTGTAAGCTCGGCCAATATGAACAAATATTGAATTGCTATTTCTCTATTGCTTATTAACCTGTTAACTCTTAATAATTCCTTTTCGTAAACCTGTATTTTTCTTTGTACTAACCGATTAGTATTTGCCTTTTTATGATGCTCAAACGAATAAGAATGACCCTCTTTATAAATAGTACTATAAAGAGGGTTCGTATTAAAGTTTTGAGCATAGGTATTTCTAATTTTCCCCGTTGTTAACTTGTTGATTCTCAATATAATAGCCTTTGCAAGTTGGTTCGTTTTTGCCTTTCCCTTCATTTTATAGTCAATAAATGAGAAATCACCTTTTGAAAACCTTCTTTCCAGCGTTTGGAATAGGTGTTTCAATCTTACTTTTTTGTTTACTTCTCCTCTTGCTTTGTTCAAGGCATTAAGGAAATCAATTTTCTTTCTAAATGTTAGGTTCTCTGTTAGTTCAAAATCTCTTTCCCTTGTGAAAACATCGTCAATACGGTTTCTATACTTCAATAGCTCCCTATAAAGGAATCTAAGGTTAAAAATTACGTTGCTGTTTTGCCGTATGTGGGAAAGTATCAAATACAGTAAGATTTTAGAAATCGGGTTGCCGTTCAAATAGTTAAGAGTAGAAACCATTTCCCTGCAGTTGAAAACAAAATCCTCAAAACTATATTTCTGGTTAAGGTCAAAGGATGCCGAAATATATTCGTATTTCTCGGTGTAAAACTTAAACCCGTTTGCTTCTCCTTTTACCTTTGGTTTAGTCAATATTTGTTTCCGGACAAGGTTTTTATAATCTTCACTTGTTGCTGGCGGCACGCTCGAAATGTAGGCAAATCGTAAATTTTTATCGGAATAACCAAAACTGTTTGAAAATACGGGTTTCTTTAAAACACTCATTCCAAATTCGATTAATCCATTTTCGGCCTTTAGGTTTAAATACTTCATTCCGCTATCAATAAACAAAACAGAATCGTGAAGCCGGACGGCATTTTTTAAAGCATTTGTTCCTATAAAGTCCTGTATGGCTACTTCTTCAAGTTCGCTCATGTGGACTATAAACTTTACTTTTCCATTTGTATAATTTGTTATTTCTTTTGCTTGGGTTCCAGTATAGCCACATTCAACTAAAAAGGCTTGTATTTCTCCCTTGGTCTTATACTTTCCGCTATTCAAATGAGAATTGAATAATACTTTCGCCTGGGATCGGGTTATGTTTTTACGCTCCATTAGATTGGTGTAAACCTCATCTTTTATTCGTGATCCGGTTTGGAGGTCAAGGAATGAAGGAAAAGCACTTTTTATGTCGCATTCAATTACTTTAAAGGGTGTTTCCGCTCTTAATATCCTTGGGCATTTAGTTAGTGGGTTGTATTCTCTAAAGTCTTTTAAAGTGGTCTTAAAATTGTTTGCCGGTAATTCTAATTCCTTACATACCAAATACAGAATATAGTAATACCATTGTTCTACAAATTTAAAAGCTGGTTCCCCTTTGGGATGAAACTTGGTATTTCTGTTTTCGTCAATCCTTTCATATTTCCGTAATAGGTCGCCTTTGTCGTACCGGTACATTTCAATCGGTAATTGTTCGCCTGTCTTTATGTAATGGCTTGCATATTCCAAATATTGATGCCGGCCAAAGTAAGGGGAATTAAAAAACCATGTCGATTGCATCACAAGGTAACAGGCTTTAAATAAGGCCGTATCTCTTAATTTGTAGTAGGTAGTATCAATTTCATAAATAGCGGTGTAAGGGGTGTTGTTACAGGCATCAAAGAAACCTTTAACGGAATTAATACAATAGTCCGCATCTTTGATTTGTACATTTTCGGGAAATATACGCTCAAAGAAATAGGCCATTGCTAATAAAGCCAATTCCGATAAGTTTGTGCCTTTGGTTTCTTTATTGTCGCCCTGTATGTTTTCCAATGCCTTTTGAAAGTTAATTTCACTTTCATTTGAAATACGGTTTTGAATGTCCGTTTTCAGATTGCTATTATTGAAAAAATCCAGTTTGATGTGATGAGAAATAAAGGCTTTCTGTGAAGCCTTTATACTCATTTCAATAGTTCGCTATATTGGTTTGGATTGGTCGTTAAAAACCTTGCTGAATGCTTTGTAAACGGGCAAATCCTTTTCTTTCGGGATGTAATTAACCGGCCATGCTTTTCTAATTCTCTTTTTCGCCTTGTTCCAGCTTCAACGGAAATTTGTAACGCTTCGCAAATTGCTTTGTTTGTGGTTGTAACGTAATATAAACCAATTTTATAAAGCTCCCTTTGGGTGTGGGTTCTCTTTAGCTCTTGGATTGTTTTACCGGTCTTTCTCTCAATTGTCCGGACTATCAAATCAATTTGATTTTGCCTATCTTTGTACTGTCTGTTGTTGCTCAAAAGACTTTTAAGGCTGTGAAAAGTTCGCTTTCTCATAGCCTTATTTTTTTACAATTGAGTTGAGTATTTCGGAACGTTTGAAATACTTTTTCCCTCCTATTCCATAGGCTGTAATTCTACCTTTCTTTTCATATCTCCAAATAGAAACCATAGAGCATTGTAAAAGTTCGCTCGCTTCTTTTGGCGTGATGAGGTCGTCCGCTGGACTGGGTTGTGTGTTGTGTGTTGATTGGATGAGTTCGGCCGTTCTGGTCGCTATCCTGTCGATGAGGTTGCCAATTTCAATTGGGCTTAATACTAAATCTGTCATGTGAAACTGTTTTTAAGTTTCGACAAATTTAGATAGTAATTCAATGTAACTTATTGATTGCCAGTATTCTATGGTGGTCTGACAACTACAAACAACTAAACCACCTTTTTCAGGATGATATTAAATAGTTTGGTTTCAATATCTATATAATCCGGATCATCAGTTTTATGTGTTTTTAGTTCATTTGAATCGCTCAAAATCCTATTTACATAACTTAGATTATATTTTTTATCTTTTAAAAGCATTACAAAATGTTTTCTGCCTTTAGTTTTACTATTCGGGAATATGGTTATCATTTTTTCATCCGTGAGTTTATGTAAAACCATAGCTAATCTTTTGCCTTCATAATCCTTAAATTCCTGTTGAATTGCATCAACTGTTTTCTGTTCAGTTGTGAGAAAGAAATCTTTTAAGGTGGTTTCTTTATTCTCTTGCTCCTCTTTGCACCCATTCAAAAGATACATTTCAAACTTTATTAGCTCCTCAATTGCTATAAGGTTTGAGTAATACAAAAATTCATTTCCTGTTATGCTATGATTGGTTTGATTCCGTATGTTATCATAGATTTTTGAAACTTTGCCAATAGTTCTTTTTAACGGCCTTTCAATATAGTTATCTAATAAAGTCTTAATTACTCCCTCCTTATTCGCCAAAGGTTCGTTTATGGCTTGTTTAGCCATTTCTTTGTATTGATCTAGGGTGAAAAAAGACACAATAACCGAATTTTTGACAACTATTGGGCATTTAACTTTTCGCTTTAGCTCTGCATTTTCTTTAATTGAAAACTCCCTAACTACATTCTTATAATTGGCCTTTAAATACTGGTTTGAAAATTGGCTTGCAAAATCTACAAATTTTTCGGGAGTTGAATCAATACCAAATATTGGTTTTGATTGAGGAAAAAAGAGAATAATAATATCCATAATTTCTTTACAGGCTTTTACTATTTCCTGAATTGTATAAGGCTCTGAATTGTAATTCTCAAAGAAAAAATCTTTTCCTGTTTCTGTATTATATTTTTCCCATTTTCTGGGACTAAGAACCACACAATTAAACTTTAGAGGGTGATTTATAAATCCTCCAGTATTGGGATTTGAGAAGTAATAAAATTCCTTTCCATCCGTCTTAATGGAGTATGCACTTTTAGGAAACTTAGAAAGCTGAAATTTCCAATATTTTATAATCTGGATGCATTTCTCATTTATAGTGCTTAAAAAAGCAATGTTTTCAATCCTCTTTTCAGATAGAAAATCTATAATTAAATTCTTACTCAGAAAAGGTGTTTTATCTTCGTTAAAAAAGTAATTGTAGGTTGTTGTTTCGTTTTTTAAGTCGGTTTTTATAAAGCTTAAAATTCCATTTAATTGAAAATCTAAATTACTTATAACACTTTCCATTATCAAAAATATTTAAATGTTTCCAATGCCAAATCTTCGGTGCTTTTCCCCAAATACTCAAGTAACATGGCCTCTGTTTTATGTCCGGTTGCATTCATTAAATGCGTGGTTGGAATAATTCCGTAGAAATTGGATGCAAAGGAGCGACGGCCAATGTGGGAGCTTACCAATTCCCATTTTTCAAATACTCCCTCCTTTATTCTCATTTTCTTGGGTTTCTTCTTGTCTTTGTCCTTTGCGATATTAACCTTTAACCTTCCTTTTATTGATGTGTTAATCTCGGCCTCTTTGCAAACCTCTTTTATGTATTCATTATAACGTTGGTCCGAAATTGAGCGGGGAAACTCTCCATTGCGTTTGTCTAATATTTCCAGCACTTTTTTATGTAAGGCAATTGTCATTATCCTTTTTGTTTTTTGTTGGGTAAATTCCAATAGCTTGTTTCCTTGTTTCTCTCTTATCATTTCTGAAGTGAAACGTAAAAGATCGGAAACTCTTTGGCCTGTATAACAACTAATAATTAACCAATCCTTTGCATTGTCTAAATATTCTGGCAGGTCTTTAAGTTGTTCTAATTTTTCCAAATCCTCAAAGGTTAACCAAATCTTTGGTACGTTCGCATCCGGCTTGATCCTTAGGCCGTCCATTTCGGCGTGTGTTTCAATTCCTTTTGTTCTGGCGTGCTTACACAAGGTTTTGACAAAAACTAATGCCCTGTGTTGCGTGTTTTTTGAGTATTTCTCATTCTCGTAATATTCTATAAAATCCCGTTTGAAATTATCGTTAACGTCCTTAATCTCATAAGTTTTCCCAAAGTGCTTTTCCAATGAAATTAATCTTTTCTCAACTACTCTATATTTCCGCTTTGAGGTTTCGGTCATTTCGTTTCCTTTTACCTTCAAATAAAAAGAAACATAATCCACAAGGTTTGTGGGTATTTCTTCTAATGGCTCATGTCCGGTGGTGGGATTATAATAATCATCTAAGGCCTTTAAAAACCAATCTTTATTTACGTTTTCAATATCGGTTTTCTCAAACCTATCTAATACGAAAGTTCTCATTTCTGTCATTTCCGTATTTAGGTCATTTTGCTTTTTCTGGATAATTGGATCGGTTGTCTTTTTCTTATGGACTTTCCAATATGAATTTTCAACTTCAATTTTTGAGCGGGAATAAAAGGAAATAGGGTTTGGATTATCCTCTATCCGGTGTGCAAATCTTACCTCCAAAAATGCTTTGGGTTTCTTGGATCGGTAACTAAAGGAAAGTGAAGCCATAACGGTACAATTAAGATTATACCATAAAGATAAAACATTGCACACAACAATGCACACAAAACAGAAATTAATATTAACAATTTGTAATAAGAAGAAATTAGTATATTCACGAATCCTTTATTACCAATAGCTTTAGGCCTTCTTTGTGTTTCACTCTATTTCTTTTGGCGAATCCCTCCGGCTCCACGACACTCAAAAAGCCACACCGATTAGGTGTGGTTTTATTGTTTTATGGAAAAATTGAGCTTGCTCAAAATTTTGGAATAAAACTATAAAACCAGGGCGCAGCCCGTGGCTTTTTATTTGCAACCTTGGCAAGGAGGGAACTATAATCCCTCCGGCTCCACGATTAAGCGTACTTGCGCACGTGAATTAAAACATAAAAATCTGCCAAACATTTTCGTTTGAGCAGATTTTTTGGTTTAAGACACAGAGATGTTTTTCCCATCCCGAAGGTGAGCAAGCACATTTACCGGATGGGAACCCAGGAGATCACATTGTTCGGTAATCTCCCCGGCTCCACCTATAGGCCCTAAATCCATTTTAGGTTTCTTAACGGATAAGCATATTTAAAAATGCAGAAGTGGTGTCTGGTGGCATTTCTCCCATTATGGATTTCAAAAGAAAACAGGGCTTTTGATTTTGGCAATTCCTTATATAATTGAGCCTTCAACTCTTTGTAACTTGTAGAAAATTTCAAGGAGAAGATTATGGGGAGAGTGAATTGCTGTGAACAAAAACAATAAAAATAATAAACGATGGAAATAGCAGGGGTAGAAATTTCGAGTCCAGATAAAATATTGTTTCCCAGGGAGCAAATCACAAAACTTCAGGTGTTGCAATATTATGGGAAAGTGGCGGAAAAGATGTTGCCTTATTTAAAAGACCGGCCACTCACCCTTCACAGATTTCCCAACGGAATAAAAGATGATGGATTCTATCAGAAAAACGCGGGAGATTATTTCCCGTCCTTTGTAAAACGGATTGAAATAAAAACTAAGGAAGGCAGCAACACCCAAGTACTCTGCAACGATAAAAAGAGTTTGATATATCTTGCCAATCAAGGCACTTTGAGCTTTCATATATGGCTGTCAAGAAAGGACAAACTCAACAAACCGGACAAGATCGTTTTTGATCTGGATCCCTCCGAAAAAGATTTTACAAAAGTAAAAGAGGCGGCCCGTATTGTGGGCGATTATCTGCGTAAAAAAGACATCGAACCAAAGGTGATGACCACAGGTCAAAACGGGCTTCACGTGTGGTACAGTGTCCGCCGTACAAATAATTTTGACCAAGTTCGGGAGGAGGTTAAAATTATGGCTGAAGAACTGGAGGAGCAATACCCAGAATTATTGACCACCGCGGTGCGTAAGAACAAGCGGGGAGACAAAATATTTGTTGACTATCTCCGAAACGCCTATGGTCAGACCTCTGTTTGTCCCTATTCGCTCCGACCCAATGAAGCTGCCGGTATTGCCATGCCAATCTCTTGGAATGAATTGGAAAAAATAAAATCCAGCGATGAATTTAGATTGTCGGGTTTTATGGGCTCCTAATCCAGTGTCCGCTGAACAGGATTTCTGCTCACTATCTATCAGTATCCCAGAAGATTATACTAATTAAAGCATCAGGACTCTTGCAATTGATAATTTTTAAGTGCAAATCTCATAATATTCCATTGCTATTTTTAATTTCGCAGGGTTAAATGGAATTAAATTAAAAACGAAATTTCCTTTTTAAATTAGAACGAAAAACCAAGTCTTCTTTATGAAAAAAATATTTATTTTGACATTCCTCATTATTACAGCGGCCTGTAAGCAATCCGGGACCGATAAAGAAGTTTCCAAACAAATCGCCCAACTTCATCAGTGGGTTAAGGAAGCGGATTATTTCAGCCTGCAGGAAAACTTCGGGAAACATAAAAACATAATTTCAAAAACCGATTCTCTTTATTTTGAAGCTCTTCTCGCGGGAGCCTATAATCAACCGGAAGCTTCCAATAAGGCGATAGAAGCATTTTTTAAAATCCATAAAATAAAGTATAAGGACAGTTTATCCATAAAACTCCTAGAAACAAAACTGGTAAACCAGATCAATTTATTTGAGTATAAAAATGCCTTAATCACGAACGATACCTTACAGAAGCTTTATGCCCCACAGTTTGCCTTCGAAAAACTCGAGGATTTAAAAAACTCTTTCAATCTCTTGAGTTCCCTTGAAAACACCCCAAAGCAAGAAATTGAGATCTCCACGGATGCCGAGCTGCCAATTATTAAGGATAAAGCTGGGCTTTCTAACCTTGAAGTAACTTTTGGCGAGAAGAAAGTGGAGTTTGTGTTTGATACCGGTGCTAATTTTTCCGTGATTCAAAAATCGGTGGCAGAAGAAATGGGATTAAAGATTATTCGATCAAGGTTTTTGGTGAATAATGCTGCTGGCAGAAAAGTGAATACCAATTTGGCCTTGGCAGAGCGATTGGAGATTGGTCCCATTATACTGCGCAATGTAGTATTTCTGATTTTTGAGGATGCCGATCTCACTTTCCCTCCCATGGATTACGAAATGAAAGGAATTCTCGGTTTTCCAATTACAAGGGCATTTGAGGAAATTCACATTACTAAAGAAAGCTTGTTTATTCCCAAGGAACCTGTTGATTACAATCTGCACAATTTGGCGTTTGATGGCCTCATCCCACTTGTAAAGGTGGAATACAAAGGGGATGCACTACCTTTCCATTTTGATGCCGGAGCCCAGACAACCTCTCTATATTCAAGATTTTTTGAGCGTTATAAAACTGAAATCGAAGCCAATTACTCCAAGACTAATTTAAATGTGGCTGGGGCCCAATATACGATTAGAGGCTATTTGTTGGATTCTGTGGATCTCAGCGTTGGAGGTTCCAAAGTTTCAATGAAGAACCTACAACTGTTTCCAGAGCGAATTAGCAACACCGATGTGCAGTACGGAAATCTAGGGCAGGATTATATCAAGGAGTTTGAGACCATGATTATCAGTTTTAAATCTGCCTCTTTGTTGTTTCGTTGATTCGATTTCAAAAAATAGCAGCATCCAAACAAATCCTTGAATAGTATCAGAGCAGTAAAAAGGATTTTAATCATTTCATTTTTAGTCAATTATCTCGGATAATTGGAGAAGCGAAAATTTATGATCCTTCGTTCGGAGCATCGAGTTCCTTTAAAATCTGGTTTACGTCTTCCTCGGTGGTGGTGAGTTTCTTTTTGCAAATCGTAATTAAAGCGGCCGCTCGTTTTACCTTTTCTGAAAGCTCATCGACAGATATTTCGCCTTGTTCAATTTCCAAGACTATTTTTTGCAATTCCTCAAAGGCATCGGTGTATTTAATTGTTTCGTTCATTTTTATTTTTTGGTTTTAGTGACTGTACTTTCTACTTCCCCATCAAAAATAATGGTCTGTAGCAAATCTCCTGGTTTTACTTCCAATATTTCCTTTATGGCTTTCCCATTAAATCGAGTGATGCTGTACCCGCGTTTCAAAACATTTTTCGGATCCATATTGTGAATGTTTTTCTCAATATTATCGAGGATGAGTTCACTTTGCTGTAATTGCATTTCAGTTTTTGAAAACAGCTTTTCCTTTAGCTGAAGGATATTCAATTTTGACTGATTTATTAAAAAACGGCTATCCTTTCCTATAATTGATGCATAATCCCTCAAAACCCCACTTTCATTTTTGAAGCGGAAACGCACTTGTTGAAACAGGGATTCCGCGGTATTGGCGATTTTACTGCGATTGGTGTTCAGAACGTTCTCCGTAAGCGATCGGAAAAGCTTTATTTCCGAATGAAATCGGGTTTTTTCCTCATTTAAGATCCGCTGCGATCTATCTTTCAATTTTCGTTGAGCCTCCTGAACAGGTTCGGAGAAATCGTGGAATTTTTGAAGGAGAAACTGCGCCAATTTTGAGGGGGTGATGGCATTGGAAAAAGCCACCATTTCCGAAACGGTTTCATTGGTAGCATGGCCGATTCCGGTGACTACTGGAATAGGAAAATCGGCTATTTGTGCTGCCAGTTCGTAGTTGTTATAACAGGAAAGTCCCACCTCCCCCCCACCTCCGCGGATTATTGCTACAACATCAAAATGATGCTTTACCTTTTTTATCCGTTGCAGTTGCCAGGAAATTCTTTCGGCCGCTTTATCGCCTTGGAGCAGGGCCGGAAAAAGGAAAAGGAAGAACTTATAGTTCCATCGATTGTTCAGGATTATTTTCAGAAAATCGGCATAACCCTTACTGGTTTCAACGGAAATGATCGCAATGCGCTGTGGCAATAAGGGAAAATCCAAATGTTGGTTTTTGTGGAAAACCCCTTCTTTCTGTAATCTTTTAATGGTTTCTTGTTTCTCCTTTTCCAAATCGCCCAGTGTAAAACTGGGATCGATATCACTAATTATTAACGAAAGTCCGTGGGTGGGGTTATATGAGATTCGCGCCAAAAAGAGAATTTTAATGCCATCCTTTAGAGGCTCCTTTAATATTTCCTGAAAGCGCTTATTGATTCTTAGATAGTCGGCCTTCCACAAAATCCCTCTTATTTCGGCTATTATTTTACCGTCCCGTTTTTCCACCAAAGAAGGATAACAATGACCGGAATGGGGATAAAAATTGAGCTTGTTCATTTCGGCTTTTATCCAATAGGACGATTTATAGCGATTGGCCAGGGTTTTCTCAATGCTTTTTGTCACCTCCAAAAGCGTGAATATTTTGATGTTTTCTTCCGACTCCGACATATAATTAAATCGATTAAAATTTTGGCAGTACAAGCTAGTCAATGAAAATGAATTATGGAAGAGGGGAAAATGATAAATTTTTGAATGGGATAAGCATATCAAAACTACCCAACAACATTCGCATTAAAAACGGCTCACCTTTTTGAAATTAAAAAAGATTATCCTACCTTAGAATGTCTCATTATCCTGAAAATCCTGACGGACAATTGGCTGATGACCACCATAAATTAATGCGTTTTATTATGAAAATCCTATATTTCCACCGCCTGGACAGCAGTTTGGGATCTGAAAAAAGAACCATTCTTGAAAAATATGGGAAAGTGCTCTCTCCCGCTATTGATTATCGCGTAGAGTTCAACAGCATAGAAATGTTGGTTGAGCAGTTTAAAAATGAAAAGATCGATGTTGTTATCGGCAGTAGTATGGGCGGTTTTGTGGGATATTACGTGGCCGACGCCTACCAGCGACCTGCTTTATTGTTTAATCCTGCTTTGGCTACACGATCTGTGCGACAAAAGATTCCGGTTTATAAAGCCCCACTTCTCGGCTTCAAACAAATAGTACTTGGAACCCACGACGACGTTATAGACCCCAAAGCCACATTAGAGTTTCTAGGTAAAAATCTTCAAATACATACCAATTATCGCATCCATATTCGACAAAATTTAGCACACCAAATTCCCGTAGATGTTTTTAAGGAAGAGGTGAAGGAGTTTTTTGAGTATATATAAAGGAGTTCATTTTCAGAGTCCACCGTTGCCAAAAAAAGGTTTAAGATAAAACCCAAGCTCTTTTTACCTGAAAAAAATTATTTTAATCCGATCAGTTTCCAACCGCGTGTTGCCTAGCCCATTCCTGATAGGCTTCAAATTGCGACTCATCCAAAATATCGCGGAGAATTCGATCCTGCCGCTCTATCCGTTCGTAATTATTCATTGCTTGGTTTCGATTGTTTCTTTTCCAAGATTTCATGGAAGTTCTCCACTCACTTTGAAAACGGTCAATTTGATCCTGTTTCATATTCAAGGCGGTAAACATTTCACTCATCCTGGCCTCATTTAGAGCTTCAGAATCGGTGTTTAAACCTGCTGCCGCAGTTCTTCTGGCGGCCTCTTGCCGCGATTCTGTGGATTGATTAACGGCGCGCGGTGTTTCTGTGTTCACCCTTCCCCTTGTGCCCGGTTCCTTGCTAGCAGCAGTTTGCTTGGTGGCCCCACAAGAGGTCAACACAGCCAAAAGCCCTACGGCAACAACTATTTTTAGATTTCTCATAGCGTTTCCTTTTGTAGTTAAAAAGACTAATTTACAAATCAACATGCTATTAATGGGTGCTTTAAGAGAATATTGTAATCCTTGTTGTTCTTTTCCTTGAATAATTACAAGGATAGGAATTGAGTTAGTTTCTCGGGAAAAACCGAATCGACTCCCTAAAAACGGGACAAAAACCTTTTCCTTGGCGATTTGACAACGATGATTTAGCTCATTCAATTCAATAAATTCCCAATATAAAAATAAATTTATGTTAAAATATTCTTCACTTAAATTAAAAGTTTTACATTTGTCAACCATTTGGTTAAACCATAGAGTTAGATTATGACAAAGACAAAAACAGGGTCGGATACTGAGGGACAAATCCTGGAAGCTGCCAAGGAAGTGTTTCAGAAAAAAGGAATGGACGGTGCCCGTATGCAAGAAATCGCCGACCACGCGGGCATCAATAAAGCCATGCTGCATTATTATTACCGAAGCAAACAATTGCTTTTTGAAGCGGTTTTCAACAGTGCCTTCGCGCTAATCGCCCCCCAGTTGAATATGGTCTTAAATGACGATTCCTCTATTGAGGAAAAGGTAAAAAACTTTACCCACAACTATATTTCCTTTATTGCCAAACATCCCTATCTCCCCAATTTCATCATTCAGGAAATGAACCGGAATCCGAAGTTTTTTGAAAAAATCCAAAAAAATGAAGCCTTCCCCAGCCTAGACAAATTCAACAAAAGAGTGGCTTTGGAAGTGGAGCAGGGCATTTTGAAGCCTACCGATGGAGAACAGCTCTTTATCAACATCATTTCGCTAAATATTTTTCCATTTATGGCAATGCCATTGTTTAAAGGATTTTTGAGAATCAACGATAAAGGTTTTAAACAATTGATGGAAGCACGAAAAACGGCAGTCTCCGAGTTTATTATTAATTCCATAAAAAAATGAAAAAGTTTCTATTTATACTTTTCGCAATCGTTCCCATTCTGGCATTTGCCCAGCAAACGCTCACTTTGGAAGAGTGTTACGCCCTAGGTGAAAAAAACTATCCGCTGGCAAAACAAAAATCTTTATTGGAAGAAAAATTAAATTCAGAAACAAAAATTCTGGAAAAGGAAAAGCTTCCAAAGTTAGATTTGAATGCCCAGGCCACTTATCAATCCGACGTGATCGAGTTTCCAGGCCAATTGCCGGGTACAACTGTTGAGCCGCCCAACAACGACCAATACAAGGCCACCTTTGACGCAACACAACTGATCTATAATGCTGGAAGCATCGCCGCAAATATCAAATTGAAGGAAGCGGAATTTCAGACAGACCAACAGAAAGTTGAGGTAGATCTTTATACCTTAAAAGCCCGCATCAATCAATATTACTTTGGCGTTCTGCTTTTTCAGGAACAGGAAAAACTGTTACTTTCAAAAATGGAGGAACTGCGTTCACGTGCATCAGAACTTGAAACTCAGGTAAAATACGGCGCGATCCTTCCTAGTTCCGAACAGGTATTGCAAGCAGAAATACTGAAACTCGAGCAACAACTTTCACAAACCAATAGTGATCGAAAAAAGGCACTTGACAATCTGGCCGCATTACTGTTCCAGCCCTTGGACAGCCAAACAATTTTAAAAAGACCAGAAATACTGATTATTTCAAACTCGGTTTCAGAAAGACCGGAACTAAAACTTTTTGAACTACAGCAAAACCAGTTGGAAACTTCAAAAGAAGTAATATCAAAGGCCAATTACCCCGAATTGCGGGGGTTTGCACAGGCAGGTTATGGAAATCCGGGGCTGAACATGCTGGACAATTCGTTCCAGGAATTTTATGTGGTGGGATTGAAACTGAACTGGAACGTTTTTGACTGGGGAAAGACAAAGCAGAAGAAACAATCTGTGGAAATTTCAAAAGACATTGTTTCGGCCGAAAGGGATACCTTTATATTGAACAACCGAATGCAACAAAAAGAAGCCGAAAATGACATTGAAAAATATGAGGAAATGCTTCAGAAAGATGATAACATAATCACGCTACGTGAAAAAGTTTTAGAGGCCACGACTTCGCAATTACAAAATGGGGCCATTACTTCTTCGGAATACATCACGGAACTAAACAATCTTTTCGAGGCAAAAATAGACCAGCAGGTCCACGAGGTCCAACTGCTGTTGGCGAAAGCAAATCATAACGTAATAAAAGGAAGTTCAAATTAAAAATAAAGCAGCTAAAAAGTAAAAACAAGACGGCTTTTTAGAAACCCTCAAAAAATATCACAATGAAAAAACAACATATCTTATTAGCGACCTTGCTAATTGCAACTTTATTTTCGTGCAATAATAAAGAAAAAGCTGATGGTTACGGCAATTTTGAGGCCACTGAAATCACGGTTTCCTCTGAATCCAATGGCGAGCTTAAGTTTTTAAAGGTCGAGGAAGGCCAGGAGCTGGAGAAGGGGGAAATGGTTGCACTGGTAGATACCTTGGCTCAATATTTAAGCAAGCTACAATTATTGGCTTCCAAAGAAACCATCGCCTCCAAATCCAGTGGAGTCTGGTCCCAAATAAAAGTGCTGGATGAACAGTTGAAAGTGGCAAAAATCGAACAACAACGCATCCAAAACATGTTTGAGGAAAAGGCCGCTACACAACGGCAATTAGATCAGGCAAAAAGTGAGGTCGATATCTTGAAAAAGCAAATAAAAAATGTGGAAACACAGAATGCACCAATCGTAAACGAGGTAAAGGCAATAGATGCCAAGGTTGACCAAATCGAGGAAGAAATTTCAAAGAGTACGATCAAAAACCCGGTCGGCGGGACAGTCTTGACCAAATTTGCAGAACCTGGTGAAATTGCCTCTTTTGGAAAACCTCTTTACAAAATCGCAAATCTAAACGAAATGACCTTGCGTGTATATGTGAGCGAGACACAACTTCCGAACATTAAAATCGGGCAGACAGTAAATGTAAAAATCGATTCAGGAGAAGATATGAAAGATTATACAGGAACCATAAGCTGGATTTCATCTTCAGCCGAGTTCACCCCAAAAATAATTCAAACCAAAGAGGAACGGGTAAACCTAGTTTATGCAGTGAAAGTAATGGTAAAAAATGACGGTAGCCTGAAAATTGGAATGCCTGCGGAGATGTGGGTTGATGGTCGGTAGATCGGTTGTCGGTTTCGGTTGTCGGTGGTCGGTGGTCGGTGGTCGGTTAAGAAAAACAGATCATAACCTACAAAGTTTTTCCCACTTTTCCGCGGGATTCCATGTAGATTTGAAAAAACGATTTTTATTGAGCGACCTTTAAAAAACAAATTGAATAGATTGATAAATTAATTATAACCCGATGGAAACAATTGAATTTATATTATATGTCTCGGATCAAGCGCGAAGCACGGATTTCTATGGAAAACTCCTTGAGCTGCAACCGACCTTAAATGTTCCCGGAATGACGGAATTCAATCTTTCAGAGAACGTTAAACTTGGATTAATGCCCGAAAGCGGTATTGCGAAAATTATTTCCCCAGCAATGCCACATCCGGAAAGGGGCAATGGCATCCCACGCTGCGAGATTTATTTAAAGATAAAAGACCCTGAAACATATTTAGAGCGTGCCTTGACATTGGGCGGCAAAATAATCAGTCCACTGTATGCGCGCAATTGGGGCGATACCGTAGGATACCTTACCGATTTGGACGGCCACGTAATCGCCTTTGCTAAAACAACAGTCCATTGACCATTAACACTTAAACTCATAAACACTTAAACGCTAATATCTATAAACCTTTAAAATCAAGAACAATGAAAAAAACCATCCTTACCGCAGCAATTCTTTCAGTATTTCTGATTGGCTGTAAAGACAACAAATCTACAAACTCAGAAACTTCAGTAGAAACTGAAATGGTTCACGAGCACGAAGCCGACAACGAGCGCGACCACGATCACGACGGAATGGCTCTAAACAACGCATGGGTAAATGAAATCCAACTTGACAACGGCAGTAAATGGGAAGCTAATATTGAAACCACCGAAGGGGTCGAAACAATGCTACAACAGATAGAAACAAGTAATCCTGAAACCGTAGAGGATTATCATAAACTGGCATCCAAATTAAATGACGAGAAAAACACGGTGGTGAAAAAATGTACTATGGAAGGCCCTTCTCACGACAACCTGCATGTTTTTCTACATCCACTAATCCAGAAAATTGAAGCTTTAGGAATGGTTTCAACCGCGGATGAAGGCTCTGAAATCATAACAAGTATCAAGGAAAACCTTGATGCCTATTATAATTATTTCAATTAAATCAGATTTGTAAAACTAAAAATCATGAACGGAAAAAACAATATCGCCATCGGGTTCCTTACCATGGGAATTTTCATGGCCTATGGTTTCCTGTTGATTTATTTGAGAGACTTTGCTCCGGGCAAGGAAGAATGGGTAAACAACTACTCCATAGGCAAACATTTTGAATCAAGATTGGCACACGTGCACGGTAACCTCTTCGCCTTTCTCAATATTTTGATAGGTTATCTCTTGTTGCGTTTCAAAACAGAACTATCATACGTACCAACAATCTCGTGGCTTGCCCTCATTGGGCTATTGATGCCCCTTGGAATTTTAGGAGAAGTTTATTTAAGCCTTCCCCCCATCTTCGTGCTCATCGGGGCCATCAGTATGACGGTTTCCGTAGTGTGGTTGGGGGTTTCCTTTTTTAGGATGAACATTAAAATCATTAACATTTAAAAAGCATAATAATGGAAAAACATCAATTCAATGTTGATATATCTTGGCTCGAAGGGCGGAAAGGCCTCATGTGCTCCCCTGAATTATCTGGAGGCACCGCCCTATCGGCCAACTGTATCGAAGTGGCTACCCCACCGGAATTTCCGAAAGGAATACCCAATATCTGGTCGCCCGAACACCTATTTACCGCCTCGGTAAGCAGTTGTTTGATGACAACGTTTTTAGCGATTGCGGAAAACTCAAAATTGGACTTTACCGCATTCAGCTGTGAATCCATAGGCATCATGGAAAAAGTGGAAGGTAAATACTTGATGACAGAAATAATCCTCAAACCCGTTGTAACAATCAAACATGAGAAAGATCTAGATCGTACAGAACGAATCCTGGAAAAATCGGAAGCCGCTTGTTTGATATCAAATTCGATAAAATCGAAAATCACAATGGAAGCTATCATCAACATCGAGTCGTAATAGTTAACGAGTTATTAAGTTACTGCGTCGTTTTCTAAATAACCCAACAACTTAAAAACTCAAGAACCTAATAATATTTTCAACAAATGGGTATTTCCCTAGATCATATCAATAAATCGTATAAAAAGCTCCACGCTGTGAAGGATATTTCATTCGAGGTAAAGCCAGGTGAGCTTTTTGGTCTCATTGGCCCCGATGGTGCTGGGAAAACCACTATTTTCAGAATCCTGACCACGCTGTTGCTGCCTGATGAAGGCACGGCAAGCGTGGCCGGTTTTGATGTTGTTAAGGATTATAAAGCCATTCGCGATTCGGTGGGCTATATGCCGGGGCGTTTTTCGCTTTACCAAGATTTGACGGTAGAGGAAAACCTTACATTTTTCGCCACCATTTTCGGGACAACGATTGAGGAAAACTACGATTTGATCGAAGATATTTACGTACAGATCGAACCTTTTAAAAACCGACGTGCGGGAAAACTTTCCGGAGGGATGAAGCAAAAACTGGCACTTTCCTGTGCGTTGATCCACAAACCAACAGTACTTTTTCTGGATGAACCCACCACAGGCGTAGATCCCGTTTCGCGAAAGGAATTTTGGGAAATGCTCAAACGCTTGCAGAAAAAAGGGATTACCATATTGGTATCTACCCCATATATGGACGAGGCAGCCTTATGCGATAGAATTGCCTTGATCCAAGATGGCGAGATATTGGAAATCGACACTCCAGAAACTATTGTGAGCAAGTTTCCGAAATCAATTTACAACGTCGGCTCGAGCAATATGTACAAACTGATCCTGAAACTCAAGGAATACGAGCACGTTTACAGTGTATATCCATTTGGAGAGTTTGTGCACTATACCGACAAACGGGATTCTTTTGAAACCGAGGAATTAAGATCCTTTCTGGCAAAAGAAGGTTTAACAGATATTAGCATAGAACCCACCCAGGCCAATATTGAGGATGCTTTTATGGAATTAGCGAAAAAATGAAAAAAGAAAACGTCATAGAAGCTGAAGATCTGACCAAAAAATTTGGTGATTTCATTGCGGTCAATGCCATCACTTTTGAAGTCAAAAAAGGCGAAATATTCGGTTTCTTGGGGGCAAATGGAGCTGGCAAAACAACGGCAATGAAAATGCTGATCGGGATTTCCAACCCCTCCTCGGGAAAGGCAAAAGTTGCCGGATTTGATGTCTATACCGAAACTGACAGCATCAAGAAAAACATCGGCTATATGAGCCAAAAATTTGCGCTATACGATGACCTGACGGTCAATGAGAATATTGTTTTTTATGGTGGTATTTATGGTTTGTCCCGAGTAAGGATCAAGGAAAAAAGAAAACAATTGATCGCGGAACTTGGATTGGAGGATATTTCCGATAAACTGGTTGGCTCCCTCCCATTGGGCTGGAAACAAAAATTATCGTTTTCTGTCGCGCTTCTCCACGACCCAAAGATCGTTTTTTTGGATGAGCCAACAGGTGGGGTGGACCCCATTACACGAAGGCAATTTTGGGAAATGATCTATAAAGCAGCGGACCAAGGTACCACCATTTTTGTGACCACCCATTATATGGACGAGGCCGAATATTGCGACCGTGTTTCCATCATGGTCGAAGGGAAAATTGAGGCCTTGGACACGCCAAAGAAGTTGAAACAACAGTTTAAAGTTGATTCCATGAACGATGTATTTTTGAAATTGGCGCGGAATATTGAATAAAGATAATGTATTTCAGGCCCTAAAGGTTTCAAAAACCTTTAGGGTCTAAATAAACCCACAGATGAAACGATTTATAGGCTTTATAACAAAAGAATTCTACCATATCTTTCGGGATAGGCGGTCGTTGTTTATACTCTTTGGCATGCCCATAGCCCAGATAATGCTTTTTGGATTTGCCATCACCAACGAGATCAACAATGTCGATATCGCCATTTTGGACCATTCAAAAGACGCCACTACCGGAGAGATCATCAATAAGATTTCGACATCAAAATATTTCACAACAAAACAAATCCTTTCCCGGGAAGCCGAAATTGAAACGGCCTTTAAAAAAGGGAAAGTAAAAGCAGTCCTGAATTTTGAAAAGGATTTCACCAAGAACCTGATTAAGGAACATAAAGCGACGGTACAGATAATCACCGATGCCACGGATCCCAACACTGCCAATTCTATTACCAATTACCTCAACTCAATTCTTCAAAACTATCAGGAATCAAAGAACGAGGGAATCGAAGTAAAGTATCAGATAGTTTCCCAAACTAGAATGGTCTATAATCCAGAGCTCAAAAGTGTTTTCACGTTTGTTCCCGGAGTAATGACTATTATTTTAATGTTGGTCTCGGCCATGATGACCTCCATCTCCATTACCCGGGAAAAGGAATTGGGTACTATGGAAATCCTGTTGGTCTCCCCCTTAAAATCCTTTCAGGTCATTATAGGGAAAGTGATCCCCTATATTTTCCTATCTGTTATCAATGCAGCCGTGATCGTACTTTTGAGCATTTTTGTATTTAGGATGCCGGTTGAAGGAAGTATGTTTTTATTAGGAGCAGAAAGCATTTTGTTTATAATCACTTCCCTTGCGTTGGGAATATTGATATCGACCATTGCGGAAACCCAGCAGACCGCAATGATGATTTCCCTGATGGGCCTGATGCTGCCGGTAATATTGCTTTCCGGTTTTATTTTTCCAATATCGAGTATGCCAGCCCCACTACAAATAATCAGCCATATAATCCCCGCCAAATGGTTCATCATCATTATAAAAGGGATTATGCTGAAAGGTGTCTCGATCACTTATATCTGGAAGGAAACCTTAATTCTTATTGGAATGGCTCTTTTCTTTATCATATTAAGTATCAAAAAATATAAAATACGACTGGAATAATGAAGACAATTGGCTATATCATACAGAAGGAATTTAAACAGATCTTTAGAAATAAAGGGATGTTGCCTATCATATTTATCCTGCCAATATTGCAACTAGTCATTCTGTCCAATGCGGCTACTTATGAGGTGAAAAACATCAAGTTTGCATATATAGATTACGATCATACCTCATCGTCCCGCGCACTGATTGAAAAGTTTAACGCCTCTACCTACTTCAATGTCTTAACCGATTTTCCTTCACAAGAAAAAGCCAGCTCTGCAATGCTGAGTGGAGAAGTTGATGTAGTACTAGAAATACCAAATAATTTTGAGCGAAATTTTCTAAAGGAAAAAACCGCCGATTTGTCCATCACAATTAATGCTATCGATGGTGCTGCGGCCGGTGTGGAAAGCGGTTACATAAATCAAATTGTGCAAAGTTTCAATAAAGATGTGAAAATGAACATTATGGACACATCAAAAAAAATCGTGCAGCCCGTGACCATTGCGAGCATCCCATCCTTCTGGTACAATATTACTTTAGATTATAAAACGTTTATGGTCCCTGGAATTTTGGTGTTGCTGGTTACGATGATAACCCTGTTCCTATCCGGGATGAACATTGTAAGGGAAAAAGAGATAGGCACCTTGGAGCAGATCAACGTTACGCCTATTCGTAAAAGCCAATTTATCATCGGCAAACTTTTCCCCTTTTGGGTAATTGGAATGGGCTTGTTGACCATTGGATTGATCTTGGCAAAATTGATTTTTAATACTCCCATGCTCGGCAGCATATTGTTGCTATATCTCTATACTTCCATTTATATATTGGTGATTCTGGGGATGGGATTGCTGATCTCCAACTTTACCGACACCCAACAACAGGCCATGTTTATAGCTTGGTTTTTTGTGGTAATCTTCATTTTGATGAGCGGCCTGTTTACCCCGATAGAAAGCATGCCGAAATGGGCACAAATAATCACGGAGTTTAACCCTATAAAATACTTTGTTGAAATCGTGCGGATGGTTATGCTCAAGGGATCAGGATTTATGGACATACTTCCCCAGCTTCTAAAAACACTTGCTTATGCATTGGTGATGAATGCTTTGGCGGTGTGGAGTTATAAAAAGGTGAATTAGTGAGATGTGAGATGTGAGACTTGAGACTTGAGACTTGAGACTTGAGATATGAGACGTATGAAATTGCGGTTAAACTATAAAAATTAATGGAAAAAGAAATCAAATATCACTTACAAAAAACCGAAGCCCCTTTCCTTCAGAAGCGTCGTTCGCGGTTTAAGGAATTTATTTTCACATTGAAGGTTCAGTATTATTTTATAAAAGGTTTTCGAAAAATGCACTTTATTGGCCCCTGTGCAACGGTGTATGGTTCCGCGCGGTTCCGACCGGATTCAGACCATTATAAAAATGCGGAAAAAATTGGGGCCGACCTTGCAAAACTGGGGTTTACGGTTATGACAGGCGGGGGGCCCGGACTTATGGAAGCCGCAAATAAAGGAGCCTTTGAGGCGGGTGGGTATTCAGTGGGCGTAAATATCATCCTTCCTTTTGAACAAAAGCCAAATCCCTATTTGCATAAGTGGATTGACATTCCCTATTTTTTTGTTCGAAAATACCTGTTGATGAAATACTCCTATGCCTTTGTGATCATGCCAGGCGGGATGGGAACGCTCGATGAATTGTTTGAGGCGCTTACCTTAATACAAAACCACATGGTTGCGAATTTCCCTGTGGTTATTTTCGACAGGGAATACCACAAGGATTTGATTGAGCATATTGAATTAATGGCAAGAACAGAAAGCATTAGCCCCGAGGACATGGAATTGATCTTTGTGACCGATTCCGCAGAAGAAGTAGTAAAACATATAAAAATCCACGCCATAGAAAGATTCGGATTGACCAAGGAAGAATATAAACCGAAATGGTGGTATGGCGAAAACAGAAGGAAATTTTGACGAGGCGATAGACGATAGACGGTAGTCGGTACCCCCCTCCGGCCAAGGTCGGTTGGATGGTGGAATTTGGAATTTGGTGCTTGGAATTTGGTGCTTGTTGTTTAGGCTTGGTAGTCGGTAGTCAAAAATAAAAAAGTGATCAAAGTAATAAAATTTTAAATGACTTAATTAATTTAATGAACACTCCCACTTAATTATGAGCAAAACCTTTAAAAACATAACTGCAGTTGTACTAATTGCTTTTGCCCTTCTCACTCTGTTTATGAGTAGCTCTGTGCTGTTCGATTGGTTTGGCATCCGAGCAAAAGAGGGAAACTATGTTCCATTTATTGTGAAGACAAACTTAACGGCAGGTTTTATCTATTTACTTGCAGTCTATGGGTTCATTAAATCACAAAGGTGGGCATTTTGGGCGATGCTTTCGGTAGCTCTACTTCTTATTTACACATTCGTCTTATTCTATATCCACATGCATACGGGTGGACTATATGAAGACCGCACTATTGGCGCCATGATTTTCAGAATTGTATTAACCCTATTATTTGCAGTGCTTATTTATATAGGTACAAAAAACGAAACATGATTCGTCCGAACCAAATGATCTTTCAAAGACAACCGAAGGAAATTTTAAACCGTTAAATCATGAAAAGAAATAAAGTGTTTAGATACCTTATCGCAATTGTGCTGATTGCTTTTGCATCGGCTACCCTGTTCATGAGCAGCTCGGTGATATTCGATTGGTTTGGGATACGTGAGAGGGAAGGAGACTACGTGCCTTTTATAGTATGGACAAATTTTATAGCGGGTTTGCTCTATTTAGTTGCAGCTTATGGTTTGCTCAAAGCCGAAAAATGGGCTTTTTGGATTCTGATAGGAACCACCCTGTTTTTGGCAATTGCTCTGGTGGTTCTGGCATTGTACATAAACTCTGGCGGTGCCTTCGAATTAAAGAATGTGGGAGCCATGGGATTCAGAATTGCCCTCACCATTGCTTTCTCTGTGTTAACCTATTATAGCTTAAAAAAATATTAATATGAAATTATTCAGTAAAACAATATTGGCAATGGGAGTTGTAATGATACTGACCTCCTTTCAATCGGTTCCGGTAGAAAACACTTTTTCCTTAACGGTAAAGGTCGATGACCTACGGAATTCAAAAGGCGTGGTACAGTTTGCCCTATACAATCGCGACGGTACTATTCCCGATGAAAACTTTCAACATTATTATAAGATGGGAACTTCGGATATCGATAATGGGAGCGCGATCCTTATATTTTCCAACTTGCCACCAGGGAGATATGCGGTAAATATCCTGCACGACGAGAATGAAAATGGTAAGATAGACAAAGGTTTGGTCCTTCCGAAAGAAGGGATCGGATTCTCCAATTATAAAACCATAAACCTTTTGAACAGGCCCAAATTTTCCAAAGCGAGTTTTGAACTTAATAAGGATAGCACCAAAATCATCAAAATTATTTATATGTGAACCGGGTACTGCACATATCGATATTGTTCCTCTTGGTCATGACGGGAATACGTGCCCAGAAACCTGCGGACACCCTTCCGAGGCTGAACTTGGCCAAGATCGCACATATTAATCAAGGAGATAGTTATATAACCTTTCCCACGGATATAGGCAATCTGGAGCCGCTGATGTTTGAGGCTAACCTCAACCCGAATTTTGTAGTTCGAAAACGTGAGGATTCAAAACTGATGATGGTACTTACACCCCAGATAACCATCAGAATGTACAATGAAGATTCATATCCGGTAAAAACCCCGAGCTATATTCCCCAACTTTCCCTTTATTATTTAATTGGGAAGACTCAAGATTTGAGACATTTAACGGTTTTCGGCAGATTGGCACACTACTCCAACGGACAGGATGGCAATTTTTATAATAAGGATGGTTCTATCAATCTGCAAACGGGAAATTTTTCAACCAATTTTTTTGAGCTCGGTTATATTGTCACTTCCTACAGCCTGAATTTAAAAGCTGTAAAATTCCTTAAAAGCTCTTTGGAAGTGCATCCCAGAAGTTGGATGTGGGAAGACCTGAAAGGCCAATACAGTGGACTTCGGTGGCACAACTCTTTTATTGTATATAAGCTTCCGTGGGATGGGGATTTCTTCAGCCAAAAAAGAAAAGCCAATTTCTCAATGAAAGTAGATACCACTTGGATGTTTGATGCAATCAACGACTGGGCCACTTTCGATTTAAATAGATTCAACGGGGCACTGACCCTATATTACCACCCAAAATTTTTAGAGGATATCGGTCTTTTCGTACAGTTTTATCACGGCCAGGATTATTACAACATCTATTTCAGCCATCAACTGAACGTAATCCGTTTTGGGATTATGACCGAAGTTCTTCGGTTTTAAAAATCAAATTATAAAATAATGGAAAAGAAAACAATATATATCGAGAAATTCAACGGCGAGATTGAAGAGTTCAAGGTTGAAAAATTAAAGACTTCCCTGAGAAGAAGTAAGGCTTCCGAAAATGAAATAAACACTGTTGTGGAGAATATCATGCCCACACTTTACGACGGCATGTCCTCTAAGGAAATATACGGAAAGGCCTTCTCCTTATTGAAAAAACACAACCGAATCTCGGCCTCAAAATACAGTCTAAAACGTGCTATATTGGACCTAGGGCCTACAGGTTTTCCCTTCGAACGTTTGATAAGCGCCTTACTCCAACAAAAAGGTTTTGAAACTAAAGTCGGTATAATTCTTCAAGGAGAATGTGTGACCCATGAGGTAGATGTGCTGGCGGAAAAAGATGGAAATACCTATGCCGTAGAATGTAAGTTTCATTCAGACCCCAAAGCAGTGAGCAATGTAAGGGTGCCATTATACATAAACTCCCGCTTTCTCGATATTCAAAAACACTGGAACAAAGACCCTACTAAAGCATCACATTTAAAACAAGGATGGCTGGTCACCAACACTCGATTTTCTTCAGATGCAATAAATTACTCCAAGTGTGTTGGTCTGCACCTGTTGAGTTGGGATTATCCAGAAAACAATGGCATAAAACAAAATGTGGATAAATTTGCCCTCTACCCTATCACCACCTTGACAACCTTGACAAAACACGAAAAAGATCTTCTCATTGAAAAGGACGCAATACTCACCAAGGAGCTTTTTGAAAACTCGCATTTGTTGGATGAAATCGGGATTTCAGCATTGAGAAACAAAAAGATTTTAAACGAAATAAAAGATTTATGCGATTTATAACCAATTATTATTATGGAAAAAGAAACTACACCGAAGAACAATAAAAAACAAGAAAGACTAGAGCGCTACGATTCCCGAGGAGTCCAGACCCTTTTTAGAACGCTCTCTCGAAATCATTACAATTTATTGAAAATGGTTGACAATAAAGCCAGGATCGTGCTGACGGTCAATTCTATTATAACCTCATTGTTGATGGGATTGTTGTTTGTGATCCCGAAATCAAAGCAAGTTCCATTGGAATTCGGCGTGCGTATTTTGGTCGTCTGTAGCATGCTCTCGATGATTTTTGCGCTGTTCAGTATGTTGCCCTATCGGTATTTTGGGTCAGCTTATAAAAAGAGCGGATATAGAGGAACACTGTATGCTGAAAACTTTGCGAAATTATCATTCGACGAGTTTAAGGTTGAGTTTGAACGCATCATGATGAGGGGGCAGAATGTTTACGATGAAATGATAGCCGATCTTTATTTTCTCGGAAAAAGCATCGCCCGAAAACAGAAGCTGCTTTATATCTCGGTTATCATTTTTTTGATTGGCCTGGCAAGTGCGATTATTTATTCTCTTATCAATGGCCTGGTGGAATTTGCTTGAGATATTTTTGGGTTAAACCTCTTAATTCTCTTTACATTTCATTAACTAACATGGGCTTATCTAGGGGGTATCTAGGAGGGATTTAGGGGTAAATAAGGGTGAATTTTGATTTTGAATGTAATAGAAAGAAAAGTTGGTAGTGGAGAATCGAAACAGGACTAAAGGGAATCAGGAAACAAGACGGTTTGCGTCTTCTTTAATTATAACCATAGCACGATCGGAATACGTTATTGTTGTTAATACATATGGGTAAAACGGATGTTATTTGGAAGTAGAGAAACTCCTGAATTATATTTTGTACCTAACGGCACAAGGACGCGGATGGTATCCTGTTTTCTACCCATATTTTGGTCCCTAACGGGACGTGGGTTTTTTTTTGAAATCATGGTTTATAAATGGGAATAATATATCGGTAACCCTAAGTGCAAGTATCATGCAAGTATCATGCAAGTATCATGGGAGTATCTAGGGAGTAAATACAGGTGAACCTAGGCTTTGATATAGAGTAAAATGGAAGTTGACTAAAATAGAAAGAAAAGTTGGTAGTTGGTAGCGGAAGCAGATTCTCATCCGGGACAAATTTCTGTTCTTTTTGGAGTCGAAAATGGGTTGAATTGAAGACTGTCTAAACTAATTTGTGCCGTTAAATTTAACGCAAAGGCCGCAAAGTTTGCCAAGTAAATAGTTAGCTATTTGCGGTTTTCCACCGCATTAGTTTGCGTGAAACTATCCTCCTAAGTAATTATTTCAGCCCAGCTGGTATCCATTGAGATGTTCTCACAATGTAACTCAAGGTTTTTTAGATATTTGTAAAATAAATTCTTATGTTTATTGCTTAACACACCTAAAAATGAAAAGACTTCTACTTTTTATAGGAATTCTATTTTTTAGCATTTCTATTCAAGCCCAACCTATTGTTAATGAAAATCCCTTCCCACTACTGGAATGTGATGTAAATAATAATGGTTTTGCCTACTTTGATTTACATGTTGCGGATGCGGATATTTCCATGGGAGACACTTCTTTACTATTTACTTATCATATAAATTATCCAGATGCTCAAACTGGTATAAATGCGTTGATTAGTCCTTACATGAACGAGGTTCCTTATAACCAAGTGGTGTTTGCACGAGCTGAGGATTCCCAGAGCGGTTTATTTGCAATAGTTGAATTGGAATTGCAGGTTGTTCAAATTCTTCCCATAAATCAACCCATTGATCTTCACCAAATAGATGAGAATGGGGATGGTTTAGCATTTTTTGATCTTACCGAAAATAGCGCAATAATGTTGGAGGGATTGTATTTCCCTGCCTACTTTGTTTCTTATTACGAATCAGAAGAGAATGCAGCGATGGGTGTATATGCCATTATGGATCCAACGGCTTACCAGAATCTGCAAAATCCTCAAACTATTTATGTTAGAGTAGAAAATATGAGCGGAAGCTGTATTGCATTAGCTTCCTTTATAATAAGCACAGAATATCTCTCGGTAAATTCTTTAGGATTTGAAAACTTGAATATCTTTCCAAATCCAGCTTCTGGGAATGTTACCATTCAATCGTCACAACTGGTTTCTGAAACAACCATTTCACTTTATGATATTCTAGGCAAAAAGCTGTTGTCGGAAAAGATACTTCCTCAGAACGCGGCTATTAGCTTAGATATTTCTTCTTTTAAAAATGGTGTTTACTTTGTGAAAATCGCCTACCCGACAGGGAAGGAAACGGTTCGAAAATTAGTTAAAGAATAAATGTTCCCGAAGTGGGGATAGACATGAGACTTGAGACTTGAGATAATGTATTTGCCTATTTGCGTGACGTGACCTTTTAGACAGTTGCTTTCACGCAAAGGCGGCAAAGTTTTACGCAAAGATCGCAAAGAAATTCTCTGCGATCTCAGCGTCTGTTCGGCGTTCTCTGCGTGAACCCAATCCGGGAAGTTCGCACTTCCTACTTCGTATTTCTCCCTTATTTCCTCACTATTTTCTCTACAGAAAACCTCTCATCGGCAATTACATTTAGGATATAAATACCCTTGCTTAGGGTTGAAATATCTAGGGTTAATTGGCTTGTGTTTTTTGTGGAAGTCGTTAGCACTGTTTTCCCCGAAAGATCTGAAATAACTGTGTTTACTTCCTTGTAAATTTTATTGAATTGCAGATTTAGGTCGCCGGAAGTGGGATTGGGATAAACACTGAATGGTTTCAGATGAAAGGCTTCTGTGCTTAAGACATTTATATTTAGAGTTTTGATTTTGGTGGTGGATTTAACGCATTTGGTGATGGTTAGGGAAACAGTATATACGCCACTTTCCGCATAGGTGTGAACGGGATCGCGTAGGCCGGAGGTGTTTCCATCGCCGAATTCCCAGAGCAATGTATCGAAACTGCTGCTGGTGTTGGTGAAGGATACCTCCGCGCCATTGATTTCCTCATCAAAATCTGCGGTTAGCGCTTCTGTAAAATCCCAAGTGGAGATATTGTCAAAAACGATGGTTTTGGCAGCCATTTTTATGGTGTTGGCCTCGTTTTCTGGGAGGGTGGAGTTCCAAGTAATAGTTGTGGGATCCTTTTTGTAAATCATAGTATAAAAAGCGCAGGCCGCAGCATAGGAACCTGCTAGGGAAGGATGGGAGCCGTCAGCCGCGTACAATTCCACACTTGGGTGGTTTTCCCGCAGATATCGCCATACAGCTCCTGCAGGGGCCAATTCGGCTTCATTGCTTTCGGACATAAAGATATAGGTCGCTTTAATTACATCATCCATTTCCTCATAGGTACATACCCACGGCCGGATAGGGCAGTTGGCGACATCGCCATTTTTACGACCCCAGGTCATATAAAACAAAGGTTGGGAACATCCATAATTGGCTCTAATGGCGCTGGTCAAGGCTTGGGCAAAGGGGTATAATTGGGTTTCCATGTCCAACTGGCTCATGGATGTCTCTTGGCTTTGCCCCTGTAGCGCCACATAATCCCAGCTGTTGGAATTTAGTTTGTCAAGGCTGGTAGGATTGTTTAGATGATCTCTTAATCGATACCCTCCAGGGGTGTTGGAATCGTATATTAAAACATCTCCGCTGCTATTGGCCATATTGTTTACCATTAGCGGTAGATTGTTGGCGGAGGTATAACTATTGCCGAGAAACAATACTTTTTTGGTGGTTTGCCCCTGAAGGGAAAACGTGGCTATGGTTAGGGAAATATAGAGTAGGATTTGTTTCATTGGGTTTTCTTCCGAAAGGGGATGTGGCTTTTTAAAGCAGCTAGGATTAGGCGGTAAAGCTATAAAACTAGATTCATATTAAGCTGTTTAGCACCTTTAAATCCTGAATTCATCAACACAGAAAATACCCAAGAATCCTTTTAATAATTTAAACCGATGCCAGTCCCTTATTCCTTCACCAACTTAACCGACTTAGAATATTCCCCATTCCCAATACGGGCCAGATACATACCACTTGCCAAGGCTTGGGTGTCAATAGTTTTGAGATGGTTTAGGGTTTCGGTTTTGATAAGCTGGCCTGTGAGGCTGTAAATTGAGACCGAAATGGGACTATTATCCAAGCCGGCGATGTTTATTACATCCTTGAAGGGATTGGGATAAACGCGAATACCTTCCGCAAAAGGATTTTCAATTATGGAAAGCGTATTCCCCAAACGGGCGATTCGATTGATGGATGTGCCATCATAGGCGGTGAAGTCTCCACCGATCACTATTTTGCCGTCATTCTGTATGCAGGAGGACCATACATATTCGTTGGGGCCTGTTCCCATATTAAAAGAGGGGTCTATAGTGCCATCGTTATTGATTTTGGCTATACTAAAGCTATTCCTGTCATTATAGATATTGAAAGTGCCATTGATAAAATATTTGCCGTCTTCTAGTGCCCTTATTCCAAATATGGTATAGGTAGTGCCATTTTCGGGAAGGTTATAGGAATCAAAGGAGGTGTCGAGGCTCCCATCGCCGTTTAAGCGGGCGAGGTTATATCTGGTAACACTACCAATTTTTGTGAAGGGGCCAGAAACCAGAATCTTATCATTTTGATCTATTTCTATATCGTAAATATAGTTGCCAATGGTTTGTTGTGCCGCCATAAAACTAGGGTCCAAACTGCCGTCAGGATTGTATCGGCTAAGAATAATGCGTTGGGGACCTGGATTGGGATCATGCACACCGGCAATAATGATCTTGCCGTCTGCTTGCACTTCAAAATCATCTATATAAGTATCCGATTGTAAATTTAAGTCGAAAGTGTAGTCCACGCTGCCAAGGGGAGATAGTTTTGCAAAAGATTGTATGGGAGTGCTATTGATTTGCGTGAATACCCCTGAGACGAGAATGTTGTTGTCAGCCAATAGTTTTATAGACGAAATAACGTCATCTTCCTGTATTCTGGCATCGAAGGTAGGGTCTAAGCTCCCATTCTCATTCAAGCGTTTTAAAAACCCAGGATAGCCACCGCCAACAATTATCTTGTTGTCGGGTTGCACTACGATGGCATTAATACCCCCAATAAACCCAGGAGGATAATCAAAACCCGCATCCAAGGAGCCATCTTGGTTTAATCTATAAATGGAATAGCTGCCGTTCTCGGTAAACCATCCGCCTATAAGTATTTTGCCATCAGCTTGCTCTGCAATAGCTCTTACTTCATTGTTTAAATTAACGGTTGGATTAAATGAAGTATCCAACTGCCCATCTTGGCAGAAACTGTAAATAGACGCCAAGAATATAAGGGTTTGAACGATATTTTTCATAATAGCATCTTTTAGGGGAAGTTATCCCTATGCTAATGTAGGGAAAAACAGGGCTCGAAATTAAAATGCTAAACGGGCCCAAGTAAAATAAATGCTAAGCCATTCATATTAAAAGACTTCTATATAAAAAACATAAATCTCTCTCCCCTAGTTATTACGTGCTAGTCTAGGAGATACTTCCTCCGTCGCCACACAGGCACCATTCGCAAAAAACAGTTTGTTTCGGTCTAGCTTGGTAATGGTGTAGGTGATTTCGCAGCGGTCAAGTTTTGTGATATCGGTCAAGGCCAAGGTCTGGATTTTCCCGTCGATTAAGAAGTTAATCTGTTGACCTTTGTTTAGGGTAGCGGTGGCAGGACCATATTTATGATTCGGCTTTATTGAATAGTACTGGTCTTCCAAGAAAAACGGATGGTCGTCCGTAACCGTTAATTTGGTGCCCGAGAAATTGAGTTCGTAAAGATTGTGGTGCTTTTGGCTTGCCAATTCCAGGATGGTTGCGGTTTCTGTTGTCTTGGTCATCGCGTTGTATGAGATTACGCTGTCGCCGACTTCCAGCTTTTCAATTTCAATTTCTCCCTCGGGTGTTTTCACCATAGTGCCTTTGGCAAAACAGTGGACCCCGATGCCGTCAAATTCGATTTCTGAAATGGCAACGTCGTCATATTTGTCGCCTTTATACACATCGGTGATTTCAAATTTTAAGTAAAGATCACTATCAGTTCCTTGCAGGGTGTCGATAGCGAAAATCTGCTTCGACTTGATATCCTTAAGGTTTAAAAGGGCGTAGGCTTTATCGTTTACGTAGAGTTTCAGCTGTTTTACCCTGGAGTTATCCTGCCATACTTTATCGGATTTCATATAGCCATTAAAAATCTCGGCTGCGGTAACCGCTGGCGATTCCTTAGGAAATCTGAACGTAATGCTCTCCCCTATTCCATATCCATCTACGCCTTCAACCCAGGCGGTACGCAAGGAAAAGTCATGGATGTTTTCGGCTTTGTAATCGAGGCTTTTGTGAGGCGCCAGGGTCGAGCTCGTAACAATCTTGTCGGGTCCCCCGCCACAATACCAGCTACAACCAAAAGTGCCGACGTATAAGTGGTCTTCCTTGCTGTACTCTTCCTCGTTCTCCCAAATTTCAATCTGTCTTTCGCTCAGATGTTCTTGGGCAGTTTCGTAGTCTGGATACGAATTTATAATGCTGTCGATCTTCGCAAAAAGTTCCTTGGTTCTCTCTAGATTTTTCTTGGCGTTTTCACTTATATCAGGTGTAAACCCAATGGTGGGTTCAATGATTCTCAAGCTGGGTTCCGCAAGGGTCTCCACGTTTGGACTCTCTTCGGATTCTTCCCTGGCGATGGTTTCGTTCTGTTCTCGGTTTTGTCCACAGGCAACGATAAAAATCACTGAGGAAAGGGCGATTAGATGATGTGCAATGTTTCGTTTCATAATAGGAATGCTAAGATTTGGGGTTAGCGGGCCGCGGAAAAGTCAGCCGACTTTTCCACCGTGGGCGAAAGTTAACATAATTGCAGGGAATTTTCCAAATGAATTCAGTCGCAAGCCGCTGTATCCATTTTTTGCAGGAAATAAAACACCGTTCCGCCTAAGAAATAACAGACTATATCCCAAATATCCCCGGTGTATCGGTAGGATTGCTTTGGGAGATGATATTCAAAAAAAATGGAATAAAGTGCGACCAGACTTAGAATAGTGAAGATATTCAAGCGAATAGTATTGTTCTTTTTAATCAACCATACGCCGTGCAAACAGATGGTAGCTATAATCGGAATCGCCAAAAAATCATTTAGGTGGTTAAAAACCCAATTGGGACCCACTACGGAAAAGTATTTCAGACATTGAACGCATAAAAACACTACCAAAGAAAGCAGTACATAGCCATGTAGTATTTTCAACGGTAGCTTGCGTATCATATAAAGAGCAGGGAAATCAGCCAGGCTATAAAGCCACCGATGGCCATCACAATTATCCACACCGTTCGCAAGAGGTAATAAGAGCCGCGAACCAGCCAGAATCGATTCGTTTTCCAGCGTTCGGTAAAGGAAATCTCTTCCACTACTTCGGCTTTCAAAACAGGATGGGGTTCTGGTTTTATGGAGTTATTTTTAGAAGAAGATGAGGAATCCTGATTTTCTAAAAGTGGATTGTTATCGTGATTTTCATTGTAAAGGGGCTGCGGCATATCCAAACAAAATTCAAGTCGCGAAAATACACATTATAAAAGACAGGAAAGAACGGAATTGGGGTTTACAGTTTTAAACCCCAGGGCCCAATGTAGATTTCAAATTTGGAATTGACAACTCAGCAAGGTGAAGTTCAATTAATTCCACCTAGCTATTTACCTTTTTGGCGGCATCATTTTTAGAGACTGATTGCAGAAGGTTTTCCGCCACGCTTCTTCCGGTTTCCGCACCGCCATTCATAAACCCTTGAAACTCTTCGCTACAGTGCTCCCCCGCAAAATAAAAGTTGCCGATGGGTTCTATTTCCAAACCTGAAATAGTGGTCCATTGTCCTTTTTTATAACAGGAATAACTGCCTTTGGCAAACGGATAATCAATCCAATTTACAAATACGTGCTTGTTTAAAAATTTCTCCTTCGAGTTTACAAATACCTTATCAAGTTCATTTACCAGATTAGTGACAGTTTCTTCCGGCAGTTCCGTTTTCCAAGTATGATCGGGAGGGGCCATCTTATTTTTGAATGATTCCTTGTCGAGATTTTGGGAAAAACTTCCGCCGAAATAAGCCACATAAGCCCCGTTGTCATTATTGGGTGTTTTATTGTAACTGCTGTCCCAACCATTTACTATGTCCTTATGGAATAAGTAACCCATGGCGGAATTAGGCTTTTCAGACCAAGGGGTGCCTTTGTATCCCAGAACGAGTTTGGTATTCATGCCATAGCCCAATTCGTCAATACACTTTTTCTTTTGGGGGGAAATATTTTTAAGGTTCAGCTTTATTTTGCGCAGGATTGTAAACGGAATGGTGCAAACAATTCTATTGGCTAAAATCTCCTCGTTATTGGTAAATTTCACTTGATAAAAACCTTCATCCTTTTCATTGATTTCTACCACCTCATAATTTCTTTCTATCCTGTCCTCCCCTATTTTTTCTGTCAAGCCTTCGATTATTTTGGAGTTGCCACCGTGTATTCTGTATTTTTCATCGCTATCGCCAAACGGCTTAAACCCTACACTCGTATCAGGATCGACCATATCCAAAAGATTTATGGCAGATTGTTCAGAACAGTCCAATCCAAATTCGGAGGTGAAGGCGGCGGTAAAAAGATCCTTTAGCCATGGCACGCAGTCCAGGGAAGAAATATAATCACTTAGGGCAATGTTGTCCAAAATTTCGGCATCTGGGGTGTCGTAATTTTCCCCAAGGGAATTCTTATCGATGGATATTTTTTCGGCGATCTTTTTAAATTCCTTTATTATTTCATCTTCGGGAACTATTCTATTATCGAAGTAATAGGTATCCTTTATGAGATTTTTTTCCTTTTGCTCTTCTTCCAGATCGAGGAGTTCGAGCTGAAACTCCTTGGCAAGGCTGAGCATATCCTGGTGACTGGAATCTATAAAATCTCCTCCGAATTCCGGAAAAATCCCCAAGGCAAGGGAATCGTTGTAGTGGGTCAGAATTCGGCCTCCCAATCTTCTGCTGCCTTCAAATACTTTAAAATTCAAATTGGAATTTAAGAGGTGGTTCGCACAATTTAATCCTGAAATCCCTCCTCCCAGGATAGCAATATCCAAAACTTCGGCAGTAGTCTTGGTAGTCTCATTTTTACAGGAAATAATAAACGAAGGCAAACTGAGGGCCAAGCCAACGCCAATAGCACCTTTTGATGTATCGGCAATAAATTTTCTTCGGGTGTAGGTGTTGATGGAAGGATTATTTTCGGAGACGTTGTACGCCTTGACCTCTTGATTTAAATTTTCGATCAGTTTCCTTAGCAGGTTGCTTTTTGCTTTTCTCATAGCGTTTTATTTAGGAGTTTCTAAAACATTAAAGACCTAAAAATAAAAAGACTTAAGACTAAAGGACTTAAGACATAGGACAGGGTTAAAAAAATATTGAACCATTAAAAATTCAGATATCAGATACAATGGATTAAATATAAGGAAACTTTTGGGATTGAAATTAACATTTTATTAATGTATTCTTCCACTCACTATCAATTCGGTAGAAGGTTATGTTCCTTTTTGCATTTTATGAGATAAAAGGGATAGACATCATCCACTTCACTTATTTCAAAGAGGCCGGCATTGCCAAATTCTTCCTGAATGCTTTCCTTGCTGTAAAAGAACATTTTTATACCTCCATGTACTTGAAATCTGTCTTTGCCGATGCAAGTTCCTTGGCCATAAAGTGGGGCTTCCTTGGTAGCAACCGCAAAAACCATATTGCCGCCGGGACTCAATTGATTAAAGCAGTCTTGGATTAGTTTTTTCCTTTCATTTTCGTCCAATAAATGGATTAAGGCATAGCAATAAATGCCGTCGTAATGGTTTTGGTCAAAGGGCATTTCAGTTATGGAACCGTGATGGATCTTCAGGTCGGCACCGAAATGTTTGTGGGCTAGATCGATGGCGGTTTGGGAAATCTCAATACCTGTTACGGTCATGCCATTGTTTCTGAAGATTTGGGCATTCCGTCCGTAGCCGATACCTGGAATTAGTACATTCTTAATATTGTTCTCCACAAAAAAGGCATTGGTCAACACAGTAGCAGGCGCCGGCTCAAAGCCCCACATTTCGTGATTTTTTCTAAATGCCGCTTCCCAGAATTCACTCATTGTCAATTTGTTTTTTTTATATTAATAGAAAGCCTTTCCAATGCCGATAAAGACAAAAACCATCAATAGATAAGCCAAAAAGAAAGGTAGGATAAATTCCTTTAAGCCCAAGACGAGCAGGGTGGCGATTATGATAGTGGTTTTAAACATTTTTTAACTTTACGGACGGGTGTAAATTTTTAAAATGGCGGTTAATGGTGGGGCACTTGCTCTATTTCAACAATACTAGGTATCAGTAAAATTAAAGCTGTGAATAGCGGGATATATAACATTTTATCAGGACCGATATTAAATGGTATTATTAATGGGCCGACTGGGATCAGAACAGGTCTAAAGCAACTATACTTAAAGATATATATATCATTGACATTACTAGCGGTAATGCATAAAACACGGTTCTCATACTAATATAATTATTTCCTGATTTTAATTTTTCATGCCATTCATAAGAAAAAGGCTTTAAGGGGAGATAGGATTCCATTTCTTCCAATGTTTCGTGTTTGGCAGTTGTTAATTTATAATGCGATTTCGAAATCATTAACCAAACAACACATATAAATAATGCGGACAATAAAAGCATAACTATTCCAAATTTACCTGTTTTAATTTCATTTTTAATAATCACCAAGAATCCCGAAAGAAATATAAATTGAATTGAAATAAAGAATTTAATCGTATTCATGGATATTCAGGAGCAAGCTGACCCTCCCTGGGAACACTAAAATCACAGGTGTTCCCCTAAGCATTTAAATCTGTCATTCCGGCGGATGCTGACCCCCCTAAAACATAAAAGAGCGTTAAAGCCAAAAACTTGTCGA
>JBARWQ010000017.1:0-3918 GCA_049646885.1 Aequorivita sp. | reverse complement strand
AAAAACCGACTCCTGAAAATCCATCCCAAACTAGACCAATCCCCATAAGGGCAAACCGACAAAAACCGGTTCAGTCAACACTGCATTCATGTTGGGTCGTTCCGACCACACGAATGCTTAGTTATTGGCAAATCGTTTTACTTCCGTGCTGTTGCCTTTTAGTCCGTTTTATTTTAGTAATTTGATTTTCTAATTAAATTATGATGAATATTTTTAAAAGTAAAGACAAAGATTTAGTTTTTATAGATAATGTCTTAAAGTTGCTGAGTAATAATGTATCAAATGGCGTTAGTTTTGAACACATAATAAATGAATTAGATGTCACAAAAATTACAATAAAATTTGCTGATAAATCTAAACTCGTTTTTGATTACGTCGAGGAAAAGTCTTGGGAAACAAATTATTATTTAGCCTCTTGTTTATCATATTTAATCCAAAATGGTTTTGTAATACGCCCTTATGAGGATAATTACAGAATAACATTCAATGGTATTTTAAAAATAAAAACAAACACTTTCGCTGAACAAGGTTTTACCTATAAATGGGGTTCCCCAAGAGAGTTTATTTTATTGCTGATAGCAGTTTTATCTTTAATAATCTCGTTAACAGTTAGTCTTTGTTCTTAAGCGTTCTACCGTAAGAATTTTCCTCTTTTGTCCAATAATGAGCTAAACCGTGGTAACAGTATAAAACTAGGTATATATTAAGTAAAACTAATGGAATGCTCAATATTATAATTAAATAGGTTTTCATTATTTCTAATTTGATGTTAAGGTTAAAGATTTACAATCCCCCTCGTTAATGTCAATCTCATTTGTCCATACTTTTTGGTTTGTAAATGCAATATATTTATATTTTCCTGGGGGTAACATAAAAGTTGCAAAACCCTCCCCAATAGCAGTGTTACAATTTATTGAACTTGAAGTAACATATTTGGATATTTTATCAGAAGCAATAAAATCTCCTTTAATACTGTAGATGTGTACTGTAACTTTATCATCAAGATTTTGTTTAGTATAAACAGTAAATTTTGAGGATTCAAAAGATGCAGGAAAATCCTTTAAAGGTTCCTGTCTGGGTATATACATTGAATAAGTTTCGGATAATCTGTCGTGTTTATTAAATAATTTTAATTCTAACTTATCTCCTCGTAAAGTATAATCCTCCACATAATATATGATACCAAAACCAGTTGTAAACTTAATCGGTTTATTATTTTTTATTAAAACGTGTCTTTTTCTATAAACACTTTCCTGCTCAAGGAAATTACTTTTAATAAAAATTAATTCATACACACCATCCTCGAGATTATTAAATGAACTTTCTTTAGGTTGTTTTTTCTCCTCTCTTTTTAGAATATTTGATTCTTTTAAAATACTTTTAATTAACCTCTTTTCTTTTTTATCAAATTTTTTAAGAAAGTGATGAAGGCTCTCGTTTACCCACCTATAATTTTTATCAAACTCTTTTTGCCTAGCAATAGCTTGTCTCTGCTCAAAAGATAGACTGTTATATTGGGCTTGTTTATGAGCTAAAAGTTGTAGAGCTAAATTTGCATCAAAGTTCGATTTCACTTGACCGTAATCGTGTACGATATACCTCCCTGCTTGTTGGGATTGGTTGTTTTGATTATCTTGTTTTCTTAAATCAGTGTAATCCCATCTTTCATAAACAGTATTATATGCTTGATATCCGTATAAATTACCGTTTGAATCTTTATAATCCCACCTTTGGTTAATTTCGTTCCAAATTCTGTAACCAATTAAATTTCCACTACTATTTATAAAGTCGTATCGCTCATAAACAGAATTATAGACCTCTGAATGGTTTTGAGCTGTCAGATTATTCAAGCCAAAAAAGACAAATAAAAGTAAAAGGATAAAAGTTTTCATATCAATAGTTTTACAAACAAAAATATTTATTATAAATCAAACGTTTTTACGGGATTCCTCATTTTGATTAAATTTTATTGCCTTGCTGTTTTTTTAATGTTTGTCAAAGTAGGTGGTTAATGATTTTTATTATCTTTCCTAAAACTATAAATTATGACGCTCACCGAAAAAATTACGACTGCTACTATGTTGTCTTTTAAGGTTCAAATAAACGCGCTTATCGCAACAATGGATGAATCGGCAAAAGATAAGTTTGAAAAGCAATTGGTCAACTCTATGTCCGATATCTATGAAAGTTTTGAAAAAAGTCTTGACCCGCAAGATTTTAAGGACATTAAGGATATTGCGGAACCTATGATTTTTCGTAATTAAGTCCTAAGGGTAATATACCTAGTTCAGCTCCAATCTTCCTTGCTTTTTCTATATCTAATTCCCCTTCTTTCTTTGCAGGGGAGTCATTTATGTTTAAGTTAAACGTAAAGTTGTTCGTTACCATCTTTTTTAAATGTTTGCCAACGTCTCGGCTATGGGCAGTGCGGGGCAAAAATGCAATCATTTTCGGTTCGGCACTTATTTCATAAATATACGACTGCTTTTGGATTTGGCACTTATCCCGCATTGCTTATAGCTAATGTTGTGCGCAGGCTTTATTCGGTTGTAATTGATTTCCAGTAAATTCCCATTTGTCCGCGTTCATCAGTTTTTATCTTGGGCTTATCAGCGTCTTTCTCTTGGATTATTTTGTCAAATTCGATTATGTCTTTAAATCTGTCAAAAACAAAATCCCAATTCAGGTAATAATTCAACATCCAGATCAATTCTTTATCCGCTTCATTTTGGTCAATACGAGTTTTTAAATCCGTGATAATTTTCCGTTCAGATTTTTCGTCAAGTTTATTTATTCCAGTCAGATAATTTGGCTCGGTAATCGAATACCATTGAATGAACAAAGCTCTTTTTAGAGCCTCAATATTTTTATGTGACAATTTGGAATATTCGTTATGCACTTTTGCGTATTCCTCATAAATTTCTTTCAAAGTTAAATTTGGAATAAGCGAATTAATTTTCCCATCGTAAATATTATTTACGTTGGAATATAAATCAATTTCTTTATTTGCTAATTCGATTAACGTCATCTTTTTTCAGCTTGCGCACAACGTGAGTCTGTGCATCAACTCAATTCGGACTAAAATTAATGAATCAGTTGCTATTTAGAGAGCGGTTAAGGCAGTATTTCTTGTGGCTTTAAAATTTGGATAGGTATTGCCCGGTAAAAGAAAGCTGCCCATAAGGGCCAAAACCACTTCAAATAGGGCCGAAAATTCAGGCACAAGCCTTTTCAGCCTGTTTTTCAATACCCCTGGCCCAAGAATGGACATAAGCCGGGTGAGGTTATAACAGATCATTATCAGGTTAACCTCGGAGAGTACATTTTCTTTCCCCTTCATCAAGGTATGGGTAAAGCCCCATTGTCTTTTCAATGTCCCAAACTGGTGCTCGGTTATCTGTTGCCTTAGCCTGTAATATTCCGGTTTTGCTTCCACTCTTTTTTGGTTTTCGTCCAACGCCTCCTGATAGATGGAGCGTTCTATAAAGCGCCCGTTCTTATTTGTGGTGCACAGCGCTCTCACGGGACATGCCCCACAGGCCTTCCTGTTCTTGTAGTGCTTGACCATATGTCCAGCCTTATCGTAGATGCTTCCATTAGTGGTCAGTACCTGATCTGCCGGACAGGTGTAGGTATCCTTTATTGCATCATATCTGAAATCGACCATTGGATAGCGTCCGTTGTGGTGTGATGAATGGTCTTTCGGGGAGGAGTAGGGCGTGATCCCGTTCTTGGTGCATATATCCAGATGCTTGGCCGTGGTGTATCCCTTGTCGGTAAGGACGTCCAGGCTTTCCACGCCCAGGAGTTCTTTGGCGTCCAGTGCCATTGGGGAGAGCGCATGGGTATCGTTCACGCTTCCGGTATCGTTGTTCACGAAGAGCTTGTGCTTTGCGTCGCAGCCTGCCTGCACGTTGT
>JBARWQ010000016.1:0-140721 GCA_049646885.1 Aequorivita sp. | reverse complement strand
AAAGTCGGCGGCGGAAATGGGTCATCTAACAATCAAAATCCTCAACATAGAAGGCAGACTTTTAAGCACCGAGGATTTAGAGTTTGAAAAACAGGCTTCCTTGGATGTTTCCGGGCTTTCAAAGGGTATCTATCTTTTAAGTATTGAGAATGAAAATGGCCTTGCAACCGTAAAGAAGTTTATAAAGGAATAGCTCTTGTTTCCCTAAAAAAACCCCAAAAGCCATTGCAATGGCTTTTGGGGTTTTTAACTGTGACAATGTTTAATTGGTCAAAGGGACGTAAATGTCATTGGGCGCGTTTAATTATTTTAATCTCTTCCCCTCCAATGAGATAAAAAGCCTATCACATTGATTTTTTGATAAAAATCATCATTTTTTATTGGGATGAACGAATTCTGGGAGTTGGAAATTCATCCAAAATTTTTATTTTTCAATCACCACACTTTCCCGCATTAATTTCCAACTGTATTTTTTTTCGCTTTTGGAATCCATGTCAAAAACCGAATAATATCGCAATATTTTGGTGCTATCTCTTGGATCATCTGTTAGCACTGTCAATGTATCGCTCATATTGCTCTTGTGGATGTCAAATCGATTTACGGGCTCTGTCCATAGGGAATCATTCCAAACAAAGAGGTAGTATTCATTAAAGTTGGTATCTACCGGTGTGGCATTGATCAACAATACCTCTTGTGAAAAGTTATTGAGCTTTAAAACCTGGAGCTTGGCACCTATACTTTCAGGAATGGAAATACTTGGCATCCTGTCATCTTCAAAACCGATATAGGTTGTCTGGTTTGGGAAGTCAATCTCTTTTACATAAGCATAAAGGGAATCTTGATTTCCAAGAAAATCAGCAATCATTGCCCCTTCGGGAATAGAAGTATGGATAGGAGAGATCACCCTTTGTTTTGCCTCAGGTTGCTTGCATCCTATAATCGAAATCAAGAGAGTTAAGAAACAAAACCGCATTAGATTCTAAATGTGATTACGGGCATATCCGCATGGTTTACCATATCCTCACTGATGCTGCCGTTAAAAAAATGCGATATTCCCTTGCGGCCGTGGGTTCCCATTCCTATTAATTGCGCATTGATATGTCTGGTGAAATTCAAAATACCTTTTTCCACCGAAACATCATTATACATATTTAGGGTATAGTTTTCCAATCCCATCCCTCGAATAAATTCCTCCATAATATCCTGCCCCTTGGCTGAAGTTTGAAAATTAGACGGGGTGTTCACGAGAAGCATATGGATTTTGGCACCTATTCTTTTGGCAAATTTCTGAGCCTGATCAAAAGCACTGCGGTATTCCTCGGAGAAATCCGTGGCAAAAACGAAATCTTTAACTCGAAATTTAGGATAATAATTTTTAATCACTAAAACAGGGGTATTGGAAGTTCTCACCACCTTTTCGGTATTGCTGCCCACAAACATTTCCTTAAATCCACTCGCGCCGGAAGAACCCATAACAATTAAATCGATGTCGTTTTCTTGGCAAGCCACTTCAATATCTTCATATATTTCGCCCTTGCCTATGGTTTCTGTAATAACCATGTCCTTCAAAAAAGGACTTTCTTTTAACTCGTTAAAACGCTTTTCGGCGAATTTTATAAAAAAAAGTGATTCAGGCAAACTTCCTGTACTTCCCGCTGTAGCCAGATATAGCGGCATTTCCAGGGAGTGGATAAGATAGATTTTGCTATGGTATTTTTTTGCGATTTGCGCCGCTACCTTTAGCGCATTTTCCGCTTGTTCGGAAAAATCGGTAGGAACTAAGATACGTTTCATAGGTTCGAGGTTGTAGGGTTGTTTAGTGTAAAACTTTTAGAACCATCAAAATACAAAAAAAAATGCATTGCAATGCTTTTCATAGTTTTAAAAAATTGTTCTATATTTGCACCGAATTTGATATGTAAACTATCTGAGGGGACTAAAAGTCCCCTCTTTTTATAGCTAAAATTAATGAGGGAAAGAGTTGCACAACTACTCGAAAGTGCGCTGGAAAAAAACGATTCCCTGTTTTTGATTGATCTGAATATTTCCAATGACAACCAAATTCGGGTAATCCTGGACGGCGACAATGGCGTGACCGTGGAGGACTGCGTGGCAGTGAGCCGAGAGATAGAACACAATCTGGATCGCGAGGAGTTCGATTTTTCGCTGGAGGTAAGCTCCGCTGGAGTTTCGGAACCCTTGGTTTTCCCCAGACAATATATTAAAAACTTGGATAGAAATTTGAAAATAAAAACTAAATCAGATCAAAAAATTGAAGGCAAGTTAATTGCGGCCAACCAAGAAAGCTGTACCTTAACATGGTTCGCACGAGAACCTAAGGCAGTGGGCAAAGGAAAAATCACGGTTCAAAAGGAGATAACCCTGCCGTACAATGATATTATGGAAGCAAAAGTGATGATAACATTTTAATCGAATAGATATGGAAAATATAGCGCTAATCGATTCTTTTTCGGAATTTAAGGATGACAAACTGATAGACAGGGTAACGCTTATGGCAATACTTGAGGAAGTATTCCGCAATGCTCTTAAGAAAAAGTTTGGCAGTGACGATAATTTTGATATAATTATAAACCCCGACAAAGGCGATTTGGAAATATGGAGAAACCGTGTGGTGGTTGCCGATGGGGAGGTGGAAGATCCAAACGAGGAAATTTCTTTGAGTGCGGCCAGAAAGATCGAACCCGATTTTGAAATTGGCGAGGATGTTTCAGAAGAGGTAAAACTTATCGATCTCGGGCGCCGTGCGATCTTGGCCCTACGCCAAAATCTTATTTCAAAAATACACGAACACGACAATACCAACGTTTATAAGCAATTTAAAGAGTTGGAGGGCGAAATATACAATGCGGAGGTACACCATATCCGACATCGAGCCATTATTCTTCTGGATGATGACGGCAATGAGATTATCCTTCCCAAGGAAAAACAAATTCCTTCAGATTTCTTTCGAAAAGGAGATAACGTCCGGGGAATAATTGAGAGTGTGGAGCTAAAAGGAAATAAGCCGACCATTATTATGTCGCGCGCAAATCCAGTTTTTCTTGAGAAGTTGTTCGAGCAGGAAATCCCAGAGGTTTTCGATGGTTTGATCACCGTGAAAAAAGTGGTCCGTATTCCGGGCGAAAAGGCCAAAGTGGCCGTTGACTCTTATGACGACCGTATCGACCCAGTCGGTGCCTGTGTCGGCATGAAAGGATCCCGAATTCACGGTATAGTGCGAGAACTGGGCAATGAAAACATTGACGTAATAAACTACACTACTAACTTACCTCTATATATTTCACGTGCCTTGAGCCCTGCCAAGGTAACTTCCATCAAAATTAACGAGGACACCAAACGTGCCGAGGTAATTTTGCGACCCGAAGAAGTGAGCAAGGCTATCGGCCGTGGAGGGCATAATATTCGATTGGCTGGACAGTTAACCGGATATGAAATTGATGTGCTGCGTGAAGGTGCTGAGGAAGATGTGGAATTGAGCGAGTTTTCAGATGAAATAGAAGGCTGGATCATTGAGGAATTCCATAAAATTGGCCTCGATACGGCAAAAAGTATTTTAGAACACGACATAAGCGAATTGGTGAAACGTACCGACTTGGAAGAAGAAACCATCCGCGATGTTATAAATATATTAAAGGAGGAATTTGAAGAGTAGTTAAAACTTTAATTACTTTTATACAGATTTTTTTAAAAATAAAAAGAAGGAAAAAGCATTTATGGCTGAAGTAAAAACGAAAAGACTAAGTCAGGTATTACGTGAGTTCAACATCTCGTTGGATCGTGCCGTGGAATTTTTAGGTTCCAAAGGTTTCGAGGTGGACGCAAGTCCCAATACCAAAATAACAGGTGAGGAATACGGAGTTCTTTTCGAAGAGTTTGAAACCGACAAGAGCAAAAAGTTGGAGTCCAAAGAGGTCGGGGAAGAAAAGCGTAAGGAGAAGGAAGAGCTGCGTTTGGAACGCGAACGTGAAATAGAAGAAAAGCAGCGCAAGGAAGAGGCATCGCGTGTAATTCGCGGCGAGGCCAAACTCCAAGGCCCAAAACAGGTCGGTAAAATCGATCTCGACACGGGCAAAGCTAAGCCACAAGTGAAAACTGAAAAAGCTCCTGTTGCTCCCGAGGAAAAACCTGTTGAAAGCCAGAAAGAAGAAAAAGTTGAAATTCCGAAGGCTGAACAGCCCAAAGCCGTAGAGGTTGAAACTCCCACTGAAACTCCAGCAGCTACACCAATAGAAAAGCCCAAGAAGAAGGAAAAAAGGAAGGAAGAAAAGCCTTCAGAAAAAATAAAGGAATTCCCGATAGCAAAAAAGGAGGCAGAAGCAGAAACTCCTACGGAACCCAAAACGGTGGCCACTCAATATAAAAAATTGGAAGGACCTAGTTTTACGGGGCAGACAATAGATCTTACCCAATTCAAAAAGCCGGAAAAGAAAAAGGATCCCAAAGCTGACGATAAAAAAGACAGAAAAAGTAAGAGACGCCGTATAAGCAAAGAAACACCTCGAGCTGGTGCGGCTGGAGCTGCTGCTCCGAGAGACGGCCGTGGAGCACCGGTTAGAAAAGGCAGGGGAGCTGTTCCGAAAGAAGAGCCTAGCGAGGAAGAAGTGCAGAAACAAGTTCGCGAGACCTTGGAAAAACTTCAAGGAAAATCTTCCCGAGGCAGAGCCGCTAAATACAGACGGGAGAAAAGAGATTTCCACCGCCAAAAATCAGAAGTTGAACTAGCTCAACAAGAAGCAGATAGCAAACTAATAAAGGTCACGGAATTTGTTACAGCCAGTGAAATGGCTACGATGATGGATGTTCCGGTAACCAAAATTATCTCGGCCTGTATGTCGCTTGGGATGATGGTAACCATGAACCAACGTTTGGACGCTGAAACCCTGAGTATAGTAGCCGATGAATTCGGTTTTGAAGTAGAATTTGTAACTGCCGATATCGAGGAATCCATAGAGCGTGAAATAGATACTCCGGAAGAACTCGAACCAAGAGCACCTATTGTTACGGTGATGGGACACGTGGATCACGGAAAAACATCACTTCTGGATTATATTCGTAAAGAAAATGTTATCGCCGGAGAATCTGGAGGGATTACCCAGCACATCGGTGCTTATGCCGTGGAGCTGGAGAACGGCCATAAATTAGCATTTTTGGATACTCCAGGCCACGAGGCCTTTACCGCTATGCGGGCACGTGGAGCCCAAGTTACCGACCTTGCAATTATTGTGGTTGCCGCGGACGATGATATTATGCCCCAGACCAAGGAAGCCGTAAGTCATGCTCAAGCAGCGGGCGTACCAATAGTTTTTGCGATTAACAAAATAGACAAGCCCACAGCCAATCCAGAAAGGATTAAGGAAGGACTTGCTAATATGAACCTCCTAGTAGAGGATTGGGGCGGAAAAATCCAATCCCAAGATATCTCTGCCAAAACTGGAGAAGGGGTTAAGGAATTACTTGAGAAAGTACTATTGGAAGCAGAATTGCTTGAACTAAAAGCAAACCCTAACCGTATGGCCAACGGTACCGTTGTGGAAGCCTTTTTGGATAAAGGTCGAGGCTATGTTTCTACCGTACTTGTACAAGGCGGAACATTAAAGGTCGGAGACTACGTGCTAGCGGGACAACACAGTGGAAAAGTTAGAGCTATGCAGGATGAGCGAGGTAAAAACGTTCAGGAAGCGGGTCCATCCACTCCAGTTTCTGTACTAGGTTTGGACGGGGCACCACAGGCCGGCGACAAGTTCAACGTATTTGAAGATGAACGGGAAGCTAGGACTATTGCTACTAAACGAACCCAGTTGCAAAGAGAGCAAGCTGTTAGAACCCAACGCCATATTACTCTTGATGAGATTGGAAGACGTATTGCCCTCGGTGATTTCAAGGAATTGAACATCATCCTTAAAGGAGACGTGGATGGCTCGGTGGAAGCGTTGACAGATTCCTTCCAGAATCTTTCTACTGAAGAAATCCAAGTGAATATTATTCATAAAGCGGTAGGGGCAATTACTGAAAATGATGTGTTGTTAGCCTCGGCTTCCGACGCCATTATTATTGGATTTAACGTACGCCCAATGGGCAATGCCCGCCAAATTGCCGACAAGGAGGAAATCGATATCCGCACCTACTCCATCATTTACGACGCCATCAACGACCTAAAGGATGCAATGGAAGGCATGCTTTCACCAGTGATGAAAGAAGAAATTACCGGAACTGCTGAGGTAAGGGAAATCTTCAAGATTTCAAAGGTGGGAACGATTGCAGGTTGTATGGTTACCAACGGAAAAATATTCCGAAATTCAGGTATCCGTCTCATCCGCGAGGGAGTGGTTATCCATACCGGAGAGCTGTCATCTTTAAAACGTTTTAAAGACGACGTTAGGGAAGTTGCTAAAGGATACGATTGTGGTATTCAAATGAAAAACTACAACGACATAGAGGAAGGAGATATTCTTGAAGCCTTCCAAGAGGTGGAAGTCAAGAAGAAGTTGAAGTAATTACTCTATTAAAAACAAAAAACAAATGCGAGACTATTTTGATCTGTGGTCAGGGAATTCAAATATTTGGGTCATAATCAACTCTTGGTTTATTCTGATTGATCAGGATAGCTGATCACTACTTTTCGGATAACACCGTTTTTACCGTCATCGACGGGTAAATCCTAGTAGCTTATTTTAGCTAAACTAGGATTTTCCTTTTTGCAGTATAACTGTTTTACACCTCCCCTAACAATATATCAATAAGGATCACAATTGGTCGGGGAATTATCCTAGGTCGTTGCTGTAGCGAATATTAAACCCCTTACTCTTTATTCATTTTTATCAAATCGTGATACTAACATTATCAAACGGTTCTTTTTTTTTCTATGGTTTCTCAGTATTTTTAAAAGGTTCAAAATGTGAGTAATTGATTTTTAGTTTTTTTTGTAACCTTTTATATCTTTCTGTACTCTACTGTAATATATCATTCGGTCATTATAAAAACAAGGCCGCTATGTTTTGGTCCTATATATAGTTCGGGAGAACTTGATGAGAATTTGGAATTGAACCATTACTAAAAATATAAATCAACATGAAAACAAAACAAAGAATTTTAAAAACATTTTTATTGAGCGCCAGTATCCTTTTGTTCTTGGCAAGTTGTAACGAGAAAAAAAAAGATGCAAATGCACTAACCGACCCTGAAATTGCCTCAATTGCAGTTACTGCTAATCAAATTGATGTAGATTACGGTAAAATTGCCTTAGATAAATCGACAAATCCAGAAGTCAAGAAATTTGCACAAACTATGATCGATGACCATACCGCGATCATTGAAAAAGCCACTGCATTGGCAGAAAAACTCAATCTTACCCCAGAAGATAATCCTACCACCCAGTCCTTGCTTGATGGAGCTAAGAAAACCAAAGAGGAATTGAACTCTAAATCCGGTTTGGGTTTTGACAAGGCATATATAAACAATGAAGTGTCCTATCATGAGGCTGTGATTTCCACCGTGAAGGATAAATTGATTCCCGAATCCAAAAATGAGGAACTCAAGGATTTGTTGCAAAGTGCACTTCCAATCTTGGAGCATCACTTAGAAATGGCCAAAAAGGCACAAGCAAATATTGCTGACCTGCCTGAGCTTAATGATGCTGAAATAGCATCTATTGCAGTTTCTGCCAATCAAATAGACGTGGATTATGGTAAGATCGCATTAAAAAAAGCTTCAAATGCGGATATCAAAAAACTTGCACAAACGATGGTCGATGATCACTCTGCCGTTATCAAAAAAGCAGTTGCATTGGCCCAGAAATTGGGTGTTACGCCCCAAGATAATCCTACAACTCAATCGTTGTTAGCTGGAGCAGAAAAAATAAAAATAGATTTAAACTCCAAAAGCGGTAAAGAATTCGATAAAGCTTATATAGATAATGAGGTGGCCTATCACACTTCCGTGATTTCAACGGTTAAAAATGTTTTAATTCCACAAACTCAAAACGATGAACTAAAGGATTTGCTACAAAGTGCCGTGCCTTTGTTTGAACATCACTTAGAAATGGCTAAAAAGGCACAATCGGAATTGAAATGACAAACAGTCAATCCATATTGAGAACATCCTTGGGGTATGTGATAATAATTTTGCTCTTGGCGTGCAATTCCAACAAAAAACAGGAAACTGCTCCCATTAAAATTGAGGATGATGTTCGTGTGAATGAGTCAGATGCCCAGACACAAGAGAGGATGAATACAAGTTCACATTCTGGTATGGATACAATTGTAATCAACGGAATGCAATTTCATCCGGCAGAACTTCATATCAAAAAAGGTGACACAGTAGTTTGGATCAACCGGGATATTGTTGTGCACGACGCCACGGAATTCCCAGATAAGGAATGGACTTCGGGCCCGCTAGCCACTGGAAGTTCCTGGAAAATGAAAGTGGATAAAAGCTATGATTACTTCTGTAGTATCCATATTACTATGAAGGGGAAACTGATAGTGGATCCTTGAATGACTTCTTTAGGGGGAAGTGATGGACTCCCTTTTTTGTAGAAAGAACCGCGCCAACGTTATAGTTGTGGCGGTTCTTTTGCTATAATAGACATATTCTGACACTATTTCGAATCTTCGATTTTTTTTGGTTTACAGCTTTTAATAGGTATATTTACTATACTAAGTGCTATACCATGCGTCCATCACAAACCCATCATGCTCTGGAAGATATTGAGATTGTCTCTCAGGTGCTGTCGGGAAAGATTGAAAGTTATGAGACAATAATACGCCGTTACAATGGATATCTGTACAAAGTTGGAAAATCTTATGGCTTCGGGCATAACGATGTGGAAGATTTGATGCAAGAAACCTATATCGATGCTTTTGTAAACTTAAAAAAGTTCGAAAATCGATCTTCTTTTAAAACTTGGATTGTACGCATTATGTTGAACAATTGCTACCATAAGAAAGAAAAATTCAAGCATCAGGGATTACCAGTTAAGGGTGAAATCAAAGAAAATACCGATCTGTTGTTTAATGACAGAAGTGAAGAGACCAAAAACATAGTCCAGAATAATGAGTTGAAGGAAGTCTTGGAAGCAGCGATACATCGGATTCCTGAAAACTACCGATTGGTATTTACCCTCAGGGAGCTCAATGGGATGAGTATTCGCGAGACCTCGGAAGCTTTAAAAATCACGGAGGGAAATGTCAAAACAAGACTCAGTCGGTCAAAGTCCATGTTAAAAGAAGAAATTAAAAAAATCTATTCGCCTGAGGAAATCTTTGAGTTCGACCTGATCCATTGTGATGGAATAGTAGCCAAGGGAATGAAGGCTTTGCGTGCAAAGGATATTTCTCTTTAATTCTTTTTTTAAAGACAATTCGGAAAGTCAACTTTTGGCATATGGCTAAATACTCCTTTTATTGAAAGACGTACCTCGGAAATTCTCCTCCTCATGAAAAATTAAAAGATTGGTAGATACTGTACTTTAACTGGTAGATTCTGTACTTTAACTATACTTGTTCACTGTTTTCTACGGTCTGGTTTTAAAATGAATGCAGATGAAAAGTTTTTTTGGATGTTTAAAAGTGCCCGCTCTGCTTCTAACCTAGAAGCAAAGTTTCCGGCCCACACCTTGTAGTTGGGAGTTTCATACTCTATAGATGCCGGCCAATTTTCATAGGTTCCCCTGTACTTTCTCAGAATTTGGTTCGCCACTTCCAATTCTCCATAATAAAGTTGGATGGTAAAGCCATCCGAGAGCTTATTTTCTTTCTCTAAACTCTTCTTAAGGTTCAACAGTTCAGTTATTTTTGGATCTTCATTTACGGTAAGGGTTGCAGTTTGTGCAATACTATCAAAGGAAACCAATGCCAATAAAATGCTGGCAATAAAAAGTTTGGAAAAGGCTTTCAAGATCATGGAGTCAATTCTTTGTGCAAATGTAAAACTTAATAACATTGGGAATGCCTTATTTATTATTTAGAACAGTTATAAATTAACCCTTAACACTTTGTTTGCATTTTCAAAATCGACTTTATAATGTACTTTTGCTCCTTGTATTTGTGGTGTGGAGTGCCATATAGGCAAACTTGCGGATGCTAAGTAATTCTGTGCCAAAGTAAAGTACCGACCATAATTTAACCATTAGTATGAAAAAGGTGAATTTTTTACATTTACGCTCAAAATTGCCACTTCTTCTGTTAGTGTTTCTGCTAACTTTTTCAACTACCATATATTCCCAGGACGATCCTGCCCAACAGCCCACTGCTGATGAAGCCGCTGCCCCAGCAGAGGCCTCTCAGGATACTGGTGGGGATGTGGCCGCCGGGGAGTCACTTTTTAAAGCTAACTGTGCGGCTTGTCACAAGATGGATCAAAAATCGGTTGGACCCGCACTTAGGGGAGTTGCCGACCTGTTTGATCGCGATTGGCTTTATAAGTGGATACGTAACAGCCAGGCTTTGATCGCTGCGGGTGATCCAACCGCAGTAAAGCTTTTTGAAGCAAACAACAGGGCTGTTATGACGCCATTTCCCGGACTTTCGGATACTGACATAGATAACATCTTAGCATATACAAGTCAGCCTAAAGCTGCACCAACTGTAGATGCTACTGCGGCAACTGCTCCAGGTGCTGGAGATGGTGGCGGAGTTTCAAACAATCTAGTTCTAGGGGCCCTGGCGCTTATTTTCTTCTTGTTGGTCATTATGCTTTTTTTGGTGAGCAATACGCTTAAGAGGATTGCAAAGGCTAGTGGTGTTGCCCTTGAGACAGAAACCAGGGAAAAGCGTACCCCTCTTTGGAAAGCATTTGTACAAAATCAATTCTTAGTATTGGTTACTTCTATTATCTTCCTTCTTGCTGCAGGATATTTCGCTTTTGGTTATATGATGCAGATAGGGGTAGATCAAGGGTATCAGCCCGTACAGCCAATCCACTACTCACATAAAATTCACGCTGGAGACAATCAGATAGACTGTAACTTCTGCCACAGTTCGGCCAGAAAGAGTCAAGTAGCTGGTATTCCTTCGCTGAATGTATGTATGAGCTGTCACAAAAATATTTCGGAAGTAGCTGAAGAAACTGCGACTCCAGAATTTTCCAAGGAGTTCTACGATGGCGAAATTGCCAAGTTGTACCAGGCAGTTGGATGGAACCCAAATGAGCAGGAATATACAGGAAAAACAGAACCAGTTAAATGGGTGCGAATCCACAACCTTCCTGATTTTGTGTATTTCAACCACTCGCAGCACGTAACAGTTGCTGGTATTGCCTGTCAAACCTGTCATGGAGAAATACAGGAAATGGAGGAGATATCGCAGTTTGCTCCCTTGACTATGGGATGGTGTCTCAATTGCCACAAGGAAACCAATTTGAATTTGGAAACAAATGAGTACTACGCCAAAATCCACGAGGAGTTGTCGAAAAAATACGGAATGGAAAAGTTGACCGTCGCCGAAATGGGCGGATTGGAATGTGGCAAATGTCACTACTAAAGATATATTGGGTTTAGACCGAGAGGATATTTCAAACAAAATAGAAAGACTTGAATTTTTAAATTGCGATATACGATTTACAGATAAATTATGAAAAGCGGGATTAACGGGAGTCGATCCACTAATTATAGGAATCCAAATCGTACATCAAAAATCGTAAATAACTAATATGGCATCAAACAAGAAATACTGGAAAAGTGTTGAAGAGCTGGACGAAAACAGCAAGATTGTTGCGGCGCTACGGCAAAACGAATTTGTAACAGAAATTCCTACTGACGAATTTCTTGGCAATAAGGAAGCACTGGGATCCTCCTCCACGACGCGTCGTGATTTCTTAAAGTATGTTGGCTTTACTACAGCTGCTGCCACTTTGGCCGCCTGCAATGGACCCGTAGTGAAATCCATTCCTTATGTAGTGTTGCCGGATGAAATTGTTCCGGGAGTAGCCAATTACTATGCCTCCACAATAGCCGATGGTTTTGATTTTGCCAATATTCTGGTAAAGACCCGGGAGGGGCGTCCTATAAAAATTGAACGCAACGACCTAGCTGAAAATGGGGGGAGTGCGAACGCACGGGTTCACGCCTCGGTTCTTGGATTGTACGACAAACACAGATTGACCGGTCCTAAAGTAAATGGAGCGGATGTTGCTTGGACCGAATTTGATACCGCAATGGCCCAAAAGATGAATGAAATGACAGGCAAGGATGTTGTGCTGCTAACCCAGACATTTGCCAGTCCTTCAACTTCTAAACTCATTTCAGAATTTATAGCCAAGTATCCCAATGTACGCCACGTTGTATATGATGCGGTTTCCAGCTCGGATGCCTTGGATGCTTTTCAAAGCAAATACGGCACACGTGCCCTTCCTGATTACGATTTCTCCAAAGCTGATGTTATAGTATCCGTCGGAGCCGATTTCCTTGGAGATTGGCAAGGTGGAGGTTACGGCAGAAGCTATGCGCAGGGACGTATTCCGGAAAAAGGAAAAATTTCACGACATATACAGTTTGAAGCCAATCTCTCCTTAACCGGAGCAAAGGCTGACAAGCGAGTTCTGGCCACCCCTTCTCAACAGATGCAGGTGTTGAGAGCCCTAACAGGTGGAAGCGCTTCTGGCTTATCGGCTGCTCTTGCCGATGCGGTAAACAAAGCTAGAGCCCAGCTTCAAAAAGCTGGGAACAAAGCTTTAGTGGTTACCAGTCTTCCCGGTGTGGAGGCCCAAACCCTCGCTTTAAACTTCAATGAAAATAGCGAGGCATTGGACGCCACCAAACCTAGAATGATAAGACAAGGCAGTAACGCCGAGGTAAAGGCCGTAGTAGATGGGATTATTTCTGGAACTATCAAAGGTCTTATTACCGTTGGCGTTGACCCAGTTTATACCTTGCCAAATGCTAATGAATTTGCAGCGGCCTATAAAAAGCTTGAAATGAGCCTCGCCTTTGCTACCAACCCTGATGCCACATCTTCTTTGGCACAAATGGTAGCAGCCACGCCACATTATCTGGAGGCTTGGGGCGATGCCCAAATTAAAAAAGGAACTTTTAGTTTGGCGCAGCCAACTATTCGTCCTTTGTTCAATACTAGACAATTTCAGGACAGTCTCTTGCGCTGGACTGGAAACAACCTGAGCTATTACGATTATATCAAGGAAAATTGGGCTGCTTCTGTTTTAGGCGGAACTACGTGGACAAAAGCTCTCCACGATGGTTTCGTGACCACTGATGCTGAAATATCCATACCTGAAACCGCGGCTGTAACCACAGGAAGTGGAGCGATGGAAAGCGCCTCTTCAGATGGCGCGAAATCCAATACTACACAGAACAGCTCGGGATACGAACTTACTCTATATACTAAAATCAGTATGGGAGATGGGCAGCAAGCCAATAACCCTTGGTTGCAAGAAATGCCGGATCCACTTTCCAGAGCTTCTTGGGATAACTATATTCTTATATCGGCTGATGATGCAACAGACTTGGGCTTGGTGAACAAACACGTGTCCAACGGTGCCTTAAACGGTAGCTACGTAAATATAAGCATGGGGGATGTGACAATTGAAAAAGTTCCAGTTATCATTCAGCCCGGCCAAGCGAAAGGCTCTGTAGGCTTGGCATTGGGATATGGAAGAACAGTTGGTATCCAATCGGAAATGCAGACAGGAGTAAATGCGTACCAACTTTACAAAAATTTCTCTTCCGTTCAAAATGTTACCCTTGAGAAGGCTGCAGGAATGCACGAATTTGCTTGTGTGCAGTTGCAAAACACCATGGCTGGTCGTAGTAACGACATTATTAAAGAAACCACTATCGAAATCTTTAATACAAAGAAAAAAAGTGATTTCAACGCGGTGCCGATGGTGGATTACGATCATAACCCTGTAGAAGTCCGTGACCAAAGAGCGGATCTTTGGATGCCTTTTGACCACTCGATTGGTACCCACTTCAATCTTTCAATCGATTTAAATGCCTGTACCGGTTGTGGTGCTTGCGTTATTGCTTGTCACGCCGAAAACAACGTGCCTGTGGTTGGAAAAGATGAAGTAAGAAAATTCCGCGATATGCACTGGTTGCGTATTGATAGATATTATTCTGCGGGCGATACCTTCCAGGACGAGATTGAAGCTTTAGAAAATCTACCGGCTTTTGATAGCTATAAAGTGGTAGAAGTGCCAGCTTATGAAAACCCACAAGTTGCCTTTCAACCTGTGATGTGTCAACATTGTAATCACGCTCCTTGTGAAACCGTATGTCCGGTTGCAGCAACTTCACACGGACGTCAGGGCCAAAACCATATGGCTTATAACCGTTGTGTGGGAACGCGCTATTGCGCGAACAACTGTCCGTACAAGGTGCGTCGATTCAACTGGTTTGATTACAGCAAAAACGATGAGTTCGATTACAATATGAACAATGACCTAGGTCGTATGGTACTAAACCCAGATGTGGTGGTACGCTCTCGAGGGGTTATGGAAAAATGTTCGTTGTGTATCCAGATTACCCAAAAAACCATACTCGATGCCAAAAGAGAAGGTAGGCCTGTTAAAGATGGCGAATTCCATACCGCTTGTTCCAGAGCTTGCGATACCGGCGCTATGGTTTTCGGAGATGTAAACGATAAGGATTCTGAAATCTTGAAAAAGAAAAACAGCGACCGTATGTATCACCTTTTGGAGGATGTTGGTACCAAGCCGAATGTTATGTACCAGATGCTGGTGAGAAATCTTTCGGAAGAATAAATTAAGTGAATAAAGAACCAATTATTTAAGAATTATATATGTCGTCACATTACGAAGCACCTATAAGAGAGCCTTTGGTTCTAGGAGAGAAGTCCTATCATGACATTAGCGTGGATGTTGGGGCCCCCGTTCTGGGAAAGGCCAATAAATCTTGGTGGATTGTTTTTACCATTGCCTTGATAGCATTTATGTGGGGGATTGGTTGTATCACTTACACAATCTCAACGGGAATCGGAACTTGGGGCTTGAACAAAACTATTGGATGGGCTTGGGATATTACAAACTTTGTATGGTGGGTAGGTATTGGTCACGCTGGAACACTGATTTCGGCGGTACTGCTTTTGTTCCGTCAAAAATGGAGAATGGCCGTAAACCGCTCTGCGGAGGCGATGACTATTTTTGCGGTTGTACAAGCCGGACTTTTCCCCTTAATTCACATGGGACGTCCTTGGTTGGCTTATTGGGTTTTGCCCTTTCCCAACCAGTTTGGATCCTTGTGGGTAAACTTTAACTCTCCACTACTTTGGGACGTATTTGCAATTTCTACGTATCTATCAATTTCACTTGTGTTCTGGTGGACGGGTCTGTTGCCGGATTTTGCGATGATTCGAGATAGAACAAATAATCCTTTTCAAAAGAAAATATACGGAATCTTAAGTTTTGGATGGAGCGGTCGCGTAAAGGACTGGCAGCGATTCGAGGAAGTTTCGCTGGTATTGGCAGGTTTGGCTACCCCACTTGTACTTTCCGTGCATACTATTGTATCCTTTGACTTTGCTACTTCGGTAGTTCCTGGTTGGCATAGTACTATTTACCCTCCATATTTTGTTGCGGGGGCTATCTTCTCTGGATTTGCAATGGTACAGACCCTTCTTATTATAATGCGTAAGGTGTCCAATCTGGAAGATTATATAACTGTCCTTCATATTGAGTATATGAACAAGGTTATCATCTTGACGGGTGGTATCGTTGCCGTAGCATATATTATCGAATATTTTATCGGATGGTATTCAGGTGTTCCCTATGAAAACTATACCTACCTCTCTTTTGGGGCTGCAACCGGCCCATTTTGGTGGGCATTCTGGGCACTTATTACCTGTAATATGATAGTGCCATTAACCCTTTGGGTTAAAAAATGGAGGAGAAGTATTACTTGGACCTTCTTTGTGGCCCTGATTATCAACATCGGGATGTGGTTTGAACGATTTGATATTATTGTGGTGGACTTGAGCAAGGATAGATTACCATCCTCTTGGGCGATGTTCCAACCAACCTTTGTGGATATAGGCACCTTTATGGGAACAATCGGTTTCTTCTTTGTATTATTCCTCCTTTATGCCCGTACCTTCCCGGTAATTGCACAGGCTGAGGTAAAAACGATATTGAAATCCTCGGGTGAATCTTTTAAGAGACTTCGCGCAATTCACGGTGATGATCACAGCCACATACAGCATATAGAAGAATATCCAGCTGATGCTGGACCGGCTACAAATGTGGAAGGAAAGCATTTTTCAGGTCCTTTTGACGATTCTGCTGAAGAAGAAACTGATGTGGAGCCTGTAGATTTTGAGCAACACCAAGGAAGAATAGACAATCTGATGAGTGCTGTTGGCGCTTTTGACCCTGCCATACATAAGCAAGACGATTTACAAAGAATTAATGGAATAGGGCCAGTAATGGAACAGAAGCTTCATCAATTGGGTATTTTTACCTTTGAGCAAGTAAGTAGAATGACCGATAAAGAGTATGACCTCTTAGATGAGATAATTAGTGAATTCCCCGGAAGGGCCAAAAGGGATGATTGGGCCGGACAGGCACTAGTACTTAAAAACGAATAATTATGGCTGCAAAAAAAATTCACGCTATTTATACAGATGACGACTTGTTAATGCAGGCTGTTAAACAAACCCGTGAGGAAAATTATTATATATCGGAAGTTTATACCCCATTCCCAGTACACGGTTTGGACCTTGCGGTTGGCTTGGCCCCTACCAGAATTGCTATTACTTCTTTTCTTTACGGCTTGTTCGGTCTGGCTCTGTCCGTTTGGATGATGAACTATATGATGATAGTGGACTGGCCCCAAAACATCGGAGGAAAACCGAGTTTCAGCTTTCATCAGAATATGCCAACCTTCATTCCCATTATGTTTGAGATGACAGTGTTTTTTGCTGGTCATCTTATGGTGATTACTTTCTATATGCGCAGTAGATTATGGCCCTTTAAAAAGGCGGAAAATCCTGACATACGTACTACCGACGATAGGTTTTTAATGGAGGTTGATGTGGAAAACCACGATGTAGAGTTACTTACAAAATTTTTGTACGACACTGGCGCATCGGAAATTAGTTTAATTGATAATGAGCAAGATCACTAATATGAAAACATTTCTGAATATAGCACTTATTGTTTTTATCTCTGTGAGTTTGGTTTCCTGCTTTAATGAGAAGGAGCCTAACTATCAATATTTCCCGAATATGTACGAGGCGGTTAGTTATGACGCCTATCAGGCTGGCCCTGCTTTTCCAAACGAACAGTCGGCTATGCTGCCAGCTCCTAATACCATTCCACGAGGATGGCAACCTTACGATTATGAGGACAGCACCGAGGGATTGTTAAAAGCAAAAGCAGAGCTGAAAAGCCCTTTGGAGATAAATGAAAAGAACCTCGCTGTCGGAGCACATCTGTACACCCTTTATTGTGCAGTTTGCCACGGGGATAAAGGCGATGGGAAAGGAATCTTGGTGCAGCGAGAGAAGTTTTTAGGGATTCCAAGTTATGCCGATCCAGGGCGGACCATAAACCCGGGGGGTACTTACCACGTTCAAACTTACGGTCTGAATGCTATGGGGTCATACGCCTCGCAAACCGATGAAAAGGAAAGATGGCAAATCGCAATGCACGTTATGGATCTTAAAGCTTCTCTATTAGGAGAGCCCGGAGTTCTGGAAACCGCCAAGAGCGGACAAGTTAGCGACAGCATAAACATTAACACAGAGAAAGTTACAGGGGCCAACACTGCGGACCAAACTGAACCTAAATAAAGAAGTAAAAAGAATGGCTAAAGATATGTACACGCTACCCGGTAAATTGAAACTGCTTTCTATCATACTTATAGTGGCCGGATTGATAGGGATTGTCTATGGTTTTCTTACTGTGCCAAATACAGTCGAGGATGTAAGGCAAATCATGGCCACCGAAGAAGCCCATCACGGTGCAGCAGCGGATAAGACTAATTTTGTTGATAATGCCAGAGCAGAGCCAGGATTTTCCGAGGCATCCTTGAACCAATCCGTTGACTACAACATGGAAGGTCATGGGGCATCCACCCATGAAGAACATGTGTTACACCAATTGCAGGCCCGTCCGTGGTCGGCTACATTTGTTGCGGCCTTTTTCTTTATGATGATCGCCTTGGGAATTCTTGTTTTTTACGCTATTCAATTTGCTTCAAAATCTGGCTGGTCGCCCGTTCTATATCGTGTTATGGAAGGTACTACTGCCTATCTGTTGCCTGGATCGATTATCGTTTTCTTAATCCTTGTCTTCGCTGGAACACATTTCTTCCCTTGGCAGAATGAGGAATTGATGGCGAATGATAAAATTTTGCAGGGCAAGGCTGGATATCTTAACTTCCCTTTCTTTATTATCCGGGCAGTTATTTATTTATTGGGATGGAACCTATACCGATATTACTCCAGAAAGAAATCTTTGGAACAGGCGCAAGCTACAAACTATGACCCATATAGAAAGAATTATAAGGCTTCTGTAATTTTCTTGGTGTTCTTTATAATCACCGAGGCATTTATGTCTATGGACTGGTTTATGACCATGACGCCACACTGGTACAGCACCATGTTTCCTTGGTATGTGTTCTCCAGTTTGTTTGTTTCGGGTATAACGATGCTAGCTTTAGTAATTATACATTTAAAAAGTTTGGGACATATTCCGTATGTGAGCGATAAACACCTTCACGATTTGGGCAAGTATATCTTTGCTTTTAGTATCTTCTGGACCTATTTGTGGTTTGGGCAGTTCATGCTGATTTGGTATGCCAACATTCCCGAGGAAGCTACTTATTTCGTAATCCGTGTCCAAGAATACCAGGGCTTGTTTTTTGGAATGCTAATACTTAATTTCGTTTTCCCAATTTTGTTGCTGATGAGTAGTGACTTCAAGAGAATTCCCTGGCTCGTGGTAATTACGGGAGTTGTGGTGCTGGTAGGGCATTATATCGATGTGTTCCTTTTAGTAATGCCATCAACTGTGGGACACAACTGGTATTTTGGCATACCCGAAATAGCTGGTATATGTTTCTTTTTAGGATTGTTTATTTTAGTAGTTGGATTGGGATTGGGCAAAACTTCCTTGAAACCTGAGAATGATCCGTTTATTAGAGAAAGCGAAAACTATCATTTTTAACCCATTAGTCTAAAGAAGATTTTATAAGATGACCGCATTTTTAGTTATACTCGTAATCGTACTTTTTGGAGTTGCTGTTTGGCAGATGAACAGGATATTCCAGTTGGCCAAGACCAAGCCAATTGGTCACCCCGATATTGCCACCGATAAAGACAACAACCATCAAGGTTATCTGATGCTGGGGTTTGTCATTTTTATCTATGTTCTGACCATTTTATGTTTTTGGTTTTGGTATGGCACCCTCCTACCGGAAGCGGCATCCGAACACGGATCAAGAGTTGACAATTTGATGCTCATCACCATGATCATCCTTTTTGTTGCGGGAATACTAACCCAGGGCCTATTGCATTGGTTCGCATTTGTTTACAGAGGAAATAAAGTCAAAAGAGCAGTATTCTATGCCGATAACGATAAGCTGGAGTTTATCTGGACTATTATCCCCGTTGTCGTCTTAGCAGGTCTAATTATTTATGGATTATTTACTTGGACCGATATTATGAATGTGGACAAGGATGATGACCCATTGATTATTGAACTTTATGCCCAGCAATTCTCGTGGCGTGCTCGTTACGGCGGTAACGACAATACTCTTGGCGATGCCAACGTAAGATTGATTGAAGGCGTGAACACTTTAGGAGTGGATCCTGCCGACCCAAACAGTCAAGACGATAAAATTGTTACCGAAGTTCACCTTCCCGTGGGAAGAAGGGTTTTGTTCAAGATCCGTTCTCAGGATGTACTGCACTCTGCTTATATGCCACATTTTAGAATGCAGATGAACTGTGTGCCCGGCATGATAACCCAGTTTGCATTTACACCTACAATTACTACGGAGGAGATGCGACAGAATGACCATATTGTCGAAAAAGTCAATAATATCAATGAAATTAGAGCCGACAGAAGTAAGAATCTAATGGCTAAAGGAGATGAACCCCTAGAACCCTATGAGTTTGACTATTTGTTACTATGTAACAAGATTTGTGGCATTAGCCACTTCAATATGCAAATGAAGATTGTGGTTGAATCAGAAGAAAAGTACAATGCTTGGTTGGCGCAACAGCCTACCTTCGCAACGCAGCTCAGTAATCAAAATAAATAAAACATTTAGCTTATATACGATATGTCAGCAAACGCAACATTCCACAGAGACGATCATCTTGATGATTTTGGACAGCATCATAAAGAGAGCTTTGTAACCAAATATATCTTTAGTCAGGATCATAAGATGATCTCCAAACAATACATGTTTACAGGATTGTTTATGGGCGTTATTGGTATATTGATGTCGCTTCTCTTCCGGCTTCAATTGGCTTGGCCAGATCATAAGTTTACTATTTATGAAATCTTCCTAGGGAAGTGGGGCGCCGATGGGGTTATGGATCCAAGCGTCTATTTGGCTTTAGTGACTATCCATGGAACCATAATGGTGTTCTTTGTACTAACAGCAGGATTGAGCGGAACCTTCAGCAACCTGTTAATACCTTTGCAAATTGGGGCGCGGGATATGGCTTCAGGTTTCCTTAACCTTTGTTCCTATTGGTTGTTTTTCATATCAAGTGTTCTAATGCTTTGCTCTCTCTTTGTAGAGGCAGGACCGGCTTCTGCGGGATGGACAATTTACCCGCCTTTGAGCGCTTTGCCCCAGGCCATTCCCGGATCAGGAGCGGGGATGACTCTTTGGTTGATATCAATCGCCATTTTTATCGCCTCATCCTTATTGGGATCCCTTAACTTCATTGTTACTACCTTAAACCTACGTACCAAGGGAATGTCGATGACCCGACTTCCTTTGACTGTTTGGTCGTTTTTTATTACAGCAATTGTTGGGGTGGTTTCCTTCCCAGTTTTATTTTCTGCTGCACTTATGTTGATTATGGATAGAAGTTTTGGAACCTCATTCTTCCTCTCCGATATTTATATCGCTGGTGAAGTACTTCATCACCAAGGAGGGTCTCCCGTGTTGTTTGAGCACCTTTTCTGGTTCCTCGGACATCCAGAGGTTTATATTGTAATTCTACCTGCCATGGGTATTGTTTCAGAGGTAATGGCAACCAATTCCCGAAAACCTATTTTTGGATATCGGGCAATGGTGGCTTCCCTCTTGGCCATTGCCTTCCTTTCCACTTTGGTTTGGGGGCACCATATGTTCGTGTCGGGAATGAATCCGTTCTTGGGATCGGTGTTTACTTTCACTACGCTGCTTATTGCTATTCCATCCGCGGTAAAAGCCTTTAACTGGATTACTACCCTGTGGAAGGGAAATCTTCAGATGAACACCGCCATGTTGTTTTCAATCGCCTTCGTCTCCACATTTATTACAGGTGGACTTACAGGAATTATTGTTGGAGACAGTGCTTTGGACATTAACGTACACGACACTTATTTTGTGGTTGCACACTTTCACCTGGTAATGGGTATTTCGGCTGTTTATGGCTTCTTGGCTGGAATTTATCACTGGTTCCCGAAAATGTTCCACGGTAGATTGATGAATAAAAAATTAGGGTATATACATTTCTGGATTACCGCTATCGGTGCCTACGGAATTTTCTTCCCTATGCACTTTGTTGGATTGGCAGGCCTCCCTAGAAGATATTACACCAATACTGAATTTCCATATTTCGATGATTTGCACGACATTAATGTGGTAATGTCCGTGTTCGCGATTATGACAGTATCAGTCCAGGTAGTATTCTTATACAACTTTCTGCATTCAATTTTCTACGGTAAGAAAGGTTCGCAAAATCCCTGGAATTCTACAACTTTGGAATGGACCACTGGACTGGATCCGTTGCACGGAAACTGGGATGGCCCTCTTCCGCAAGTATATCGTTGGCCCTATGATTATAGTAAACTCAACAAAGATGAAACCGATTATGTAATTGCTGGACAGGATTTTATTCCCCAAAACGTACCCCTTCAGGACAATGAGGACGAATTGGATCATTAAATAATTCTTAAATAAACCTTAAAAGTTTTAAAGCCTTCCCAATCAGGAAGGTTTTTCTCTACGTAAACAAGTGGTATTAACACGTATATGAGGTTTTCCTTATCTTCTTTATCTTTACATAGAGTTAATAATATGTAGGAAGTGAGGAATCTACGATTATTTAAAAGGAGGTTGCCCGAAAAGGTAGCCTCTTTTTTAATGGCATCCCTTTAGGATTGCTATCTTTGTGTTATGAACGAACACCTTGATCCCACTGGAGAAAACCTATCCCCTCAAGACTTGGATATTGAGCGAAAACTCAGGCCCTTAAGCTTTGATGATTTTGCAGGCCAAGAACAGGCTTTGGAAAACCTTCAGATTTTTGTAAAAGCGGCCAATCTACGGAATGAGGCATTGGATCATACCCTCTTTCACGGCCCCCCGGGTTTGGGAAAAACTACCTTGGCATATATACTCGCCAATGAGCTAAACGTTAATATAAGGGTCACCTCTGGCCCCGTCTTGGATAAACCAGGTGATTTGGCAGGATTGCTTACAAATCTAGAGGAAAGGGATGTGCTTTTTATTGATGAAATCCACAGATTGAGCCCCATAGTAGAGGAATATCTCTACTCCGCCATGGAGGACTATAGAATTGATATTATGATTGAATCTGGTCCCAATGCCCGATCGGTCCAGATAAATCTCAATCCTTTTACTCTCATTGGAGCAACTACCCGCTCCGGTTTATTGACCGCCCCTATGAGAGCGAGGTTTGGAATTTCATCCCGCTTACAATATTATTCCACGGAGCTGCTTACAACTATCGTCCAGCGCAGTGCGAGCATCCTTAAAGTTTCTATAAGTATGGAGGCAGCCATTGAGATTGCCGGTAGAAGTCGAGGTACCCCGCGTATAGCCAATGCACTTTTACGTAGAATTCGAGATTTTGCCCAAATAAAAGGTGATGGAAAAATTGATATAAAAATCGCAAAATTTGGTTTGGAAGCACTTCATGTGGATACACACGGACTGGATGAAATGGACAATAAGATCCTTTCAACAATAATTGAAAAATTTAAAGGAGGACCTGTTGGCATCACTACTATTGCTACAGCTGTTTCCGAAAGTCCCGAAACAATAGAGGAAGTTTATGAACCGTTTTTGATCCAACAAGGATTTATTATGCGCACCCCCCGAGGCCGAGAGGTAACCGAAGCGGCCTACAAGCATCTCGGAAAAGTAAAGGGTCCGACACAAGGTGGTCTGTTTTAAAGGTTAAGATGATGAATTCCATTTCCATTTAAAGTGAATGATAAATCCAAATATACAGAGCTGATTAAAACCGAAGCCAAACGCCTCGGTTTTCTTTCCTGTGGCATTAGTAAGTCTGAATTTCTTGAGGAGGAAGCTCCACGTCTCGAAAAATGGCTCAACAACAATATGCATGGACAAATGGCCTATATGGAAAACTATTTCGACAAACGCTTGGATCCTACTATTTTGGTCCCTGGATCAAAAAGCGTGATTTCTTTATTGTTGAATTATTTTCCATCGGAATCGCAAAGTCCTGATACTTACAAAATTTCGAAATACGCTTACGGTACCGACTACCATTATGTAATAAAGGACAAGCTTAAACATCTGATGCATTTCATCAATGAGGAAATAGGCGAGGTTGAAGGACGGGCTTTTGTGGATTCCGCTCCCGTTTTGGATAAGGCTTGGGCCGCAAGGAGTGGTTTGGGCTGGATCGGGAAGCACAGTAACCTACTTACCAAACAACTTGGATCTTTCTATTTTATCGCCGAGTTGATTCTAGATGTGGAATTGGAATACGACAGCCCGGTTACCGACCACTGCGGTAGCTGTACCGCTTGCATTGACGCTTGTCCAACCAATGCCATCGTGGCCGATAGAGTAGTGGATGGCAGCAAATGTATTTCATATTTTACCATTGAATTGAAAAATGAAATCCCTAATTCAGTTAAAGGGAAATTTGAGGACTGGATGTTCGGATGTGATATTTGTCAAGACGTTTGTCCCTGGAATCGATTTAGTAAGGTCCATAGCGAACCCCTTTTCAATCCCCATCCCGAATTGCTTTCTATGTCGAAAAAGGATTGGGAAGAAATAACTGAAGAGGTCTTTCAAAATCTTTTTCGCAAAAGCGCAGTAAAGCGTACCAAGTTTTCTGGATTAAAAAGGAATATCGAATTTTTAAGACCGGAATAAAATCATTTCCAATTTTTCTTTTTAAAAGAATTGAATCACACTTTATTTATACGAAATGGGTCTTGGTTTTCCAATTTGAAAATCTTGAAATCCAAAATCGTCAGTTTCAAAAACATTGGTTTTTAAAATATTATTTCCTTGGCCGGGCATTTGTGGATAATAGGTAAAAGAAAGTTGAAAGGCGCTAAAGACCATATAATCATTCCGTATAATGCAGCCCACGCTAAAGGAAGAATACACTTTATTGTTGGCAAAACTTTCGGGCCCATTAGTGAGCATGCCAGCCGTTATGTTTGCATAGGGATTGAACCGAAACCCTAAAACCTCCCAAGGAGAGTAAAATTGGGTCTGCAGTGCGAGTACATACTTTTGAGTGCCGACCATTTCACTGTCAAAACCTTGGATCTTTCCATTGCTGGGCTCCATATAAAGGCTGCCATACACTCCATTAAAAGGCGCATTTTCATTCAGGCTCAGCCTATCCGCAAATGAATCCAAACGGTTGATGCCAATGGTGAATTGAGGTTTGATAAACTGTCGCATCCTCCATTTATTATTCAATTTCAACAATCGGGAAAAATAATTTACTTGAAAACTAAAAGCGGTCTGTTCCGAAACCGACCCATCAAAAAAACTTCCCATTTCAAAATCCAGACTTAAAAATCCCAATCTAAAATAGTTTCCATAAGATGCTTTTCCCCCTAAATACAAGCGGTTTTTGTGATTCTTATTTTGCATCCCTCCAGTTATGGAATACACAGTTCCTACTGGTACGTCTTCTGTAATTCCATCCCTAAAAATATAGTTATCCTCTATAAACTGACGAGACGAAACACCAATAGTGGCCAAGTAAAATCGCTCATCTGAAAAGAACCCTATACTGTCGTACTCAATAGTAGGTGCTGCCCTGTAATCTACCAATAATATTCTTGCACTTGTTATAAGGTTGGTGGAACGTTCCCGTTCGGAATTTCCAGGGAACAGTCTGAAGGAATGTCCTGCCCAATAATCCTGGGCTACAAATATAAAATCCTGGTTTACCAAGGCCAAGGTATCGTTGGGCAAAGCTCTTTCCAAAAACTGCTCTCCCAAAAATATTCCTCCTGCCCACCGAGTGTAAGGCGAGTAGAACGGCCGATCTACAGATATAAGTTTTTCATAATGGTTATCAAAATCAATCACATAACTGCCAGTAGCACTTATAAAGGTGTTTTTAAAATTCGGAACAGTGTAGGTGCCTTCAAAGGAATCATCTCCATCTCCATAGCGCTTGCCATAGCCAACTTTAAATTCGTGCCCCAATCCTAAAAAATTGCGTTCCCTCAAGCTGAGTTTTGTTTTCGAGCTAGAGAGTGATCCCTTGGGAATTAAACTCCACGAGTCCAGAGACCTAATTATAATATCCACCGAATCCTTCGCTTCGGAAACAAAATGTGGTGAAATATCCACTTCGCGTATAAAATTCTGGGCCCGCAATAATCTTGCGGATTCTGCTAGTAGCAAGGTGTCCAAAACAGCGTTTTCCCTGAGCAATAAATAATTGTAAATAGCGAGTTCTTTTGATTTGATATGGATTTTATTTCCTGTTTTTTCCAGCCAACTGTGGGCGGTCTGACTAGTATCGGCAACAGAAAATCCGAAAGGATCCAGAGTTTCTATAATGATATTTCGAATAATCTTGCCTTCAAAGCGATCATAGTTTTTCTTTCTCGATTGTTCGGTGCTCTTCCTATGTTTACCTACAGTAGGCCGAAAAATCAATCGATGAAGTGTTTTGGTGAATTTGTTCTTCTCAGAATATGTCTCAATCTTTTTGTAAACCTGGGTACTATCCTGCAAAATCTTGGTGTCTTGCGCCCATAAGGGGAGGCACAAAATACTTAGAACCAAAATTAATAAACTGTGTTTCAAGTTCAATTTTTCCTTTTTTAGGTTCTCGACAAGGATTTTAAAGCCGAGGACATTATTCCTGCAATTTTTAAAAGGATCGATTTAAAAGAAGTGACAAAACCCGTATCTTTGGTTTTCACACCGCTGGCTATTTCCGCCGCAGGATTTTTTATTAAATGTAGTAAAAATATGAGCAAACAAAGCAAACGTCGAGAAGCCTTATTGTATCACGCCAAACCTCGTCCCGGAAAAATCCAGGTAGTTCCCACTAAAAAATACGCTACGCAACGCGATCTCTCCTTGGCATACTCCCCGGGAGTGGCCGAACCTTGTTTAGAAATCGAAAAAAATGTTGCCAACGTTTACAAATATACCAACAAAGGAAATCTGGTAGCCGTAATCTCCAATGGAACCGCAGTTTTGGGTCTGGGCAATATCGGCCCCGAAGCCTCGAAGCCGGTAATGGAAGGAAAAGCTCTGCTCTTTAAGATTTTTGCCGATATCGATGTTTTTGATATTGAGGTAGGTACAGAGAATATCGAGGAATTTATAGCTACAGTAAAAAACATTGCCCCGACTTTTGGTGGAATTAACCTTGAGGATATCAAAGCTCCTGAAGCCTTCGAAATTGAGAGAAGACTTAAAGAAGAACTGGACATTCCCGTAATGCACGACGACCAGCACGGCACGGCCATCATTTCAGCCGCCGCCCTTCTAAATGCCGTGGAATTATCTGGAAAAAAGATGGACGAAGTAAAAATCGTGATCAGTGGTGCGGGTGCTGCCGCAGTTTCTTGTACCAAGCTTTACAAAGCATGTGGCGCCAAAGGCGAAAATATTGTCATGTTGGACAGCAAAGGCGTGATTCGAGATGATCGCGATAATCTTTCGGAAGAAAAAGCCGAGTTTGCCACCCATAGAAAAATTGACACCCTAGATGAAGCAATAAAAGATGCCGATGTGTTCGTCGGTCTCTCCGTACGTGACATCGTATCGCCCCAAATGCTGTTGAGTATGGCGGCCAATCCTATTGTTTTCGCCATGGCGAATCCCGATCCCGAGATTGAATACGACCTTGCTATAAAAACCAGAGATGATATTATAATGGCCACGGGCCGCAGCGATCATCCCAACCAAGTAAATAATGTCCTCGGTTTCCCTTATATCTTCCGTGGGGCCCTGGATGTACGTGCCACTAAAATAAACGAAGCCATGAAAATGGCAGCCGTAAAAGCTTTGGCGGAACTTGCTAGAGAACCCGTACCGGAGCAGGTTAACATAGCTTATGGCGAGACCAAGCTTACCTTTGGAAAAGATTATATCATTCCCAAGCCTTTTGATCCGCGACTCATTGCCACCGTTCCCCCAGCAGTTGCAAAAGCTGCCATGGAGAGTGGGGTTGCCACTACGGAAATAACCGATTGGGAAAAATATCAGGATGAGCTTTATGAGCGCATGGGCGGCGATAATAAGATTATCCGTTTGTTGCTTAACCGCGCTAAATTGAATCCAAAGCGAATTGTTTTTGCAGAGGCGGACCATTTGGATGTATTGAAGGCCGCCCAAATTGTTTATGAAGAAGGCATTGGAATCCCGGTATTGTTAGGACGAAAAGAAGTCATCCTCGACCTCATGCAGCAAATCGATTTTGAAGGCGATCTTGAAATAATCGATTCCAAAAGTGAAGAAAGTCTGGACAAGCGTCAACATTATGCCCAAAGATTATGGGAAAAACGCAAACGCAAAGGAATGACGCTCTACACAGCTGAAAAGCTTATTACCGAACGCAATTATTTTGCTGGGATGATGCTGAGTGAAGGCGATGTGGATGCCATGATTTCAGGCTATGCAAGATCCTACCCTTCCGTAGTAATCCCTGTATTCGAGACCATCGGAAGATTTGAGGGTGTAAGCAAGGTAGCCACTACCAACCTGATGCTCACGAAACGTGGACCCCTATTTATTTCAGATACCTCCATCAACATAGATCCTACTGCCAAGGAACTCGTAAAAATTGCGCAAATGACCAATCACACTATGAAGATGTTTGGTCTTCAGCCAGTAATTGCTATGATTTCCTACGCCAATTTCGGTTCCTCCAAGGATCCGCGCGCCACTAAGGTGCGGGAAGCTGTGGATATGCTCCATAAAAGCAATCCCGATATGATTCTCGATGGCGAATTGCAGGCTGACTTCGCACTTAACCAAGAAATGCTCCAGGAAAAATTTCCCTTTTCAAAATTGGCGGGCAAAAAAGTAAACGCACTAATTTTCCCAAATCTCGACTCTGCCAATAGCAATTATAAATTGCTCAAAGAACTCAACAACACAGAATCCATAGGCCCTATTATGTTGGGAATGGCTAAACCTGTCCATATTCTCCAAATGGGAGCCAGTGTGGAGGAAATCGTCAATATGGCTGCCGTGGCCGTAGTGGATGCCCAGCAGAAAGAAAGGCGCAAAAAAGATGAGGAGAGACGGGCAAAAGTGTAATCGGGGTTAATATGCGGAAGTTGCTTCTAAGAAGCCTTAATTCCGTTAAAAACAGTCATTTGCTGACCCTACTATTATATAAAAAAGCATTAACAATTCAATTTCTTTTGGATTATTTACCATAAAAAAGGTAACTTTCCTCCCTATTAAAAAACAGATGTAATGATTAAAAAAATAGGTGTTTTAGGCCTTGGTAAAGTAGGCAGTCTTGTTGCGACTTTGTTGAGTGCAAAGTATGAAGTAGAAGGAATGGATCAAGCTGAGGCTAAAGAAAAATTTCCTTTTAATATTTTGAAAGGAGATGTTTCCAACGACAAAAGCATTCGAGAATTCTTAAAAGATAAAGATGCTGTTGTTTCTTGTCTGCCTTATTTTCTCAATATTAGAATAGCCGAAACAGCTGTGAACCTGGGGGTTCATTATTTCGATTTGACCGAGGATATTTCTACCTTGCACGCTATTCAGAAAATGGCCCCTAACAGCAACTCGGTATTGGCCCCACAATGTGGTTTGGCCCCTGGCTTTATTGGAATTCTCGGTGCAGGATTATACGGGCAGTTTTCTGAAATTCGATCAGTAAAATTAAGAGTTGGCGCCTTGCCACTACATCCCATGGGGCAATTGGGCTACAGTTTTACCTGGAGTGCTGAGGGGGTTATCAACGAATATCTGAACGATGCGGAGGTGATCCACAATGGCGAGCGAAAAATGCGTAGTTCGTTGGACGATGTAGAATCAATCAATATAAATGGGCGTCAATATGAAGCGTTTTTAACTTCTGGCGGATTGGGAACTATGTGTGAAACTTTGGAAGGTAAAGTGGAAGCTTTGAATTATAAAACTATAAGATATCCCGGACATAGAGACGGAATGAAATTATTGCTTTACGATCTCCTCTTGAAAAACGACAGGAAACTGGCAAAGGAGATTTTAAACAATGCCTTGCCCTTGGTCGATGAGGATATCGTTTTGGTTTACGCGGCTGTTGAGGGTGTAATGAACGGTCAATTGAGAAGAAAAGAATTTTCCGAATCCTATCGCAAAATTACGTTGGACAAAAAAGATTGGCGCGCGATAAGTTGGACCACCGCTTGCAGTATATCTGCAGTTGTAGATTTGGTTTCGGAGGGAAAATTGAAAGATAAAGGGTTTATCAAACAAGAAGAAATCCCATTCAAAATGTTTATCCAATCCCATTTTGGTGCTATGTATGAGAAACATAAGGATCCTAAGTAATTGGGAGCTTACATTGCCTTGACTGGGATCGAAATATCACAAATATTTATATAAAAGTTTATAAGGGTTTTGTTTGCTCGTAGCACTCCTGTTCCCATTACTTTAATAATATTTTTCCCGAACTGCGAATCTCCAGTATTCCGTTCACATTTCTCCAAAATTCCTTACTTTTGCACCCTGTCCGCCCAAAAGGGATGGATGTTATTGCAATCGCGCATCTTATGAGCAAAAAATTCAAAGAATACAAAGGTTTGGACCTTCCCAAAGTGGCAGAGGAAATACTCGATTTTTGGAAAAAGGAAAATATTTTTGAGCAAAGTATTTCCATTCGGGATGGCGCACCGCCTTTTGTGTTTTTTGAAGGCCCCCCATCCGCTAACGGGCTGCCAGGTATCCACCATGTTATGGCACGTGCCATCAAGGATATCTTCTGCCGCTATAAAACCCAAAAGGGTTTTAGAGTGGATAGAAAAGCCGGCTGGGATACCCACGGCCTGCCCATAGAATTGGGCGTGGAAAAGGAACTGGGCATCACAAAGGAAGACATCGGCAAAAAGATAACTGTTGAAGCGTATAACGAAGCTTGCAAAAAAGCCGTGATGCGCTATACCGATGTATGGAACAGTCTTACCGAAAAAGTGGGCTACTGGGTAGATATGAAAAACCCTTATGTTACTTACGATCCCAAATATATGGAGACAGTTTGGTGGTTGCTAAAAGAGATATACAATAAAAAGTTGATGTATAAGGGCTATACCATACAGCCCTATTCCCCAAAAGCGGGAACCGGCTTGAGCTCGCATGAACTCAACCAGCCCGGCACTTATCAGGATATCACAGACACAACGGTGGTGGCTCAGTTTAAAGCCATGGCGCAAACCTTGCCCGATTTTCTTGCGGAAGAATCAAACGATATCTGGTTTCTGGCTTGGACTACCACCCCTTGGACCTTACCTAGTAATACCGCCCTTACCGTGGGCCCGAAGATTGATTACGTCTTGGTGAAAACCTTTAACCAATACACTTTTCAGGCTATAAACGTGGTCTTGGCGAAAAATTTGGTGGCTAACCAGTTCGCCGGTAAATACGAAGAAAAACCCAATGAGGAATCATTAAAAGCGTTTAAACAAGGCGATAAGTTGATTCCCTACTATATAGCCAAAGAGTTTAAAGGTGCAGATTTAGTAGGTATCCGCTATGAACAATTGTTGGATTATGCCCTGCCTTTTGAGAATCCTGAAAATGCTTTTAGAATTATTGCCGGGGATTTCGTGACTACCGAAGATGGTACGGGCATCGTTCACACCGCTCCCACCTTTGGAGCCGATGACGCCAAAGTGGCAAAGGAAGCCGTGCCGGAGGTACCGCCAATGTTGGTCAAGGACGAAAGCGGAAATTTGGTGCCCTTGGTGGATCTACAAGGAAAGTTCCGCCCAGAAATGAAGGAACTTGCGGGCAAATACGTCAAGAACGAATATTATGATGATGGCACAGCTCCAGAAAGATCAGTGGACGTGGAGATTGCCATTAAGCTTAAAACCGACAACCAGGCCTTTAAGGTTGAGAAATATACCCACAGCTACCCTAATTGCTGGCGCACGGACAAACCCGTTCTTTACTACCCCCTGGATTCATGGTTTATAAAAGTTACAGAGTTTCGCGATAGAATGTTCGAGCTGAACAAGAAAATTAATTGGAAACCCAAAGCCACTGGCGAAGGCCGTTTTGGCAACTGGCTCGCCAATGCCAACGACTGGAACCTATCGCGTTCCCGTTATTGGGGCATTCCTTTGCCTATATGGCGAACCGAAGATGGAAAAGAAGAAATTATCATTGGCTCCTTAAAAGAATTGATGGCTGAAATGAACAAATCCGTAGCCGCAGGACTTATGCCGCACAATATTTTTGAAGGTTTCAAGCCAGGCGATTTTTCCGAGAAAAATTATGCCCAGGTAGATATTCATAAAAACATAGTTGATGAAATAGTCCTAGTTTCATCCAACGGAAAACCCATGAAGCGCGAAACCGATTTAATCGATGTTTGGTTCGATAGTGGCAGTATGCCTTATGCGCAGTGGCATTACCCTTTTGAAAACAAGGAAAAGGTCGATAACACGTGGCGCAAAGCCGATTTTATAGCCGAAGGAGTGGATCAAACCCGAGGCTGGTTTTATACCCTCCACGCCATAGCTACTATGATTTTTGATGATGTGGCCTATAAAAATGTGGTCTCCAACGGCCTAGTTCTGGACAAGAACGGCCAGAAAATGAGCAAACGCTTGGGCAATGCTGTAGATCCTTTTGAAACCCTGAATGTTTATGGCCCCGATGCCACCAGATGGTATATGATAAGCAATGCCAACCCTTGGGACAATCTAAAATTTGACCAAGACGGCATATCGGAGGTACGCAACAAGTTCTTCGGAACACTTTACAACACCTATAGCTTTTTCAGTCTGTACGCCAATCTCGATAAATTTGAGTATCTTGAGCAGGACCAGCCATTGGAAAAACGCCCTGAAATAGACCGATGGATACTTTCAGAACTGCATAGCCTCATTCAAAAAGTGGATGAATACTATGCCGATTATGAGCCCACAAAAGCTACCCGCGCTATTTCAGAATTTGTGCAGGAAAATTTGAGCAATTGGTTTGTACGCCTGAGCAGAAGAAGATATTGGAGACCCGCCCCTCAAATTGACGGGAAGATACAAAACCAAGATAAGATTTCGGCCTATCAGACGCTTTACACTTGTCTGGAAACCGTTGCAAAGCTCGCTGCTCCGGTCGCTCCATTTTTTATGGAAAGACTGTATTTGGATTTGTCCACGGGCAGCGGCAAGGACAGGAAGGATTCAGTACATTTAACCGATTTTCCGAAGGCTGACCCCTCGTTCATTGATAAGAAACTGGAGCATAAGATGCAAAAAGCGCAAACAATATCCTCTTTGGTGCTTTCCTTGCGTCAGAAGGAAAAGATAAAAGTGCGCCAACCGCTCCAAAAAATAATGATCCCGGTATTGGAAGCTTCTGAAAGAGAAGAAATCTTAGCCGTTTCCGATCTTATAAAAAGTGAGGTAAACGTTAAGGAAATTGAATTGATCGACGAAGGCTCCGGTATATTGGTAAAGCAGATAAAACCGGATTTCAAGGTTTTGGGCCCACGATTTGGAAAGGATATGAAGGCAGTTGCCGAAGTTATTTCAAGTTTTGATCAAAAACAAATCGGCATCCTTGAAAAAGAAGGACATATATCAGTTTCTATTAACGAAAAAAGCACTATTTTGGCTCTCGCTGACGTCATAATAAGTTCCCAGGATATAGAAGGCTGGTTAGTGGCAAATGCCGACGGGGTTACAGTGGCCCTTGATCTTACCATTACCCCAGAGTTGCGCAATGAAGGCATAGCCCGAGAACTGGTAAACAGGATACAAAATCTGAGAAAGGACAGCGGATTTGAAGTTACCGATAAAGTGGAGCTCACCATTCAGGAGAACGAAAAAATCAGGTTAGCTGTAGAGCAAAACCTGAACTATATAAAAGAAGAAACATTAACGGAGGTTTTGCAATTTCAACCTCAAATTAGCAATGGAACGGAAATTGTATTCGATGACATTGAAACGCGTTTAAGCATTAAAAAACATTAATCATGACTGAAACAGAAAGAACTAGATATACAGATGCCGAACTGGAAGAATTCAGAACTCTAATTAACGAAAAAATAAAGAAGGCTACGGAGCAATTGGAACTTATTCAAAGCTCCTATAAAAATGACCTCAACAACGGTACGGACGATACTTCGCCCACCTTTAAGGCTTTCGACGAAGGCAGTGAGGTGATGAGCAAGGAAGCCAACTCGCAACTGGCCATCCGGCAGGAGAAATTTATCCGTGACCTAAAGAACGCCTTGGTCCGTATTGAAAATAAAACTTATGGTGTTTGCCGGGTAACGGGCAAATTGATCAACAAGGAGCGGCTAAAGCTCGTTCCCCACGCAACCTTGAGCATTGAAGCCAAGAATCTACAGAAATAATAATATGGCCGCAAATCCTCCATAAGAGGAGGATTTGCGACTTATAATACAGCCTCGTCTTAGGATGGGGCTTGTTTTTTATTGAACATATCGGTAGGATAGGGAGTTGTGTTTGCCTTCCATTTTTTATTCGATATAAGAAAGTTGATCGTGGCATTTTCTTGCTCAAAATCAAATAATATTCCTATTTTTGCCCGGCTCTCGTTTGAAATTTAGTAGAGGAGCCAAGGCATTCTGGGAGGCTTTAGTCTTGTATTTTAGCCCTTTCGGATTCTTAAGAACTAAATTGAACTAAACCGGATTCCCCGTCTCCACGGGAGAGAAATATGACCTTAAAAAAAGCCACAGCGATCATTGTTCTGATTTTGTTGATTGATCAAATCTCAAAAATTTATATCAAGACCAATTTCGTTTTAGGAGAAGAAGTTCCTGTTTTTGAGTGGTTTAGGATTCTTTTTGTAGAAAACGAGGGCATGGCTTGGGGGGCGAAAATTCCTGGGACTTATGGAAAACTGATTCTCACCCTTTTCAGGATAGTAGCCATTGGCGGAATTGGCTACTGGCTGTGGGATTCGGTGAAACGTCACTCTCCAAAGGTCTTGATACTATGTATTTCCTTGATTTTTGCGGGGGCATTGGGCAATATAATCGACTCCGTTTTTTATGGGATTATCTTTGACGACAGCCATCGCCAAGTGGCCACTCTTTTTCCGCCCGGCGGAGGTTATGGCACCTTGTTTCACGGAAAGGTAGTGGATATGCTTTATTTCCCTTTGTACCAAGGCACCTTGCCCCATTGGGTCCCATTTTGGGGAGGCGAATATTTTACTTTCTTTGATCCCGTGTTTAATATTGCCGATTCTTCCATCAGTATAGGGGTGGCGATTTTGTTGCTCTTCAACAAAAAAGCATTTCCAAAGAAAGACATTGCCGAATAAAAACTGCACTACTCGCCTAGTGGAAATTCGAAAATTTTATTGGGGGTAATACAATAGTGTAGCGGTACATCCAAGGATTCGGAGATTATCCTTTCTTCGGGTTCAAAAAATGAAAGCCCCACGAAGATGGTTCCCGGTTTGCACTTTCCTAAAAATCTATCGTAGAAACCTTTGCCGTATCCCACTCGATGTCCATTTAAATCGAAAGCCAGCAAGGGCACAAATACCACTTCCAAATTATCTGCTGTTATCTCTATGCCTGAAACTGGTTCTGGAATACCATAAGCTGAGGTTTTTATGACAGTATTTTCCTGTAAGAGAAAATTCTTCATTTCCCCTGTTGAAAATTCTGCTTTTGAAATAACCACACTCTTATCCTTGCCTTGTAGAATATTTAAAAGATAATCGGTGTTCACTTCCTTTTTTGAAGCAATACTAAGAAAGAGATGATAATAGGTTTTGTTCCAAATCGGCAGCTTTAATGCTTGGTTGGCAATTTTCAAGCTCAATTCATGTACCGAATCTTGCGATAATTCCTCCCGGAGTTTTCTGTATTTTATTCTCAGTGCGGACTTTTTAGCCATGATTATGTATTTTGGGAAAAGTTAGCTAAATGCTTTAATCCTCCATTTCTTCTTCCTCCACGTTAGAGGTATTGGAGGTAGAGATATGAAAGATGGCATCCCCTTGGTTTACGATGGGCGATTGGTTTATATTTATGATATATCCTTCATTGGGAGAAAGAACCTTAAAGCGCATTTTTCCGTATGGATCGGTAATTGTGGCTAGAAACTCTCCTTTTTCTACGTGTTTGTTACAATCAATCTTTACGTGCAGTAAACCGCTTCTATGGGCCCGGATCCATTTGCTTTTTTCAATGATAACAGTTTTGGAATGCGCTTGGGGAGCGACGATCTTAGGGCCGAGCATGTCTAAATGATCCAAGAATCGCAAGATGCCGTCCACTCCTTCCTTTACTATATGTTTATTGCTTTCCCGGCTTTTTCCACCCTCGAAAAGCAGCGTGGGAATCCCCATTTTTAAACAGGTATTCCTATAGGATTTCTCAATGGTATTGGAATAGATTGTAAAAGGGGCATTAAAGATCTTTGCCAGTTCCAACAATTTTTCATCTCCTGGTCTTATGCGTACCTGTGCCGCATTAAAACGGCTGGCACCTCCAGTATGGAAGTCTAGGCAATAATCTGCATGGGGCAACACTTTTTTTGTAAATTGAAATGCTACCCGACTTGCCAAGGAACCGGATTTTGTTCCAGGGAAAACCCTGTTGAGATCACGACCATCTGGAAAATGTCGATCCCCATTTAAGAATCCAAAGACGTTCAAAATAGGGATGCACATAATTGTTCCCCGTTTTGGTTTGTTCAGTTTTCGCGCTATCAACTGTCGCACTATCTCCACGCCGTTTATCTCGTCCCCGTGGAGAGCAGCAGTAATAAGCACCGTGGGTCCAGGATTTTTTGAGCGTTCGATAATAATAGGAATTTCAACCTTGGTAGAAGTATAGAGTTTTGCAATGCTGAAATCTACCGTTCGGCTCTCACCTAGAGCAATCCGTTCACTCAATATTACTATATCGCGTTCTTCTTTTTTGGCCATTTTTAAACGTTGCGTTCAATATATTTAATGATAGAGTTCGCAATATCCTTGCCAGTAGCGGCTTCAATACCTTCCAATCCTGGGGAAGAATTCACTTCCAGAATAAGCGGCCCACGATCGGACTGCAGCATATCGACCCCCGCAATCCCTAAGCCCAATGCTTTGGCTGCTTTAAGAGCAGCCGTTTCTTCCTCATCCGTGAGTTTAATGACAGTAGCTATGCCCCCACGATGTAGGTTGGAGCGGAATTCCCCATCTTTTGCCTGTCTCTTCATAGCGCCGACCACTTGTCCATCAACAATAAAGGCGCGGATATCGGCTCCCTTGGCTTCTTTGATGAATTCTTGTACAATAACCCGGGCCTGTAGGTTGTTAAAAGCTTCTATCACAGATTCCGCAGCTTGGCTGGTTTCGGCCAAGATTACGCCTATGCCTTGGGTGCCCTCCAATAATTTGATAATGACCGGTGCCCCCCCAGCTTGGCTCAAAATTTCCTTTATGTTTTTGGAGTAATTGGTAAAAACCGTTTTTGGAAGTCCCAATCCAGCGCGGGAAAGCACTTGCAAACTCCGCAACTTGTCCCGAGAGCGCACCAAGGCCTGAGATTCGGTGGTGGTAAACACCCGCATCATCTCAAACTGGCGCACTACTGCAGTGCCGTAAAAGGTTACTGAGGCCCCGATTCTCGGAATGACAGCGTCGGTGTTCTCAATCTTGTGGCCGTTATAATAGATTACCGGATTTTTCTTTTCAATAACGATATCGCATTTAATATGGTTTATCACCTCTACGTGGTGTTTTCGGTCTTTGGCGGCCTCCACCAACCTCTTGGTTGAATAGAGATTAGCGTTTGTAGATAATATTTTAATGTTCATGCTTGTTTTGCCTCAATGGTTTTTAATTAATCTCCCGCCTGTTGCCTTAGTCTTTCGCTTTGTCGCGCTCAGGTATTGTAGCCTGCTGGTCTTCGGCTTTAATTCCTTTTAATTTTAATTTATATGAAAGATTTGTCCTGTTGATATCGACCATAAATTTATTGCTCAAAAAATTCCTTCCCAAAAGTACAGGAAAACGCATCTCCTCCCTATCGCTCAGAGTTAAATAAATCTCACTTGTTTTCCCAAAGAGAACGATTTCCGTTTTTATTCTATAGCGTGCCTGTGCAATTCCGATGCTGCTCTTTACCACTTTTACGTCATATTCATCAAAAACAATTTCCCTTTCGTGGTAGCTGGGATGTTCTTCATCCAAGAAATTGCATTTTAGATAATTGTTCTCCACTTTCACGTTTTTACAATGAATGGAGGAGGTATAGGCTCCGGTATCGATTTTTGCTTCGATATCAAATAAATTCAACTGGGGGAAATCGACCTTGTCAATTCTTCCGATGTTTCTTTTCAAAATAGAAATTTTTATGGTTGCAAGATAGAAATGAAATATGAAATATAAAATACGAAGTGCGAAAGGTGACTTTTTGTTTGGAGATGGTTCTAAATCCAACATTTAAAATCAGGACGGATGAAATGAAAAAAACACCTTTCTTTATTTTCCTGTCTTCCCTTTATTTCCTACAATTTCTTTCAATAAAACCGATTACACTTTTGGAAATATTTCTCCCAGAGGTGGATTCTATACCTTCCAGGCCTGGGGTGCTGTTGATTTCCAACACTAGGGGGCCGTTTTTGGATTGAAGAATGTCAACACCACAAAAGCCAAGTCCCATTGCTTTGGCAGCTTTTATCGCGATTTTTTCTTCAGCCGAGGTTAATTCTATTTTTTCCGAGGTGCCCCCTCTGTGGAGATTGCTTCTAAAATCCCCGAGTTTGCATTTGCGCCGCATGGAAGCCACAACCACCCCGTCCACTACAATGGCCCGCACATCGGCTCCGTTGGTTTCCTCTATATATTCCTGTAACAAAAACTTTACACCGGCGGCATTTAGGGTTTCAATTGTGGCGAGTGCGTTTTGGGGACTTTCGGTGAGGATGACGCCTTCTCCGTGAGTGCCTTCCAAAAGTTTGATGATTAGCGGTCTGCCCTCAAAAGTCTTGAGCTGCTCCTCAAATTCAAAGTAGGAAGCATATAAGGTTCTCGGAATGGGAATATTGTTTTTGGCCAAAATTTGAAAGCAAGTCCATTTGTCACGACTGTTGACAATGCCTTCGGAGGAGACAACGGTAAAAATGCCCATCGCTTCAAAATGCCGTACCACATTGGTGCCGAAAATGGTATTTGAGGTGCCGATGCGGGGAATAATAGCGTGAAAATTATCCATCCGCTCTCCTTGAAAATAAAGAATTGCATTTCCGTTTTCTATGGCGAGATTACAATAGGAGGGATCCAAAACTTCCATATTGTGGTTGCGCTTTTCCCCTGCGATAAAAAGACTTCGGGTGGAATAAAGGGCTTCCCCTCGGGAAAGGATGGCTATGTTCATGGTGGTTATTATTGCCGCAATTTAACCAAAATCACTATTGGCCACGATGGAATTAGTTAAAAATTAACGCTTGCCCTTATTTTTCTGGGAAGAAATTATTTAAAGTTTGAATGAGGTCTTCTTTTCCACAAGCTAGAATAAAAGAAGCTCTCTTTGCAAGAGCTTTTTTTATGGATAGAACTGGTCAAAATTAACTCGAAAAAGGTTGTTTCAGGGACTTTAACCTCCTATTTTTGCGAAACCCAATCTTTTGGTTCCATACAAATGAAAAAATATATAGTTCTCGGCATCCTTTTTATTCTGCCTATTACGGCTTATGTGTTTTTTGCGTTGAGCACAAACTACTTTAAGCCCTTGCCGATTTTGACCTATGATGTATCTGAGTTGGATGGATTTACTACTCTTACGGGAAAGTCGGTGCAACTTCAAAATCGAATTACGGTTCTTGGATTTTTTGGAAATGATTTGGAGAAACATCGCGCGTATGCCTATAATCTGGCGCATAAGATTTATACTAAAAACCACGGCTTTAAGGAATTTCAATTTGTAATCCTTCTTCCCGAAGGCACAGAGCAACAGGCCCAAGACATTGAGAACAAATTACAGGAGATAGCGCCAACAGATTCATGGCTGTTCGCTTTTGGCACATCGGCAGATATTCATCGGGTTTTCCAATCTTTGCAGTCCAATTATTCCTTAGATACAGAGCTTTCATCTCCCTATGTTTTTATAATCGACAAGGAAAGAAACCTCCGCGGCCGAGAGGAAGATAAAGAAGGAGCCATGTACGGCTTCGACTCCAGCAATATAGCGGAGATCAACGATAAAATGAGCGATGACGTAAAAGTGCTGCTAGCGGAATACAGAAGGGCGATGAAGAAGTATAAGGCGGATAGGGAGATTTAAAGGACGAGGTTGGAAGTTAGAAGTTAGAAGTTAGAAATACGAAGTTGGAAGTATGTGCTAAATTTACTTTCTCACAAACCACAAACAATAAACAATAAACACTTTTCACTGTGAAAAAGAATTATTCATATATAGGTATTTCGTTTATCATCTTGATTTTTGGGATATGGGCGGTGCCGAAAATTGTTGCCCGAGTTTCAAAGACGGAACTGGAAACTATTGGACGGGCGCCAGCTTTCAGTCTAACCGATCAACATGGGAAGACCATTTCAAATAAGGATTTTGAAGGGAAGGTTTATGTGGTGGAGTTTTTCTTTACTACCTGCCCATCTATTTGCCCTATTATGACGGAGAATATGATTAAAATCCAAAATGAGTTTCTTGGAAATCCGAAGGTTGGAATTGCCTCATTCACCATTGACCCAGCCCACGATACCCCTGAAGTTTTGAAGGCATACGCCCGCGAAAAGGGAATCACCAAACTTCAATGGCATTTGCTAACGGGGGATAAGGACGAAATATTCAAACTTTCGTATGAAGGCTTCAACCTTTACGTAGGCGAAGGAGGAGAAGAAGATGGCGGTTTTGAACACTCAGGGTTTTTCGCATTAATAGATCAAGAGGGCAATATCCGTTCGCGGAAGGACGATCAAGGAAATCCCATCATTTATTACGATGGTTTGGATGATAAGAATATTCAGATGCTCAAGGAGGATATTAAACATTTACTTTAAAGGATTATGAATACCCTTCGGAAGATGGATAGAAAATATACTATTTGGATTTGGATTTTATCCATTGCCATTCCCGTTGCAGTAGCGGTTTTGTTTACAATCAGAATCCCAGGCGTCGAACGGCTTGGATTTCTACCACCTATTTATGCCACTATCAATGGTCTTACCGCGGTAATATTAGTGACAGCAGTAATCCAGATAAGAAAAGGAAATCGAAAAACCCACGAGCGCCTGATGAAAACGGCCATTGGGCTTTCTGTCACTTTCTTAATAATGTATATGGCCTATCACATGACCTCAGATTCAATTTCTTATGGAGGGGAAGGCTGGCTAAAATATTTATATTTTTTTATCTTGATAACGCATATCTTACTGTCGATCATCGTTATACCTTTTGTGCTGATAACCTACGTCAGGGCTATTAGTGGGCAATTTTACAAACACCGAAAGATTGCGCGCATTACATTTCCACTTTGGTTGTATGTGGCCGTTAGCGGCGTGATTGTTTATTTGATGATTTCGCCTTATTATTAAAAAGAATTTCTCTTCAAAAAGTGAAGAGACTGATTAAAACTGAAATTGAATAACAAATGAAAACAAAAATTCTTCTTCTTCTAATTGTTTTCTTTATCGCCATTCTCCCAGCTGAAGCCCAGTGCGCTATGTGTAGGGCCGTTCTTGAAAATGAGGCAGGTGGCAAAGCAGCAAAGGGCATCAACAACGGGATTATGTATCTTATGGTCTTTCCATATCTGTTGGTTGGTGGTGTAGGCTATGCCATTTATAGAAGTAGAAAAAAAGCACGCCAGCAAGGAGAACTTTGATTTTTTTCAAAATTTAAAAGAGGTAGGCTGTAACTTTTTCCTGTAATTTCAGTCTTATTAGCGTTCGAACTATAAAGATTTGATTTCGAATAGGAATCCACTGCTAAAAAAGCAATCCCCAAATTTTGTAAACCTGAATTTTAATAATGATAGAAATCCAAAACCTTCATAAGTCATATCACATGGGCAAAAACTCGCTGCATGTGCTCAAAGGAATAAACTTTCATGTGTCGGAGGGGGAAATGGTTTCAATTATGGGCTCTTCGGGTTCAGGTAAATCCACTTTGCTCAATATTTTAGGAATTCTAGATGAAGCTGATGAAGGCACTTATACCTTGGACGGCACTCTTATTAAAAATTTGAATGAAAAAGTTGCAGCCCAATACCGCAACAGATTTCTGGGATTTATTTTCCAATCCTTTAACCTGATCAACTACAAATCGGCTTTGGAGAATGTGGCGATGCCGCTTTACTATCAAGGCGTTAAAAGAAATATCCGCACCCAAAAAGCTATGCATTATTTAGAAAAAGTTGGGCTCGCCGATTGGGCTTCCCACCTTCCCAGTGAGCTTTCCGGGGGGCAGAATCAACGGGTCGCCATCGCCCGCGCGTTGGCCAGCGATCCAAAAGTACTATTGGCCGATGAACCTACGGGAGCATTGGACACAAAAACCTCTTATGAAGTGATGGCACTCATTCAGGAAATAAACGATGAAGGAAAAACCATTCTTATTGTAACCCACGAGGAGGATATAGCCAGAATGACCAAGCGCATCGTAAACCTAAGAGATGGTATAATTATCGACGATTCCCCAGTAATTCAAGTTCGCGCCAAAATGAAAATGGAAACTTATGTTTAACCTTGAACGCTGGCAGGAAATTTTCGAAACCATCCGCAAAAATAAATTGCGGACTTTTCTAACGGGTCTTTCCGTGGCATCTGGGATATTTATCTTGGTCATTCTCCTTGCCATGGGCCAAGGTATGTCCAACGGAGTTGCCAAGGAATTTGAAAATGACGCCACCAACCGTATTAGTGTATGGACAAACGTTACTTCGGTAGAGTTTAAGGGAATGAACCCGGGGCGTTTAATTGAAATGGATAACCGCGATTACGAAATGGCGGTGAACAAAAATATAGATCAGATTGAACTTAAATCCGGCGTTTATAGCCGATGGGGACAATTGACAACCTACCAAAAGGAAAATGGAAGTTACAGGATAGAAGGGGTGCACGGCGATTACCAATTTTTGGAAAACGAAAGTTTGGTAAATGGAAGATATATAAATCAAAGTGACTTAAATAATTTTGAAAAAGTTGCTGTCATCGGAAACCAAGTATATCTCGATCTGTTTAAGGATAAAAAAGCCATTGGCGAATACATCGATATTGCCGGTATAAAATTTAAGGTTGTTGGGGTTTACACCGATCCGGGAGGGGAGCGTGAAGAAACGCGTATTTTTATCCCGCTAACAACCGCCCAACGTGTTTATAATGCGCGCGATAAACTTAGATCCTTAGCGTTTACACTTCAAAAGCAGGATAGATATGAAGACGCTCTGGCAGCTTCCGAAGCATTTTCCGCTCAATTGGAAACCGATCTAAAAACACGACACGCCATTGCGCCTTCCGATACGAGAGCGGTAAACGTGAACAATACCTTGGAAAACGCAAAGAAATTCTACGATCTAAACAATATGATCCGTTGGTTTTTCTGGGGTGTTGGTATTTGTACCATCATTGCGGGAGTTGTGGGGGTAAGCAACATTATGCTCATCATTGTGAAGGAGCGCACCAAGGAAATTGGAATTCGTAAAGCCATTGGGGCAGAACCGTGGTCCATTATAGGAATGATACTTCACGAGTCAATTTTCGTAACCGCTATTGCGGGATTTATAGGTTTACTTTTTAGTATGGCCTTGCTGGAGTTTGCCGGGCCCCTTATTGAAACCGCATATATCAGCAATCCATCCGTAGATTTTTCAGTGGCAATAACTACGGTGGTTATACTTGTAGTTGCGGGAGCTATTGCTGGATTTTTCCCCGCCTACCGCGCGGCCAATATTAAACCCATAGATGCTTTGCGCGATGAGTAAAATATTTAGCAGGGACAGTTGGGATGAAATCATTGAAGCCCTTAGCAGCAACTGGTTCAGAACGGTTATGACCGCTTTTGGAGTGCTTTGGGGGATATTCATCTTGGTTATATTACTAGCGGCGGGGAATGGTTTGGAAAATGGTATTAGACAAGGCTTTAATGGAATGGCAACCAATTCTATGTTTATGTGGTCGCAAACGGCTTCACAACCTTATAAAGGTTTGCCCAAAGGGCGTAGATACAATTTTAAAACAGATGACGTTCCCGCCATAAAACAAAACGTACAGGGACTTCGTTATGTTTCCCCCAGAAACCAATTGGGAGGTTTCCGCGGAGGCAATAACGTGGTGAGAGGTCTGCAAACTGGAGCCTTCAACGTTTATGGCGATTATCCCGAAATAATTCAACAGCAGCCCATGGATATAACCTCGGGCAGGTTTGTGAATTATTCAGATATCAGGGAAAATCGAAAAGTGGCCATTATAGGCAGCGGGGTTCAAACTGCTTTATATGACCCTGGGGAAGAAGTAATTGGATCATATATAAAAATAAACGGCGTCAATTTTATGGTGATCGGCACTTATAAAAAGAAAGGAAACAATGGCGATCCCGAAGAAATGCAGAAGGAAATCTACGTTCCCTTTACCGCTTTTTCACAAGCGTTCAATATGGGTGATATAGTTGGGTGGATGGCCATAACCGCTGAGGATGGATATTCAATTACCGAGCTTAAACCACAAATCTTTGATGTTATAAAAACCCGACATTCCATTAATCCGAATGATGATAGGGCGGTAGGAAATTTTGATCTCTATCAAGAATTCGCCAAGATTCAGGGTTTGTTTACCGCGCTCAATTTCGTGGCTTATTTTGTAGGAATATTAGTATTGCTATCAGGTATAATTGGGATTAGCAATATTATGTTGATTGTAGTAAAGGAGCGCACCAAGGAAATTGGGATTCGTCGTGCTTTGGGGGCAACGCCTTGGGGCATCCGCACCCAAATTTTGTTGGAATCTATTTTCCTGACGATTGTTTCCGGAATGGCGGGAATAGCTTTGGCAACGGCGGTGCTTTGGGTTGTTAACTATCAACTAAGCACTATGGACACCAGCGAAATGATGTTTATAAACCCCTCAGTGAACATTGGTGTTGTTTTTATAGCACTGACCATTTTAATAGTTTCTGGGCTATTGGCTGGCTTGATTCCTGCGCAGAATGCCATAAAGGTAAAACCCGTTGAAGCTTTAAGAACCGAATAAAAATAATTGAAACCGAATCTTTTAATCAGATGAAACGAACTAAAACCATAATTATCCTCGCCACGATTGCAGTACTGTTTATAACTTCTATGTACTGGCTTTATTCAAAAAACATGGAGAATCCAATTATTTATAGCACTGAAAAACCTGTAATGGGTTCAATTGTGAAGAAAACCGTCGCTACCGGAAGTATTGTTCCCAAGGAAGAGGTGCTTATAAAGCCAAACATTTCGGGGATTATAGACGAAATATTCGTCGAGGCCGGAAATATTGTAAAAGCTGGAGATTTGATCGCAAAAGTGAAAGTAGTTCCAAATGTTTCCTCTTTGAACAGTGCAAAAAGCAATATAAATAATGTTAGGACGCAAGTGGAAACTGCCCGTCTTGCTTTCGAAAACCAAAAAAGTATTTATAACAGGCAAAAAGAGCTTTTTGAAAAAGGAGTTATTTCAGCCAATGAATTTGACAATGCGCAGTTGACTTTTGACCAATCGCAACAGAGATTGAAGCAAGAGCAGGTGGGCCTTACCGCTGCAAATCAAAATTACGATATTGTAAGAACCGGAACTACCAGTGGGATGGGCGCATCGACAAATACTGAAATCCGAGCTACGGTTTCCGGAATGGTGTTGGACGTTCCTGTAAAAACGGGAAACCAGGTAATAGAAGCAAACAATTTCAATGATGGAACCACCATCGCAACTTTGGCCGATGTTGACAAAATGATTTTTGAAGGAAAAGTAGATGAAAGTGAAGTAGGGAAAATAAAGGAAGGTTTGCCATTGGAAATTACCGTTGGTGCCCTTCCCGATAAATCCTTTAATGCCGAGTTGGATTATATCGCGCCAAAAGGAGTAGATGAAAATGGCGCCATCCAATTTGAAATAAAAGGGACAATGAAGCATTTAGACACCGCCAAAACCTTTATCCGTGCTGGTTTAAGTGCTAACGCCTCTATTATTCTTGCAAAAGCTGAAAATGTGCTTACTATAAAAGAAGCCTTGGTCCAGTATGATCCGAAGACACAAAAACCCTTTGTGGAAGTCATGGTTGGCGATCAAAAATTTGAGCGACGTGACTTGGAATTGGGTATCAGTGATGGCATAGATGTGGAAGTGAAAAATGGCCTGACCGAGGATGATAGTATAAAAGTGTGGAATCAGTTGAAAGCGCCGACACCGCCATCCAGGGGATAATTCATTTGAAAAGTCTTTGAATGGACATGATGGCATAGTCCTTTCCTTTTTGAAGAAAACACAATTAAAAACAAGTAGAAATTATAATTTTAAGAATTTTGTAACGCAATGGCGGAGCGAAAGACTTATGTTGCAATCCAAACTATATATGAAGAAGCTAATAATCCCATTCTTATTCTTGAGCTTGACCCTCTCAGTAGGGGCTCAAACCAAAAAATGGACCCTTCAGGAATGTGTACAGCACGCTTTGGAAAATAATATTTCCATCAAGCAGAGTGAACTCGACTTGGAAAGTACTGATGCCGATAAACTTGAGGCTATCGGTAACTTTCTTCCCAGTCTGAATGCGAATGCAAATGCGCAAAAAAACACGGGTTTAAGTCTGAATCCAACCAACAACCAACTTGAGAACACAACTTTTGGATCGGCATCGGGCGCTATAAATGTAGGATATACCCTTTTTGATGGGCTTAAAAATGTACGTCAATTGCAGCGTTCAAAGCTTTCACAGCTTGCGGCGCAATATCGCTTGGACAAGATGAAGGACGATATTGCTTTGGCAGTTGCAAATTCATATTTACAAGTTTTGCTGAACAAAGCCAATCTGGATGTAGCCGAAACTCAAAATATCGTGACACTGGAACAGTTGGATAGAACTAATGAGTTGGTGGACGCAGGCGTTCTGCCACGAGGCGACTTGTTGGAAATAAAAGCTACGGATGCCAATGAGAAACAAAAAATTGCCGTGGCCGAGAATGCGGTACAGATTTCCTTGATAAGTCTTGCCCAGCTTCTGTTGATAAAGGATTATGCCAATTTTGATATTGCGGAGGAAGAATACGATATTGTAGATGGGGGAATCGGCGAAAGGAATGTTGGAGAAATAATAGAGATGGCCAAGGAAACTCGGGCAGAAGTAAAAATTGCCGAGAAAAATGTAGAACTTGCTGAAAAGGATCTTCAAATTTCACGTGGAAATTATTACCCCACACTTTCAGCGTTTTTTGGATACAATACCCGTTATGCCGACAACGATCCGCTTGAGCGGGGTTTTATCGAGCAGTTATACTTAAACGATGGAATTGGGTACGGAGTTCAAATTAATGTGCCTATTTTTAATGGCTTTGCTGTACGCAGTAGTGTGAAACGCAATAAAATCAATCTTAAAAACACAGAATACCAATTGGAACAGGCCGAATTGGATTTGGAATCCAACGTCTATCAGGCCTATATGGACGCCAAAGGCGCACTGAAGGCCCATGAAGCTTCAGTGGTGGCATTGGAGTCGCAGGAGTTGGCATATCAATACGCTAAGGACCGATATGATGTTGGGCTAACCAATGCCTTTGATTTTAGCCAGTCAAAACTTCGATTCGACAATACCAAAATTGAAGTCAATAGAACTAAGTTTGATTATATTTTTAAATTAAAGGTCTTGGAGCTCTATTTCGGCGTTCCGGCGGGTGAATTAAAGTTTTAATTATGAAGAAAAAAACTATCTTATGGGTTTCCATTGCAATAGTGGTGCTTATTCTTTTTCTAGTGGTTGGTAAGAAGGCGGGCTGGTTTGGAAAATCAGGCAACTATAAAGAAGTTGAGGTAACCCAAATATCTCCTATCGACATAATAGAAACTGTTTCTGCCACCGGAAAAATCCAACCCGAGATAGAAGTTGCGCTTTCCTCCGAAGTATCAGGTGAAATAATTGAACTTCCAATTAAGGAGGGTCAAACTGTGGAAAAGGGAGATTTGTTGGTAAAAATAAATCCAGATCTCATCCAAGCTGCCGTAAGCCAATCGCAGGCGGGATTGCAGAATGTTCGCGCTCAATTGGCGCAGGCGGAGGCAAGTGAAAAGAATGCGCAACTCAATTACGACAGAAATAAATTGCTTTTTGAAAAGGGAGTGATTTCCAAATCGGAATGGGATAAATCCGTCACCGATTATGATATGGCCAAAGCCAATTCAAAAGCGGCTTACTACAGTGTCCAGAGCGCCTCGGCAAACCTAAAACAGTCTGTGGACAATCTTTCCAGGACTACCATTTATGCGCCAATGGCGGGAACAATTTCCAAATTGTCGGTAGAACTAGGGGAGCGAGTGGTCGGTACCGCACAAATGGCGGGAACGGAAATTGTACGTGTTGCCAATCTTCAAAACATGGAGGTGGAAGTTGACGTAAATGAAAACGACATAGTAAAAGTTGCGCTTGGCGATTCAACCATAGTGGAGGTAGATGCTTATTTGAAACGAGAGTTCAAGGGGATTGTTACGGCCATTGCCAACAGTGCCGAAACTATATTAACGGCGGATCAAGTGACCAATTTTAAAGTGAAAGTTAGTATTCTTCCGGAATCATATAAGGATTTAACCGAAGGGAAACCCGAGAGCTATTCCCCTTTTCGTCCAGGGATGACGGCTACGGTTGACATAATCACCAATAAAAAGAAGGATGTAATAGGGGTGCCGATAAGCGCCATAGTTATAAAAACCGACACTACCGATTCCAAAACAGCCATTCCTACCCAATCTCCCAAGACCGTTGCTGAAAAATTTGAGGCTGTTTATATCAAGGATGGCGAAGAAGCGAAGTTGCGAGTTGTAAAGACCGGCATACAGGACGATTCCAATATTGAGATAGTTTCCGGATTGAAAGAAGGTGAAACTGTTATTACCGGACCGTACAATACCGTTACCAAATCCTTGAAGCAAGGCGATAAAGTTGAGGTGATTAAGCCTTCAAAAGAAAAAAAGGAAAAGTAATGGCTGCCATTCTTTGTCTTGAGACTGCTACCACCAATTGCTCTGTCGCATTGTCTATCGATGGTGAGATTGTTGCGATTCGCGAGGCGAACGACAGTAAATATTCCCATGCCGAAAAGTTGCATCCTTTTATTGACGAAGTTTTAAAGGAAGCTGATTTTAACAAGAATAACTTAAACGCCATTGCCGTAAGTAAGGGCCCGGGTTCCTATACCGGTTTGAGGATTGGGGTTTCTGCGGCCAAAGGGCTTTGTTTTGCATTAGACATTCCCTTAATTTCCATTCCCACCTTAGAAGTGTTGGCGCAACAAGTACAGTGTGAGGACTGTTATATTATTCCTCTACTCGATGCCAGGCGGATGGAAGTATATTCAGCGGTATTCAATTCTAAAAAAAATCAAATTAGGGAAACCAAAGCGGAAATTATAAATGCAGATTCTTTCGGAGAATTTCTAAACAAAAAACCGACCATTTTTTTGGGCGATGGAGCTTCTAAGTTTCAAGAAATCCACAAGCATCAGAATGCTATTTTTAAAGAAAACCTATATCCATCTTCCAGAGAAATGGGAATATTGGCGGAAGCCAAATACAAAATAAGCGACATTGAGAATGTCGCTTATTTTGAACCTTATTATTTAAAGGAATTTATGTTGGGATAATTTTGTTACATCAGGGAATCAAAGTAGGTAACCAATTTAATAAGATCAGCCTCTTTTTCTAAGTCAATCTTATTCTCCTTAACATAATCGACCACTTGCGCGGTATCTAAACCTAACCCTTGAAGAACTTTCATTTTTCTTTTAAGCAATTCTATAAATTCCTCGTCTTTGACTAAATAATATTCCACAGTTTTATCAAACCTTGCAGGGGTATCTTGATCATAGGAAGTTTTTGCCTTTTGTGCTTCCTTAAAAACAGCCGTTGTTTTTTTGTAAAGATCATAAGTTTTCCCTTCTACAAGAATATTAAAATATCCTTCTTTTTCCTTGGATCCTTCATTGGCTACGAACACATAATTATCATTATCAATTTTAACGTGAATACTTGGATCTTTTATCAAGGCACCATAGTTCTCTTCAGAAGCAGGATTTTTTATTTCAATCTCATCGGCATAAGCGTTATAGCGCATTGGAATGTTACTTTTTAAAAGCTCATCGTCTTGATAAATATCTCCTACCATAAAATTTGGACTTGTATAGGCATCGTCTTTTATAGCGTTGAACTCGGCTTCAGTCAATCCAAAAGCCATAGCCTTGTCGTCTAAATCAATGGTCCTTAAAAAGATATCATAATTACTGTTGGCCGCACCCGAAGAACCTCCCGTTACTGAGTTTAATTCTTTTTGGGAAAAACCTTGGAAGGTTACTAACACACTTGCAACAAATAGGATTGTTTTTTTCATAATAAACGTATTTATAAAATTGCTGGGTTATAGCGCCTATAGAAGTGAATCAAAATAGGTAATCGTTTTTATTAAATCTGCTTCATTGCCCAGATCGATTTTATTCGTCTTTATGAAAGCGTTCATTTCTTTTTTCTTGATGTCCATCATTTTGAGGATTCTCGATTTGCTACTGGGCATTTCAAGAAATTTCCCATCCTTCACCAAATAATAAATCACGGTCTTTTGAAAAGAAGGAGGTGTATCTTTTTGATATGAGGTTTCGGCCACTCGTGGCTCCCTAAAAACTGCTGTAGTCTTTTTGTAGAGACCATAGTTTTTGCCATCGGCAAGAACGCTGAAATATCCTCCTTTTGCATTGGAGCCTTCGAAAGGAACGAAAACGTAAATTTCCTTACCCACCTTCACAAAAATATCTGGATCCTTGATCAGCGCGCCATAGGCTTGGTCTGTCTCGTTTATCTTAATTTCAATTTCGTCCGCATAAGCATTATAGCGCATGGGAACATTGTCTTTTAAAACCTGATCTTCTTGAAAAATCTTTCCTATTAAAAAGTTCGGGTTGGCATAAGCTTCGTCCTTAATAGCCTCGAATGCTGCCTCGGTTAGACCAAAAGCCAAGGATTTTTGGTTGAGATCAATTGTTCGAGCATAAATATCGTATTGACTATTTTGGGATTGTGCAAAGACTCCTGTTGTAGAAAGGGCTAGAAGCCCTAGAGCTAATATTTTTTTCATTTTATTCAAAATTAATTCTTAAACATTTTTTAAATATACTGATTTGCAATTAAACCGGACTATTTTTCTTGGTTAAAAAGATGGATATCTCTTTGAGGATAAGGAATTGATATGCCCGCTGCGTCCAATCGCGCTTTTCCTTCCTCCAATATCAACCATCGCAAATTCCAGAAATCCTCGTTTTTCGCCCAGTAACGCAAAGTTAGGTTCACAGAACTTTCTGCTAGTTCGGCAACGGCCACCGTTGGCATCCTGTCCTCAGTTTTTAATACTGTTTCTTGTTCGGTCACCAAATTCAACAGAATTTCCTTCGCTTGCTTTACATCATCATCATAACCTATGCCAAAAGTCAAATTTTCGCGGCGGATTCCTTCAGAAGAATAATTGATGATGTTGTCGTTGCTCAATTTTCCGTTAGGGATTATAGCTCTTTGGTTGCCGAAGGTGGTGAGTTTGGTGTTGAAGATAGAAATTTCCTTTACGGTACCATCAATACCTTGGGCACTAATGAAATCGCCAACTTTGAAGGGCTTCAAAAGTAAGATCAAGATCCCGCCGGCAAAATTGGCAAGAGAGCCCTGAAGTGATAAGCCAACTGCAAGTGTTGCGGCGCCTATTATAGCCACCAGAGATGTCGATTCCACCCCGAGTTGGGTCACGACCAAAACAAAAAGCAGAATCTTTAAGCCCCAATTGATCAAGCTGGCTATAAAATTTTCTAAAGTTGGATCATAATCCTTTTTGTCAAAAAAATTGTTTACCAAACGGTTGATCATTCTAATCAACCACATTCCGATTAATAACAATAATGCGGCACCGATTAAACTGGGCAGAAAATCGATTAATTTTTGTCCGTAGGTTTCGATGTAAATATTCAAGTCTTTAAACTGGTCCATAAAATTATTTTAGTTATTTATTGATTTAATCGCGAGTTGAGTATTATCCACTGGAAGCTTGCAGGCATTATTAACACAAACGTATATCAGTGTTTCACCGGGCACATAACGGTTTCCAAACAAAGGACCGGATGCTTCGTCTTTGCTACCGGCTATAATTATGTTGGGTAGATAATGTTGGTGGAATTCCTTGAGTTTTTTATCAACTTCATTGCCGACGATTACAACTTCATAGAAGGGATGTTGAAAATTGGTCATTAGATCCAACCAATTGGAAAACCCACTAGGGTATTGCGCTATTTCTCGGGAAATGTTTTTCAGCATTTGATGTGAAATTTCCTCAAAGTTAGTTCCGTCAAAATATTTTGATAGCACGAAAAGATTTTTGGCCATAACCGAATTGGAGGCGGGCACCACATTGTCGCGATATTCGAAGTTGCGGGTTACAATGGCCGGGTCTTCTTTGGAGGTGAAATAAAACATCCATTTTTCCGAATCAAAGAAATATTCAATGGCATAATCTGTCATTTTCTTTGAGCGGTCCAACCATTGTTGATCCAAAGTAGCTTGATATAAGTCTATAAAAGCTTCAATGGTGAAGGCGTAATCTTCCAAGAAACCATTAATGCTGCTTTTTCCGTCTTTATATGTGTGAAAGAGTGCTCCACTTTTCTGAAGGAGATTTTTGGAGAGGAAGTCTGCGTTTTTTACGGCAGCATCCAAATATTCTTTTTTGCCAAATACTTTGTAAGCGTCAACGTAGGCCTTTAACATCATTGCGTTCCAGGATGTCAAGGTTTTGTCATCCAATCTGGGTTTTGGTCTTTTGTTGCGGTATTTCAACAATAGATCTTTCCAAGCTTTCTTTCTATCTTGAAGGGATTCCGCAGTAAGTGAAAATTCATTTTCAATTTTGGCATCGGTTTTTGTTCGGATGAGAACATAATTGTCGTTTTCCCATTTGCCGTAGCTATTGATATTATAATAAGTTTTGAAAATATCGAAATCCTCTTTCAACAATCTTTTGAGTTCCTCTAAAGTGAATACGTAGAAGGCACCTTCCTCTAAATGACCGGTTTCGGTTTTGCTGTCGGCATCCAAAGAGGAATAAAACCCACCTTCGGCATTTGTCATTTCACGTTTTATAAACTCCAAAGTCTCTTCAACTATTTCCTTGTAATAGGGTTTTTTTGTAACCAAATAGGCATTGCTATATAGGCTAACAAGTTGGGCATTGTCGTAAAGCATTTTCTCAAAATGGGGGATATGCCATTTTTCGTCCACACTATAGCGCGCAAAACCGCCGCCTATTTGATCGTATAAACCGCCATAGGCCATTTTGTCTAAGGTGAGTTTTACGTAATCCAACAGCACTTCATCCTCGCGAATTACCGCTTGCCGCAACAAGAATTCAAAATTATTGGGCATCATGAATTTTGGAGCGCCTTTATAACCTCCATTTCTAGAGTCAAAATTTTTGGATAGTTCCTTTAGGATTTCTCCGGTTGGGAATTTTTTAAAATCCATATCCTCTGTATTCAAATGAACCAGGTCCATGCTTTTAATCCCTTCTTCCAACCGGTTGGCGTAGGCCAGGAGTTTTTCGGGTTCTTGGATGTAAATTTCTTGAATTTGCTCTAGGGCGTTTATCCAGTCTTTTTTGCGAAAATATGTTCCGCCCCAAACCGGTCGTCCATCTGGGAGGGTTATTACATTTAAGGGCCACCCCGCGCTGCCGGTCATAAGTTGTACGGCATTTATATAAATTTGGTCCACATCGGGTCTTTCTTCCCTATCAACTTTTACCGAGATAAAGTTTTTGTTCATTACCGCGGCCACTTCGGTGTCCTCAAAACTCTCGTGCTCCATTACGTGACACCAGTGGCAGGCGGCATATCCTACACTTATGATCATCAGCTTTTTTTCCTTTTTTGCCAGTTCAAGTGTACTCTGGTTATAGGGCTTCCAGTTTACGGGATTATGGGCGTGTTGCAGTAAATATGGACTGCTCTCATGAATTAAATCGTTGGTGAATGGGTGGGTTTCCAAAGTGTCTTTTTTTGATGAATTACAACCTCCTGAAAATATGATGAGAATAAAGATAAGGTGAAAAGGCCGCATAATAAGAAGTCTTAAAAAACAAAAATACGCTATTGAATTTCCCCAAAAGCGTATTTCTTAATGCATTTCGAAGAATTACTTGACTTCGAAGGTGATTTTCGCGTTTACTCGAAAATGGGTGATGTTATCGCCATCAACCACACAACTTTGTTCTTTAATATAAACGGAACGTATGTTTTTGATTGTTTTTGAAGCCTCTTTTACTGCTTTGCGCGTTGCATCTTCCCAGCCTTTTTCTGAGCTGGCCAGAATTTCAATTACTTTTAATACTGCCATTGTTGTCGTGGTTTAAAAATTAATAAGCCACAAATTACAATTATTAAAAAGGAAGTGTCTAAATATTAAGTTAAAACCAATTGATTCTATTCCTAAAATTAAGCTTAACCATTAACGGCCTCTACACTATTAATTCGCCCGTGAAGCATTTCTTTTAAGATAGATTCTATTCCGTTTTTCAAGGTGATTGTGGAAGACGGACAACCACTGCAGGCGCCTTGTAATATTACTTTTACCATTTTTGTTTTTTCGTTGAAGGAATCAAAAAGTATATTCCCTCCATCCCGTGCTACTGCAGGTTTTACATATTCATCGAGAATTGAGATTATCTCCTTTTCAAAATCGGAGTAGTCTTTCTCGATTTCTTGTGAAACTTCATTGGAGGTATTGTCTGATGTGGGATTACTTGCCATCTCCTCCTTTAAAACCGATTTGCTGTCTTCTAAAAACTTTCGGATATATTCCCTGATTTCCATTGTGATTTCATCCCATTCCACTACTTGATATTTCATAACCGAAATGTAGTTTTCACTGATAAAAACTTCTTTTACAAATGGAAAATTGAAAAGTGCCAGGGCCAAGGGGGAATTAGCTGCTTCGTCTATGTTTTTAAATTCATAAATGCCATCGACCAAGGCTTTATTTGCGACAAATTTCATAACTGAAGGGTTTGGAGTGCTTTCCGAATAAATACCGACGGGGGCTTTTTTGGGAATATTTGCTTCAGTTATCACGGGTTTGCCCGCATTTAGGTAGTCTTCAATTGATTTGGCAACTTCCTTTTGTACGTCGCTCCATTCTACTATATTGTACTTCTCTATCGCAATGAAATTTTGTGAGATATAAACCGTTTTAACAAAAGGCAAATAAAAGAGTTCTTGGGCCAAAGGACTCGCTTTCGCCTCATCTATATTTTTAAATTCATAACTTGTGGACCGAGTCAAAAAAGAGTTCGCCACAAATTTTATGATGTTAGGACTGGAAGTTTTTGAAATTTCTATGTTAAAGTCGGACATTTGGCAGATATTTTTGCGAAAATATAAAAAGAAAATCATTGTAATCAATATATTTGGCATCTTAACACCCAATTATGAAAAAACTATTACTCCCCATCCTATTTCTTTTTCCGCTTTTTATTTTTGGACAACCCATTGAGTTATTTAAGCAATTTAATGGGCACTTGGATTTCACTGCCTTTGGCAATACATTGAATTATGAAGAGAATGGTTTCGATACACGGTGTGAATTGCGACCCGAAAGCAGTGCAACCCTTAATCTTGCGCCAGGACAGACTTTTGTTTCTGCCCATCTTTACTGGGCATCTGTTGGGAGCGGGGATTTTGAGGTTGATATCAATGGAACGGCAATCACAGCTCAAAGAATTTTCAACCATTCTTTTAGAGGTCTTCCATATTTTGGGGCTTATGCGGATATCACCGACTTAGTTGGAGCTACAGGGAATGGCACCTATACTTTTTCGGGCCTAGATGTTGGGGGTATTATTAGCCAATATTGTTCTGGTCCTCAGGGTACAGGAAGCGGTACTAACTTTGGCGGTTGGGCCATATATGTTATTTATGAGGATCCAACCTTGCTGCTAAACCAAATAAGTCTTTTTGATGGGTTAATGGGGGTTAATGTTTTTGCCGATCCCATAGAAATAACCCTCACGAATATTGACGTAAGTTCTGATCGATTGTCAAAGATCGGGTTTTTGGCTTGGGAGGGAGATGCAGGCATTGACGTGCAAGAAGCTTTATATATCAATAATATATTAATTTCGGATCCTCCTCTGAACCCATCGAACAATGCCTTCAATGGCACCAATTCATATATTGGCCCTCCAGGGAATGCGCAAAATTATAATATGGATTTGGATTTTTATCACCTGGAAGGAATTGTAAATCCAGGGGACACTTCCATTGACATCCGATTGACTTCGGGGCAGGATTGGATTATGGTGAACAACATTATTACGAGTGTGAACTCGGAACTGCCGGATGCCACCATTGAAATAGATGATCTAGGTGTGTTCTGTGAAAACGGGAACATCGATGTGGAGTATACCGTTTACAACGTGAACAGTACTGGGATTCTACCTCCTGATGTGCCTATTGCTTTTTATGCTGATAATATTTTAATTGGGCAGAGCTCAACAGTAAACGCTATTCCGATTGGGGGTTCGGAAAGTGGCACTGTTACATTAACCATTCCTCCGTTAACACCAACAATCTTTACATTAAAGGCTGTTGTGGACGATGTTGGCGATGGCACGGGTATTATAAACGAAACCGACGAAACCAATAACGAAGATGAAAGAATAGTGGATTTGAGCGAAGAGGGGATTCTTCTCGATCCTGGACCGGCCTGTATAGGAATCCCTGTTATTTTGGAATCTGGAGTTACCGATCCGCCTTTCGATATTCAGTGGTTTAGAAATAATGTAGTCATTCCAGGTGCTACAAATCCTAATTACGCGGCAACTACGGATGGCATTTATCACGTGGTGGTTGTGGATGGTCTTTGTAGAGTGCAGAGTAATCCGGTTGCACTAACTTTTAGACCACAACCAGTTGCAAATACACCGGATAATCTTTATCAATGTGATGATGGTACAACAGCCGGAACTTTTGATTTAAAAGATAATAATGCTAATATACTAGGGACCCAAGATCCTGCAGAATTCACCATAAAATATTATCAAACTTATGAGGATAGTTTTAATGATGAAAATGAAATAATTGGAGGAATTCACATTATTGTACCACCTTCACCCCAAACTATTTATGCGCGGATTGAGGATAATACCGGTAGCTGTTTTGACCTGACCGATTTCAAAATTTATTTCAGTCGTGCCATCGCGGGCTTAGTCCCCGTTAGTATGAACTTTTGCGATTCCGATGGCAATGGAGGCGTATCCATAGATTTGCCTACCACTTTTAATGCTTTTGTGCTTGATGGCGAACCTTCTTCCAGATACAATATTACTTACCACACCAGTCAGGCAGATGCCGACACGGGAGCCAATCCTTTGCCGGTTCCTTATTTTGTGCCAATACCAGGGGAAACAATTTATATAAGACTTGAAAACCGGCATGATGCCCGTTGTTTTGATTCATCCCAGAATGTGGAAATCATAATAGACATTCCCCCTGTCATAGATACAGATCCGCCGAACTTGATAATGTGCGATGATAATAACGATGGTTTTGCGTTTTTTGAGCTCGCTTTGCAAACCCCCGTGATTACTATGGGCGATCCAACGCTGTTGGTAACCTATCACGGCACACTAACGGATGCTGAAAACGGCGTGTTGTCTTTGCCAGCTTCTTATGAGAATGACCAACCATACCTAGATATTCCCATCACAGATCCGGCCGATCCCGAATATGGAACGGGAGGGGTTTGGGCTAGGGTTGCCAGTAGTACTGGCAGTTGTATATCCATAGTGCCATTTGCTTTGGAAGTACGTTTTTCTCCAGTGGGGACTACACCCGCTGAGCCTTTACGTGCTTGTGGAGAAAACGACAAAGCCTTTTTCGATCTAACAGTGGTTGCGGATGAAGTTTTGGGAACTTTGGATCCCGATGGATTCGATTTATATTATTTTGAGTTTGAAGCTGATGCAATCGCCGCTGGAAATCGGGCCTTGACCAATCCTAACTATGACGATGCAATCCCAGATCCAACAAACTTTTTAAACAGTACCAATCCACAGGAAATCTATATCCTTATAGTGGGCAATGGCAATGGGGTAATTCTGCCAAATCCAAATGTTGCGGAAGGATGTTATGATATTGTACCACTTACGTTAATTGTAGATCCAAAACCTGAGGATCGCGGGCCATTTGAGTGGGCACTTTGCGATGAAGAACCTCAAGGCGGTATTCCTACGGCTACCTTCGATCTCACTACCCGTGATGTGTTGGTAACCGGTGGTGATCCGAATATTACCGTTGAGTGGTTTTTGAGTTATACTCATGAAGCCAATAACGATCCGATTCCAAATCCGACTGCCTTTAGAAACACCGCAACGCCACAAACCATTATTGGAAGAGCGACTTCAGAATTTGGTTGTAAAACTTTGGTTACGCTTACCTTAACTGTTCTTCCGAACCCATTTCCAAACACAAGCCCAGATCCATTGGAGCTTTGTGACGATGACGACGACGGAATAGTTGATGGCTGGGATCTAACATTGGCCGATGCCGATATAATTGATGGGCAAGCCGATGTTACCGTTCTTTATTACGAAGATTATGATGATGCAGTTGCAGGAGTTCCCGGCACAGAAATCACCATGCCTTATAGAAACAGGGATCCTTTTAACCAAACAGTTTTTGCACGGGTATTTAAGCTAGTTCCCCCAGCTAAAGTTGGATGTTTCACCATAGTGGAACTGGAACTTATTGTGATTGCGCTGCCAGACAAGCCTGTTGATCCTTTCAAAGACCCTCTTATTGGATGTGATGAAAGTGGAAATGGCACAGCAATATTTGATTTGACCCGTCAAGATGAAGGAGTTCTCGGGAGCCAAGTTCCCGCGAATTTTTTCCCGATCACATATTATGAGGATGAGAACGATGCTATTGCGGGAATCAATGCCATTCCAAATCCCGGCGCTTATATCAGCACGGGAGGTATAACCATATATGTCCGCTTGGAAAGTAGAAATACACGCTGTTTCAGAATTACTCCTTTTGAACTGGAAACGGAACTATTCCCAACCATCGGAGAACCTGTGGATTTGGAAAAATGTGACGATATGGTAAACGGCAGTACGGATATCGATGGCCTGTCAACCTTCAATCTTACTTTAAACACTCTTAATATTACACTTGGCGATCCTAAGCTTACTATATCTTACTACGCCTCGGCTGTCGATCAGATGAACGACAATCCAATTGCAAATCCCACGGCGTATCAGAACATATTAATTCCACGGCAGCGGATTTTTGTAACCGTGTTTAGTGAAAATGGGTGTAGGGCAACCACTTCCTTCCTGATTATCGTGTTGCCTACTCCGGAATCTTTTTCACCGGGAGTTATTATTGCGTGCGATCCGGATAACGATGGTTTTGCCGATTTCGATCTAGGGGCTTGGAGGGATTTTATCACCGATGGTGATCCCGATCTTACCGTAAGCTATCACAGGACTATGTTGGACGCACAAAACAATGTGTTGCCATTGCCTGATATTTATGAAAACGACCAACAGTATTTTGACCACCCTATTACCGATCCCACGGATCCCCAATATGGTACCGGGGGAGTATGGGTGAGGGTAGAAAGCACGGAAAGTATTTGTCATAGGATTCTATCCTTTGCATTGGAAGTGCATACCACGCCGGTGGCCACTGAGCCAGCAGCTCCATTAAGACTGTGTGACATCGATGGAAACGGTATTGCCATTTTCAATTTAACACTCGTAAGGGATGAGGTGTTGGGTGATTTGGATCCGAACGGATTCGACCTTTATTACTACGTGGACCTTGCCGATGCCCAAGATGCTGGAGACAGGGCCTTAACCGATCCGGATTTTTCTTTGGCCATTGGAAATCCAGGCGCATATACTAATATTACCAACCCGCAGGACATCTATATATTGGTGGTGGGGAATGCAAACGGGATGATCCCTCCAAATCCTTATGGATCTGAAGGCTGTTACGACATCGTTACCTTGACCTTGATTGTGGATCCCGTTCCTCCGAATTTGGGACCCTTCACCATGGAGAGATGTGATGAAGCTCGTGATGGGGGACCGTTAACCGCTACATTCGATCTTACGGAAAATGATATATTAATAACCGGTGGCGTTCTTGGCCTCACCGTTCAATGGTTTACGGCATCTGGGGATCCAATTCTTGAACCAAAGACTTTCAAAAACACAGCAACGCCTCAAACGGTAATTGGAAGAGTGTCATCTGAATTTGAATGTTCCACAGATGTCACCGTTACTTTAACGGTGTTTCCAAACCCGGATCCAAAACTCGATCCGGATCCAATCATTATTTGTGACGACGACGACGATGGAATAGTTGATAATTTTGATTTGACCATTCGCGATGCCGAAATACTTGCCGGCCAATCCAATATGTCCATCTTGTATTACGAAACCGAGGAGGATGCAATTGCTGGGGTTCCTGGAACTGAAATCGTCGGTCTATACCAAAATATTATTCCTTTCAATCAGATAGTATTTGCCAGAGTCACAAATAATGTGCCTCCCAAATTGCTGCCTTGTTTCACTATTGTGGAACTCGAGCTTATAGTAGCACCGCTGCCCGATAAACCGGATAGCAGGTTTAAGGAATCGATAACAGAATGTGATGAGGATGGCAACGGAATGGCCTTTTTCGATCTTACCGTTCAAAATGATGCTGTTTACGGGATTCAGGTTCCAAATGATTTTGAGCCGATAACCTATCATATAAGTTTAGCCGATGCAGAGGCGGGTGCCAATGCCATTGATCCTGCGGACAATTATGAAAGTATTAGCCGAACTATATGGGTTCGCTTGAAAAGCATAGCGCCGTCTGCCTGTGCGAGAATAACTCCTTTTGAAATTATAGTTGGTGGATTCCCAGGCTCCGGAATAGCAAATGACCTAGAGCTTTGTGATGATGAAGAGAGTGGAAGCACTACCGATGGGATCTCTATCTTCGACTTGACCTTAAATACCTCTGTCATTACAGGAGACGATCCTACTTTGGCGGTGTATTACTATGCCAATGAAGATGATTTTAACAATGATATCCCGATTCCGAATCCGCGGGAGTATCCAAATGAGATAAGTCCACAACAGGAAATTTTTGTGAAAGTGATGGGACAAAATTCCTGTACAAGCGATTTGACCTTCTTTATTATTGTCAATCCAAATCCGGAACCTGTGGCCCCAACGCCATTGTATGCTTGTGATTTGGATAATAATGGAATCGCTCAATTTGATCTGGATTCAAAAACGATAGAGATTCAAGGAGGTGATCCCAATCTGATCATAACCTATCATGAGACTTTGTTCGATGCCAATAGAGGTTTATTCCCCTTGGCCAGTCCTTATGAGAATATCGTGCTGAATCAGCAAACCATTTACGTAAGAGCGGCTTTTAGGATTCCTCCAGCGGGAACAGGTTGTTTCACCATTATAACCCTGGAACTGATAGTGAATCCGAGCCCAGTGGTGCCACAGGATTTGCCAGACTTGGTGGACTGTGATGACAGTGGATTTGTTGAGTTTGATCTTACAAAACAGGAAGATTTAATCTATGGCACCCAGCCAAAAACAGATTATACGCTTACTTATCACCTTAACGAGGCTGATGCCATAGCAGGTATAAATTGGATCGTTGAGCCTGACAGGTACACCAACATCACTAATCCACAGACCATTTGGGTGCGCTTGGACGATAATTTTACGGAGTGCTTCGCAATAGGGCAATTCAATTTAGTGGTGAACAGCGGTCTGCCGATTATCGATCCTGAGCCCTTGGTACTTTGCGATGATCTTGGGGAGGAAAATGATGGAATCACTACCTTCGATCTTACCGTTAAGAACGGGGAGATCACCAATGGGGTTATGACCCAAGGGGTATCTTACTTCCTTACAGAAGAAGATGCGCATTCAAATACCAATCGCATAGATCCGGATACCGCTTATGTGAATATGGATGAGAATGGAAATGCGATAAACCCCCAAGTGTTATATGTGCGGGTAGAAGACAGTGACAGTGCTTGTATTTCGTTTACGACGCTTACCATAAAAGTGCTGAGCAATCCAACCCCTGCTGAGCCCGATCCTATTGAGCTATGCGATTACAATGTGATTGTTCCTCCTGGGCCTTATGACGAAGTGGAGCTATTCGACCTCACCAGCCGAAATACGCAGATACTCAATGGAAATAATTGGACGATCAATTATTTTGAAAGCTATAACGATGCGGTGAACGACGAAGATGCTATTCCGGTAATTGAGCACACATCGTATCAAAACAAGTCCAATCCACAGATTATTTATGTGAAGGTTACGAATCCTAATTCATTGTGTTTCGAAATTGTGGAGTTGGAGTTGATCGTAAATCCGGTGCCGGATGACACTGCGGTGGTTACTCCATATATTGGTTGTGCGCCCGATGATAGTGGGATTGCTACATTCAATTTAGAGACCAAGGTCGATGAGATTTTGGGAGGACAGCCCCACCCTCCGTTCAAAGTAACTTTCTATCTAACACCAGAGGATGCCGAGAATCAAACCAGAGCTATCGTAAATACGACGGCTTATCAAAACAAAGATGCCAACAATAATCCGATTAACCCGCAGACTATTTATACGGGAATAATGAATATGGATACCGGTTGTTATATAGGAGGCATGCAATCCTTCGATTTGATGGTGCAGAAAGGTGCAATTGCTATTGCTCCAGCCGAACCCTTCGTTATTTGCGATAATCTGCCCCCGAGTGATGGTTTTGCCGAATTTGATTTGGACGATCTTAGCAATCAACAAGTTTCTGCCCTACGTGCCGAAATCTTAGGAGGGCAGGATCCAAATATTTACAGCATCACCTTCCACGAAACTTTGGAAGAAGCAGAAGCTGGAATGGGAGCTATTACCTTCCCTTATGTGAACATCATCAATCCACAGCGCATTTATGTGCGGGTTACAAACGACGATAATCTCTTTGAACCAAAATGCTACGCCGTGACCGATATGATTCTTAAGGTGGATCAACTGCCCGAAGTTATTTTGGATGGAAATTACCGTTTGTGTGTGGATGAAAATGGCAATCCAATAAGGGAGGAAGAAGGCGGCGCATCGCCACCGGTAATTGATACAGGACTGGATCCCAACTTGTTTACTTTCCAGTGGGAATTGAATGGAGTTATTATAGTTGGAGAAAATGGTCCGTCTATCATTGCGCTTCAAGGGGGAGATTATACGGTTACTTATACCGAAATAGCATCCCATTGTGAGGCTAGTATTACGGTAACGGTTACTGTTTCATCGCCTCCATTTACTTATGAAGCCATTTTGCTGAACGGTGCCTTTGCTGGCAACCACGTTATTGAGGTAATTGCCGAAGGCGAAGGTACTTATGTGTATTCGTTGGATAATGGGCCATTCCAAGACAGTAATATTTTTGAGAATGTGGCCCCTGGAAACCATCTTGTAACCATTAAGGATAAGTATGGTTGTGGTTCGGTAACCTTTGAAGTAGGGGTTATTGATTACCCGCCGTATTTCACACCCAACAATGATGGATACCACGATACTTGGAACATAATTGGTATAGCCGCTGGCGATCCGACCGCGAAAATCTATATTTTCGATCGCTTTGGAAAACTGCTCAAGCAATTGAGTCCATTGGGTCCTGGATGGGATGGCACCTATGGTGGCAATCCAATGCCATCGAGTGATTACTGGTTCCGCGTAGAATACACGGAAGGTGGACAGGCCAAAGAATTTAAAGGACACTTTACGTTAAAAAGATAAATAGAAGATATGAACATCAAACAAATCCCCATTATCCTATTTTTGATATCATCGTTATACGGATTTTCCCAAGATGGCATACCTATTTATTCAGACTATTTTTCTGATAACTATTATCTGCTACATCCTTCCATGGCCGGTGCCGCTGCCCACAACCAGGTAAGGTTGACGGCCCGCAAGCAATGGTTTGACCAAAAGGATGCCCCCAATCTGCAAACCCTAAGCTTTAATGCCAGGGTTGGAGAGCAATCGGGGGTTGGAGTAATCTTATATAACGATAAGAATGGCTACCACTCGCAAACGGGAGGATATCTTACGTATGCCCACCATATTATGTTTTCGAGAAGTGAGGCCGATCTCAATCAATTGTCCTTTGGGCTTAGTGCCGGATTGACCCAGTCGCGATTGGATGAAACCAATTTTGATCTTACGGATTTTGATCCTGTGATTGCCGGTATCATTCAAAGTACTTCCTACTTTAATGTGGATGCGGGTGTTTCCTATAACTTTCTGGATTTTTCCGGACATTTCACCGTAAAGAATATCATCTTTCAAAACCGGTCGATTTATTCTGAAAAATATGAATCCAATAACCAGCGTAAATACATCTTATCAGCTGCTTACGCCATCGGGCAATATGGTGCCGATTGGAGTTATGAGCCTTCACTTATGTTTCAATGGAGCGAACGGACTGGAGAACAGGCCATCGACGTGAACTTTAAGGCCTATCGAACCATGGAGTTTGGCCAACTTTGGGGAGGGCTTTCCTATAGGAGAAGTTTTGATGGGGCGGAATACTTGGACGGGACAGAGATTAAAGGCCAGAAATTGCAGTACTATACACCAGTATTGGGAATTAACTTTAATAACTTTTTATTCGCTTATACCTATACCTATCAAGCGGGCAACGTAAGGTATCAAAGCGGGGGATATCATCAGATTACCCTGGGTTATGACTTTTTGGGAGGGCGAAAAATACCTTATGACTGTAACTGTCCGGCGATAAATTAATGTTTTTTCTCTGGCTTAAGAATCAATATTTTTAAAATTTTGTTTGGGCCTGATAGGTTTATTTCTTCACTTGAAGGATGAATTTATCAGGCCTTGGCAAATCTACTTCAAACTAAAAAATTAAAAACTGAAAAACAATTCTCCGATGAAGATAATAAAAACAGTAAACGGCAAACATCCACATATCCCGGAAGACTGTTTTATAGCGGATAACGCCACCATAGTTGGTGATGTGGTTATGGGAAGTGAATGCAGTATATGGTTTAACGCCGTGATCCGTGGTGATGTAAATTTTATTAAAATGGGGGATAGGGTAAATGTGCAGGATGGTGCTGTAATACACGCTACTTATAAAACTTCCCCTACCACAATTGGCAACAATGTTTCCATAGGCCATAATGCCATTGTGCACGGGTGTACAATCCACGACAATGTTTTGATTGGGATGGGAAGTATCGTAATGGACGACTGTATTGTGGAAAGCAATGCTATTATTGCCGCCGGCGCCGTAGTTTCAAAAAATACCCGAGTTGAAAGCGGAAGTATTTATGCGGGGATTCCAGCGAAAAAGATAAGAGATATAAGTCCTGAACTTTCTAAAGGGGAGATAGAGCGCATTGCAAACAATTATGTGATGTATTCTAGCTGGTATAAACCTGAAGGTCCTTAATGCTTTTACAAGGGCCATCGCTTAAAATTCTCTTTTTTCGACTGAAATTTTTTCAGAATATTCCCTGAGCAAGAACATTAATGTGTCGGGTTCTGCATTGGTGAAAAATTGAAGTTCAGGTTTTGTGTTTTCTTCCCTTAACAAATTCAAACTTTGAAGTACGATTTTGGCCTGTTTTGCCACTGCTTCGCCAGAGTCTATTATTTCCACGTGAGGTGGAAGGATGGTTTTGAGAGCGGGGATCAAATACGGATAATGGCTGCATCCTAAAACAACATAATCCACATTTGCGTCTATCATGGGTTTAATGTGTTTTTTCAATAAGGCAATGGTTTCAGGTCCGTCCAAGTTCCCTGCTTCAATAAGCGGTACGAGACCTTCTCCGATGATTTCCACCACGCTAATGTTCTTTGTGAACTCTCTATTGGTTTGACTAAAAAGTGCGCTGCTAAGCGTTCCTTTGGTGGCTAGGATTCCAATACTCTTTGATTTGGTGTTTAAGGCAGCCGGTTTAATGGCTGGTTCTATGCCTATAATGGGGATTTTAAAATTTTCGCGTAAGCTGGTGATAGCATTTGTGGTGGCAGTATTACATGCTACTACTATTATTTTGCAGCCCAATTCCAGAAGCTTTTTGGTATTTTTAGTGCTTAGGGCCGTAATTTCTTCTGTAGATTTATTTCCGTAAGGCGCATTTTTGCTGTCGGCTAAATAAATAATGTTTTCATAGGGCATCAGTTTATGTATCTCCTTCCAAATGGAAGAGCCTCCGACTCCTGAATCAAATACACCTATGGGTTTGTTTTTAAGCATTTCATAAAAGTAGGGAATTCATTGAAAATAAAGCAAAAAAAAACTGCCAGTTGCTTGAACGGGCAGTCTTTATAGTGTTGTTTCTGAGGAATTAAATCCCCATATCCTTTTTAACGTCAGCCATAAGGTCTTTTCCGTCTGCTAGAATAATCCCGCTGCCCAAGGTGGAGTCCAAAACATATTGGAAACCTTGTGCCCTTCCAACCTTTTGAATGGTGGATTGTGCTTTCTCAAGAATAGGCTTAAAGATATCAGCTCTTTTTTTCTCCAAATCCTGAAGGGCTTGTTGTCTATATGTTTGAACGTTGTTTTGCATATTTTGAAGCTCTTCAACTCTTTTTTGATTTTCCTCATCAGTCTTGGTGCTGGATTCGCTATCAAACTGTTTGGCTTTAGTGTCAAGTTCCTTCATCATAGCCTTTATTTCGGTATCGTAGGATTTTTGGACTTTGTCCAATTGCGTTTGGGCTGCCTTATATTCTGGCATGGCCTCAATCAATTCCTGGGCGTTGATATGGGCAATTTTGCTTTGGGCGTTCATAAAGCTTGAAGTGCCCGCAAATATCACCAATGCAAGCAGTATTGTTTTCATTTTTTTCATTGTGTGTATGTTTAATTTTGAGTGTTATTTATTTAATAAAGCTATTGTTGTTTGGTTATACATAGGCTTGAATCTTTCTTAATCATCCTCATTTTTAGTGCCAGCAGGTGGATTGGCTTTGTTTTGTCTAGCCTGCATGATTGAGTCTCTGCGTTGTTCTCTTTCTTGGATGATACGTTGTCTTCGTTCTTCAAACTCTCTTTTCTTTACTTCGCGGATGGAGTCGCGTTCTTTTTGGCGTTGTTCCATCATTTGTTCTCTTTCCGATTTTTTGGCTTCCATGATTTTTTCACGCTCCTCTTGTTTCTCTTGAATGGCTTTTTCGCGTTCAGAGATAGCGCCTTCTTCTTCCATAGAAAGTTTTTCACGTTGTTCCAATTCGCGTTTTTCTTTCTTGGTTTCTACTTGCACCCTTCGTCCGGCGCGTTCTATGCTTCGTAAAACCAAATCGCTGATGTCATTTCTTTTGGCTGCAAAGAGCATCACGATATCGGCAGATTTGTCAAAGATAAAATCGTATTTTTTAGCCTCGGCAATTTCTTGGACAATATTGAAGACTTGGTCCTGAATGGGTTGGACCAACTGTCTTTTTTGGATCATCAAATCGCCATTGGGACCAAATCGATCTTGCTGGTATTTTAGCATTTCGTCCTCTTTGATTTTAATATCTTCTTCTCGTTCCGATATAAGCTCAGAGGTTAGTAAAACTCTTTCGTTGGCCAGATTTAACTTCATCTGGTCCACTTCTTTTTGTTTTTTGTCAATATCCTGTTTCCAGCGTTGTACTTTTCCCTCCAATTGAATGGATGCCTCTTTGTACTCTGGAACACTTTCCAGGATATATTCCATATCTATATAGCCTATGCGAACGCCACGTTGGGCTGTTGCCATAAAGCTGAAGCACAAAACGGCAAAGGTCAAAAACAGTGTTTTATTTGTCTTCATATTAATTGGTTGTAGTTTAAGAAAATATCGTGCCAAGTTTAAAATTGTTGTCCAATAATAAAGTGGGTTTGCCAACCATTTGGCTCGATACCTCCCAAAACAGGGTCGAAACCGTAACCAAAATCGATGCCCAAAAGCCCAAATGCGGGCATAAATATACGTAATCCTGCGCCAGCTGAACGTTTTAATTCAAAGGGATTGTATTCTCTAAACCCGTTGTAAGCTGCTCCTCCCTCCGCGAAACCAAGCACATAGATAGATGCCATCTGTGCCAAGGTTACTGGATATCTCAATTCTAACGAAAATTTATTATAAATCGTATTTCCGTCCACATCACTTAATGACTGGTTGGGATATCCACGCAATTGTATTACCTCTCGGCCATCCAAGCTATAAGCCCCAAGTCCATCACCACCTAAAAAGAACCGCTCAAAAGGGGGAACGCCTCTGTCGCCATTGTAGGCTCCCAAAAATCCGAGTTCAGCATTGGTACGCAATACAAATTTATCAAACAATCTCGTATACCAGCTTCCTTTAAATTTAATTTTATAGTACTCTAACCATTTAAACCGCTCCTGATCTATCTCAGATCGGCGGTCGCTGGCGTTGACAATCTGGACACTGTTGGAGTTGGGGTCATTCAAAATTTCTTCCTGCAATGCTCTCTCTTCACTCAACGCCTTATAATCTACATTGTTGAAAGCAGAAAATGGAGGCGTCAATTTGGCCGAAATGCTGAATTCGGAACCGGAGGTAGGATAAATCGGGTTCGTGGCTGTGTTGTTTCGGCTAATGCCTATAGTGTATGCCAAGTTATTGGAATAACCATCCCCAAAGGTAAATAGGCCAGTATTGTAATTGCTCAAGCTGTAGTGCTGGAAACTGATGGCATTGGACCATACAAAATAATCATCCGGCCATTTTATCTTTTTTGCTAAACCGACAGACCCGCCCGTAATGGTGAAACTTCTGCTTTTGTCCGCAGATCGACGGGCATAATCGTAGAAATATTGAACGGTGTGGGAAAACGAGGTCGAAAACTGTACCGGTTTTTTACCTCCCAACCATGGTTCGGTCAATGAAATACTATAGGTCTGATAATAACTACTTCCTTGGGCACGTAGGGAAAGCTTTTGTCCATCACCCATAGGTAAAGGTTTGTATGAATCTAGATTGAAAATATTTCTAAGTGAGAAGTTGTTGAAAGAGAGACCTAAGGTTCCTACAAAACCACCGCCACCGTATCCACCTTGAAGTTCTATCTGGCTAGATCCTTTTTCCACCACGGAATATTCCAGATCGACCAGACCATTATTTTCATCCACTCTTTTGAAGTTGGGGCTTAGTTGTTCTGGATCAAAAAAGCCGAGCTGACCCAATTCACGAATAGTTCTTACCACGTCGCGTTTGCTGTATTTCTGCCCTGGACGGGTACGCAATTCACGATAAATAACGTGATCGTTCGTGCGGTCGTTTCCAACCACGGTTACGTGGTCAAAATAAAACAGATTGCGTTCCATAATTCGGATTTCGAAATCGATGGTGTCATTACGGACCGCTACTTCCACAGGATTAATACGGGCAGCAAGATAACCGTTGTTTTGGTAAAGGTTGGTGATGTCCTCGGCGTCAGGTGCGGAATCGTCCTGAATCCTTTCTTGAAGTAAAACACCGTTGTAGACATCTCCCTTTTTAATTCCCAAAAGTTGGCGTAATTGGCTATCGGTAAATACGCTGTTTCCGATGAACTTGATGTCGCCAAAGTAATATTTATCGCCTTCTTCCAACTTAATGTTAAGGGCTATTTTCTTTTTGTCCAAAATTGTTAAAGAGTCTTCTACAATCCGGGCATCGCGGTAGCCGTTGGCTTTGTATTTTTTAAGTATGGAAACTTTGTCTTCCTCAAAACCTTCTTCGGTATATTTGGATCGTTTCCAGAAACGGGCTACGTTTTTTCGTTTTGTCTTTTTCATAGACCTACGAAGTTTGCCGTCCTTAAAATGTGTATTCCCCTCAAAAGTTATGGACTTTACTTTTACCCTTTTCCCTCTATCTATATCGATAGTCATATCCTTAGAAATTTCAACTCCCGTGGAATCTAAATAAGGTGTGGTGGTAATAGTTACATCGGTATTGAAAAAGCCGTCTTTCTGATACTTTTTGGTAATATAGTTGTTGGTGGTATTCAGAAGGTTTTCAGTTATTTTGACACCGGGCTTCAAATCGTTGTCCTTGATAATTTCCTTCCTCTTGGATTTGCGGATTTTCTTGCCTTCAATGGTCACTTCGTGCAATTTTGGGAGTTCCACAATATATAGTTCCAAATCCACATCGTCACCGTCCACATTGGTTACGTAGAAAGCGATATCGCTGAAGAGGTTCTGCTCCCAAAGTTTCTTTGTGACCTGGCTTAATTTTTCGCCGGGAATGTAGATGCGATCTCCCTTTTTAAGCCCGGTAAAGGCAATCACCGTCTGCTCGTTAAAGCTTTGTGCTCCCGTAACCGTGATAGACTTTATAGTGTATTTACGGCCGCTGTCCAAATGTTTTTGTTGGGCCTGCAGAGAAAAAACCGAGAGTATTGTAAGTAAAAAAATACAATATGATTTTCTGTATATGTGCAATAAGGAACTTTTAGCTAAGTTGTTCACTGGTTTTTCCAAATCTTCTTTCTCTGTTTTGATAATTTAATATTGCTTCAAAAAGATGGTTTTTCGTATAATCCGGCCAAAGTGTTTGGGTGAAATACAATTCGGCGTACGCTATTTGCCAAAGCATAAAATTGCTTATACGCTGTTCACCACTGGTGCGTATCAATAAATCTACGTCTGGTAAATTTTGCGTGTAAAGATGATTATTAATAACCGTTTCATCAATATCGAGCGGCGAAATTAGGTTATTTTTAACTTTAAGACTAATCTCTTTTATTGTTTTTATAATTTCTTCCCTTGAACCATAGCTCAGGGCAAGGGTTAGGGTCATCCTCTGGTTGCTTTTGGTCTTTTCTATTACGCTCAATAGTTGTTTGTGCGCTGTCTTAGGAAGTGCTTCCAAGTTGCCGATAGCATTTAGCTTTATATCGTTTTCTTTCAAAGTCTTTATTTCCTTTTTAAGGGAGGAAACCAAAAGTTTCATCAATAATTCGACTTCTATTTTTGGGCGGCTCCAGTTTTCTGTTGAAAAAGCATAGAGCGTAAGATATTTAATCCCTATTTGGGCACTGCCTTCCACTATTTCCTTGACTGCCTTGGCACCGTTTTCATGGCCTTTATAGCGGGACATACCTTTTTCCATCGCCCAGCGGCCGTTGCCGTCCATGATGATGGCCAAGTGCTGTGGAAGTTTATTTTTGTTTATTTGGTCTTGTAGGCTCATTTAAAAATTACAGTAACACGGTTTTCGTCCAAAGGCAAAAGTAACGGTTATCCCAGTAAAAACATACCAGTCGTCATTATTTAGGTGGCCGAACTTTAGGTCTTCCCTGTCTTTATATTCCTTGCCCGGATTGCTGCCATCCAAGTTGTCGGTAAAGGTATATCGGGCACCGATTTCAAAACCTACCAATACGTTAGTGCTCACTATTGCTTTATAACCCACCACCATCGGAATGGCAATAGTGGATGCATTGTCATACTTCACAATTTGATTGTTGCTCTTCTTATATAACGCATTATAGGAAATAGCAGTAAGACCAGTATATAAATAGGGGGTGGAGATATTTCTTCCGCTGTGGACATCGAACTCCCAGAAAGTATATTCCAACCCAATGGATAGTTCTTTTATTGAATTTTCAAAGGAATAACCGCGTTCATTCCTCCTGCTGTTGTCGCTTTTTGCATCGTCGCCCTTAATGTTTGCCACCAGAAAAGATCCGCGAAAGGAATGTCGCGTACTTCGGTTCCATTTAAAAAGAGCTCCTGCCGCCAGACTATTTGGGCTTATGTAGGTAGTTTTACCCACATCACCTATATAATTGGCGCCTCCCAAAAGGAATCCAGCCTCATAGGTCTGTGAATGCGCTAGGTATGCTGTGGAAAATATTAAAAATGCTGTCGCGAAAGACTTCATATTTCTTTAAAAGTTTGCAAATATAAGAATTAACTTGGGTTAGCGATAAGCTGCACCCAATTGTCTCTGTTGATTAACAAATTTTAATTGATTTTATTGTTTCCGCCAAATTTGGTCCATTGTTTTTTCTTAAACTTCAATTGCGCTTGTCTTCTCCCCACAATAGTTTTTTACGCAAGGTTTTAATAAAACTATCCTCGTGAAGCTGAAGAAGCTTGATTGTGAAAGGTGCTTTTTTAATAACAATGATGGTTTCATTTTCTACCGTGGCTATTCGCGAATCCAGGGAAATCAAAAAGTTGTTTTCCCGTCCCGATACTTTTAGTGAAATCACCACGGAATCAGGCATTACCAAGGGTCGGGCATTGAGGTTGTGGGGCGCGATGGGAGTAAGCACTATGCTTTTGGCGCTGGGATCGATTACAGGGCCGCCGCAACTGAGCGAGTAGCCGGTCGATCCGGTAGGGGTAGCCACAATCAAGCCGTCAGACCAATAGGAGGTAAGATAATTGTCGTTTACGTGAGTTTCCACCTTGATCATAGAGGTGGTGTTCTTTCGGTTTACGGCAACTTCGTTTAGAGCGAAATTGAGAGGTTGAATTTCTTCATTGTCCGGAAAAGTTTGCACGGTAAGGAGCCTTCGTTCCGAAATGGAATAATCGCTATTGAGAATCTTGTCCAAACTTTCAGCTATTTCTTCTTTTTGAATAGTTGCCAAAAATCCGAACCTCCCGGTGTTTATCCCTACAATGGGAATTCCCATATCCCTTACAAAAGTCACGGCTTTTAGGATAGTGCCATCTCCGCCAATACTAAAAAACAGATCAAAACTGGGATCTAATTTCTTGAAAGTGGCAAAGTCTGAAAAATTGTTTTTGATGTCTTGATTTTGATTAATGATTTCGAGAAAATTCTCCTCAATAACCACTTCAGCCTCTTTTTTTTGAAGCGCCTGTAGCAAGAGCTGTATATAGATTTCAGATTTTTCGTGGTAAAATTGTCCGTAAATCCCAATTTTCATTCAAATAAATTTAAAACCGTTCATTTTAAAACTAATCCCAGCCATGTATTGACGCAGGTTATATATTAAGGTATTTGTCCAAATATTGGGAGCGTTCTTTTAGATCCTCTATAAATTTATCCTCTTCGTGGTGGCTGACCACATTGTAGCCATATCTTCGGAAAGTCTGTACGATGCTATTTATGCCCGTATGACCTATTTTCAACGTTGCCTGGACCGTTCCGTTTTCGATCTTTGAAATAAACACACCGAAAATTCTGGAGCCGTTCGTTTCCACTATCTGGCAAATCTCACTAAAGGAGTAATCTTGTTGCGCTTTTTCCACTACAATAATGCCGCCGGTCTCGTTTAGAAATGGAGTGTTGTTGAAAAGACTCATAATATCTCCTAGCTCATAGTATCCGAGATAAGCGTTGTCCCGTCCCAATACCGGCATGATATTGCTTTTATGAAGTGCAAAGGCCTCCAGGATATCGAGCCAATTGGTATCTTCAAGCACATAAAAAGGTTCTAGAGCATATTCAAAGTCGATGAGTTGTTTGTTGTTTTCAAAACAATAAGCATCGTTTTCTGAGATACAACCAATATAGTGGCCATCTTTTACCACGGGTATATGACTGTAAGTAAGCTGGTTAAAGACCGTTTGTGCCTCCTTTATTTGGGAGGATACATCGATTGGCACCACATCATTAATAATATAATTTTGGGTTTCCATACTGTCAATTTTTATGCAAATTACTTAAAATTAAGGTGCCATAAACATGGGGAGCTTTGTAATTTTGTTAAATACAGCCTCTTCCCAAAAAAATGATGAACTTTGCAGACAATTTTATTAGACCTTAGAACCTCTAGACCTCTTAATTATTAAAGACAAATAAAAATGACAAGACTAAGTGTAAACATCAACAAAATAGCCACTTTGCGCAATTCCCGCGGGGGCAATACACCCAATCTTTTACAGGTTGCCATAGATGTGCAGAAATTTGGAGCACAAGGAATCACCATACATCCCCGGCCGGATGAGCGCCACATTCGCTATCAGGATGCCTACGATTTAAAACCTATTGTTTCCACGGAATACAATATCGAGGGAAACCCTATGGACGATTTTATGAGCCTGGTGTTGGCAATAAAGCCTACCCAAGTAACCTTGGTTCCCGATGCAGTGGATGCCATAACCTCGAACGCTGGATGGGATACGGTGAAACACAGAGATTATTTGAAGGAAATCATTGTTGAGTTTAAGAGAAACGGAATCCGTACCGCTATATTCGTAGATCCAAGTTTAAAAATGATTGAAGGGGCAGTTGAAACCGGCACCGACAGAATTGAACTTTATACCGAAGAGTATGCAGATCAATATGCGCTGGGAAACAAAGAAGCTGTTAAGCCTTATGCCGAATGTGCCGACCTCGCAAACAAACTAAATCTAGGTGTTAATGCCGGTCACGATCTTTCCTTGGACAATATTCGGTTTTTTAAAGAAAACGTGCCCCATCTCCTAGAGGTTAGCATAGGGCATGCACTTATTTCAGAGTCGCTTTACGATGGCTTGGAGAAAGTGATTGGCGGATATTTAAAGAGATTAAAATAAGGATGTTACGGGTGATATAATATTTTAAAATAAAAGATTTTTATGAGGAAAATCCTAAAAGTAACTGTTTTGAGCTTATTATTGTTTGGATGCGAACCAAAGAAGATTGAAGTGGACGTGCCTTGGTTTATTTCATTAAGTGATGCCGATATAAATTCTTACAACATAACTGATACCCTTAAAAAATACGATGAGCTTGTTATTGAAAATATAATCAATAAAGCGCAGTTTTTGTCTTTTAAGGCAAATTTGAGCGCAATGGCCAAAGATTCCGCTAATGTAAAAAAGTATTTACAGCTGGCAGTTAAAGAGGATTCCATGGCCATCTGCAAAAACCTGGCTGGGCCTTTAAGTCTTTATTTAGGTAAGAGTGATCCAAACAGGGAAACTTCAATTCCACCACTTCTCGATTATGAACTGGATTACCTTGTTGGGCTGTTTTATTCTTGTGGGTCGGAGGATGTTAAAAAACGAAATTTAAGCCGGGAAAATGCAAAGCTCTTCTATTCAATGCGATATATCAGAATTCGAGATCACTGGTATCGATCCCCTCTTCGAGAAATGGACGAAGATTTGCAGGCAGGGATTGACAAGGAGAACCGAAAATTTTTTCAAAATCTTTTTCTGGTCAAGGAATACTACCAGGAGAATTATTTTAAGGGAGTGCTCATGTTGCTTGTCGCACATTCTGATGATGAATTATGGACAAAAAAATGGCTGACATTTTATTTTGAAAATTATGGAAATGAGCCCCAAACTCCCAATTTTATCCGTCAATTTAGAAGGAGGAGTCCGTTGGTAAACAATCCGATAATAGAGGACATCCTAAGCGCTTATGAAAAACAGCACTCTTGATTATTTGTGCCCAAAAAAAATCGAAAAATGAAATTACACTCCCAGATATTAGGCAAAGGCAAACCATTTATAATTCTCCATGGATTTTTTGGCATGAGCGACAACTGGAAGACCCTCGGCGCTCATTTTTCAAAATTGGGTTACGAAGTGCATTTGTTGGACCAACGCAATCACGGCAGAAGTTTTCATAACGACGAATTTTCTTATGAACTGTTGGCGCAGGATTTAAAGGAATATTGTGCGGAGCAAAATTTGAACGAAATAGTTTTGCTTGGGCATTCAATGGGGGGAAAAGTCGCTATGCAATTTGCAGTTGACAATCCTGAAATGGTTTCAAAATTAATTGTCGCCGACATTGCGCCCAAGGCCTATCCGCCACACCATCACTATATTTTGAAAGCCCTCTCCAGTCTCGACTTTTCAAAGATTCAAACTCGACAGGAGGCAGAAGATCAACTTTCAGAATATATTCAAGAGGAGGGAATCCGTTTGTTTCTTCTAAAAAATTTATATCGGAAGAATAAAAATGAATTCGGGCTACGTCTGAATTTGCCTGTTCTCATTGAAAAAATAGACGTAGTAGGGGTTGCCCTTCCAGAAAACACTGTGTTTGAGGGTGATACACTTTTTTTGGCTGGCGGAAGAAGTAATTATATTCAGCCGATGGATGAAATTTTAATCAAAAAACATTTCCCAAAGGCGATTATAAAGATAATATCAGAAGCTGGGCATTGGCTCCACGTGGAAAATCCAGAAGAATTTTATGATAATGTTATGAATTTTTTATAATATTGTATAAGCAAATATTATGCGTGCATAATAAATCGTATAAATTCCTTTTAATTTAAATCGAAAGAAATTAACTCTAAACAAAATAAACTTATGAAGAAAGTATTGCTACTCACCGTTTTTGCCATGGCAACAGCGGTAACTTACGCGGGAGGTTACCGTGTGAGTTTACAGGGACAAAAGGCCTTGGCAATGGGGCACACTGGCGTGGCTGTAATAAACAGCAGCGAATTGGTGTTTTTTAACCCAGCCGGTTTGGTCGATTTGGAAGATAAACTCAATATTTCTGCGGGAGTGAGTGGAGTATTCTCCAACATCGCTTATCAAAATGTAGAAACTGGTGCTAATGCTAGGTCAGACAGTCCTATGGGAACACCACTTTATTTGTATGCTTCTTACAAGGCTACAGATTGGCTTGCTTTCGGTTTGGGCGTTTATACCCCCTTTGGAAGTGAGGTGAAATATGAGGACGATTGGGCAGGTTCGCATTTGGTAAATAATATCGAATTGCAGGCCATTTATATCCAACCCACTGTTTCGGTTAAAATAAATGAGATGATAAGTGTGGGCGGGGGACCGATCTATGCCACAGGTTCGGTAAAGTTCAACAGAAACCTTAACCGCACCCTAACCGATCTTGAAGGCAACCGCTCCAACGTTACTATTGATGCTTCCGGTATTAGTAGTTGGGGATGGGTTGCGAGTGCCATGTTTAACCCAACCGAAAAACTTCGAATAGGAGCTACTTATCGTTCGGAGATTATTCTGGAGGCCGATGACGGGGATGCTTATTTTGAAAATGTGCCCAATTCACCATTAACACCTTTTAAGGATACCAATATCACAGCGGCTATGCCTATGCCTGCAGAAATGACTGTGGGAATGTCTTATGCTTTCAATGATGATTGGCTCTTCGCTTTTGACTTTAATAGAAGCTTCTGGGATGCATACGAATCTTTGGATATATATTTTGCAGATCCAAATATCCCTGATTCCAAAAACGCCCGGAACTATAAAAACTCCTCGATCTATCGTTTTGGATTGCAGTACCACGCTACCAAAATGTTTACGCTCCGTACAGGGTATTATTTAGACGAAACTCCTGTAAGACCGGGTTACTTTGCGCCAGAAACTCCGAGAAACGACAGCAACAACTTTACCGCTGGTTTAACGGTAAACATTAGCAAGAATTTACAAATTGATGCCTCCTTCCTATACTCACACTTTAAGGAAATTGATGCTTCTTATGACTATTATTTCGAGGATGGAATCGCGGTTCCATTTAAAGGAACATACAAAACAAATGCCTTCGTTCCTGGACTTGGGCTTACTTATAAACTTTAATCGCTAAATAATTTAGATACAGATGAAAAATATATTCAAATATACCTTCGCACTTTTAGCCATTGGCTTTGTAAGTTGCGAACCCGAATTTGACAACCCTGTCACCGATAGTGGTTTTTACACTAGTGGCACGGCGAATCTTTCAAAATTCGTCTCTGTGGGGAATTCCTTGACAGCAGGTTATGCCGATGGTGCCTTATATATCACTGGGCAAGAAAACAGCTACCCCAATATTATGGCCCATCAATTTGACTTTGTGGGCGGTGGTGAGTTCAAACAACCTTTGATGAGCGACAACATCGGTGGTCTTTTATTGAACGGTACCCCAATTGCTGAGAACCGTTTTGTTCTCGCCGTGGGTCCCAATGGCAATCCGGGTCCAGTTCGTTTGGTTGGATCTCCTACTACAGATGTTACAAATAAACTGTCAGGTCCCTTTAACAATATGGGCGTGCCAGGCGCCAAGAGTTTTCATTTAGTCGCCCCTGGTTATGGAAATGTAGCCGGAGTGCCTATGGGAGCAGCCAACCCTTATTTTGCGCGCTTCGCAAGTAGTGAAAGTGCTACGGTATTAGGCGATGCGGCCGCACAAAAGGCGACATTCTTTACCTTATGGATTGGAAACAATGATATCTTAAGCTATGCGACCTCAGGAGGTTCAGGAGTGGATCAGACCGGAAATTTTGATCCTTCTTCTTACGGCGGAAACGATATTACAGATCCCAATGTGTTTGCCTCGGTATATAGTCAGCAAGTTGATGCCTTAATAGCTGATGGAGCCAAAGGGATTTTGGTAAATATCCCTGAAGTTACTTCGATCCCATATTTTACTACCGTTCCAACAAACGCAATTCCTTTGGACGTTGCCACAGCTGCCCAGTTAAATGCACAGTATGCCGCGTATAATACCCAGATCTTACCCGGATTGGTTGGGGTTGGTATTATTTCGCCCGAAGAAGCGGCTCTGAGAAAAATACAGTTCTCGGCCGGTCAAAATTATCCTATAATGACCGATGATGACCTAACTGATGTAACACAGATTTTGCAAGGTCCTCCTTTTAATCTTCCAGTCCAGTTAGCTACTTTGTTGGGCCAACTTCGCCAGGTGAAAGCTGATGATTTAATGGTGTTGCCCTCTTCCTCAATTTTGGGGACAGTGCCGGACCCTAACAATCCACAAGGCGTGATTGGGGTAAGTATTCCTTTATCCGATCAATATGTTTTAACAACTACGGAGCAATCCCGTGTTACCGCCGCAACCATGGCCTACAACGCTACAATCCAAGGTTTGGCCAGTGCCAAGGGCCTTGCTTTTGTGGATGCGAAAGCTGCTTTGTCAAGACTTGCACAAGGAGGAATTGTATATGAAGGCGGCGTTCTGACCTCACAATTTGTAACCGGAGGAGCTTTCTCTTTGGACGGTGTTCACCCAACCCCGAGAGGATATGCCTATGTGGCCAACCTTATGATTAGGGCTATCAACGAAACGTACGACGCTACGGTTCCAAGGGTTTACATTGGCGACTACCCAACTATTACATTACATAACAATCCATAATTCTTGTATATTTAGTTTAAATTCAAAAAACCGTTCGACTTTGTCGGACGGTTTTTTTATATTTAATCCTGTTGAATAATCCCAACTAAATACTATCTTCCAAAACTAAAGTCTAACGTATAACAACTAGTCCTCTATGAAACTTATTATTAAACTTTTATTGACTGCAATTGCAGTTGTTGTTTTGGCCAAAATTTTGCCCGGAGTATCGGTTGAAGGTTATGGTGCCGCCATTCTGGTCGCTATAGTTATCGCTTTATTGCGATTGTTTGTTAAACCTATCTTGGTTCTTTTAACCCTTCCCATTACGGTGCTCACTTTCGGCTTGTTCCTGTTGGTTATCAATGCCATAATCATTTTATTGGCCAGTTATTTTGTTTCCAGTTTTCAAGTGGTTTCCTTTTGGTGGGCTTTGTTGTTTAGTTTGTTGCTCTCCCTCTTCCAAGCGGTTCTTTTCTCGCTTCTTCCTGAAGAGTAAATGGGTCGAGTGAATAACGGTTTGTAAATGTTTGTTGGGTTTTACAAAAAACCGTACTTTTGCATCCCAAAATTCAGAAGAAATACAATGAACATCACAAAGAAAGAAATTGATAATTTGAACGCTGTGCTCACAGTGGAGATATCAAAAGAAGATTATTCAAGTAAGGTAGAAAAAATCCTTAGTGATTATAGAAAAAACGCCAACATCCCTGGATTTAGAAAAGGCCATGTGCCGATGGGAATGGTGAAAAAGCAATACGGAAAAGCCGTGTTGGTGGAAGAAGTGAACAAACTTTTGCAGGAGGCCCTTCACAAATACCTTACTGAGGAAAAATTGGATGTTCTTGGAAATCCACTTCCCAAGAATGAAGCCGATATCAATTGGGATGACGACAACTATTCCTTTGAATTTGAATTAGGATTGGCACCTCAATTCGAAGTCGATTTAAAGGGGAAAGAAGTAATTCAATATAAAGTGATTGCAGACGATAAGATGCTGGACAACCAGGTTAAGACTATCCGCAAACAATACGGTAAAATGATTTCGAAAAATGAAGTTGAAAAAGGGGATGAAATCACCGGAACCTTTACTTCTACTGAAATAGATATTGAGAAACAATCTACGTTTTCCACAGAAAATATAAAGGGAAAAGAGCAGTTGGGTGTTTTAATAGGTTCAAAAGTAGGTGATACTGTGAATTTGAAAACCAAGGGGATGTTTGCCGATGATCATGATCATCAAAAATATTTAGGTGTTTCCCATGATGATGCCCACGGCTTGGATATAGAGGTTTCGTTGAAAATTGAAGAGGTGAATCAACGGGAGATGGCTGAACTGAACCAAGAGCTTTTCGACAAGTTGTTTGGACCAGGCCTAGTTACTTCAGAAGAAGAATTAAGAGCCAAAATTAAGGAGGATGCCGAAAAGCAATTTGAACAACAAAGTGATCAAAAATTGTTGAATGACGTTGTGGATTCCCTAATTGAAAACACAAAATTCGACCTCCCCGATGCATTTCTTCAACGTTGGATTGCCATGACAGGTGAAACAAGGCTTTCAGAAGAAGATGCAAAAAAAGAATACGAAAGAACCGAAAAGGGACTTCGATACCAATTGATAGAAGGAAAACTTCGGGCCGAAAACAAGCTTCAAGTTACATTTGATGAATTGAAAGATTTCTCAAAAAATATGATTAGAGCTCAAATGGCCCAGTTTGGACAGATGAATCCTACTGAGGAGGAATTGGATTCCATTGCCGCCAGAATTCTTTCCAACCAAGAGGAAGTAGAAAGACTTAGCGAGCAAATGAACACCGAAAAAATGCTTCAATTTTTCAAGGAAAATGTAAAACTTAAGGTCAAGGAAGTCTCCTATGATAAATTCATTAAAGACGCTTACGCATAATTCAGTAAAGAAATAGTTATCTTTAGGCGTTGGATTTATTGAATTTAACGCCTTTTTAATTCTGGCAATGACCAGTATCTTAATTACACTCAAACTATTAGGCTTAAGAGCTTAACAAACGAATTTATATTTTTATGAACTACAGTAACGAATTCAGAAACTTTGCTATTAAAGATCAAGGCATCAACAATATGTACTATGACAAAATTATCAATAGTATGTATCCGGTGGGCTTGACGCCAAATATTATCGAGGAGCGCCAAATGAATGTTGTGGCTATGGACGTTTTTTCGCGCTTGATGATGGATCGAATTATTTTTCTTGGTACGGGCATCAATGACCAAGTAGCGAATATTGTACAGGCGCAACTTTTGTTTTTGGCCAGTACCGACGCCTCACGTGATATCCAGATTTACATCAATTCCCCAGGAGGAAGTGTTTATGCCGGCTTGGGCATTTATGATACCATGCAGTTTATCAAACCTGATGTGGCGACTATCTGTACCGGAATGGCAGCTTCAATGGCGGCGGTGATTTTATGTGCTGGGGAGAAAGGAAAACGCAGCGGGTTGACCCATTCCCGCATTATGATCCACCAACCTTTAGGCGGAGCGCAAGGTCAGGCCAGTGATATTGAAATTACGGCTCGCGAAATAATAACGTTAAAAGAAGAACTTTATAAAATTATTGCAAAACATTCAGGGCAGACCTATGAAAGAGTTTATGAAGACAGTGATCGCGATTATTGGATGAAAGCTGATAAAGCCTTGGAATACGGGATGATAGACGAAATATTGACCCGAAGTTAGAAAGTAAATTTTTCAGAAAAGATAAGTTATGTCGAAAGAAGATTTGGAATGTTCATTTTGCGGTCGAAAGAAATCGGAGACCAGCCTGCTGATCGCGGGCTTGGATGCCCATATTTGCGACCGTTGTATTGAACAAGCCCACGGAATTGTTGTTGAGGAAGCTTTGCATTCGGGTAATCCTGAAATTTCCAAAGATTTAATGCTGAAAAAGCCCAAAATCATAAAGGCTTTTTTAGATGAATATGTAATTGGTCAGGAACACACTAAAAAAGTGATGTCGGTTGCGGTTTACAACCATTATAAACGCCTACTCCAGACCAAGAGCGATGACGATATCGAGATCCAGAAAAGTAATATTATTATTGTTGGGCAGACCGGAACAGGAAAAACTTTGATCGCAAAAACCATCGCACGTATGTTAAACGTGCCATTGGCCATAGTTGATGCAACGGTACTTACCGAAGCAGGTTATGTAGGCGAGGATGTGGAAAGTATTTTGACACGTCTTCTTCAAGCCGCCGATTACAATCTTGAGAAAGCCGAAAACGGAATTGTTTTTATAGATGAAATTGATAAGATTGCCCGCAAGAGCGATAATCCTTCAATTACTCGCGATGTAAGTGGAGAAGGAGTTCAGCAGGCTTTATTGAAGCTTTTGGAGGGTACATCAGTTAATGTGCCCCCCAAAGGAGGAAGAAAACATCCAGATCAAAAATTTATAGAGGTCAACACCGAAAACATCCTTTTCATAGCCGGCGGGGCATTTGATGGCATAGAACGTCATATTTCACGAAGGCTGAACATGCAGTCGGTTGGTTTTACCGCCTCCGCACAGGAAAATAGGATGGAGCGCGACAATATGCTTCGTTACATCATCCCGAAAGATTTAAAAGATTTCGGTCTAATTCCTGAGATCATTGGTCGATTGCCCGTGCTCACTTATATGAACCCATTGGACAAAGAAACCCTACGAGCTATTTTGACGGAGCCGAAAAACGCCATTATCAAACAGTATGAGAAGCTTTTTGAGATGGATGGAATCAAATTTGAAATTACAGAAGAAGCCCTTGATTTTATTGTGGAGCAGGCTATTGAATACAAGCTTGGCGCACGTGGGCTGCGCTCCTTGTGTGAAGCCGTACTTACCGATGCCATGTACGAATTGCCGGGTACGGATGAACAGAATTTATATGTGGACAAGGATTATGCTAAGGACAAATTAAACAAATCCACTCTTAAGAAATTAAAAGCAGTTTCATAATTCCATATAATTGATAAATGTAAAAACCTCGGAGCGATCCGAGGTTTTTTTATGAAGAATTCAAAATTTCTAATTCACTGCCAGCAAAGTTTTATTCCGATTTAAGAGAATCTTTCTTTGCATCTGTTCTTTTTTGCTTTTCAAGTTATAGCCCGTTAATCCAGTTTCCTGTTTATTCGCTTTTTGCGTTGTGGCGCAAGAAGAAAATAAAACGGTGAAAGCTAAAAATAACACTATGGATAAAAGCTGCTTCATCTTGAAATACAATTGATTTTATAGGCCAAAAGTACTTCGGAAATAAGGTGTCCGCAAAAGTTTTAGTTGAACTTGCCAGTATATTCGTTGAACTGCATCTTTTGAAAAATGCCATCGACAAACCGCTTAATTGCCCGATTTAAAACATTCTTTGGGAATAAATTAGCATGTCAAAATTCCCAATTAAAAGATAAATTATCTTTTTTGTTAGATTTCTGTCGAACTTTATAAGATTGTTTTTACTTGTTGAGTTCCAGCAGCTCTTCCAGAAAACATCTTGTATTCGAGAGTCGAGGTACCTTGTGTTGCCCGCCAAGTTTGTTTTTTTGTTTTAGCCAATCATAGAAGAGACGTTCTCGAGCGTGATGGATTTTTGGAGAATTCAAAGTAGTATTATTAAACCGTTTGGCTTCATAATCACTGTTCACTTCCTGCAAGGCCGAATCCAAAAGTTCTGTAAAAGTTTCCAAATCCTTTGGTGGGGATTTAAATTCTATAATCCATTCATGAGCCCCTTTCTCCCTACCGTTCATAAAAATGGGAGCCACGGTGTAGTCCACGATTTCTGCGCTTGTAAGTTGAGACACCTTTCGAAGGGCCGTTTCGGCATTTTCGATTATCAGTTCTTCCCCGAAAACATTTATATGATGCTTGGTTCTGCCAGTGACCTTAATTCTATAAGGATCTGTCGAGGTGAAGCGGACGGTGTCTCCAATTTTATAACGCCAAAGACCGGCATTGGTAGTAATTATAACAGCATAATTCTTTCCCTCCTCAACCGCGCTCAAAGGAATAATTGTTTCCTCTGGCAAGCCATAAGTATCCATGGGAATAAACTCATAAAAGATGCCGTAATCCAACATCAACAAGAGTTCTTTGTTGTCATTGCGGTCTTGAATGGCAAAAAATCCTTCGGAGGCATTGTAGATTTCGTAATATCTAAAATCATCTTTGGGAAGCAATTTATTGTATTGATCAATATAAGGCTCAAAATTCACGCCTCCGTGAAAATACACCTCCAAATTGGGCCACACCTCAAAAAGATGGCTTTTTCCAGTGGTTTCCATAACCTGGTTGAGCAGAACGAGCATCCATGAAGGCACCCCAGCAAGACTGGTTACGTTTTCTTTAATTGTCTCGTTTACGATGGCCTGCATTTTTGTTTCCCAATCTCCCATCAACGAAATCTCATTACTCGGGGTGCTACTGTATTCTGCCCAAAACGGCATATTGTCTATGAGTATGGCTGAAAGATCTCCAAAGGTCGTCCCATTTTCCTCATACAATTGCTTGCTGCCCCCTAAACGCAAACTTTTTCCCAAAAACAATTGCGCATTTGGATTATTGTTGAGGTACATACAGAGCAAATCTTTACTGGCTGCATAATGACAGTCTTCCAAAGATTCCATTGTAACGGGAATAAATTTACTTTTAGCATTGGTGGTACCGCTGGATTTTGCGAACCATTTAATGGGCGAAGGCCAAAAGATATTGCTCTCTCCTCTGCGAGCGCGTTCAATTTGGGGTTCATTTTCTTCATAAGTGGTAATCGGCACGCGCTCAGTAAACTCTCTATAAGTTCTTATACTTCCGAAATCATAACGAAGTCCCACCTCAGTATTTTTAGCTTTCTGCAGCAAGGCAAATAGCAGTTCCTCCTGAACTTCAATAGGATATTTCAGAAAAAGATCAATCTGGTGGAACCGTTTTTTCAAAAACCACGAAGCAATGGAATTTACAATCGGGATTGGCATATTTTTAGGGTATCTTTATGTTATAAAAATAGCTATTTTATATTTATGACTGAACTATTGAGAGAGAGGAAATTTTTTCTTGCACGACATTCTGTCGATAGCTATTAGGATTTACTTTGAAGTTTCTTCGTAGATGGAATTGATTTTGAACCAATAATTTTTATTCAAACTTTTTATATAAAATGAATTATCAAGGAGTTCTTACAAAAATGCAAACTGAAAATGGCAGCCCCATTCAGTATTTCTTAGTTTTTGAAAATGATTTTTTGAATGTGAATCAGTTGTTGAACAAAAAAGTGGCGATCAATTTTCTGAATTATCAATGTCTTAATTGTGGACTTCAAAAGAAAATTTACAGACAGGGTTTCTGTTATAATTGTTTTTTCGAAATCCCCCAAGCTGCAGATTGGATAATTCATCCAGAAAAAAGTCAGGCGCATCTCGGTATTGAAGATCGTGATCTTGAGTACGAGAAACGTGTTCAGTTGCAACCTCATATAGTATATCTCGCCAACAGCAGCAGTGTAAAGGTTGGGGTAACCCGAAAGACCCAAGTCCCCACACGGTGGATAGATCAAGGGGCCCACGAAGCTATAGAAATTGTAGAAGTCCCCAATCGATACTTGGCCGGAATCACTGAAATTGCCCTAAAAGACCATGTGAGCGATAAAACCAATTGGCGCGCCATGTTGAAAAACGATATTAAGGATGAGGATTTGGTTTTGTGGAGAGATAAATTAAAACAGTTCATTCCTGCCGAGGCCACAGATTATTATTTGGAAAACAATGGTGAAACCAATCTGCAATTTCCCGTTTTGAAATATCCAATGAATCCAAAACCATTGAATCTTGAAAAATCTCCTTTTTATGAGGGAATTTTAAAGGGAATAAAAGGGCAATACCTAATCTTTGATGACGATACCGTTTTCAACATAAGGGGAAATGAGGGTTATGTGGTTTCAATTACCGTCAATTAAAGTTGATTTCCATTTGTAATACTGTCCGTATTTCTAAAATGATAATTTCATTAAAAACATTTCGGCAGAGATTGGATTCAAATAAAAAGTTACATCCGTGAAAAAATTCAATTGCAAGTGTTTTTCTTTTGATTAATTTCGTTTTAAATGTTAAAACTTGAGCGCACTTCCTTTTTCTCATAATCTCTATCTTTCTTTGGGCAGCAATATGGGCGACCGTTTTGGGCATTTGCAAACGGCGGTTAATTGGCTTTTTGAGGAGGTGGGTAGTATTGTGAAGATATCTTCAGTTTACGAAACTCCAGCTATGGGGTTTGATGGGGATGCATTTCTGAATTGTGCCATCTGGATGCGAAGCGACCTGGAGCCTAGCAAAATAATGGACAGTATTTTGAAGATTGAAAAATCCATGGGGCGCAAACGGGACCAATCAAAAACCTATGCTTCACGGCCCATTGATATCGACATTCTCTTAATTGACCAATTGATTCTCGAAACCGAAAAGCTAACAGTTCCACATCCTCGAATCGCTAGTCGTAAATTTGTTTTACAACCACTGTACGACATTGATTCAGGAGTGACACATCCTGTATTTAATAAGGATATAGCGGAGCTTTTAGTTGAAACCGAGGATAAATCCGCTCTTCAGAAACAATCGAAATGGTTGTTGAATCCTATGAAAGAATTCAATATTTCTCAATTCAATTATATTGCAATCGAAGGAAATATTGGTGCTGGCAAAACCAGCTTAGCTTCAAAAATCGCACGAGATTTCAATGCGAAATTGATTTTGGAGCGGTTTAAGGACAATCCTTTTCTACCTAAATTTTATGAAGATCCCACGCGATATGCCTTTCCATTGGAGATGTCGTTTCTTGCGGACCGTTATCAACAGTTGGTTGACGATATCACCCAATTTAATCTGTTCAAGGATTCGGTAATCTCCGATTACGATTTACACAAGTCGCTTATCTTCGCAAAAATAACATTGACCGAAGTTGAGTTTTCGCTCTATAGACGGCTTTACAGCCTAATGTACAAGGAGCTGCCAAGGCCGGATTTGTATGTTTATCTCTATCAAGATACAGATCGGCTTTTGGAAAACATTAAAAAACGTGGCCGAGAGTACGAACAGGGCATTGAGGCCGCTTATCTTCAGAGAGTGAATGCCGGATATTTGGAGTTCATCAAAACACAACCAGTAGGAAATATTAAGATTGTCGATATCTCCGAAATGGAGTTTTTAAAGGAGCGAGGTGATTATTTAAAAATACTTCGTACAATCTTTGAATGAAATCATTTCGATTGTCGGTAGCATTCGCTCTTTGTGTACCTTTGCAAAAACTTACAAATGAGATCACAAGATAAGTACGATAGGGAAAAGGGTTCCAGTAAACCAGGCAAGAATGCCAGAAAAAAGAGTATAGCCCGTGCCAACGCCCCTGTGAAATCGGATAAAATATCAAAAAAAACGGGTCGTAAAGTCGATCCGGCCAAACCAAAATTAAAATTCGACAAGGATGGAAAAGAAATTGGCATTCGCCCTAAATCTGCTCGATCCGTAAGAGTTGTCAAGAAAAGTGATCCCGCCGATGGAATCCGTTTAAATAAATATATTGCCAACAGCGGGGTCTGTTCCCGGAGAGAAGCCGATACATTTATTGCCACGGGATTGGTAACGGTAAACGGTAAAGTGATAAATGAGATGGGCTATAAGGTGCAGCTCACGGACGATGTGCGTTTTGACGGCCGTCGTTTAAACCCCGAGCCGAATACTTATGTGCTTCTCAACAAGCCCAAGGGTTTCTCTACTACCGAAAGCAATGCCAAAGGAATGACCGTAATGGATTTAGTGGTAAATGCGACTACTGCCAAGATCAGACCATTCGGTCGATTGGGTCGAAACGCCACAGGGCTTTTACTTTTTACCAATGATGATGAATTTGTACAGAAATTCAATAAAAAGGGAATTCCCAGACTTTTTCATATTGAATTGGACAAAAATCTAAAATCCGAACATCTCAAAAAGATTAAAGATGGGCTAACCGTGGACGGAAAGGAAATCGCCGTGGAGGAGATCAGTTATGTGGACAATTCGCCTAAAAGTGAAGTCGGCATGAAAATAAAACATACGGGAAGTAGCGTTATCCGGACTCTCTTTGAACATTTGGGATACGATGTGGTGCGAGTAGATTGTGTTACTTTAGGGCCGTTGACCAAAAAGGATTTGCCTCGTGGTCGTTACAGACATCTTACCGAGAAAGAACTGAGCATGTTCAACATGCTTTAATGCAAATGGAAATATTAATCAGTAACCTTGATTATTGGTTTTTTTTTGGCACATTTGTACTCTATAATCTATAGGTTGGCTATGTTTAAAATACGGATCTTTTTTGAAAAGCTATAACGGCGAATATTTTATATGAACAACATATATTTACTTTCCATGGCTGTTGATCAGAGGGTTTCTGTTAGAAGTTCCATTCTAAAAACTCGGCCTATTCGTATTTAATCTTCAAGTTAATTTTTTGTTATACCTCTTTTATTTAGGGGGATTATCGACAATGATTTCTAAATTTCCATTTCAACCAATACAGAATGAACACTAAATATATTGATTTAATAAACCAAACGTATTATTTTCCGCAGGAAGAGTTTCGTTTGGGCGAGAATGGACTCGAATTTCATGGCATAGATCTTATGAAGCTGGTGGAACAGTATGGTGCTCCGCTTAAGTTTACTTACCTGCCTAAGATTTCTGAGAACATTAATCTCGCAAAACATTGGTTTGCCGAGGGCATAAAAAAGAACAACTATAAGGGCACTTATAATTATTGTTATTGTACTAAAAGCTCTCATTTTAAACACGTTTTGGAAGAAGCTCTTAAAAACGACATCCACATTGAAACCTCTTCTGCCTTTGATATTGATATAGTCGAGAGCCTTAAGAAAAACGGCAAAATAACCAATCAAACCTATGTTATTTGCAACGGTTTTAAACGTGATCAATACATCCAAAATATTGCTCGTATTATTAATGACGGCCATGAAAATTGTATCCCGATTATAGATAATTACGAAGAAATCGAGTTGCTTTCCAACAGAATCGACAATCATTTTAAGGTGGGAATTCGTATAGCGTCGGAAGAAGAACCAAAATTTGAGTTTTATACTTCCCGACTGGGCATTGGGTATAAAAATATTATTCCCTTTTATGAGGAACAAATAAAAAACAATGAGAAAGTGGATCTAAAAATGCTCCATTTCTTTATCAATACTGGAATTCGCGATACCGCGTATTATTGGAACGAGCTTGTGAAATGTTTGAAAGTTTACGTCCGACTTAAAAAAATATGTCCTTCTCTGGATAGCCTAAACATTGGCGGCGGATTTCCAATTAAAAACTCTTTGCATTTTGAATACGATTACCAGTATATGGTCGATGAAATTCTAAACCAGATAAATATTACTTGTGCCGAAGCAGACGTGCCAGTGCCACATATTTTTACTGAATTTGGCAGTTTTACTGTAGGCGAAAGCGGTGGTGCCATTTACGAAGTGCTTTACCAAAAGCAACAGAATGACCGTGAGAAATGGAATATGATCAATTCTTCATTTATCACTACCTTGCCAGATACTTGGGCTATCAGTAAGAAGTTTATCATGCTGGCAATTAATCGATGGAATGATGAGTACGAAAGAGTCCTTTTAGGGGGACTAACTTGTGATAGCGACGATTATTACAACAGCGAGCAAAATATGGCGGCCATCTATCTGCCTAAATTTAAAAAAGAAAAACCCTTGTATATTGGTTTCTTCAATACGGGAGCATATCAAGAATCCATTGGAGGTTTTGGCGGCTTACAGCACTGTTTGGTGCCAGCACCCAAACATATATTGATAGATCGGGATGAAAATGATAAATTAACGACCAAACTTTTTTCAGAACAACAAACTAGCGAGCAATTGTTAAACATTTTAGGTTATGAGCATTAAGACGTATGCAGGCATTCCGCAAAAAAATGCGGTCCTAGAAACATCAAAAATTGTATTGATCCCAGTTCCTTATGATGGAACCAGTACCTGGCAGAAGGGTGCTGACAAAGGCCCAGAGGCTTTTTTGGAGGCTTCGGAAAACATGGAGCTTTACGACATCGAAACCCAAACGGAGGTCTATAAGCAAGGAGTTTATCTTGCTGAGGCTGTTACCGAAAATTCTTCACCTGAAGCAATGGTCGATGCGGTCCATAAAGCGACGAAGGAATATATCAAAAGAAACAAATTCGTCACTCTTTTTGGTGGTGAACACAGTATTTCAATAGGATCTATTCGTGCTTTCAACGAGTGTTTTGACGATCTTACTGTGCTCCATATTGATGCTCATGCCGATTTAAGAAAAGAGTACGAAGGCACCAAATGCAACCATGCGTGTGCTGTTTATGAAGCCAGCCAAACAACCAATTTAGTGCAGGTGGGTATCCGAAGTATGGATGCTTCCGAGACTACAATTATGGATGAGGAGAAAGTTTTCTTCGCCCACGATATGGCTAAGGACGAATATTGGGTGGATAAAGTGATAGAGACCTTAGGCAATAATGTGTTTATTACCTTTGATCTCGATGCCTTTGATCCGTCCATTTTGCCTTCGACAGGAACACCAGAGCCAGGAGGCTTGTTTTGGTATGAAACTTTGGATTTTTTAAAGCAGGTTTTTGAAGAGAGAAATGTAGTTGGGTTTGATATAGTGGAATTATGCCCCAATCCCGACGAGAGGGCTTCAGATTTTGCAGCGGCAAAATTGTATTACAAAATGCTTACCTATAAATTCGCCGATACAGCTGAGGAAGACGAATACGAAAGCAATTTTAATGAAATAAAATCCCGAAATATGGGATCGAAATTTAATAATGACGAAGATGAGTACTAACAAAGGATCAATTTCCCAGTTTATAGAAAAATATTATTTACACTTCAATGCCGCCGCTTTGGTAGATGCCGCAAAAGGATATGAAGCACAACTCCAAAAAGGTTCGAAAATGCTCGTATCGCTTGCCGGTGCCATGAGTACAGCTCAATTGGGGAAGATTTTTGCGGAAATGATTCGCCAAGATAAGGTTCAGATAATTTCCTGCACAGGTGCAAACTTAGAGGAAGATATTATGAATTTAGTGGCACATAGCCATTACAAACGCATTCCACATTATCGGGATCTGACCCCCCAGGATGAATGGGATTTGATGCAAAAAGGAATGAACCGCGTTACCGATACTTGTATCCCAGAGGAAGAAGCTTTTAGAAGAATCCAAGAACATATTGTTAAAATCTGGAAAGATGCGGAAGCAAAAGGGGAGCGTTATCTACCTCACGAGTATATGTATAAATTGCTTTTGAGCGGAGTAATGGAAGATCATTATGAAATAGATTTAAAAGATTCCTGGATGTACGCCGCAGCTAAAAAAAACTTGCCAATAGTATGCCCAGGTTGGGAGGATAGCACCATGGGCAACATCTTTGCCAGTTATGTTATTAAGGGAGAATTAAAAGCCTCTACAGTAAAAAGTGGCATAGAATATATGACCTTTTTGGCGGATTGGTATACAGAGAATTCCAAAAATGGGATCGGATTTTTCCAAATTGGAGGTGGAATTTCAGGAGATTTCCCAATCTGTGTGGTTCCTATGCTTTATCAGGATTTGGAGCGTACGGATACTCCTTTCTGGAGTTATTTCTGCCAGATAAGCGATTCAACTACTAGTTATGGAAGTTATTCCGGGGCTGTTCCGAATGAGAAAATCACCTGGGGAAAATTGGATATCGATACTCCAAAATTTATTATAGAGAGCGATGCCACTATAGTAGCGCCACTTATTTTTGCGTATCTGCTTGATATGTAAAAAATTGTGTTTAAATATTTTTTTGATATAGACAAACGTCGTAATTTTATGGACAAATGTATTTGTTATGAGCTACGATGAACAAAATATCACCATCAATGAAATAAATGAATCACTAAGCGTTTACGTAAAGAACTTCGATAATATACCCAGGAAGATTTCATTTGCAGATTTTTTTCACGATAAAATGCTACTTGTCCAAGCCATCAGAAGAGGGCTTCCTTATAAGCTTTTCACTCAAATAAAATCATTTACCCCATTTACCGATACCGATTGGGCCGAATATTTAGATCTTTCAACCAAAACCTTACAAAGGTATCGGGATGAGAAGGATTTTCACTTTAAACCCATTCATACCGAAAAGATTTTTGAAGTGGCTGAGGTTACTAATTTTGGAATCGAGGTTTTTGGTTCTTCTGAAAAATTCTATTCTTGGCTAAACACCCCTTCCTATGCGCTAAATGGCTATAAACCTATTGAGCTTTTAAGAGATTCTTATGGTAAAGAAATGGTAATGGCCGAACTTAATCGTATAGAGCACGGTATTTTTGCGTAATGAGAGTCTTTAGGCTATCGAGAAAAAAATATGCTAAGGACTTAAGTGGAAAGGGTGCGGCTAAGTTTGGCAACCGATGGAATTCTAAAGGTGTAGAGATGCTTTACACCGCTGAAAGTAGAGCACTTGCCATGGCCGAGGTTTTGGTGCATCTGAGTTTGGGTGCTTTGCCAGATGATTATATGATGGTTGGAATTGAGATTCCGGATTCCATTCACGTTGAGCATTTAAACTTTACTAATTTGGATGAAAACTGGAATTCAAACCCATTGGATCCGCAAACGCAAGCATTGGGTGACGCCTTTATTCATTCAAAAGAAAAATGCGTACTTAAAGTTCCTTCCGCTGTAGTAAAGGGAGATTTCAATTATTTACTGAATCCGAATCGTCCTGAAATTAACCAAATTAAGATTGTGAGCATCACCGAATTTCCCTTTGACAATAGAGTTTTTAAGTGGGAATAAAATTTTTATGAGTATGGAGCCAAGGAAAATTGAAAATGTTGAGTTGAAATACTTGACCCCGCAGGATTACAAGGAACTTAAAAAGGCCACTCTCCAGGCGTATAGCGGGATGCCCAACAGTTATTGGAAATTGGAGGAAATCGGTAATTTAATTGATAAATTTCCCGAGGGTCAAATACTTATAATGGCCGATGGCGAGATTGCAGGCTGTGCTCTTTCAGTAATAGTGGACTATAAAAAATTGCGGGAACATCATACCTATGAAGATATTACGGGCGATCCCGAATTTAAGATTCACAATCCCGAAGGCGATGTACTATATGGCATCGATGTTTTTATCCGCCCGGATTTCAGGGGATTAAGGTTGGGCAGACGGTTATATGACTATAGAAAGGAGCTTTGCGAAAACTTGAATTTGAGAAGCATCATTTTTGGTGGAAGAATGCCCAATTACCATCTCCACGCAGATAAGCTTACCCCCAATCAATATATCGCCCGAGTGCGCCGGCGGGAAATCGAGGATCCTGTACTGGATTTTCAAATGTCAAACGATTTTCATCCGGTCCGTATCATGAAGGGATATTTGGAGGGCGATAAGGCATCGGGCGAATTTGCGGTGTTGATGGAATGGGACAATATATATTATGAAAAGGATGAGGAAGAGCCCACTCCGCAAACCACCAAAAGTATAGTGCGTTTGGGATTGATACAGTGGCAAATGCGAAATTACGCCGGAATGGAGGACCTTATGGACCAAGCGGAATATTTTATCGACAGTGTAGCTGGATATCGTTGCGATTTTGCTGTCTTTCCCGAGTTTTTCAATGCGCCCTTAATGGCGGATTACAACCATTTGAGCGAGCCGGATGCCATTCGCGAACTGGCAACCCACACCAAGGAAATCAAAGATCGACTGTCCCATTTGGCGATTTCCTATAATATTAATATCATTACAGGCAGTATGCCTGAAGTTGTTCGAGGAAAGCTCTATAACGTTGGATACTTGTGTAGAAGAGACGGGAGTATTGAACGCTTTGAAAAAATTCACATCACCCCCGATGAGGAACGTGTGTGGGGGATGAACAACGGAAATGGTTTTAGGGTGTTTGATACCGATAGCGGAAGGATTGGGATTTTGGTTTGTTATGACGTAGAATTTCCCGAATTACCCCGTATTCTCGCAGATGATGGGATGGATATACTGTTTGTTCCATTTTTGACCGACACCCAGAATGCCTATTCCCGCGTTCGTCTTTGCGCCCAAGCAAGGGCTGTTGAAAACGAATGTTATGTGGCTATTGCCGGCAGTGTTGGCAACTTGCCAAAAGTGCATAATATGGATATCCAATACGCCCAGTCCGCTGTGTTTACTCCTTGCGATTTTGCGTTTCCCAGCAATGGAATTAAAGCCGAGGCCACTCCAAATACCGAAATGATCCTCGTGGCCGACGTGGATATTGATCTGCTTCGGGAACTGCATTCGTATGGAGCCGTGAGAAATCTAAAAGACCGAAGAAAAGATATTTATAAGTTGGAACGGGTGAAAAAGAAATAAATGCTTATTCTGGGAAGATAGCTCAGACAATGCTCTTTGCAGTCGGAGGAACTGATGAAGATTTGAAAACCTTACTATTTTTTAATCTTTATCCTCAAGTCAAAAACAAAATCTTTTATTTCAAGCAATTTAAAATTTGAATTTTCCACAAGTGGATTGATGATATAATTAAACTCCTGTGGAATGATAACGGATGGAATTCTTAGAATAGGAAGCTTTTTCTGCAAAAGTTTGGTTCCATAGTCCTTAGTGGATTTCGGTGCCGGCGTTTCACGCCAATTTCCCGGTAAACCCTCTTCTTTCAGCGTGTAAATTTGACTGTCATCAATTTCGAATATGCAAAGGCTTAAAGCACGAGGAATAAAATCGATATTCACGTTAACGGCGTATTCCAAAACGGACAAAGCACGACTTTCGGATGTATAGATACACGATGAATCAATATGGTTCCATCTTCCACCAAAAAGTTTTGCGCCCGTCCCGTTTAAATCTTCGGCATATTGAGTTTTAGATACTCGATAAACTTTCATGCTCAAGAATATACACCGTAAGCAATTCGGCCTATAAGATTTCGGATTTCCTCCCGTCCAAATTGGTTGTCCATGAGGTCGAAGGGTGCAGTGTTGGACAGTGCTTGATTTGGGGCGAACATCCATTGATTGAAATTATCCTTATCTTCAAAAACCTCGTAGCCAAAAGAATACAGCTCTGCTACAGCAATTATCCGCTCGCTGATGTGATCGCTGAATTTTTGCTCACCTTTTTTATTGATAAGAGTGGACCGGGTAACGGATAATGCCTGCGCCAAAGCATCATAGTCTAGAGAAGTTTCCTCCTTTAGTTTGGCAAGATAAGTTTTGGTAATTCCGCCTCTAACTATCTGCATCTTTTGATAAGGGGTCATTTCTACTAAGGGAATGGCAAGATTCCCATCATAGAAATACGTGGGGTTTTCTCTGACGTAGCGGGTTTTTTTCAGCGGTTTATATTGTTTTCCCATGGTAGTATTATTTTAATCTTTATGTAGTTTAAAATTACACTTTATTTTTGTTTCTACCAAAAGTTATTTATATTATTTTATTGTGTTCTGCCATTCTGTTTAACAGATATTTTTTCAGTTAATGTGGCGGTATCTTTGGGCATGGATACTTATTTCCCATCCCGCCATTAAGAGAATTACTATATATTCCAGACTAATAAGCAAATGATGTTCTTCAAATCCTCCCTTTCCGTAAGCTGAATAACTTAGAATTACCATTAAACTCCAAACTATCGGAAATTTATACTTTGTGAAAACCGATAGCAAAAGAGGTGTAGCGAGATACCAGGGATGTACGGTTGTTGACAATAGGAAATAAAACGAAATTGCAAAAAGCATGGTGGTCAACAATTGTTTAATCGAATTATTTTTTTTGAAAAAAGCCATCCCAAAGACGAAAAGAAGTATTAAAACTGGAAGAATCTTGCCAATCGTTCCAATTATATTCCAACCTACTATTTGAAATCCAATCCAACGAATTATATAATAAATACTCGCATTAAATTCAAAATTTTGAAACCAAAGCGCGATGGTATCCGAAAAATTTTGAAGAAATTCCAAAGAAAGAAAGGGAAGAAAAGTGAGCACTACAACAATTCCGATAATTAAATAGAATACCAGTAGTTTAGGTATCCAGACCCCAAAGGTTTTTAAAACCTTTGGGGTCTTATTAGGTCGATTAAAAAATCTGAGAAACAACGGCAAAAACAACAAAGGAATCAATTTAACTGAAACTGAAATACCTATCAAAATCGCTGCCCAGAACCATTTTCCCTTGGATAGTAAATAAATAGCCGCAATAAAGTAGAATAACATCATTCCTTCAAAGTGAAGGTTTCCTGTCAATTCGATAATGATAAGGGGATTTAAAAAATACCAAAATATATTTTTAACAGGAAGATTTAGGTGTTGCAGCAATTTCTTCCCAAAATAAAGAATTCCTATATCTGCGAGAATAATCAGAATTCTAAGGATAACCACTGAACCTAAAATGCTTTTACTTGACAATAACCCCGCAATAGCAAATAACAGCTGATTTACCGGCGGATAGTTGCTGAAATTGCCCGCACTCAAGGGGCCCATTCCGCGATAAAGCTCATCTGCTTGCGGAATGATGATCCCGAGGGAAGATGAAACTTCCGCAAAGTACATTTCGGGTGTAAACAAATAGGGACTAATACCTTGTGCCACTAGCCGGCCATCCCAAAGAAATCGATAAAAATCCTGTGATAAATTAGGAATCGCCAATAAGAATGCAAGTCTGAAAAGCAATCCAACAGCGGCCAAAAACCAAAAGTTGGGTTTCCATTTTTCTAAAAAGAGATAGGTGATGATAAATAAAGCTCCATAAAGCGTAATTAGCTTTAAAAAGTCACTTCGCTCCAAATCATACCCAAAACTCAAGTAAAAAGCGAGGGACAGAATCGCGAACAATATTGGAATTCTGTATGGATTGAAGATTTTAAACATCAGAAATTAGCAGATTGATCGATGATCTGAATATTTATCAAATCTCCTTTTTATAAAAAGAATTTCTGAATTTCCCTCGTACATATTCTTCACTCTAAAATGAGTTTCGGAATATGTACGTTGAAAACCCCTAAAGTCTATCCCAGCTTATTCCTGCCACTCCGCAATAAAAACATTGGTATCATTGCCACCGCCGTTATTTCTATTCGAAGAAAAAGCCAAATATTTTCCATCGTGGGAAAACATTGGGAAGGAATCAAAAGTACCGCTGTTGGTGACACGTTTTAAGTTAGTGCCATCCAAATCGATCAAATATAAATGAAATGGAAATCCTCTTTCAGATTCAAAATTACTCGAGAAAATAATTTTATTTCCGGAAGGATGAAAGAAAGGAGCCCAGTTGGCGCCGCCTAAATTTGTTACTTGTTGAACATCGCTTCCATCGGCATTGCACACAAAAATTTCCATTTTATTGGGTTTAATCAGGTTTTGCCCCAATAGATCCTGGTATTCCTTAATATCCTCCTTGCTTTCAGGATGATGCGCTCGGAATACGATTTTACTACCATCCGGTGAAAAGAAGGCACCGCCGTCATAACCCACCTTATTGGTAATTTGTTTGACGTTAGAGCCGTCGATATCCATAGTGAAGAGTTCGAGATCCCCAGTTCTTGTGGAAGTAAATACAATCTTATCGCCCTTTGGAGATACCGTAGCTTCGGCATTATATCCCGGAGTATCGGTTAATTGTGAAACGATATTTCCCTCCAGATCGGCAACAAAGATTTCGTATCCGTCATAAAGAGGCCATACATATTTGCCAGGGGTTCTTTCCGGCACTGGGGGACAGGCCTCATCTTTTAAATGCGTGCTGGAATAGAGAATATGTTTGCCGTCGGGTAAAAAATAACCGCAGGTGGTTCTTCCTTTTCCGGTGCTAACCATAAAAGGCTTGGAATCTTTAAAACTCTCATCGAAGTTCATCAGAAACATTTGATCACAGCCCAAGTCCCAATTGGCATAATTACTTTGGAATATGAGTTTCTTGTCGTCAAAGCTCCAATAGGCTTCGGCATTATCGCCACCAAAGGTTACTTGACGTAGGGATTTAAAGTTATTTTCCTCAGGAAAGATTAACGAATCTTGAGAGGATTCTTGAACTGTTTCTGTGGTTTCAGCTTCCGCATTGACATTTTTAATTTCGTTTTTGCAGGCTGCCAAAGCAAATATTAAAAAAAAAACATAAATTGGTTTCATGGGTTTTGAAATGTTGATTTGATATAAGATGTTATTTAGAACGAGTCCAAAAATACGGAATTAAATGTATTTTTGTATAAAACAAAAAGAAATGAAATACTTCCTGCCTTTATTGCTTTCTATTTTTATTCTTTCTTGTAAAGAAACCCGGATCGCATCCATAACAATGAAAGATGATGTGATGGTTTTGGCCCACGATAGTCTCAAGGGACGAAAAACGGGTTCCAAGGAAGAAAAAATAGCCGCCGACTATATTGCTAAGAGATTTGATGATTTGGGAATTGCACCCAAGGGAAAGGAAGGCTTTTTTCAGGAATTCACCTACAAAGCCAGTAAAAACCCACATCAAGAAGCGATATTTACACTTGAGACCAACGATAGCACTGTAACTGGACAAAACGTGGTAGCTTATCTTGATAACCAAGCGGAAGACATCGTTGTTATTGGCGCGCATTACGACCATCTGGGAATGGGCGGGGCAGGGTCGCTCTATCGGGAAGGCCCAGCTATCCACAATGGCGCCGACGATAATGCGAGCGGAGTGGCTATGATGTTGCATTTGGCAGAAGGACTTAAACAGAAAGATGCACCAAAAAGAAACAACTATCTATTTATCGCTTTTTCGGGGGAAGAAGAGGGACTTTTGGGGTCAAATTACTTTGTAAAAAATCCTACTATCGATCTGCAGAAAGTAACTTATATGATCAATATGGATATGGTGGGCCGACTTAATAATGAAAATACCTTAGCCGTTTATGGCATCGGCACCTCACCAATTTTCAAGCAAGTGGTAAACGATAATGCAGGAGAATTGACCATAATTGAAAATGAAAGCGGCGTGGGCCCGAGCGATCACACCTCCTTTTATTTATCTGAAGTTCCTGTATTGCATTTTTTCACAGGACAACACGAAGATTATCATAAACCCACTGACGATACCGAGAAAATTAATTTTGAGGGAATGGAAATGGTTTCAAAGTATATATCCAATATTATAATGGATTTAGACAAACAGGATAAACTTCCCTATCAGAAAACCAAAAATGAAAGTGAAGTAGTTCCCGATTTCAAAGTTACACTTGGCGTTGTTCCAGACTATCTTTTCGGAGGGAAAGGAATGCGAATAGACGGAGTGAGCGAAGACAAACCCGCACAGAAGGCTGGTCTTCAAAAGGGCGATATTGTTTTGAAAATGGGCGAGTATGGAGTGACCGATATGATGAGTTATATGAACACACTTTCAAAGTTTGAAAAGGGGCAAACTACTAATGTTACCATTGAAAGGAAGGGTGAATTAATAGAAGTAGCCGTTACATTTTAAAGTTATTTGAATTATATTTTAGTAGTTATGAAATTACAAATAGAATCTGGACATTTGGAAGATTATTTAAAGGAACTACCTCCTGTAATTGAATTTCATACGCCCTTAGTTCAAGAAAAGATTCGGGAAATTGAATCCCAAACTTCTTCCCAAATAGAACGGGCCAAGATTGCTTTCGAATTGGCTCGCGATGGGGTAGCGCATTCTTTCGACACTAAAAATAAAGCCATAACCATTACCGCTGAAGAAGCTCTTGAGAACAAAGACGGAATCTGCTTTGCCAAATCACATTTATTGGCCACTCTCTTACGCGGAATGGGAATTCCCGCCGGATTTTGTTATCAACGTGTGTTGCGAAAAGGAACGGTGGAATCTGGCCATGCTCTGCACGGATTGAATGCGGTTTATTTGCCCGATACAGGGTGGTTTCGTGTGGATCCACGGGGAAACAAACCGGGAATCGATTCGCAATTTACTACTGATAAGGAGCAACTTGCCTATCCCATTCGTCCTGAGCTGGGAGAAGTGGATTATCCCAACGTTTTGACTGAGCCTTTACCATCGGTTATAGAATCCATGCGAAATTCCAAGGATTGTGGGGAGTTGTTTTATAACAGGCCAGAGACTTTATAATTTGATTAACCTGAGTAGATTATTTTCTATTTTAGAAAAAAGTAAAAACCCCAAAGGTCTCAACGATCTTTGGGGTTTATGTGAATCCTGCGTACTAAATACTTAGTACTACAATACTGATCTTACATCATCCCTGGCATTCCGCCGCCCATGCCGCCTGGCATTCCGTGGCCAGCACTATCTTCTTTAATGTCCACGAGGGCACATTCAGTAGTTAGAATCATTCCGGCAACCGAAGCAGCATTTTCAAGTGCAATTCGGGTTACTTTTGTAGGATCGATGATTCCGGCTTTTAGCATGTCCACATATTTTTCTGATTTGGCATCATAACCGAAGTTTTTCTTGCCTTCCAAAACCTTGTTGAGCACTACAGACCCTTCCCCACCGGCATTTTCAACGATGGTGCGAAGTGGTGCTTCGATGGCACGGGCCACGATATTCACTCCCGTAGTTTCATCTAAACTATCGGTGGTGATGTTCTTCAACAATTCAATAGTGCGAACAAAGGCTACACCTCCGCCGGCTACAATACCTTCCTCAACCGCTGCACGGGTTGCGTGGAGAGCATCGTCCACTCGGTCTTTTTTCTCTTTCATTTCCACTTCGGAAGCAGCACCTACATAAAGCACTGCAACTCCTCCGGCCAATTTGGCCAAACGCTCTTGCAGCTTTTCTTTATCGTAATCGCTGGTTGTGGTTTCTATCTGTGCTTTGATTTGGTTTACTCGACCTTTAATGTCATTCTTCTCGCCAGAACCATTTACGATAGTAGTGTTATCTTTATCGATAGTTACAGTCTCGGCAGAACCAAGCATGTCTATTGTAGCGTTTTCCAATGTGAATCCGCGCTCTTCGGCGATAACGGTTCCTCCAGTTAAGATCGCGATGTCTTCCAACATGGCTTTTCTTCTGTCTCCAAAACCTGGGACTTTTACAGCGGCAATTTTAAGAGAACCACGAAGTTTATTTACTACAAGAGTAGCGAGTGCTTCTCCATCAACATCTTCAGCAATAATTAGAAGTGATTTGCCCTGTTGTGCCACTGGCTCAAGAATGGGAAGCAAATCTTTCATTGACGAAATCTTTTTGTCATATAGCAGAATCATTGGGTTATCCAATTCGGTCTGCATTTTTTCGGTATCGGTCACGAAATAGGGAGAAAGATACCCGCGGTCAAATTGCATTCCTTCCACTACATCAACGTAGGTTTCCGTTCCTTTTGCTTCTTCGACGGTGATAACCCCTTCGTTACCTACCTTTCCAAAGGCTTTGGCGATAAGATCACCGATTTGTTCATCGTTGTTGGAAGAAATGGCAGCTACTTGCTTTATCATTTCAGAGGAGTTGCCAACCTTGGTAGCCTGTTTTTCCAGGTCTTTTACGATGACTGTCACCGCTTTGTCAATTCCTTTTCTCAATTCCATTGGATTGGCTCCAGCGGCTACGTTTTTAAGACCTTCTTTAACGATGGCTTGCGCCAACACCGTCGCGGTTGTGGTACCATCGCCAGCAAGATCATTGGTTCTGGAAGCAACTTCCTTCACCATCTGTGCGCCCATATTCTCAAGCGCATCTTCCAGCTCAATCTCTTTTGCAACGGTAACACCGTCCTTGGTAACTTGTGGTGCGCCAAAAGATCTACCAATTATTACGTTACGACCTCGGGGGCCCAAAGTTACTTTCACTGCATTAGCCAAGGCATCTACGCCACGTTTAATGCCGTCGCGAGCCTCTATGTTATATTTAATTTCTTTTGCCATAAATTTTAAAATTTAGTTCCGAAGAAATTCGGAATTTATATTAATACATCTTATTGAATTCGAATTATGTCTTTTAAACAAATTCCAAAAAGAAATTCCAAATCTCAAAGTTTGGAATTTGGTGCTTGGAATCTGGAATTTAGATAATGGCGAGAATATCGTCCTCACGCATTATAAGGTAATCCTTGCCATCAAATTTCAGCTCGCTGCCGGAATACTTTCCGTAAAGTACGGTATCGCCCACCTTTACGGTCATTTTGTGATCCTCTTTTCCTTTGCCCACGGCAACTACCTTGCCTTTTTGAGGTTTTTCCTTAGCGGAATCCGGAATATAAATCCCTGAAGCGGTTTTGGTCTCGGCCTCTTGTGGCTCTACCAAAACACGGTCTGAAAGCGGTTGAATTTTTAATGCCATATAAAAAGTAATTTTTTACTTCCGCAGAACGGAAGTAGGTTAAACTTGGTTTAAATGTTTCGATTGCTAATTGGCAGAAACTGTGCCACTGCCTGTAAACTGACAGTTTTGGAAAGGAAAGTGTCAGCTTGGCAGAAAGCTAATTAGATAATGGTGAATTTGGCGTTCTATACTTTCTAGGCAATTTATTTATAAACTGTTAGATTGGCAAGGGAGAAAAGGAAATTCCGTTGCGGAAAATTTAATTCTTTTAAGAAAAATTTTGGTAATACAGCATTTTTTTCTTAATTTAAACGAAGTATTATGACTTTTAAACCAAAAATTTCATAATTCTTTATTCGATGTTGGCTTTTAAAAAGCGATTAAAACACCATTTTGTATTATTGGCAAAAGCTATAGTTTCCATTGTAAAATCAAAGAATTAATCTTTCTTGCAAAAAACTAATTAAGATGAAAAACCTCTATACCACAATCCTTTTTACAATATGCTTTTCCTTGTTAGGAACCATGTGTCTTACGGCACAGATAGTCTACATACCGGACCCAAATTTTAAAGCGGCGCTTCTCTCGGACAGTAACATTAATACCAATGGTGATGGGGAAATACAGGTGAGCGAGGCAGAGGCTGCGGTTGATGTTAGTGTTGTTGGCAACAATATTAATGATCTAACAGGAATTGAAGCATTTATCAACATAACTTTTTTAGAATGTTCCGATAATAATTTAACATCCATTGATATTAGCAACAATCTTGAACTTGAAATTTTTGAATGTTATAATAATCAGCTCACGAATATTGATATAAGCCAGAATACGGCGCTGTACCAATTTGAGTGCAGGTTCAACCAACTTACGAGCCTGGATTTGAGCAACAACCCCAATATTGTGCTCTTATCAATGGGCAATAATGATATTTCAGAGTTGGACTTGGCCAACAACAATGCCTTGCTCATTTTGGAATGTACCGAAACACTATTGGAAAGTCTTGATTTGAGCCATAATACTAATCTCATCTCCTTAATCTGTAATGATAACGATGCATTGTCATATATAAACCTTAAAAATGGCAACAATGAAAATTTGGTTTTTGATGGCCCTTTTCCGAGCAATTTTGAAAACCTACCGAGCCTGGAGACCATCTGTATAGACGATATAAATAATACGGCACTGATAGATGAAATTACTGGTCAAGTAGGCCATCAGGTAGATTTTACGGAGGAGTGCATTCTAGGTACGGAAAATGTAGATTTCAATGAAGTAAGAATATATCCAGTACCCATTGGAGATGAACTATACATAAGTGCCATAACACCAATCGTACAAATTGATGTTTATAATTTATTGGGGCAAAAGGTGCATTCTATGACTCAAGAGGACTCGATCCTGGAAGTAAGTACTGAAAAGCTGCCCATAGGTGTTTATATAGTAATGTTACAAGACAGTAACGGACGCGTTACTACCACGAAAGTAATAAGGAAATGAATTTAAAATAAGAAATCATGAAAACATATTTATTGATTCTATTTTTTTCCACGGTAACTTTTTTGGGCTGCTCAAAAAAAGATGATAACGGGTTTACACCAACCCTGCCCCCAATTACCCAAACAGGGGAAAATACCTTTGGGTGCTACGTAGATGGAAAATTATTGATTCCACGAGATGGTACTGGAACTTTTAATTCTTATGATTATGGGATGATATTTTGGGGAAGTCCATCAGGTTTTTCTTATAATGAAATTGATGTTCGTGACTTTAAAAGTGGAAATGGAGGCTGGATAAATATCCACATAGTGGATTTACACGAAAATGGGGAAGGGGATTTTATAATAAATGAAAGTAATTGTGAGGACGGTATAGGGGCTAATCCTAATATCAACATTCGCGTAAGATGGTTAGACAGTGTTACCCAAGTCTATAAATGGTATTGTTCAATTGAAAATGGAGGAACTTTAGAAATTACTAGGTATGATTTTGAAAATATGATTGTGTCTGGAACTTTCAATTGCATTGTTGCCAATAGTGAAGACCCAAATGATATAATAGAAATTACCGAAGGCCGCTTTGATATTAAATGGAATGAATTGCCCTCAAATTTTCCGTAAAAACCAAGACGCCACGACCTTGCCACCCTTAGCAAACATGGAAAATTATTTCACTTATTAATACATTATACTATGAGAACAACTATACTTTTACTTACTGTAACTCTTCTTTCTTTTTCAAGTTTTGCCCAAGAAGGAAAAGAAATCAACGTTGATAGCATGCTCGTCAATATAGACAAACCCACTTTCAACTTCTGGATGTTTTGTAGGAACGGGTTATTGGGCAATATGATTCCAATCATATTCAAATGAATAATTTTAACTTAACTTTTGCATTCCTTTAGATTCGTTTTTAAAATATGAAAAATTGAATAATACCTAAAACATAGAAATCATGAAAACAACAATCCTATTGCTCGCCCTTATATTGATGGCCCCCATAAGCTGCTCAAAAAAAGATGATGACGCATTTAAGCCAACCCTGCCCCCAATAACCCAAACTGGGGAGAATACTTTTGGATGTTATGCCAATGGAGTATTAATAACCCCCAGAGATGGCACAGGGACATTTAATGTTCCTGATCCTGGAATGTCATTTATTGCAGGACCGGGTGCTGGAAATATAACATATCATGAAATTTCCGTACACGATTTTGCGAGTGAAAAAACATCAGGAATTCTATTACACATAGTTGAATTAGATACTATTGGAGCGGGTGAATACACTGTAAAACAAAGTAACTGCAAAGGCAACTTGGATGGGCCCGCTGCGAATCATATTTTTTGCAGAATATGGGATTCCAAAAATGAAACCTATAAGTACTATTGCTCCCTTGAAAATACTGGGGTAATATCTATCACTAGATACGATGTGGAAAATAGAATTATTTCTGGAGTATTTAGCTGTTTAGCGGCAAATAGTGTTGATCCCAACGATATAATAGAAATTACCGAAGGTCGCTTTGATATTAATTGGGATAAGCTTCGCTATACGAATTTCCCATAAAAATAAGGGTGCTACTGCAATAGCACCCTCTCGTAATAAATAAAACCAACATTCTATTGTTTCATCTATTAAAACCTCAAATCATGAAAACAACCATTCTTTTTATCGCACTTCTTTTCCTAAATGTCCTTGGTTCTGCCCAAGAGGGAAAAGAAATCAACGTTGACAGTATGCTCGTCAATATAAACAAAACCTCCTTTACTTCGGGAATATTATATGAACGGGTTATGGGTTTGGCAGAACTGGGAACATTCAACGACACCATCCGCCCCGCCCACCTCAATTATTTTAAACAGGCCTTGCTGGAACTGTACCGGGCCTCAAACAAGAAAAAATTCATCCCAATAAAGGCACTTGAAAAATTTTATACCCCTGCTAAACTTCAAAACCAAGTGGGTATCGGGATTATCAATGCTTCCTTCCATCAAGTGAACTACGACCCCGAAATTGTAAACAACGGTGCGTTGCGTATTGGCCCGGACAATAAATTTGAGCGAATAAACAACAATCCGCCCTTTTTACCAAAGCACGTCTTTATTGCCGCCCCCCTAAAGTTAAATCTTAAAGGGGAGGATGTTGTCTATCATTTTAACAAAAATCTGCTCCTTGAAAACACGGAAGGGAAAAACATCAAGTCCCTGATCGCCGATTTTGGTACACGCCAAACATACACAGTCATTGAAAATGGCCAGATTGTACAAGAAAAGGTAAGGATACCTTATACAGAAAGCGGCGTTAAAACCTTGACCTTCACAGCTACCTTTGAAGATGGCAGCAGCCTGACCACTATAGGAATGCTCAATTTCAACTTTTTAAAAACCGGAACTCCTCCCATTGGGATTAAAAATGACTCCGTTTTTGCCACGATACCTTTTAAGGGGTATAACCCCAATGATCCCACCTTGCCGGGCCGTTTGGATTATCGCATATTTTATCATACCATAAATGGCACCCCTGTGCCAACATTGCTCAAACCCATCGTCATTATCGACGGTTTTGATCCGGGCGATAAACGGCAGATAGAAGATTCCGATCCGCATCCAGATACAACAAATGATGAACATGTTTCTATTGCGGAAATGATGACATATTATAATAGCCAGGAACAAAAGGAATTTTTAATTCCCATATTGAGAGGCCTAGGTTATGACGTTGTCATCGTAAACCATCCCAAATACCAAATGTATGGAGTGGATGTTGACGGTGGGGCGGACTATATAGAGCGCAATGCCCTTACACACGTGCAACTGTACCAAGAACTGAATGCCGAGTTGGCGCAAAACAACAGCCAGGAGCAATTGGTAATCGTGGGGCCCAGCATGGGCGGGCAGATATCGCGGTATGCGCTTGCATATATGGAAAAAAACAACATCCCGCACAATACACGCCTTTGGGTAAGTGTCGATAGTCCCCACTTGGGAGCCAATATTCCAGTGGGCGCCCAAACCTTGTTGAATATGTTGAACGACTATGCAGATAGTGCCGAAGCACAGGATTTTGTGGATAATCAATTGGGCTCTCCAGCTGCCAAACAACAGTTGATAGAACAGCATCAAACTGTATGGCTTGGCAATTTCCCTTTTTTCTATCAGTCAACCACAGTAGGTCAAGATTGGTTAAATGCAAGAACTGTTTCACAAGGATATAATGAAGATCGTGGGCATCCATTTTTTATACGATACTATGACGGTCTCTATGGTAACGGTGTAAGCGGTAGCAGAGGTTACCCACAGGATTTGCGAAAAATCGCGATTGTCAACGGTTCTTTGACCAATAGCAAGGTATTTGCCAATCCCTTTGAACAAGGGGGAACAGATTTTACCACACCTTATTCGGACAGTTATTCAAGCCACGGAGCGCAAGTTTTCAAGATGGAGGGGGATGCAAATGTAATAGGGCATATAGTTACTATGGAAACATATTTTATGCCCGCTACTGGAACAAATCATAAAATAGCCTACTATAAGCAAAAGAAATTTTTGGGTTGGAATTATCACGATCGTTTTATAACCAATAACAATTCAAGGGGAAATTTGGACAATATTCCTGGCGGATGGTTTCCTACACAAAGAGATTTGACGTATTCCGTTGAAAATTCTACTCCGTGTGATTGGGTTGGGATTATTGATCCCAATTGGGGTGGTTATATTTGTGTTAATGATTGGTATTTATATACCTTAAAACACGTAAACTCATTCATTCCAACCGCAAGTTCCCTAGGCATTAAAAACCCGAATTTCAATTGGGCGCATAAATTTAATAGAGATTTAGTCTGCACCCAGGAAATTCCTTTCAATTCTTATTTCGGCCCCCGCAACAACGAACAACACACCTCGTTTACTGAGGAAAGTGTAGCTTGGTTATTAGCAGAATTAGGGACGCCTGGAGTGCCTCCGGCTCCACAACCACCCACAGTCCATTTGGATCCTGCCGATATGGATGGGCCAACCGTTATCTGTGGCACCGATACGGTTACGTACAGTTTCGACTTTTGCGAGAGCCTTCCCGTTGTAGCATGGGAGGTTTCAAATAACCTAATAAAAACAACTCCTTTAGTTGATTATAACCGTAGCATTACCGTACAACCAGTGCATGCTTCAACCAATGGTTGGGCATACGTAAAGGCTATTTTCGACAGTCCTAATGAGTCCGTGCAAAAAAATATTTGGATCGGCCCGCCGAAGGTGGATTTTGTTGAAGACGTTAACGTAACGCAAATAAATCATACTATGCCCATTGTACCAATAGGTAGCTGTGATGAGTTTGGGTTGAAAGTAAATATTTCACCTTCTTTTAGCAATGTACAAGAAATGGAGTGGGAAAAAGTATCCACAAATTATCAATGGTCCCAAGATCCTCCAGGCTACAATGATCCTTATGTTATTATTGCGCCTTTGTGTGAAGACCCTGTTCAGTTCAAAGTCCGTATGCGTAATGAATGTGGCTGGTCCAATTGGCAACAAATAGAAGATACGAATTCTGAATGCCAGACCAATTGTGGTGGAGGCGGTGGTGGAAGCGGCACTATCACGAGTGACCATTTTATAATCTATCCCGTTCCGGCAGATACCGTTCTCCATGTGAATATGATTGGAACCGATCCTACCGATCTTCTAATAGCTGGTGACACGCTCGTCATTCAACTCTTTGATAATTCGGGAACTGAGGTTAAATACATTAATGCTATTGCATGTCATAACACTATTGACGTTTCTACCCTAAATCCAGGTATGTACATCTTAAAAATTACCTATAACAACGTGCCTGAAACGCATCATATCGCCATTAATTAGAACATATGAAAAACCCAATTCTCCTTTTCCTCCTATTATTTCCCTTATGCCACTTTGGCCAGGAGGATGTGGCAGGGTTTAAATTTCACAGCAGCTCTTTGTCCCCCAATTTCTACAGCGGAAACAATGCCACAGGCTTTATGGTCAATTTGGATTTGGCATTTGCCATAGACGGGCATATATTAAAAGCGTCCGTTATGGCAGTTGCCGAAGTAGATATCTGGACTTCCTACCAGGACAATTATTATAGTTATGACCTCATGTACGGAAGGGAGTTTATGGCAGGCAGACGTATAGCTATCGATTTATTTGGGGGAGTAGGATACCTTCATTTTAAAACGCGCAATCCGGACAGGCGTCAAAAAGGCTATGTAGATGAGAAGACCCTTGGGTTCCCGCTCCAGGGACGGCTTCGTTTTAGGCACGGAAAAGTATTCAATCTGGGAGTCCAGATTCACGGCAATGTTAACGGCGCCAGTAGCATAATAGCGGTCGGTCCCTTCTTTCAATGGAATTTTCATCCCGAAAAATCACAAAATTGAAAAGACTCTAACAAAAATGCCAGCTCGAAAAAGCTGGCATTTTAAAAAATATGTTGTAACTATAAATTAATTTGTAGTGTCAGTTGCGGTGGGTGCAGGAGTTTTGGTAGTCGGAACCGCGGGAATGGCGCTCTCGTCAAACGTTTTTGACTGTACGGTGTTGCCGCCCATAATAAAGACGTTTGAAAACAAAATCAACGCAAGCATAATAGTTGCGAGTGTCCAAGTACTCTTGTCGAGAAAGTCGCTTGTTTTCTGAACGCCGCCAATTTGCGCGCCGCCGCCGCCACCGAAAGAGGAGGAAAGACCACCCCCTTTTGGGTTTTGAACCATTATAACTACGACCAATAAAAAGGCCACTATCATTATCAATACTAAAAATATGGTAAACGTACTCATTGTGTTTCTGGATTAATCAATTTTTCTATCGCCCGAATTTGGTCTGCAAAGAAACCACTTTTTTCGGGATTTTTCAAAATTAATATTTTATATGCTTGGATAGCCTTTTTATAGTTCTTTTGTTGAAGATAAACTTTTGCCAAAGTCTCTGTCATAAGAGAATCAGGGGCTTGGATATAAGTGGTTGCTAAAGCTTTTGTTTCCTCTTTTGGTGTTTCCTTTGAAATTTCTGAAGAGGAAGGCGGCGTTATTCGCGGTCGTTTTTGGATAAACTTGTCAATTAACTCAAGTTTTCTATCTTTTTCCTCTTGTTTAGGAACGGTTTCTTCTGTTGAAAACGCTTGTTGTTCGAAAATTCCGTTAGGCTTTTGAGAATTATCTTTTGAACGATCAATCGGTTTAGCCTTTGTCAATTTCAACCATTCCGCAAATGAATAGGTGTCATTTTTGGTGAATTCCAAAGGTCGATCAGTGATTAAAGTTTCTTCTTTGTCATCAACTTCCTCTTCTTTTTCCACGAGCTTAGCGACAGACTCTACTTTTCTTTGGAACAATTCTGGATTCAAAATATCCTCGGCTTTTTGTCTTTCCGCCTTTAATTGTTTATCTATTTCGACGCTTAATTGTTCTGAAATGTTTTCGGATATAACTTCTATTTCCTCTACCGAAGGATCGTGCTGAAGGATGTTTTGGGAAATTTCGTTTTGAATAAATTTTTCTGAGGTAATGTATTCAAACAGAATATCCCGATCGGTGGTATGGGCCGCGGTAATTTTTAGGGCGTCGTTGTACAAAAAGCTGTCCTGATTCTTTAATCCCTTTAATTGCAACGCACGTGCACTTTGAAAATACGGATATTTTTTGAGGATGACATCCAATTCCGTTAGGTCTCCAGAGTTTATTTTCTGGGGATTGGCTAGGAGATATGTGAAGTTTTCAATTTTCAATGGTTTCTCAATTACCAATTGGCTAAGGATTTATTAAAAATATCCTGCGTCAAGCGTTCAAAAATAATATCGACAGCGGCATCCAATTTGGAGCCGGTGAGTTGTGTCTGTCCAGGATAATCGTAGTAAAAACTGAATGTCTGTTCAAAATCCTTTAGCGGTTCTTTGGTGTTAAAGAATCGAACTTTTACCGAAATGGTAAGCCTGTTTTGTGCGGCTCTACTATCTGAGGTTGCGGTGATGGGCGCAATATAATATTGGGTGATTTCGCCTTCGTAAACCAAATCGCCAGTATTGTTAACCAAGTCTAAGCTAGTTTGGTTTAAAAGCAGGTCTTGGAGTTTTTGGGTAAAATTTCTTGCGATTCCCGGCTCCACAATGGGAGCATTGTTTTGAAAATAATTTACCTGCACCGTTCTTGTGGTACTGTAATTAATATCGGCACCAGTAAACGAGTAGGGCCCGCAACCTTGAAGTGTTAACGCCAAAAACCACAACACTAAACCACCATAAAATTTTGTCATTCTAACTTTCAAAACATTTACTTTAAACCACAAACCACAAACCACAAATCCTAGAGGTCGTACTGCTTAATTTTCCTATATAGCGTTCTTTCGGAAATTCCCAGTTCCTCGGCGGCATCCTTTCTTTTGCCGTTGTACTTTTCGAGCGATTTTTTGATGAGTTCCAATTCCTTTTGTTGAAGGGAGAGATTCTCCTCCTCTTGAATTTCTTCGGCGTATTGATATTTATCTGTTCGTGGATGATCCAGAGTTGTTTCGGGAATACTGAAAACTTCTACACTCGTTTCACGGCCGTTATTGTCTTCTTCAATGATGGACGCCAGTTGTTCTTCTGTTTCCTCGGAATAAATTTTGTTTATCAAAGAAGATTGTTCTTCTTTTACCTGTGCCGAATTGCCGGTTTTCATCAGTTCCAGGGTCAGTTTTTTAAGATCATTCACGTCGCGTTTCATATCGAACAAGATCTTGTACAATATTTCCCTTTCGCTGCTGAAATCACTTTCAGATTTCTTTGCGCCTACTATGGCTGGCAAATTGCTGCCCATATCGGGAAGATAGTGTTTTAATGTGTCATACGAAATTTCCCGATTTTGTTCCAGGACCGAAATCTGTTCGGCCACATTCCGCAGCTGGCGGATATTACCGCTCCATCGATATTTCAGTAGAAGATCTACTGCTTGATCGGTTAAACGGATCGTAGGCATTTTGTATTTCTGGGCGAAATCCGCGGCAAATTTTCTAAAAAGTAAATGGATGTCCTCAGGGCGTTCACGAAGTGGAGGCAAATGGATTTCCACAGTGCTCAGTCGGTAGTAAAGATCTTCACGAAACCGTCCTTTTTCAATGGCATCTACCATTTTTACGTTAGTGGCGGCTACGATGCGGACATCTGTTTTTTGGGCGGTGGAAGATCCTACTTTCAAAAATTCGCCAGTTTCCAAAACCCGTAGCAAACGCACTTGTGTTGGAAGTGGAAGTTCCCCTACTTCATCCAAAAATATGGTGCCTCCATCGGCAACTTCAAAGTAACCGCTTCTGGTTGCTGTGGCTCCTGTAAACGACCCTTTTTCGTGACCAAAGAGTTCGCTGTCAATTGTTCCTTCGGGGATAGCACCGCAGTTTACGGCTATAAATTTCCCGTGTTTTCTATGCGAAAGCGAATGGATGATTTTGGGAATACTTTCCTTTCCCACCCCGCTTTCCCCGGTTACCAAAACTGAAATGTCGGTTGGGGCCACCTGTATTGCTTTCTCTACGGCACGGTTCAATTTTGGGTCATTGCCTATTATTCCGAATCGTTGTTTTGTTGCTTGTATACTTTCCATATAAACTTCCCTAAAAACGGGATTCTATTTTTCTTTAAGACAATTCTATATATGTTAACATTTTGCTCGTCAGCAAATTAGGTTTAATCGCCAGTTTATTTTGGTGTTATTAAATGGCTTGAGAAGGAGTTTTTTTCCTTTCAAACCTCAATGGTTTTCTGAATACCCTACGGCTTCACCAATTAAAGTAGCCGTGGTACATTCGGTTATTTTTACGTTTACAAAATCGCCTGGTTTATAATTTTCTTTTGGAAAAACCGCCACCGTGTTCTGTGGGGTTCTTCCGCTCCAGTGAAGATCGCTTTTTTTGGATTCTCTTTCAATTAAGACTTCCACCGTTTTTCCAATCATTTTCTCGGTGTGAAAAGCACTGTGGTCGCGCTGGAGGTTTATGATTTCGGTTAGGCGTCGTTTTTTAACTTCTTCCGGCACATCGTCTTTCAACTTACGCGCGGCCATAGTTCCGGGTCTTTCGGAATACATAAACATAAATCCAAAATCGTATTTCACGTATTCCATCAAACTTAGTGATAATTGATGGTCTTCTTCTGTTTCTGTAGGGAAGCCAATTATCATATCTTGCGAAATCCCACAATCCGGCATAATTTCCCGCACTCTGTCAATAAGGGCCATATATTCCTCTCGGGTGTGCTGTCGGTTCATTTCTTTTAAGATGCGGCTACTTCCGCTTTGAACCGGTAGGTGTATATGATTGCAGATGTTAACGTATTTCGCCATAGTATATAGCACATCCTCGGTCATATCCTGAGGGTTGCTGGTAGAGAATCGAATGCGCAATTTGGGCTGTGCCAGGGTTGTCATTTCCAATAGCTGGGCGAAATTAGTGGCTGTGGCTCTTTGCATTTCGGAGGCATTTTTAAAATCTTTTTTCAAACCGCCGCCGTACCACAGATAACTGTCAACGTTCTGACCCAGCAGGGTAATTTCTTTATATCCTTTTTCAGCTAAATCGTTCACTTCCGCGATTATGCTTTGAGGATCGCGGCTACGTTCGCGGCCTCGGGTGAAGGGAACTACGCAGAAGGTGCACATATTATCGCATCCGCGGGTGATGCTCACAAAAGCTGTAATGCCATCGCCACCCAGGCGAACTGGCGAAATATCGCCATAAGTTTCATCTTTTGAAAGGATGACGTTTACAGCTTCCCGTCCTTCATATACATCTTGAAGCAAGTTGGGAAGGTCTTTATAAGCATCTGGCCCAACGACCAAGTCAACTATTTTTTCCTCCTCCAGAAATTTTTCTTTTAAGCGTTCCGCCATACAACCCAAGACCCCCACCTTCATTTTTGGATTGCTATCTCGCTTTACTGCATTGTATTTTTCAAGGCGTTTCCTTATGGTTTGTTCTGCCTTATCGCGGATGGAGCAGGTATTTACCAAAACCAAATCGGCTTCTTCCAATAAATTTGTGGTGTTATAACCCTCCTCCGCAAGTATTGAAGCAACGATTTCGCTGTCGCTAAAATTCATTTGGCAGCCATAACTTTCTATATACAACTTCTTGGAATTCTTTTGCTTTGGCTCGAGTACCAAAGCATTTCCTTGTTTATTTTCGTCTATAATCTTTTCCATAAAACTGGGATTCAATACTAAATCAATCTTATATCATTGAGTTGGCAAAGGTACAATTTATTACGAGCGGTGACAAAGTGGCAGATTGTTTTTTGAAATTTTTTGAGACGGCTTTAAGCCGACATACAATATAATGAGTTTTACAATATAGAAGGGGTGTGGGTATTGAGAAAAGTGGGATTTATTCTTGGATTTTTCAGATGATTGGTCGTGAAAATCCCAAATTTTAGGGTCAAAACCCTTGGTGTTGAAAAATTCCCATACTTTTGTAGGCATAATAAAAAAGAATATGGCAAAGAATTTAGTGATAGTTGAATCCCCAGCAAAAGCAAAAACCATTGAAAGATTTCTCGGGAAGGACTTCAAGGTTTCTTCCAGTTTTGGACATATTGCGGACTTGCCGTCCAAGGAATTGGGCGTGGATGTGGAGGGCGATTTTACACCTAAATATGTAGTTAGCAGCGACAAGAAAAAGTTGGTGGCCGAATTGAAAGCGCTTTCCAAAAAAGCAGAAATGGTATGGTTGGCCAGTGATGATGACCGAGAAGGAGAGGCCATTGCATGGCATTTAGCCGAAGAACTGAAATTGGACAAGGACAAAACAAGACGGATCGTTTTTCATGAAATCACGGAATCCGCGATTCAGAAAGCAATTGATAATCCGCGCCAAATTGATTATAACTTGGTAAATGCCCAACAGGCTCGCCGCGTTTTGGATCGTTTGGTAGGTTATGAGCTTTCCCCGGTCCTGTGGAAGAAGGTAAAAACCGGTTTGTCCGCTGGGCGAGTGCAATCTGTTGCGGTGCGGTTAATTGTTGAGCGCGAAAGAGAAATCGAAGGTTTTGTTCCAGTTGGTTCTTACCGGATAGACGCTGAATTCATAACTGGCGACGGCAGCAAATTCAAGGCGAAACTTCCAAAGAACTTTGAAACGGAGGAAGAGGCCCGTGAGTTTCTAAGAAAGAATATTGGGGCATCCTATAAGATTTCGGAGCTGACTAAGAAACCGGCAAAGAAAACCCCGGCACCGCCATTTACAACTTCTACCCTACAACAGGAGGCTTCCCGGAAATTGTATTTCTCGGTTGGAAAAACCATGACCCTAGCACAGCGTTTATATGAGGCGGGGCTTATAACCTATATGCGAACCGACAGCGTAAATCTTTCAGATAACGCAAAAAATGCGGCGCAGAAAGAAATTACTGCTTCCTATGGCAAAGAATACAGCCAACCGCGTAATTTCAAGGGAAAAAGCAAAGGGGCGCAGGAGGCCCACGAGGCCATCCGCCCTACCAATATGTCCTTGAGCACTATTCAGGGAGACCGTGACCAGTCCAGATTGTATGATTTGATTTGGAAGCGGACCCTGGCGTCGCAAATGAGCGATGCCAAATTGGAACGAACCAACGTTAAAATAGATATTTCTTCAAAGGAAAAAATATCAGAAAGCTTTACCGCTACGGGTGAGATGATAAAGTTTGACGGGTTTTTGAAAGTATATTTGGAAGGAACCGATTATGAAGAAGAGGAGCAAGAAGGCATGTTGCCCAATATGAAAAAAGGCGATTCCCTCGACAATAATTATATTACCGCCACTGAACGTTTTACACGTGCACCATACAGATACACGGAGGCCTCTTTGGTAAAACAATTGGAAGAACTTGGCATTGGGAGGCCTTCAACTTATGCCCCGACCATTTCGACAATTATCAGTAGAAATTATGTGGAAAAAGGGACTATAGAAGGAGTGGAAAGAAAGTATCTTCAGGTTACTTTTAAGAAAGATGCTATTAAGGATAAAACTCTTTCGGAAACCGTAGGTTCTGACAAAGGGAAATTGGTGCCGACGGACATTGGAATGATAGTCAACGATTTTTTGGTTGACCATTTCGAGAATATTCTCGATTATAACTTCACCGCTAAAGTGGAGCAGGATTTTGACGATATTGCGGAGGGAAAGGAAGAATGGACAAAGATGATGAAAGATTTTTATGCCGAATTCCATCCCAAGGTAACACATGTGGAAGAAACTGCAGACCGAGAAAGCGGCGAGCGCATTTTAGGTGAAGATCCCACCACTGGAAAACCTGTATTGGTACGTCTGGGGAGATATGGTCCTATGGCCCAAATAGGAGGTTTCGAGGATGAGGAAAAGAAATTTGCCAGTTTGCGGCCCGATCAACAGTTGCATCTTGTTACTTTTGAAGAAGTAATGGATCTGTTCAAGTTGCCGAAGACTTTAGGTATTTATGAAAAGGAAGAGGTTGAGGTAAACAACGGGCGTTTTGGTCCTTACGTGCGTTTTGGGAAAACTTTTATTTCCCTTCCAAAGGGAATGGATCCGTTGGATGTGGATATGGCTTTTGCCAAAGAACTTATTGAAGAGAAGAAAAAAGCCGATGCCCCCATTTATATGTATGAGGGTTTACCCGTTCAAAAAGGGGTAGGTAGGTTTGGTCCGTTTATAAAGTGGAATGACATCTTTATAAATGTTAGCAAAAAATACGATTTTGACAATCTTTCCGAAGAAGACGTAAAGGCTTTAATAGAAGATAAGAAACAGAAGGAAATAGATAAATTGATCCAGGAGTGGCCTGAGGAAAAAATCCGTTTGGAAAAAGCCCGTTGGGGCAGGTTCAATTTAATTAAGGGCAAAACAAAGATAGAATTGCCCAAGGACACCCAAGTAGAAAAATTGACTTTGGAAGAAGCCAAAGTCTTGATTGAAAAAAAGACCCCGAAAAAAGTGGCTGCCAAAAAAAGTACGGCTGCTAAAAAGCGGAAAACCCCTGCTAAGAAGAAATGATAGAGTTTTTATCCCCAGTTTCCAAGAAAGCATTGGCCCATCGCGAAATTTTGGATCTCGGCACATTGGGAAAGCAGATAGAAGTGCACGCTAAATTGGGCGAGCTTCCAGATCTTAAGGATGTTAAGTTCGCTATTCTAGGCATTAAGGAAAACAGAGCGGATGCGGACTATAAAGGAGCTGAGGTTTGCTTTGATCCATATCGAAAGGCTTTGTATTCATTATATCCTGGAAATTGGAACCACGGTATAATCGATTTGGGCGATATTGAGAAAGGGGCTTCAGCTGAGGATAGTCGTTTTGCCGCCAAGGAGGTAATAGCCGCTCTTTTGAATAAAAATATTATTCCTATTGTACTCGGTGGGAGCCAAGATCTAGCCTACGCACAATACCGCGCTTACGATGGAATGGCCGACATGGTGAATGTTGTAAACATTGACAGTCGTTTCGACTTGGGAAATGCGGATCATCCTATCTCAAATAAATCATATGTAGGAAAAATGGTTGTTGACAAACCTTACAATCTTTTTAATTACAGTGTAATCGGTTATCAATCGTTTTTTAATGCCCCTCAGGAGATAGCTTTGATGGATAAGTTGTATTTTGACGCTTATCGTCTTGGCGAAATAACAGCCAACATTACCCAGGTAGAACCAGTGATGCGCGATGCTGATATGGTAACTTTGGATATCACCGCAATAAAAAGCTCCGAAGTCAGTTATAGAAACAGTGAAAGCCCAAATGGCTTCAATGGCAGGGAGATATGTGCCATCTCACGCTATGCTGGAATCAGCAATCGAACAAGCTCTTTCGGGATTTTTGAAATTGGCAGAGAGCCCGTGACTTTAAGCGGTGCGATGCTGGTAGGTCAAATAATTTGGTATTTTATTGAAGGGGTAAATTTTAGAATTGCGGATGACGATTTTGATGAGGCTGAGCTTTTCACCACTTTCCAGGTCCCTGTTGAGGATGAAGTGCTCATCTTTAAAAAGAGCAATAAAACAGAGCGATGGTGGATTGTATTGCCATTTAATGCAACTGTTAATAATAAATTAAAAAGACGCACGTTATTACCTTGCACTTATGAGGAATATTTGGGGGCGTGCAATCAGGAAATTCCTGAAAGATGGTTGAAAGCCCGCCATAAAAACGAAGTTTAATAAAAGAAGATAGAGAAAAAGCACAAGGGAATTGAAAAAAAAATTGTTTATTTAATATTTTATAAATACGTTTACGCCCTTGAATCTCAAAATTTAACCTATAGACACCTATGAAGAAGTTTATTGCATTGACTGCGATTGTTGCCTTTTTGTTCAGTTGTAACACCGGCGACAGGGGCGAACTCGTTGGGGTAAAAGGCAAGAAATGGTATCCGCAAAAACCTTATGGAATGACACTCATCCCAGGCGGGTCCTTCATTATGGGTAAGAGTGATGATGATTTTGTTGCCGTGAGCGATGCGCCTACCAAAACCGTTACCGTTCGTTCCTTTTATATGGATGAAACTGAAATTACCAACTCCGAATACAGGCAGTTTGTTTACTGGGTCCGTGATTCAACAGTGCGACTGCGCTTGGCCATTATGGCCGATGAGGTAGGAGCTACTCCTGGAGATGGTGGAGTAGGTGAATTTGCCTTCGTGGATCAAGAAAATGAGGAAATGACCCCTTATGAACAGTATATGTACGATAATTATTTCGGCATGGGGGAGGATTTTTATGCTGGCAGAAAAATCAACAACAAGGTAAAGTTGATTTGGGACACCGCGAAATATCCTGACGAGTACTATTCTGAGGTTATGGATACTATGTATATTCCGGCCGAAGAAGCTTATAATGGACAGCGCACTATTGACGTGAGCAAGCTCAAGTTCCAATATACCTATATGGACATTCAGGCTGCTGCCCGAGACAAGAGCAAAAGAAGAAAGGACTTTATCAAAAAAGAGGAATTAAATATTTATCCAGACACTACTGTGTGGATAAAGGATTTCAACTATTCCTATAATGAGCCAATGCACAACGATTATTTCTGGCATCAAGCTTATGGAGATTATCCTGTTGTCGGTGTAAACTGGAAACAAGCAAAAGCTTTTTGTGCGTGGAGAACATTGTACAAGAACTCATATCAAAAATCGAAAAAACGCAATCACGTAAATTCCTTCCGTCTTCCAGGAGAAGCTGAGTGGGAGTACGCTGCCAGAGGTGGTCTCGAATCTGCTACCTATCCTTGGGGTGGGCCCTATGCCAAAAACGATCGTGGATGCTTTATGGCCAACTTTAAACCGCTACGTGGTGATTATGCGGCCGATCAGGCTTTATATACTGTGGAAGCCAAGTCTTACGAGCCTAATGACTACAACCTTTACAATATGGCAGGTAACGTTTCCGAATGGGTAGCTTCCTCTTACGATCCGGCTTCCTATGATTTTACTTCTACTATGAACCCTAACGTCAATGACGAAGAAAATCAACGAAAGGTAGTCCGTGGTGGTTCTTGGAAAGATGTGGCCTATTTTCTACAAGTAAGTACCCGAGATTATGAATATGCCGATTCCGCACGGAGTTATATTGGTTTCCGTACCGTTCAAGACTATATGGGTACAGATGTAACCCTAAATGAAAATTTTGGCGACGCTCGCTAAAACCCCAATAAACCTTAACTAAAAACTCTCAATTAAAATTCAAGTATTATGTCAAAAGCTAGATCATCAAAAAAATTATTTACTATGGCCTATGGCCTTGGAGCGTCAATCGTAATTATTGGCGCACTATTTAAGATTACTCACTATGAAATCGCCGGGATAGGTGGTAATATATTATTGACTATTGGTCTAGTTACCGAGGCAATTATTTTTGCTATTTCTGCTTTTGAGCCGGTAGAAGCCGATTTAGATTGGTCATTGGTATATCCTGAACTTGCTGACGGAACGACCCGCGAAAGATCAAAAATGGTGGAAGAAGCAAAAGATGAGGGCGGTATGTTGTCCAAAAAATTGGATGAAATGTTGAAGGATGCTCGTATAGATTCTGAATTGATGAGCAGTTTGAGCACCAGTATCCGTTCGTTTGAAGGAGTTGCCAAGAGTATGACTCCAACAGTTGAAGCCATGAATTCAACCAAAAGATATAGCGAAGAAATGGCTCTTGCCGCCGCTCAGATGGATTCATTAAACAGCTTGTACAAGGTTCAGATAGAATCTACTGCCCGTCAGACTGAAGCCAACGAACAAGTGGCGGAAAATGCGGAGCAATTGAAACAGCAAATGCAGCACTTGGCTACCAACCTGTCTTCCTTAAACGGAGTTTACGGTGGGATGCTTTCTGCAATGACCAATAGAAACTAGGATTTCCTTTATAAACCAAATTAATATTGAATTTAAAAAACTAAAAAATGGCTCAAGGAAAACTATCGCCTAGACAGAGGATGATTAACATGATGTATTTGATATTCATCGCGATGATGGCGTTGAATATGTCAAAAGAAGTGCTTTCAGCTTTTGGTCTAATGAATGAACGTCTAACAGAATCAAATACCGCTGCGGAGGCACGTAACACGGCCTTTATGGAAAGTTTGGCTATCAAAGCAGCCGAACAACCTGATCAATACGGTTCGGTTGAAGAGAAAGCAGCGAAAATAAGTGCTATCTCCAAGGAGTTCGACACCTATCTCGAAGGACTTAAGAATGATATGATGAGTAGGATTAAACCTGAGGATGTTCAAAACTATGAGGTTCAGGATAGACCGGATCATCTGGACCAGAAATTCTTTAACGGTGATAAATATACCCCCGCCGGACAAGAATTTTTAGATCAAATAAATAAGTATAAGGAAGGGGTTATAGGAATTATGGGAGATGATCCTCGATATCAAAGTATCATCGCTGATGTTTCCAAGAAATTTTCAACCGAACCGGTTACAAGAAGCCGCGATGGGGTAACAGTTCCCTGGTTGAACTATAATTTTGAGGGCTTTCCTATGGTAGCGTCAAGAACTAAGATGACACAGCTACAGAGTGACGTAAAAACCACGGAAAACGAAATTCTCTCAAATATGTTAGCTGGGCAACAGGCTGCGGCTTTATCTTTTACTAAATACAACACTCTTTTGGAGGCTCCAAAAACCGCTTATTATGTGGGGGAAGAATTTGATGGAGGAATAGTTTTAGGCCGAATAGACCCGAATACAAAGCCAAACCGTGTGGAGCTCACTTTAGATGGTCGGCCCTTGACCAAGGATCAGTATGACATAGTAAGTGGAAAAGTCATGCTAAAAATAAGCGCCGGTTCTCCTGGAGACCATAAAATTGAAGGAAATTTGATTTTTACTGAAGATGGAGTAGATACTCCGGTTCCCGTTAATTTATCATTTTCAACCATATCCAAACCAGGCGGAGCTGTAATTGCTGCGGACAAAATGAACGTTGTTTATCGAGGTGTTGATAACCCTATGACGGTTTCTATTCCTGGAATTCCGGACAATAACGTGAATGCCACAGGAGCCGGACTTTCAAAAGTTTCTGGAAGTAAATATGTGATGCGACCGGGAGCCGGAAGAACGGTAACCATAACTGCCAGTGGTACCTTACCTGACGGATTTAGAATAAGCACTCCTGCTGAATTCCGTATTAAGGATATTCCACCACCAGTTGGCGCGGTTCGCGGGGAAACGGGAATTGTGAGGATCGAGCGCCAGGGATTGGAGATTTCAACCGTCTCTGCTGTCCTGCCCGATTTCGATTTTGACGTGAAACTCGATGTTACAGGTTTTAGCTTTAAAGTTTCAGGCCAGCCCACAGTTCGTGTGAGCGGTACCAAGCTTGATGCGGCCGCCAAAGGAGCTCTTAAACGAGCCGGAAGAGGCGATGTAGTTCAAATCTTCGACATCAACGCCAAAGTAGCGAACAGCTCGGTGGTATTGAAGAAGACGGCTCCAGTAATTATTGAATTGACAAACTAGAACAAAACCCTATCGGTATGAATTTGAAAAATGTTGTATTAAGTGTTTTCGGACTCGGAATGATTGCCAGTGCCAGTGCGCAGGTGAATATTTTGAATGCCAAGACCCCAGATGAGATAGGCAAAAAAACGGAAGCGCAGTTGGCCTACGACAATGATAAACCATTGCCTTACGGCTATACGGACGATCGCGATGTGCTTTGGGCCAAAACCACTTGGGAAATCATCGACTTGGACGAGAGAGTAAACTTTCCGTTATACTATCCAATCGACACCAACAACATTGGTTCCGATAGGCGTTCCCTTTACGACGTTCTGGTAAAGAACATTAAAAATGGAAATATCACTGATGTTTATGCCGACTCATATTTTACCGAAAAACGAACTTTAAAAGATATTGAAGCCTCCTTAGTCTATAGCGACACCACCGATTTGGGGGTGGAGCAATACAACGCCGAGGGCTTCGTAGATCCCCAGTATATACGTCGCTTTACTCTTGATGCTGGAGACATTGAGGAATATCGCATCCGTGGTTATTGGTATTTAGACAAGCGTCAAGGCGAGCTTAGGTATCGTCTGTTGGGAATATGTCCAGTAGCGAATGAGGCTCGATCCAAAGCCTTTCCTGACGACAATATTGACACTAAAGTAGAGCTTTTCTGGGTATGGTTTCCAGGAGCGCGCGAGGTTTTACACGAAGCAAAAGCCTTTAACCGTAAAAACACCTCCCAGACCTTTTCTTACGACCACTTGTTGAACTCAAGACGTTTCAGCGGGGTGATCTATAGAGAAGACAACGTGCAAGGAGATAGAGATGTAAAAGACTATATTGCCGACAATGCGTTGATGCAGTTGCTTGAATCGAATAGGATACGTGAAAGTATTCGAAATATCGAAATAGATTTATGGAATTATTAATCGATTTATAATTTCACTTTTAAAAAACCCTTCAAGTTATTAATTAATCTGAAGGGTTTTTTGATTTTTCAATAAATGGATTAATTCGCCTTTTCAATTTTAAAAAATATTTTCGTGAAGAACTTTGATTATATAATTGTCGGTCTTGGGATTGCTGGAATTAGCATTTGTTCCCAATTGGAAAAGCACGGAAAAACCTTTGTTGCTATAGATAATGGTTTGGATGGAGCCACTGCCGCTTCGGGAGGAGTATTCAATCCAACAGTTTTAAAACGTTTTACGGCCGCATGGAATGCCCCTGATTTCTATCCTGTGGCACGGCGATTCTATAGTTCGATGTCTAAACAATTAGGATGGAATGTTTTTCAAGAACTGCCAATTCTAAGAATATTTGCAAATATAGAGGAGCAGAATAATTGGACAGTTGCAAGTGATAAAAAACAGTTGCAAGCCTATCTTTCCCCTGAATTCATAAAGAATAGCAACCCATCGATTGAAGCACCCAACGGATTTGGAAAGCTTATAGGTACTGGAAAAATCAATACGGATGGACTTTTGTCCGGTTATAAAAAGCATTTAAAAGAATTGGAGCTTTTGATTGTCGAAAATTTTGAATACGTTCAGCTTCGCCAAGAAGAGGATAGGGTTGTCTATAAGAATCTATCGGCACAGCGAATTATTTTTTGTGAAGGGGCCAAGGCTGTTGAAAATCCATATTTTCCTTCCAATGCAATCATTGGCAACAAAGGGGAATATATAATTATAAGAGCACCTGAGTTGAATTTACAGTGCTTACTAAAAGGATCGATATATATTATCCCTTTGGGAAACGATCTGTACAAAGTGGGGGCAACGTATAGCAGAGATGATTTTGAAAACACACCGAGTACTGCGGCCAGAGATGAAATACTCTCAAAGCTGAAAAGTTTTATAAACTGTCCCTATGAGGTAGTGGGTCAGATTTCGGGAATTCGACCCACAACGAAGGACCATCGACCTTTGCTGGGAAATTTATTGAAAGATCCAGAAATCATTTTCTATAATGGTTTGGGTTCGCGTGGTTTCTTAATGGCTCCGTTACTTTCAGAAATGCTCTACAACTATTTGGAAGAAAACATTCCCTTGCCAAAGGAAGTCAATATTGGAAGAATGAAATTTTAGACTTGGGATTCTGATAAAAGCTACTTGTGGGACCTATTTATTGGCGGGCTCTTTGCGGCTTTCTCATCGTACTTCATAAAGAGATTTATCCAGATATTCCGTGATATTCTTATAATAAACGGCATTGTAAGAACAAGCACCACGGAGATTGCCAAAAAAGTATAATGGCGATCCAGGTCAAAAAACAAATAGGCAATAATGAAAGTCGCCACTGCAATAGCCACCCCTACAGAGTAACTAACATACATGGCCCCGAAAAAAAACGAGGGCTCCATTTTGAACTTTATGCCACAATGACTACAGTGGTCATGCATTTTCATTATTTGGGAAAGTTTGTAAGGATTCTTTTCCAGATACATATCGCCAATATGACAAACGGGGCAGGTACCAGTGAAAATGCTGTACAGTTTTGAGCCTTTCATAAATTTCATTGCGGTCTTTTTTTGCACCGCAAAAATAAGCATCTTTGCAAACTTGGTCGATGGCAGACGGTAAATTAATTTTTATATGGTAAATATCCATAATCTTTCGGTTTCTTTTCAGGGCGATTATCTTTTCGAAAAAATTACTTTCCAGTTAAATGGAGGGGATAGAGTGGGTTTGGTAGGTAAAAATGGCGCGGGGAAATCTACTTTGCTCAAAATAATAGCAGGGGAACAGGAATACGATAGCGGACAAATAGCAACGGATAAGGAGATTTCCATAGGATTTTTGAAGCAGGATATCGAATTCACCAGGGGGAAGACAGTTTTGGAAGAGTCATACGAGGCTTTTACCGAAATCAAAAGATTGGAGAAGCAGCTTGAAAGGATCAACACCGATCTTACGGAGCGCACCGATTATGAAAGTGACGGGTATCATCAGCTTATGGTCGATTTGAACGATGTGCAGCATTCATACGAAATACACGGTGGCTACAATTACCAAGGTGAAACCGAACGCATTCTTCAAGGTTTGGGATTTCAGCGGGAAGATTTTGAAAAGCCTACCGAGACTTTTTCCGGCGGATGGCGGATGCGGATTGAATTGGCCAAACTACTGCTTCAGAATAATGATATTCTATTGTTGGATGAGCCCACTAACCACTTGGATATTGAATCTATCCTTTGGTTGGAGGACTTTTTGAAAAATTATACCGGGGCGGTGGTTATCGTTTCCCACGATAGGATGTTTTTGGACAACGTCACCAATCGCACCATTGAAATCTCCCTCGGAAAAATATACGATTTCAACAAAGCCTATACTCAATATTTAGTGCTTCGGCAGGAACTGCGCGAACAACAATTGGCTTCGCAAAAAAACCAACAAAAGCAGATAGACCAAACCGAAAAGTTGATCGATAAATTTCGTGCCAAGGCCAGTAAGGCGTCCATGGCCCAATCGCTGATAAAAAAGCTGGACAGGATAGATCGGATTGAAGTCGATGAGGACGATAATAGCGTCATGAAACTGCGTTTTCCAGTATCCGTAAATCCTGGGAAGGTAGTAATTGAGGCGGAAAACATTTCCAAAAGTTACGGAGATAAGGAGGTTTTACAAGGAGTTGATCTTTTCGTGGAGCGTGGCAGTAAAATTTCTTTTGTTGGCCAAAACGGTCAGGGAAAGTCTACCTTGGCAAAAATAATTGTGGGAGAAATCGAACATGGCGGCACGCTCACTTTGGGACACAACGTACAGATAGGCTATTTCGCCCAAAACCAAGCAGATTATCTGGATGGCACCAAAACGGTGCTCGATACCATGATCGATGCAGCTAACGAAACCAATAGAAGTCGAGTGCGCGATATACTCGGTTCTTTCCTTTTCCGTGGCGACGAAGTAGATAAGTTTGTTCGTGTGCTCAGCGGGGGAGAGCGCAACCGTTTGGCACTTGCAAAACTGTTGTTGCAGCCCTTCAACGTTTTGGTAATGGATGAGCCCACCAACCACTTGGACATCAAATCTAAGAACGTTTTAAAGGATGCGCTTAAAAGTTTCGAGGGGACTTTGATATTGGTTTCCCACGACCGTGATTTTCTACAGGGATTGAGCAATAAGGTTTACGAATTTAAAGACCATCAACTAAAGGAGTATTTGGGAGACATCAATTATTTCCTGGAGCAGCGGAACCTGGAAAATTTGCGGGAGGCTGAAAAGCGCACCGTGGTTTCCTCTGAACCCAAGAGCAAAAGAAGTGCGGGAGAGGAATACGAGATGCAAAAGAAGTTGAAGTCGGCAAAAAACAAATTGAGCAATGTGGAATCCTCCATTTCAACATTGGAAAAGGAAATCGCCACTATTGACACCGAGCTGCTCATCAATTATGAGGAAACCATTGCCAAACCCCATTTTTTCGATAAATACCAGGAAAAGAAAAAGAAGCTCAAAAAGCTGATGCAGGAGTGGGAAATATTATTGGAGACGGTGGACTCGCTGGAGTAAAAGACTCTTTAAATGGGATAAAATTGCTCATTTCCCATCGAAAAGCCCTACTTTTGTATTAAAATATTCCGATGTACGAGCATTTTTTTCAATGTCCTTTTTGTTGGGAAAACATTTCCATGTTGTTGGATACTTCCATACCTGATCAAAAATATATTGAGGATTGCGAAATCTGCTGCAATCCACTCGACATTGAGGTAACTTTTGAGAAGGGGGAGCTTGTGGATTTTACGGCAAGGATCGCAAGTTAGATATAACTATGTTTTACTGTCTGACATTGCGTTCCTCAATGCGCTCTCAATACTGATCCATAAAAAGTTGAATACCGATTGGGTTTTGTTTCTACTGGCCACTCCTCTTCCCTCGCGATAATTTTCTTCTTTATTCGTACTGTTTTTTGGAATAAAGATATTTGCTATGGCAGATACCAATTTGTTTTTCCTTTCGCTGTCTTTTCTAAGAACATTGACTTTAAAATTGGAATAATTAATCTTTATATCTGTTGAAGAACTTTCATTGTTGGCATCAATTGTAAAATAAGTTCTTGCTACCTGTCCCTCCAACTGTACATTCATATTGGGTTCAGTGAAGCTATTCATTTTATTGGCATTCATTTTCCCCACTTCCGCAGTAAATAGGAAGTGATCATTCCTATTGTTTACGTCGAACGCCCAATAAGCGGAAAAAGAGGTGTTTTCCATAAAGCGTGCCTTGATATTCAATTCCGTCTTGATCGGCGCTTGGTATGTATTGCCCACGTTAGCAATTCCGGCATTCAGATCTTTAAAGCTGATGGTTCCTCCCATATTATCTTCCTTCACCCTTTCTTGGTAGAGAATATTTCCGTTGACGATAGCCAAGGAATCCACGGTAAGATGAAATGGCAAATCCCGGAGCATCTTGCTGTAGAGCGGTTTTACGTTCATATCGTCCGTCACTAATTTATCGCGGTAGATCTCCAGGGAAGGGGAATTCAAGGAGACTTTTTTACTTTTTACGGATAAAGTGTCATTGTCAAAGCCGAAATCGACTTCATCAATCAAAAAGGATGTCAACGTCAGGTTGTAATGATCCCGTTCTTTAGAAATAATTCTCGAGAGCTCTCTTTTGGAATACTTCGTTTTTAACGCTAGGTTGTTGAAGGCAACATTGGAGTTTTTTACATTGAAATCTCCGACTGTCAGGTTATCATAAGCATTTACCTTTAAAAACAGGGAATCCCCCTTGATGCTGTAATCCTTATAATCAAAGGGGATTTTGTTTTCTTTGGTCTGATTGTTTATCGCCACACTTTCAATGTCCACCCACACATCTTTTACGGCCAGTTTCGTGGAGTCTTTTCCGTTTTCATAGAGATGAAGGGAAGCATTTTGAAATTGTATCTTGTCAACATGAATGGGGATTTGACTCTTAGGAGGGGATTTTTGGGCCGTATCCTTCTGTGGGTTTACCCGATTCTTGAAGTACATTATTTTTGGATTTACCAGTACGACAGATCGGATATTAATTTCATCTTTCATTAAAAAGTCCCAATAGCTGACGCCGGAAATCTCCAGTTTTTCTACTTCTATAAAGGTGTGCTGAAGAGAATCGGCCGTGTTTTTGATGATTAGGGAAGGGGTTTTTATTGTTAAGGATCCGCTGAAGGTATGGAGTTCCAAACCATCGTAGGAACGGATCATGTTTTTCGGGAGCTCGGTATGGATAAACGTCTCAACTTTATTTTTCAGATAATGATTTACCCAAAAATTGAGGCCAATAAAAACCACTCCCAGGAGGAGCAGGATAGAAATTACCTTCTTTGAGCTGTTGTTCATTTTTTAAAGATAAGGAAACATTATTGTTCGTGGAAGGAAACGAGAATCAAGAATCGAGACGGAAATTGTATATTATTGAAGCCTATGTGGATCGAGAAAAAGAAAATACCCTGCGGTATATTGGCGTTCTCGATTTTTTTTGTATCTTTGCCGTCCATATCGCGGGATAGAGCAGTAGGTAGCTCGTTGGGCTCATAACCCAAAGGTCACAGGTTCGAGTCCTGTTCCCGCTACTAATAGAAGCTTCACAGAAATGTGGGGCTTTTTTAATTTTGGGGATGTGGTCACAGGTTCCCCCGATGTTTCGGGGCTGTTCCCGCTACTAATAGAAGCTTCACAGAAATGTGAAGTTTTTTATTTTGGATGTTTGGTTACTCGCAGGCGGACTAGGGGTTGTTCGCTCTGTGCAGATAAAAAGCCCCATCAACTAGCGGTAAGTTTCATTGGTTTCCGTTTTTTTTCAAGTGTTCGTTCTGGTATTTCTTCTTCTGGAACACAAAATTAAACACGATTTGGAACACGACAGGAGGATTCTGAATGGATAATCAACAATACCATTGATACCTCAAAAAACCACAGTATTGCCAGTTATTGCCTACTGGATAAGTATTTGTAGGCTGCAAAGGAAGATGGGCCCCATTTGGATTTAGATATGATAAAGGATATGAGAATATCTTGAGATTCCAAGTAAAAGACTTTCATAATCGTTAGATATACGTCTTTTATACGCTTTACATACGCTTTACATACGCTTTATACACGCTTTATACACGCTATAAATACGCTTTATGTACGCTATACCTACGCTGTATAAATGCTATGAATACACTTTATCTATGAGGTTTTGTAATTTGGATATAATTATATCCTATCTTAGATGCTTAAAACCAATACGTTATGGCAAAGCAAACAGGAATTATTCGACTTAAGGGAACCTTGGATGGGATCAACTTTTACGGAAAAGATAATGCCCGCACCGCTGGAGGGGGTTATAACACGAAGGCTATTAAGACCAAACCAAGTATGGCCCGAACGCGGGAGAATGCTTCGGAATTTGGACACGGCAGTAGGGTAAAAAGAGCATTTAGAACGTCACTTGCTCCGTTTTTGTGTATTCGGAAGGACGGAACGCTTCATGGGAGGATGATGCAATTGTTTCCCAAATTAATAATGTTGGACCGGGTAAACAGCAGGGGCGAGAGGAGAGTTGCCCCGGGACTTGAGACACCGAGGGGGCGGCAATTGTTAAGGGATTTTGTGTTGAGCCCGGCTTGTGAGGTTTTTGAAGTATTGGGGACATCGGGTGTTTTTGATTTCCCTTCAAGGATTTTAGAGGTGGCGGATTTTGATATAAAGGACGTACGCTTTCCCTCGGGTGCCACCCATTTGGCGCTCACCTTGGGGCTGTTGCATTTTGATTTTGCGAGTTTGGAATATAAGTTAAATACCAGTGCACCGCTTTATATGGACAAGAGTTACGCAGGAACTTCCTTTAATTTGAATGTGGACTTACCAGAAATTCCAGGTACTGCGATTGCTGTATTGGGAATAAAGTTTTATCAGGAAGTGGCGGGAACCTATTATCTTTTTCGGGACGCGAAGGCGGTGGGGGTGGATATAATCGGGGTTGATGGGCCTTGAGGACGGGATTGCTACAGATTGATTTTTGCAATAAGCGATTTGGGGGCGATTTCTTTAGCAAGCATCGGCCCAAAATATCTTTTCAATTTCTTTATGGCTTTTTCTATTAGTCGAAAAATTTGAATTGGATATCGTTGGTCATCACGTGAACCGCTTTAAAATCCTCAATCGCCCTGATCTGGTGTTTGATTTTGGGAGGGACTATAAAGCTGTCTCCCTGCTTTAGTTCGTGGTCTTTGCCGTCAATCGACAAAACACAGGCTCCTTCCAAGACAACCAGTACGGATTCGATGGTGGCAATATGTTTTGGGAGAAGCTCCCCTGCCTTAGCTTCCATCTGTTTGGCATTGAATTTTTCTCCTGTGGCCAAGAGCTTTATTTTGGGTTTGGTGACTGTTTTCATAATGTTTTTTTTGTGCTTCTATTTAAAAAAAGCCGTTTACCCCAAGATAGACAAATAGCTTCTTTTTGCCAAATGGGGTGAGAGGTGAGACATGAGACATGAGCTGTGAGACATGAGACATGAGCTGTGAGACATGAGACATGAGATGTGAGATGTGAGACTTGAGACATGTGTACGTTGGTGGTGGAGTGGATTGTCTTGTGTAATTATATTTCACCTTTTCCGGCCACTGTTGAAGGGCAGGGGTGGGACGTTGGCGCTGGTGTGAGTGCTGCATTATTTTTCGCGGATACAAATTGGAAGTAGAACAAAATAAATAATCGAAAAAAATCCTAACTTTAGATGTCATTTTCCAAATGATTTTACTTGAAATGAAATAGGGATTGGCCATCTTATAAGATTGGATATTAAAATAATAAATGATTGTCCGTAAAACCACCCAACGTTCTAATATGGCATAGGACCTGCCGGCAGGTCATAAGTCTATTTCAGGTTTCTTAACGGATAAGCATAAAAAAACAAAGAACAAAAGTTTGGTTTGGTGGCAGTCTGAAAAATGATGGTATTTTTTGGCGCATTGCTCATAGCCCAAACGTTGCGCATCATTATAACTAACAATTAACCAATGATAAAATTCTTTAGAAAAATCCGTCAAAAAGCGCTGACTGAAAACAAACTCAGTAAATACTTACTTTATGCTATTGGAGAAATCATTCTTGTTGTTATTGGGATTTTAATCGCGCTATCAATTAATAATTGGAACCAAGAAAAATCGGATCGCAAAATTGAAAAGGACTATATTTTTTCGCTTATAGAGGATGCAAAAACCGATTTGTCCAATTTTAATGATGCAATCGCCGCCAATGAAGAGCGCATCCAAAATTTGGAGTTATATGCCGGTTTGTGTTTTAACTATACTTTAGAAGAAAATATAGTTCCTAAACTTTTTATCCAACATCTTAGATCTCTTAGGCCTCCTGATTTTGTGATCCATACGGAATTAATTATTGAGCAGGGAAATAGGGCAAGGTTCTATTACGAAGTAACAAATATGTATTTATTTTTGCTAAAAGAAGGGGAACAAAAATCTCTTGAACTCATTAAGGTATTAGAAAGTGATACTACGATTGACCAATAAAAATAAATTTTATAGCTATCTAATTGATTGGAATAAATCAAACTTAGATTTGAGCCTACGAATACCGAAAGAAAACAACGTAAGCACTACGTTATATAAATAATATAAATTATGAAAACAATTACCCTTGCAATCGCTTTTTTCGTGGGCTTTATTCTTCCGTCAAGCGGTCAAATCAACCCGATTTCCAATCTAACTTGGATGCAATATTATGATATGCCGTACAATTACTTCCAAATGAACTGGGATGAGCCTGCATCTCCCCATGATGAATTAATTGGGTATAACGTGTATAGAGAAGATGAATTATATAGGTTTCAAACCGAAAATTCCTTGTATAATTTAGAAAACGGTTCGAACTGTGGAGAGGATTTTTTAATGTTTAGGGGTGGAGAAGAATTTTATGCACACGTAACTGCTGTATATAATCCCGGGCCGGTAGAATCGGATTACACCGAAACTGTTTTAGTGCTTGGGGCGGCAATAAAGGTCGAGGATTTTGAATACCAAAAAGCGATAATATACCCCAATCCTTCAAATGGAATAATGAATATTGGAAATGTGGATTTAAATATAATTCAGATTTACAATATTGCTGGAAAGAAAATCAAGGAATTGACCCCACAAAGTCAAATCGACCTATCTGATATTTCTAAAGGTATTTACTTTGTGAAATTAATTTCCGACAAAGGAATTTTAGTAAACAAGATCATACTCGAATAAATACGCAGGGCAACAGAGGTGGTTATTACGATGTTGTGCAACAGCAGGAGAATCCAATAAGATTTCAGATGTAAACGATGGTAAAAGGGAATAAAAATGGCAGTAGGGGCCAAAACAAGAAACAGAAGACTGATTTCCCAAGAAGCTTATGAATAAATTAGTCTCAAATAGGATATTGTTATACGGGAGTGTTGCTGCCTTGCTGTATTTTCTTTCACTAATAGTTATTTCTGCAGTCGATTTAAAAGTTACATTAGTTGGGGTATTTGCGGAGATTTTAACCATTCCATTTATTCTCTTATTAGTATTTATATCAATTTATTCATCTGTAAGATTAATTGAGGAAAACTTCAACCTACGGACTACTACTTTCATAGCATTCTTACTATCCATTTTAACAATTACATTATTATTAATCGCGACAATATCGGAATGAAAACAGCCCATACCAATGAGAGGTATGTTTTTTTAAGGATATAATTAGGATGTTTTTGTGTGGGTTGAGGTTTCATGTAATGATGGATGGGAGTTTATTTTATATTTGGGAAGCAACTACAGCTAGGTGGTTATTTGGGAGTGATGGTGCCACCTGTTTCGGTCAAACTGTGCCACTTTAAAAGATGCTGCAATTATGAAAACAAATGACAAATTAAGGGAACAGATTTTCGAGGCAATAGAAAATCAACTCAGAGACAATGATTCCGCTGAGACTAAAGCACCTTATGATAGATTACTAAAACAAGGATTTGACGATTTTCAAACCAAACAAATGATTGGGCAATGATTGGCAATTGAGATATTTAATGTTATGAGACTTGAGACTTGAGACTTGAGACTTGAGACGTGAGACTTGAGACGTGAGACTTGAGACGTGAGACTTGAGACGTGAGACTGGATTGAATTGGGTCTTATTGTCTAAGTTTTTTTACAGCCACTTTTGAACGGTACGAGTGGGAGGCTCGCGCCCGTGCGCTACGGTAGCAGATGCAGATATAAAGTTCCCAACCGATCTGAACTTACTGAATGAGGCCAGAGATAAACTTGGGGGGATCATCGATACCCTTTGTGGCGGTTTGAAAGTAGCCAAACCCAGAACATACAGGCGGGTGGCGAGAAAAAAGAGCCTGAACGTCGCTAAGAAAAAAAGGAAGAGCGGAAAGGAAATCAGAAAGGGCATTGGCGGGCAACACTCCTATGTAAAAAGAGATTTAAGACATATCGATCGAATAGCGGAATCAGACCCATCGGCATTGGACCCGCTCGACAAAAAGGCATATCGGCACCTGCTTATCGTCAAGGAGCTGTACCGCCAGCAAAACCAAATGTACAAAGAGAGGACACACAGTATCCCCAATCGAATCGCAAGCATCCATCAGCCCCATATCCGTCTGATAGTTAGAGGGAAAGAGGGCAAAAATGCAGAATTTGGAGCAAAGATATATGTAAGCCTACAAGATGGTTATGCACGGATCAATCAATTTGGATTTGAGGCGTTTAACGAAGGGGGCCTACTTGAAGGAACAAGTAGAAGCTTATAGGGAATTATATGGTTATTACCCTGAATTGGTACAGGCCGATGACATTTATATGACAAGGGAAAACAGAAAGTATTTGAAAGAGGATGGGATAAGGCATACGGGCAGGCCGATGGGCAGGAAGCCCAATGTGCAATTAACCAATTACCAAAAGAAAGAGAAAGTAAAGAACGGAGCGAGCGGAAAGAAATCACATTGAAGGAAAGTTCGGTCAGGGAAAAGGTAAGTACAAACTCAATAAGGTATTGGCCAAACTCCCAGAAGCTCAAGAAAGTTGGGTGGCGACCATCCTATTTGTCATGAATATTATAAGGGTATCCAAGGAGTGTTTGGCCTTATTTTTATCAAGTGTTTTCTTTGCTTTTTCAACAGGGAAAATACCATTATAAACAAAAAGTCAGGTTAGCGATTTGAATATATAATAAACTTATTCAGCAGACCCTAATTAAACTTCGGTGTAGCGGAAGCAATTTACCACATGGTCGTTAATCATTCCCACAGCCTGCATATGCGCATACATCACGGTGCTGCCCACAAATTTAAATCCCCGTTTTTTGAGATCTTTGCTAAAGACGTCACTCACAGTAGTAGTTGCTGGAGCATCTTTATGCGATTTCCAAGTGTTTCTTATTGGTTTATGATCGACAAATCTCCACATATATTCAGAAAAACTTCCAAATTCTTTTTGAACTTCCATAAAAGCTTTGGCGTTGGTAACGGCTGACTGGACTTTAAGTTTGTTGCGAATTATCCCTTCATCTTGAAGCAAGGATTCTATTTTGGCTTGATCGTAGGTGGCGATTAATTTATAGTCAAAACCGTCAAAGGCCTTTCTAAAATTTTCCCTTTTCCGAAGAATAGTTATCCAACTGAGCCCTGCCTGAAAGGTTTCCAATATCAGAAATTCAAACAAAATTTTGTCATCTTTCACGGGCACTCCCCATTCCTTATCATGGTATTTCACATATAGGGGATCCGTCCCACACCACTCACAACGTTGTTTTTCTGGATTCATAAAATTGATTTTGAAAATCAGGATTCGAATGAATTAATCTGAAAACACATTAATTTTGTCCTGGAAAATTAAAAGTAATAGTCCCTAACTGTTTCCCTTTTGAAGCAACTGTGTTAAACCGGGCTTGGGAGGAATATAGTATTGCAGCATCTACCAAACAACCGTTTGAAGTAGTAGAAGCCGATTTATTATAATAATTTTTGATCACTTTCCCCAAATTGTTAACTTCAATGTTTATTACCACTTTTCCGGATCCATAACAAGTATAAACAGGATTTGGCAGGTCCAGAGCCTTCCGATTTACCAGTTGGTAACTTATGGTAGTATTGCGATTGCCACTAGATACCACAGCTTCGTCATCCTTCTTGCTTTCACTGTTCGAAAATTCCTTTTTGCTTGCTTTTTCAGGTTTAATTATTACCGAGGCTTCCCTGTCACCATTTAAGCTTTGTGTGTTTTCAATAGCTTCTTCCATTTCTTGAAGCTTCCCCTCAGTGGTTTCAGTTATTTCTTCGTTTTCACTTTCAACTGCAGAGATAAATTTTTCAGCTTCATTATAAGCCTTATTGGTTTCTATCTTGATCTTTTCAGAGCTTAGGGCTGCAATATCAAGATCTTCGGGCAAAAGATCTTCGGGAGCCATTTCCACATCGTATGTTTTTTCATGATTTTCAAGCTGCACTTTTGAAAGTTTAATACTATAAAGAAATAGCACTAAACTGCCCGTAAGCAACGAAGTTATAAGAAAAGCTCTATATGAATAATTGAAGTTCACCTATGCAAGTAATGAAATTTTGTGCAAAATTCCACAAAACTTCTTAAAATTAAGGTGTAGTTAGCGTTACTTTAACGACTTAGGGCGGCTTCAAAGCCTTCCACACTCACTGCATCATCAACCGAAAATTCCCCGATTTTTGTTCGGCGAAGGGCAGAGAGATGTGCCCCGGTTTCGAGTGCTTTTCCAAAATCATGGGCCAAGGAGCGGATATAAGTCCCTTTGCCGCACACTACCCTGAAATGTATCTTCGGCAGATCGATTTCTGTGATTTCAAATTCTGAAATGCTAACGGTCCTCAAAGGAATCTCCACTTCCTCTCCGCTACGGGCAAACTCATAGAGCCGTTTTCCTTCCTGTTTCAGAGCGGAAAAAACTGGAGGTCGCTGTTGTATTTCTCCCAAAAACTGTTTTGTTGCTTCCCTTATTTTAGCAGCCTGCTCTTCAGCCGATTTGGATGTGAGATGGGAGAGATCAAAGCTTTGGTCTATCTCAGTTTCCAGATCATAACTTGGCGTAGTAGTACCCAATGTGAAAGTGCCGGTATATTCTTTTTCCTGTGCTTGGTAGGTATCTATTTTCTTTGTGAATTTGCCCGTGCAGATTATCAAAAGTCCCGTGGCCAAAGGATCTAGTGTTCCCGCGTGTCCCACTTTTAGCTTTTTTATATCGAAATGCTGTCTGATGAGCCAACGCACTTTGTTTACCACTTGAAAGGAGGTCCATTCAAGTGGCTTGTCGATTAAGATTAGTTGTCCTTCTTTGTAATCTTCGCCTTGAAGGGATTTATTGTTCATTTTTGAGAATTTCTGAAATTTGGTCTTTAAATGGAGGGATTATTTCCGTCACAATTTGATAAAGTCGGAATGCTTCAATCCCTTCATAGTTATGAGCGGCAATATTTCTTAGGCCAATTATTTTTCTAAAAGGGATTTCAGGATGCTTTGATTTCAACTTCTTTGAGATTTCTTTAGATATTTCGCCAATATTTATAAAATTCAAGACACAAGCATCATATACCATTTCGCTGTGTGTGTGAACTCTTCAGGTGTTAGATCCTTGGAATATTTTATAATTCGCTCGGAGTACTTCATTAATAACTTGAGTAAGACGCGATCGGTTTTAACCATTGGAGTAAATTTCAATAAGATCTTTTTCTATATATGGCTTAAACACTGGACTAATTCCGCCTCTCAATATCAAATCGATTTCTCGATTTAGGTTTTCATTTAAATCCATATATGCCCCTCCCAAATCTAGCAGGGATATGTTGTAATCGACATCCAGAAGAATATCAATATCGCTATCCTCACTCATTTCACCACGGGCATAGCTTCCAAAAACAGATATCTGTTTTGGCTTAAACGGCAATAGCGTTTCGATAATTATTTTGTTTATTTCGGGATTCATGACCCTACAAAGATAAAGATTTTACAAGCAAGGTGACCTTGATGATTATTTTTCATTAAAACGCTTCCTAAAATCAATCTCTCTAATTTTCTTTCAATATAGAAAAATCGCATCACCGGTTCGATAAAAGAAATCAAGGCCAAAAGTGATTGAAGAATTCTGATCTAAAGAATAATCGAAGATAACTTATTAAGTTGCCTCACATCTCACGTCTCACATCTCACGTCTCACATCTCACATCTCACGTCTCCCGTCTCCGTTAAACCACCGTAAGCTTCATTACAAAAAAGTGGATCAACAGAATAGCTACCCCTGCGAAAATTCGATAATACCCAAAAATTTTAAATCCGTGCTTGCTCAAATAATTAATAAAGAATTTGATCGCAATCAGGGCTACAATAAACCCCACAACGTTGCCGATGATAAGATAATTGACTTGGTCCGAAGTCAATTCAAAACCTTCCTTATAGTAATCGTAACTCTTTTTAACGGTGGCTCCCAGCATTGTTGGAACTGCGAGGAAAAAAGAAAACTCTGCTGCGGTTCTCCGAGATAGTTTCTGTGTCATCCCACCCACAATACTCGCTCCACTTCGCGACACGCCTGGAATCATTGCCAGGCATTGGAAAAATCCAATTTTTAAGGCGGTCAAATAAGTGATTTTGGATTCGTCGCCATCGGCATCTCCAAACCAATCATCTACTTTAATAAGAATAAATCCACCAATCACTAATGAAACAGCAACAGTTACAGGGCTTTCCAAAAGAGTGTCAATCACATCGTTAAATAATAATCCCAAAAATACCGCTGGGAGAAAGGCAACGAACAGTTTGTAATAAAAATCTAAACTTTGAAAAAACCGTTTGAAATATAAAACTACCACTGAAAGGATAGTGCCCAACTGAATTACGATGGTAAAAAGTTTCGTAAAAGGCTCATGGGCAATCCCAAAAAAAGAGGAGCCTATAATTAAATGCCCCGTTGAGGAAACGGGCAAAAATTCCGTAAGTCCTTCAATAATTGCAAGAACGACGGCTTGTGAGGTATCCATTTAATTTTATTTATGAAAATATCTTTGAAATTGGTTTACTTATTTAATTTTCGGGTATTTTTTTCAATATCTATAAAAATCTTTATGGATTCAGATGCTGATAAACAAAGAATTATGGAGAAAATCCCAATAAATAAAGACAGAATAGAATATTCTAAAGAATCCATTTTAAAATAGAAATACAGACATAATACAAAAAAGGCTATTCCATTTATCCATGCAAGAATATGATAATAATTAGCAATTCCCTGCAAAGCTGGATATTTGCTTTTTTTGTCTTTAATAAGAAAATCTTCTTCCGTTACCTTATTTATAAATCCTCTTTTTAAAAATTCCTTTCTAGCTATTTCAATATATTCTAAATGGAAATTGTTCCATTCATTTTCAACAAGATTTTTCAAAGTTTCATCCTCCATTGAATTTATTTCGATTTCAAGTTGAGAATTAAAAGTAAAGTTTTCACCACGACGAATTAATTCATCTTTGGCGTGGTCAATAAATGTTTTACTAAAAGCCAAGTTTTGTAATTCGATAATTTCTATTAGTTTTTTCGAACTGTAATCGGAAATCATTGAATATATCTTACTCATGTCTTTTTATATTTCTGATTATAAGTGGTTTTTCGACTAGATTCATTGAATGAATTCTCATTTTGTTTTAATAATTCATCAGAGGATTTTTTATTGGGTCTCAACAATATGGCATATACCTCAATAGCGAAACCCAAAAGCACAAGGGCAGGAGCCAAACGGATCCGTCTCCAACTGTAGATTTCAGGGTTGAAAACATTGGGGTCGTCACTGCCGCCGCCAGCCATAAGGATAAAGCCCAAGACAATAAATGCGATGCCTATAAGCATGAATTTGTAGTTTTTACGATGGAAAACAAATTCCGGTTTTTTTAATTCTTCTCTTTGTTTTTTTTCACCCATATCTAAAGTGTTTGTATGTCTTTTGATTGTCATTTTCGATCCACCCATTTTTGGGGTTAGGGGACTAATAATATAGATCGTCTGTGCGTAAATTTAGAAAGCGTTGAGTGGCGACAAAAGTGCTGATCCAGGTTATAATCATTCCCATTAACAATATAAAAGCAAAAAGCATCACCAACATTAATGGATCGCCCAGCAGTTTCAGTTGCGGAAAACTTTGATTGAGATAGTACAGCACCAACCCCATTCCGATCATGGCTACTACTGCGCCTATTATTCCCAGTCGCACACTTTTCCATACAAAAGGGCGGCGTATAAATTTTTTGGTGGCACCTACCATTTGCATGGTTTTAATGGTAAAACGCCTGGCATAAATGGAAAGCCGAATACTGCTATTTATCAGCAATACTGCGATAAAAGTGAAAATTCCGCTGATTACCAAAACCCAAAAAGTGATTCGCTTTACGTTTTCTGTCAATTGTGCAATCAGGGGTTTGTCGTAAATAACATCATCCACAAAATTCTTGCTCCGGAGCTCATTGGTGATTTCCTCCATTTTTTCAGGGGTAACGTAATCTGCAAGTATATAAACGTCAATGCTGTTTTGAAGCGGGTTTTCTCCCAGATACTCGATGAAGTTTTCCCCTAAAGTTTCTTGGTGCTCCTTTGCCGCTTCTTCTTTTGAAACAAATTGGGCACTTTTGGTATAATCGGCCAATGCCAGACTTTGCTTGAGTTGGGTAATTTCAACTTCCTTGGCAGTATCCTTCAAAAAAACAGTGATAGCGATTTGTTCCTTGAAGTAATCCGCCACTTTTTTTGAGTTCACGATCAACAAGCCCAAAAGTCCTAAAAGGAAAAGAACCAAGGAAATACTGATAACCACCGAAAAATAGGACGATATCAATCGACGTTTTTGATATTTTTCAAAAGAGGAACTCATGGATTTCGTGAAATTTAGCGGTAAAAATACAAGTAATTTTGCATCTTGTGTAAAACAACGTTAAAAGTTTCAAAATTGTTATAATAAGTATAAATTTGATCCCCAAATAATCCTCACAATTATCTCGAACTTCCTGAAATACCTGCAAATTTCCCGTCCCGGTTTATGGTTTGCCACGCTTTGGATGTATTTGATTCCCTTCGAGCTTGCAACTCGCTTCTGGGTACAGCCCTTGTTTTGGGTGGGATTGTTTTTCGTGACATTTCCCCTAAACTTTATGGCCAACGGGAGTCTGTGCATCAACTCAATTCGGACTAAAACTAATAAATCAATTGCTATTTAGAGAGCGGTTAAGGTAGTATTTCTTGTGGCTTTAAAATTTCGATAGGTATTGCCAAGTAAAAGAAAGCTGCCCATATGGGCCAAAACCACTTCAAATAGGGCTGAAAATTCAGGCACAAGCCTTTTCAGCCTGTTTTTCAATACCTCTGGCCCAAGAATGGACATAAGCCGGGTGAGGTTATAACAGATCATCATCAGGTTAACCTCGGAGAGTACATTTTGTTTGCCCCTCATCAATGTATGGGCAAAGCCCCATTGCCTTTTCAGCGTCCCAAACTGGTGTTCGGTGACCTGTTGCCTGAGTCTATAATATTCTGGTCTTGCTTCCACTCTTTTTTGGTTCTCGTCCAGCGCCTCCTGGTAAATGGAGCGCTCTATAAAGCGCCCGTTCTTGTTTGTCGTACACAGATGCCTCACGGGACATACCTTGCAGGCCTTCCTGTTCTTGTAATGCTTGACCATGTGGCCAGCCTTATCATAGATGCTTCCATTGGTGGCCAGTACCTGATCCGCCGGACAGGTGTAGGTATCCTTTATTTTATCGTACTTGAAATCCACCATTGGATAACGTCCGTTGTGGTGCGATGAATGGTCCTTCGGGGAGGAATAGGGCGTGATGCCGTTCTTGACACAGATGTCCAGATGCTTGGCCGTGGTGTATCCCTTGTCGGTAAGGATGTCCATACTTTCCACGCCCAGGAGTTCTTTGGCGTCCAGTGCCATTGGGGAGAGCGCATGGGTATCGTTCACGCTTCCGGTATCGTTGTTCACGAAGAGCTTGTGCTTTGCGTCGCAGCCTGCCTGCACGTTGT
>JBARWQ010000015.1:0-18182 GCA_049646885.1 Aequorivita sp. | reverse complement strand
CCTACCTTTTCCTTCTTAAAAGCTGTACTGAACGTACGCCGTACTTTCCGGTCTAGTTTCATTTTGTGTAAATTTACAAAGTTATAAACTAAACTTCGTGTCAACCTATATTATGAACTGACAGTTGTCGGTTTTCTCTGCGTTCAAAGAGCAACTGAGGTTTCTCTACTCTTTGCTCTCTATTCTCTACTCTCAAATCTCACGTCTCATGTCTCATGTCTCATGTCTCACTAACCTTCTTCGCAAACTCCATAAAATACCCTTCAAACCGTTTCAGCATTGGATCCATTTTTTCTAGGTACAGCACATATTGGCATTTTTTAATACTTCGAGTAACCGACATAATAGCGCTATATGCCTGTCTTTGAGTTAGAAACTCAGCATCGTCCACACTAAATATCTTTAATTGACTGGTACCTACTCCATTCGATAGGAACAACTGGTTCAGGGACCTAGCCGTGGAGATAAGTATGTCTATCCCCATAAATATCTCCGATTTTTGCACATCAATATGCAGCTCTTCATACCCAACATAAACCCGTAACGAGGTGTGTTTAGTATAGCTTAAAAAAGCCTCATATAGTTCCATGGCTTTTTCCTTATTTTCTACAAGAACTATTGCTCTGGGCACCATTCCATCTTCCCTACATTCCAGTTTTTGCAAGGTGGTAAGTATAAGCGTGGTCGTTTTTCCACTGCCCTTTGGCGCGGTGCAATATACATTGGCGCCACTTTTTATTACAGGAATGCTTTTTTTCTGAAAAGAAGTAGGGATTGTAATTTCAAACTGCGCTAGTTTCTCTTGTATTTCGGGATGTAATTTCTTAAAAGGCATAGGAATGAAAGTAATGATGAATTTTGCAGCGGTCGAACCAATCAGGCAAAGATACTATCTATAGGGCATTTAAATGAATGCATGGCTATTTTCTATTTCAAGATGAAGAGATTGTCCAGATAAAAAATCCGCGTAAATCCGCTCAATCCGTGTCATCCGTGTTCAATACCCGACCCGCGTCATCCGCGTTCCAACCTTTCCAGCCTAACGGTTTAAATATTACGGCAACTTCCCGCAATCAGTTCTGCACAAAAACATAGGCATTCAAAGAAGTGGCAATCACCATCCAAAAAAGATAAGGAGCAACCAATAGCGATTTAAGTTTCAATTCCGGCCAATAATAAAACAGCAAGAACCCAATAACTACCGTAAGCCCAGTTATTACAAACAGACCCGTTAAAACTTGATGGTAATAAAAGAAAGTTGGGTTCCAGACAAGGCTCAATATATAGTGAAAAATCAATACGCCAATAAGAAGCTTTTTATTCCCCACCACCGGCCATAAATAGGCCAGATAAATACTAAAACAAATCATTGCCACGGTCCAACATACACCAATAACCAATCCCGGCGGCGTCCAAGGCGCCGTGTCAAGCCCAGCATACCATTCAGACTTCGGACCTTCCCCTCCCAATAAACGGCTAATACCAAGAGTAGTAAAATTCAATATCAAGAATAATATTAGTCTGTAAATCATTTCCTATAAAAGCTTAAAATCCACTCAATTATTCCTAAGTCCACGTCTCAAGTCTCACGTCTCAAATCCCACGTCTCACATCTAATTCCGGCAACAGTACTTCCCAAACATTCCTAGCCACAATCCTATGCCCCTCAGCCGTGGGATGAATTCCGTCACTCTGATTCAACTCCTTAACCCCACCTACATCTTCCAAGATAAAAGGAATAAAATCCAGCTTATTTTCTGAAGCCAAATCAGAGAATATAGCTCTAAACTGTGTAGTGTAATCCTGTCCCATATTGGGCGGCAATTCCATTCCCGCTAAAATGATCTTGGTACTGGGACTTTTAGCCCTAACCGCATCGATAATCGCTTGCAAATTAGCTTTGGTTTCAGCTATAGGCACGCCGCGCAGCCCGTCGTTTGCGCCCAGTTCCAAAACGAAGATGTCAATATCCTGGTTCAATATCCAATCGATTCTACTTCTGCCGCCAGCGGAAGTTTCCCCGCTCAGCCCAGAATTTACAACTTCATAATTCAACCCCAAGGAATCAATCTTAGATTGAATAATACCCGGAAAAGCATCATTGGTATCATCCAATCCATAGCCCGCAGTAATACTATCACCAAAAAACAGTATGGTTTTGGAGGAAGTTTTTTCTGGAACTTCAGTTTCGGTAGTGGTGCCTTCATCCTTTACAGTGGCATTTGATTTTGTGGCATTTCCACAAGAAATCACCGTACAAGCCAGTAGAAAATAACAAAACTTTATGAGGTTTCGATACGTGGAGTATGTAGTATTTAAAAGGCTTTGCGTAGTTTTGGAGTTTGACATATAGAAGAGTATAATTTACAATTATTCATATAAAATTTATAGTTTATTTTACCTAAAGTTCATACAGAATCGTCGAAAATACACTCTGCGTGCTCCGCGCTTTTCTCCGTGCCCCCTGCGCGAAACCAAGCCTCTGTGTGAAACCTTTTATAACATCATATAATTAAATGACAAAGATATTAAAGATTAACGGCCTAGAGAAGACTTATAAAAGCGGTTCCAAGCAATTAACAGTCCTTCACGATGTTTCCTTCGAAGTTGATAAAGGACAAACATTCGCCATCGTCGGCCCCTCGGGAAGTGGTAAAACCACCTTGTTGGGATTAGCCGCTGGCCTGGACACCCCCAATGCAGGCAAGGTTGAACTGTGTGGCCATGATTTAAACACCCTCAACGAGGACGAGCGTGCGCAACTCCGAAATGAGGAAGTGGGGTTTATCTTCCAGGATTTTCAATTACTACCCACTTTAACAGCTCTCGAAAACGTCAGCGTGCCATTAGAGCTGCAAGGTGCTAAAAATGCCGTCAGCAAAGCCAAGGAATTATTGCAAAAAGTTGGTTTGGGCGATCGCATTCACCATTATCCATCCCAATTATCCGGGGGCGAGCAGCAGCGGGTGGCGGTAGCGAGAGCATTTTCAAATAGCCCCTCCATTTTATTTGCGGATGAACCCACTGGGAATCTAGACGAAGAGACTGGTGAGAAAATAATACAATTGCTTTTTAACCTCAATGAAGAAGCGGGAACTACGCTGATGATCATCACCCACGATTTGGATTTAGCCGCCAGAACACAGCAAATCCTAAGATTGAAGGGCGGCAAGATTTTAACGAATGAAACAACAGTAAAACTTTGAACAAGTCCACGTTAAAATCAAATCTCAACCCCGCTTGGCTTTTTAAAATGGCTTGGCGCGATGCAAAAGCGAGTAGGGCGCGACTCCTACTGTTTATGGCGTCCATTATTTTGGGAATTGCAGCCGTGGTCTCCATACAGTTGTTCAGTCAAAACCTGGCTGAGAATATTCAACGGCAATCAAAATCCCTGATGGGTGCGGATTTTATTATTGATAGCAACGAACTACCCAACGAGCGGGCCCAAGCGATTATCGATTCTTTACATCCAGATGCCTCCGAAATAAACTTTGTGTCCATGGTCGCTTTTCCCAAAAACAACGGCACTAAATTAGTTCGTGTCCGCGGGCTACAAGGCAATTTTCCTTTTTATGGTACCCTTGAAACAGAGCCAGTTACAGCCGCTACCTCATATCAAGCTTCAGGTGGTGCTTTGGTAGATGCCACTTTGATGTTGCAGTACAATCTTAAGGCAGGTGATTCAATAAAGGTTGGTGAAATAACCTTGCCCATCATAGGCGCAATAAAAGCCATTCCCGGGAATACAGCCGTTGCAACTTCCGTAGCGCCCTTGGTAATTATTCCGTATCAGTTTATAGCCGAAACAAAATTGTTGCAGTTCGGAAGCCGAAAAAGATATCAGTTTTTCTACAACCAACCCAACGCAGATTTGGTGGCATTGAAAAAAAGCGTAGAACCTATGCTAGAAGCAGAAAATGCCAATTTAAAAACCCACACCAGCGCCAGCAGCAGTTTGGGACGTCAATATGAAAATGTAGGCTCCTTTTTAAACCTTACCGCCTTTATCGCCCTCTTGCTAGGCTGTTTAGGGATTGCCAGCTCAGTAAACATCTACATCAAGGAAAAAATAAAGGCCATTGCCGTCCTAAAATGTCTGGGTGCCTCCAGAAAACAAAGTTTTTTGATTTTCTTGATACAGATTGGAGGCATAGGCATTCTTGGAGGAATCATTGGCACCGCAATAGGAGTAGGACTTCAAGAACTTTTCCCCCTTGCATTAAAAGAATTTTTGCCCTTCGATCTCACCATTAGCATTACCGCCCAACCAATAATCATGGGCGTTCTTCTGGGATTGATAATGTCGGTTTTATTCGCCCTACTGCCCTTATTGCGTACTTGGTATGTTTCCCCTTTGGAAGTGCTGCGGGTCAGTGGCGACACCTCCAAACAATCGCAGAAGGCCCGATATCTTGCCATTGCCGTTATTGTTTTGTTCCTATACGCCTTTTCCTATTGGTTGCTTCGGGATTTCTTATTTGCCCTAGCCTTCATCGGCGGCGTTCTAATAACTTTTGGCATTTTATCAGGCATTGCAACCCTTACCATGAAATTGATTAGAAACTACTTCCCCAAGGGCGCCGGGTTTACGACAAGGCAGAGTCTGCTCAATCTATTCCGCCCCAACAATCAAACTATCGTGTTGTTGGTAGCTATTGGTTTGGGCACATTCTTAATCAGCACCCTATACTTTACAAGGGATATTCTCCTGGATAAGACCGCCTTGGGCGAAACCTCAGAAAGTGCAAACCTGATTACCTTGGACGTGCAACCGGACCAAGTAGGGGAGGTGGTAAGCACTTTTAAATCGAATGATCTGCCTGTATTGGATAATATCCCGCTGGTTACCATGCGCATGCACAGCATTAAAAATGAATTGGTAAACAAGTTGCGAACGGATAGTACTGCCCAAGTAAAAAAATGGCTTTTAAATCACGAATTTAGAACCACCTACCGCTCCAATCTTATAGATTCCGAAGAAATTGTAGAAGGGGAGTGGGTAGCCTCGCAAAATCCAAAGGATATCGTCCAAGTTTCCATCTCCGAGAATCTTGCAAAAGATGCCGATGTAAAACTTGGCGATGCTATCGTTTTTAATGTCCAAGGCGTCCTCATGGAAACCGTCGTTAAGAGCATCCGGAAAGTAGATTGGGCCAGTCTTCAGCCCAATTTTTCCATCGTTTTTCCAAGCGGAGTCTTGGAAAACGCCCCCCAGTTTAATGTGCTGACAACCAACGCCCCAACTGAAGCAATTTCGGCCAAGTTGCAACGCGACCTGGTGAGTAAATTTCCCAACGTGTCCGTGATTGATTTACGGCAGATGTACACCGTAGTAGAGGACATCCTGAACAAGGTATCCTGGATCATCAATTTCATGGCGTTTTTCAGCATCCTTACCGGTATTATCGTCCTAATTGGCTCCGTGCGCACCAGTAAATACCAACGCATAAAAGAAAGTGTTCTCCTCCGAACCTTGGGCGCAAAAAACAAACAGATTCTAACCATCACTGCCCTGGAATATCTATTCCTAGGGATTTTGGGCAGTCTCTTGGGAATCCTTTTGGCGCTGGTCAGCAGTTTGTTCTTGGCAATATTTGTATTTGAAGAACCCTTTGTACCTTCGTTAATCCCATTCTTGGTTTTTCTACCGGGGATTTCTCTTTTGGTGTTAGCCATTGGGTTGAGCAATATTCGGGAGGTCTTGAGGAGTTCGCCGCTGGAGGTGCTTAGGAAGAGTGGGTAGTTGGTGGCTGGTGGCTGGTGGTCAGTTGGCAGTGGCAGTTGGCAGTAGTCAGTGGTCAGTGGTCAGTGGTCGGTGGTCAGTGTTCAGTTGGCAGTGGCAGTTGGCAGTCTGATATCGGACAAAGAACATCCTCGAAACTAAAACCCCAAAGGTTTTCAAAACCTTTGGGGTTTGAAAACACCTAGTTCAGGATGTCATACAGCTTATAATAAAAGAGAAGCAGTTTAAAGGAACTAAACAACCATGGACCAAAGTGCTATAGGTTTCTACAACAGACTGAAAGTCTGTTTCATTCGTGAAATAGATAGTGCATCATTTACATTCACATTGATAGAGAACGAGTAAATTTGTAAAAAACCGGCAGACAGGCAGGTTTGTGAAAATTCGTGATTCCGAAGCTTCGGGAGCGGTAGCCTAATCCAAGATGCCCCAAAGTACCTAGTTTAAACTCTATTTGAGACCAATAAAAAATGGAAGCCAATACCGAAAACTTATATAAGCACGTAGCCTTCCTGACCTCCATTTACCCGTATCGAAACTATAAAAACATTGAAAGCCTTCAAAAAACAGCTGCTTATATCGAGTCGGAATTGAAGGAAATTGGTTTCCCCACAACCAGACAACAATGGCAAGCCAAAGGGAATATATACGAAAACCTTATCGCTCAATATCAACCCCAAAAGAAAAAACGCTTTATAATCGGTGCCCATTACGACGTATATAAGGAAATAGCTGGCGCAGACGATAACGCCAGTAGCGTCGCCGGCTTATTGGAAATCGCGCGAATGCTGACCAAAAGCGCCTTGGAATTGGATTACGGAATCGATTTCGTGTTTTTCTGTTTGGAAGAACCTCCCTTTTTTAAAACAAATAAAATGGGAAGCTATATTCACGCAAATTCCATTGCAAATAGTGAGAAGGATTATATAGGGATGATCGCTCTTGAAATGATAGGTTATTATGGCGAAGAAAAGCAGGCTTCCAAAGATGTTTTCAACTATAAAAACCAATTGATAGTTTCCGGTCTTAAAAAGTATGATGCCTTTAACAAGAAAATCTCCCAGCTGCTGAAATCCAATGGAACTATAGACTCCCGGCGTTTATCCTTTGCCGATAATTACCCCAATAAAGGCCCTTCAGACCATCGCAACTATTGGCCCTTCCATATTCCCGCAGTAATGGTTATCGGCACTGGCGGCCACGGAAATCCGCATTATCACACGGCTACAGATACTATTGAAACCTTGGATTTCGAGATTATGAGGGATGCGGTGGGGAGTATTGGGTATGCGTTGTTTAATTTTTTGGAATAAAAAAGGACGTAGGGCAACCCGAAACTTGACCGAGTATATCCGCAAAGGATTCCCCGCTAGCCCAAGCCTCCCGCTCATGCCGTCAATATTGCTCCCACTTGCAAAGTCCCCGCAAACCTAAATAGGAGCGGGGAGGAGCCACTCCCGCCATCCCCAAACAGCTACCCACCTGAGCTTCCCCAATAAAACACCCCAAAAACACTTCCTTCATAATTCATATCACTTTTATCCTTATGTTTAATCTGTAAACACCTAACGCTTAGCTCTTAGTCTTATATGTTTATTATTTAAAAACAAATATATATCCTCTAAATTTCGAAATAGATTTCCGAAATAAAATATTTTAATTTTTTTCGTTAACACTTGCTGTTAATTAATTTTTATATATTTGCACTGTGGGAAGGGCAGAATTTTTAAAAGCTAATGAACATTTCCTTTGCATCAAGCAAGTTGAAGAAACTAGCAAACAATGATCGAGAAGCCGTGAGGAAACTCGGCAAACGCTGCGCCTCCCTATTTAAAACCCGACTTGACGATTTAAGAGCTGCCTCCACGCTTGAGGATGCCAGGCATTTGCCCGGACGCTACCACGAGTTGATTGGAGACAGAAAAGGACAATGGGCGTGCGATCTAGAACATCCCTACCGATTAATTTTCGAACCGCATGAAGTTCCCATCCCTACCAATGAAACTGGCCAATTTATTTGGCTGGAGATTAAAGGAGTGGAAATAATAGATATAACTGATTATCATTAGATATGACTGCCAAGCAAAATCAATATAAGCCCAAGAGTGTTTCACATCCAGGCCAGACGCTTTTACAAAAACTAGAGGAGATGGGAATGGGAGCGAAAGAGTTTGCCGTGAGAACAGACAAGCCCGAAAAAACGATTTCGGAAGTTATTTCCGGTCAAAGTTCCATTACTTCGGAAATGGCCGTGAAGTTTGAGGATGTTTTAAAAATACCAGCTTCTTTCTGGTTGAAAAGACAACAGGATTACGATGAAGCAAAGGCTAGGTTGGCCAGGGAAGATATTATAAAGAATGCTTCCCCTTGGGCCTTGTTGTTCCCATATGCTAAGATGGCGGCAATGGGGTGGGTCCCGAAAACGAGAGTTGTTGAGGAAAAGGTGAAGGCCTTATTTAGTTTTTTTCAGGTATCTACGCCAGAGGCTTGGGAAAGATATTATTTTGAAAAAGCACTGTTGGTTGAATTCCGTGTTTCGTTGGCACATTCCACTAAACCTTATTCGGTAGCCACTTGGTTGAGAAGGGGAGAGGTGCAGGCGCAAGAAATGACTACGCGTGAATTTAATAAAAAGTTACTTAAGGATAGTTTGCCACGGATAAAGGAAATAATGGCTATGCAGCCTTCCAATTTTTTTGCCCAACTTCAAGGTATCTGTGAAAAAGCGGGAGTTAAGGTGGTTTATACTCCGTGTTTACCAGGTGCGCCCATACATGGTTCAACCCGGTGGATTGGGGACACTCCTCTTATCCAACTCTCTGCGAGATATAAAACAAATGATAAATTTTGGTTTACGTTTTTTCACGAAGTGGGGCATATACTCCTGCACGGAAAAAAGTATATTTCTATCGAAAATATAAGCTATGAGGGGCTTGACATTGAGAAAGAGAAAGAGGCGGATGATTTCGCCATATTTTGGACTTTCAGTGAGAAGGAGGAAGAAGAGGTGTTGAAAAATATACCATTAACCTCACAGGATATTGTTCAATTTGCTAAACAATTTGGAACCCATCCTGCTATTATTATTGGGCGTTTCCAACACAAAAAGTTGATTCCATATAATAAGGGTAGAGAATTTATTGAGGCTATTGAATTGGATGGATGAGATGAGTAATTCCGCATTCCATATAGTCGGCATTTTGTAGTATTAAATTTAAAGAGAGGGGAGGGGAGGCGCCACTTTCGCCCTCCCTAAAACAGATACCCATCTGAGCTTCCGTAAATATCAACCCAATGACACTTCCCTTATATTTCATGTCAATTTTATCCGTTACGCTCTACCCAGCTTTTTGATGTTGATGTGCGAACCATTAATGAGCATCTAAAAAATATTTTTGAATCTGGGGAATTGCAAAAGGGACCAACTATCCCGAAATTCCGGATAGTTCAATGGGAGGGCAAGCGGGAGGTGACTCGAGAAATTGAATTTTATAATCTCGATGCCATTATCTCCGTGGGGTATCGGGTGAACAGCTTTAATGTCGATCAATTCAGAATCTGGGCAACCCAGACCCCGCTAGCGCGAGAGTCCCACTCGTGCTCTGTCCGTCGTCCCGCTTGACCTACAAGGCGTTCCCAGCTTTTTCCGCGGGGCTCCTTGTAGGTCAAACTTGCCCCAAAGTAAGGAGAACCACCAAATCCAGGATGAATTGTTAGGTTTCAATACTAAAACCCCTTCAAAATATAAAATTGTTCAGAAGGCTTCCAAAGCAATCCCGATTGGAATAATTTTAAAATACACACTTCCATTTCTTGGAGCTTTTTGTCAATAGGATCAAAAGAAATATTGCTAAATTTGGACTTAAAGACGTCGGATTTAATAAGTCATTGATAATCAATGATTGAGTTTTGACGTTAGTCAGAATTAAATAGAGTAAAAAATGAAGATTAAGGAAATAGAGGATCAAATCGAAAAATATAGGGTAGCCAATAAAAAGATTTTTGTTACATCTTCCTTTCAAACACAGAGCATTCCAATGCTACACATACTGAGTCGTTTTGAAAATGATATTGATGTCATGTTTCTCCAAACAGGATTTCATTTTCCTGAAACGATTTCCTTCAGAAATGAAATAGTTGAATTGCTGGGATTGAACTTAATAGATGTGCAATCCCAGGTTCCCAAAATCCAACAGAAAGATGCAAATGGGCAATTCTTTTTTGCATCCGACCCGGATTATTGCTGCTACTTAAATAAAACACAGCCATTGGAACCTTATCTTATGCAATACGATGTCTGGATCAGTGGTGTTCGGGCAGACCAAAGTGCGACCAGAAAAGAAATGAAAACTGAACAATCGGGCCCTTTTGACATCCTTCGTTTTCACCCAATGCTGGATTGGAATGCGAAGCAGATTTATGAATATCGGCAACTTCATCAATTGCCCGAACATCCCTTGGATAAAAAAGGCTATCAAAGCATCGGTTGTATGCCTTGTACCCGAAAATTCGATTTATCAGATGAACGCTCTGCCAGATGGTTTGGAATGAACAAGACCGAATGTGGTTTACACACCGATTTAATAAAATAAGGCTGTAGTTTAAACTGGCTATTATGATTGAGATATCCAATTTTCCGCACTTTGTCACCCTTTTGTCCCGATAACTTATCGGGAGGGCTAGGAACAAAGTGCCGAAAATTCAATTATTTTTACCCTAAAGGGAATAATTGAATTTTCTACATTCGAACCAACTTGAAACCTTAGAAATATGGATTTGAAATTAAATATCAACGCTCAATTAAACTAGAGCCTAAAGTAACAATATGAATATACTCATAACCGGTGGTGCTGGATATATTGGCACCGAGCTTATCTATAGATTGGATGCAGATGAATCAGTAAATAAGATCGTTGTTTATGATAATCTTTCTAGAAGTAATTACAATCTTTTTATAGGAAGATCAAAATTGAGGATCAGCAAAGTGCAATTTGTTCAGGGCGATATATTGGATTCGCGCAAACTGAAAAAAGAGGTGGACAGTGCGGATATCGTCTTTCATTTAGCAGCCAAAGTAACCACACCCTTCGCCGACCATAACCCACATGAATTTGACCAGATAAATAATTGGGGAACGGCAGAATTATGCTATTTGGTTCAAAAGAGCAATGTAAAAAAATTCATTTATGCCAGTAGCGTTTCCGTTTATGGAGCATCGGAAGAAGAAACAGATATTGAAACCCCGCCCAACCCGAAAACCTTCTACGGTATTTCAAAAATGCATGGAGAACAACATGTGAACGTTTTGCGAAATTCTGATATCCAAATCTATGTTTTACGTCTGGGGAATGTTTACGGGTATAGCAAGAGCATGCGTTTTGATTCCGTGATAAACAAATTCATGTTCGAAGCCAATTTCATAAAACGATTACGCATCAATGGAAACGGAGATCAGTCGCGATCATTTATTCATATTGATCAATTGAGTGCGCTACTTAAAAAAGTGGCCTTGACCGATCTAAAACCCGACACATACAATCTTGTATCAAACACATTTACAATCAACGAAATTGTGGGCGAATTGAAGGTATTATACCCTGAATTGGAGATGGTCTTTGTAAACCAAAATTTAAAAATGAGAAGCTTGAGTGTAAAGCCAGATGAACGGATTTCAGAACTTACGTCATTAAATCAAAATAGCTTTTATGCAAAGCTGAAAGAATTCAGGGAACAATTTAGTTATTAGATGGGCAAGAATAATCCCGCTACCTGCAAGGTGCATCCAAGTACCAAGTACCAAATTCCAAGCACCAAATTCCAAGTACCAAATTCCAAGTACCAAATTCCAAATTCCACAAACTAGAAACCTGAAACAATAAAAAATAAACTCCAAACCATAAACCTCGCCAATAACGGCCATTACGCCATATCCTGCGGATATACCAGTTTGTTCCATAATGTTTGCGTTATGTAACTTTGCTTTGGAAAAAAGCAAAGTTTACTTGCCGAATGTTTCTTTAAAAAGTTTTCTTTCCAAATGTTTTTTTTAGGATGTAATGAAATCGACAGGGGAGATTCACGAACACCACTTTATCATAATAGGAAAGAGGCGAGTGAACACTCTTTTTTGCGGTGGCAAAAGCGTGGAGGAAAAGTGTGTGGAATGGAATAAAATTTCATAATTCAATTCTTATCACTATATTGCACCAATAGTATGATGATCTAAAAATTTATACAATGGCAACAATTCGTAAAACAATTACATTTACACAACAACAGGATGATTGGATTAAAGCTCAAATTGAAGCTGGAGAATTTACAAATGATAGTGAATACTTACGAAATCTTGTAAGGCAAGATCAAGCTAAAAGCGTTGAATTCCTTTCGTTAAAATCCAAACTTGTTGAAGGTTTAGAAAGTGGGGTGAGTAACAAAACACTTCCAGAAATAATGAAAGATGTCGAAACTCGTATGAAAAAAGATGGGCGTTTATAAACTTTCGAGTAAAGCTGAGTTTGATTTAGAGGTTATGTATGAATTCGGTATTAGTAAATTTGGACTTATTCAAGCTCAGAAGTATTTTCACGAGATGCACAAAACTTTTGAGCTTTTAGGAAAAAATGTAAATTTAGGTAGAGATGCCTCCGATTATATCTCAGATTTGATACGGTTTTCTTTTAAGTCACACACCATATTTTATTTAAAATCTGCAAATGGTATATTCATTGTTCGTGTATTGAGTCAGCGAATGGATTATGAGCAGAATCTGAAATTAGAGTAAACATTAAGTATTTTATAAGATTTAGTTATAACTTGTAGCAATTTTATATAACGACAAATTATGAAATGATTTGTTTCATAATGTTTGCGTTATGTAACTTTGCTTTGGAAAAAGCAAAGTTTATTTGCACAATGTTTCTTCAAAAAGTTTTCTTTCCCAATGTTTATTTAGGATGTAATGGAACACTCTTTTTTGCGTAGGGCAGGGGCGTGGAGAAAAAGTGTGTGGAATGGGATATTAAGACGAGTGTCTTTTAGTGAACTATCTATGGAGTATCTATGGAGTATCTATGGAGTATCTATGGAGTATCTATTGTGGAAATTATCTTGAAAGGACTTCCTTAAATTGATAGAAGAAGCGTTCGATTAGCCTTAAATCTTCTGTGATAATTTCTGCGGTACCGCCCATTTCCTGTTTAAATGCTATTTCCTTGTTGTAGGATGTTATCAATTTTGAGGGTAAATCTACATCTACACGGTAAAAACCTTCACTATCTGGAATAAGGGAAATGTTTTTTACTGTTCCAGTTAGCATTCCAAATTCTGTATCTGGGTAATTATCCAATTTAATATTTACTTTTTGGCCTACTTTTATTTTACCTGAATTTTGCGCAGGAGTTGTTAACCTTGCTACATAATGGGAAGTTTCTGTTGGGATTATTGTAAACACTAAATCTCCCTGATTTACGGTTTGGTTCTCCGTCCACGGTTTCTGAAAAGACACTTTGCCATCCATATCGCTCTCCAATAAATAACGCAATTCCCAATCTTTTAGACTTGTTTTGAGTTGGTTAAAAGACTGTATTACGTTTTTCAACAATGTAATGTTTTCTTTGGTTTTGTTGATTTCTGTGCTTCTCGATGTGCTATTTGCATTGCTTATAGCTTCTCGTAATTGGGAAATAGAAGCGCTCATGTTTGTATAATTGCGTTCTGCCTGTAAATAGTCCAGTTGTTTGCTCTCAAATTCCATAGCTGAAATAACGCCTTTATCATAGAGGGTTTGGTTGCGTTCCAAATCTTTTTTCTTAAAAGCCAGTTCAGCTTGGTTTAAATTTTTTTGGGATTTCATATTATCAAGACGATTGTTTAGTTCCGATACTGAAAACCTATTTGCCATTGCTTCATTTGAAAACGGTTTTAAATCTTTTTGAGTGCATATTGAAGATAGCTGTTTTCAAAAAGGGCATAATCCGAATCTACTTCGCCCAAAAAAAGGACTGGTATATTTTCAATCGGAAAATCAAAGGATTTGTTATTAATTTTTATTGTGTCGATAATTGATTGCAATAATAGTACATCTTGATATGTAGCTGTATTTTCAAGTATTGCTAAAGGTTCGTCTTTGGTTACAGTTTCATTGTCCTTAACTAGGATTTTAGACAATTTACCCGTTATTTTTGCATACTCTTTTTGTGGGGGTATTTGAGTTGTAATTATTGCTTTTGATGCAATAATATCCGGATATTTTATGAACCAAGTCATAACAAGTAAAAGGATAATCAAAGATAGGAACAGGACATTTCCCCAACGTATCATCCAATGGGGTACTTTGGTCAAGATTTCTTGAACTTCTTCGCTACGAAGTTCTATTTTATCTAATTTGTTTGGCATATAATTAGTTCTCGACTGCGCTAGAACTGACAATGTTATATTAATTTCCGAGTTCCAGTTGGTTTTTTACCAAGTGATAATATGCCCCTTTTTGTTTTACCAAAGCTGCGTGTGTTCCTTTTTCTATTATTTTCCCATTGTCCAGTACTACTATTTGGTGGGCGTTCTTTACCGTGCTTAAACGGTGGGCAATAACTACTACGGTTTTGTTTTCAAAGAAAATATTTAGTTTTTCCATGATTTTTTTTTCGTTGTTGGCATCAAGCGCGCTGGTTGCCTCGTCAAAAAATAAGAAATTTGGGTTTTTATATACTGCTCTTGCAATAAGCAGCCTTTGTTTTTGGCCTGTACTTAAACCTACTCCTTCCATTCCTATTTTTGTGTTATAGGATAGGGGCAGTGTTTCAATAAATTCCTTGATATTGGCAACCTCCACGGCGTGGGCGAGTTTCTCTTTGTCCACATAATCTTCGCCTATTGTAATATTGTTGGCGATGGTATCATTAAAAATATAACCTTCCTGCATTACTACACCGCACTCGTTGCGCCACGCTTTTTGTGAAACATTTTTTAAATCGTAACTGCCTATCTTAATTGTTCCGTCGACCGGGTCATAAAATTTGAGCAGCATTTTCATTAAAGTTGTTTTGCCGCTTCCACTTACTCCAACGATTGCGGTAACTTTATTGGAAGGTATTTCTAAATCTAAATCCTTTAGAACCATTTGGTCTGAACCAATGTATCTAAATGAAACACCTGAAAGACTGATATTTGAATTTTTTGGAATATCTGTAATGTTTTGTCCATCGTGCTTTTCTTCATCCTCTTTATTGTGAATTTCCGATAGCCTGTCCAGAGATATTTTTGCATCCTGTACCTCTCGTACAAAATTGATGAGTTGTGAAATAGGGGAGTTTAACTGACCCACGATATAGCTTATTGCCAACATCATACCCAAAGTTATTTCTCCGTCAATTACCAATTTAGCGGAAAGTACCGTAATTAAAATGTTCTTTAGCTCATTAATAAAACCAGAACCCACACTTTGGTACTGTTCCAATGCCAAGCCAGCAATGGATATTTTGAAAAGCCGTGCCTGTAAAAACTCCCAACCCCAACGTTTTTGCTTCTCGGCATTGTGGAGTTTTATTTCCTGCATCCCATTTATAAGCTCAATTACTTTGCTCTGTTCTTGGCTTACCTGTGAAAAGCGTTTGTAGTCCAAATCCTTACGTTTTTTGAGGAAAATGGCTATCCATAGGAAATATAAAATGCTTCCAACTAGAAAAATAGCAAAAATACCCAAGTTATAATATGCCAGAACAATCCCAAAAACAACAAGATTGACCATTGAAAACAACACATTGAGCGATGAAGTGGTAAGGATACGTTCAATGCGCCTATGGTCGTTAATACGTTGCAAAATATCTCCTGTCATTCTTGTGTCAAAAAAAGCAATGGGTAGGTTCATCAATTTTATAAAGAAGTCTGAAATTAGGGAAATGTTGATGCGGGTGCTTAAATGTAATAAAATCCAACTTCGTATTACTTCAATGGAAGTCCTTCCAAAAAATAGAAAGATTTGTGCAAAGAGTATCAAATAAATAAAATGTAGATCTCGGTTTTTAATACCTACATCGACGATACTCTGTGTAAGAAATGGAAATATGAGTTGTAGCAAACTTGCCGCTACCAAACCTATGATAAGCTGGACTATAAACGACTTGTACTTTAGAATGTAAGTCGATAGAAACTTAAAACCAAGAGATTTTTCCTTTGTGTCAAACTCACTATCATAAAAATTTGGGGTAGGTTCTAATAATAAAGCAATACCTTCTTCTGTTTGTTCTGTAGCGTTGTTGCCTATCCAGCGTTTTAGAAATTCTTCCTGGGTGTATTTAAGAAGGCCGTGGGCGGGGTCGCTTACATAATAAATATCCTTTTTATTTTTATAAAGAACTACGTAGTGGTTTTTGTTCCAGTGTAGAATACACGGTAGGGGGGCTTCTTGTAAATTTTTTAGAGATATTTTTACTCCGAGGCTTCGGAAACCGATTTTCTCTGCGGCATTACTTAGCCCTAAAAGACTGCTGCCGCTTCGTTGGGTTTCTGAGATTTTCCGTATTTGTTGAAGATGTATAGGTTTTTTAAAATGCTTGGCAATTATTCTTAGGCAAGTTGGGCCGCAGTCCTTTTTATCAGGTTGTTTAAATTTTGGAAAAGACATTGAAATATAATTATGAAAACTAATAGACGATTATGTCTATCAATTGATAAATATTATACTCATTAATTACTTTTAATGTAAACTTGCCTTTTTTTAACACTAGTGTTGCGTATTCATCTTTGTTATCAACTTCAACTATATCCAATGGGATAGCTTTATTTTTAATCTCTTTTTTATTGTTATAAGCCATCAACAAAATCGGAAAATCGATTGTAATTTCCTTAAAATCAATTGAGACACTTTTTTTATTATCAAAAAAAAGCCAATTAGGTCTTCCATTTTTGTATTCAGTAAAAGGATGAAAAACGGTTATATCAATCCAACTACTATCAGTTTTCGTTTTGTAAGGAGAATTTTCTTTATTTAATAAAATGGAAGGCTCCTTTAAGTTTAACTCAACCAATAAAGGATTACTTAATGATTTAGAACTTTTTTCAGAAAACTTGTCCTGTGAAATAGTAATAGGATCAATACCAGTTAATTCTTTTAAACGCTCAGCCATTGTTTTATCCCAATAAGAAACTTTGCCCTCCCTATTATGGCCATATCCAACATAAATCAGAGCTTTTTTATCGGGATGTTTTTTTAAGATGCTATATATATTATTTGCTTGTTTTATTTCTCTAATTTTACCATCAATATTTCTTGTTGTTTCATATGGAAAAATTGTAAACCCTATTTTTAATGCTTTCCTTATAAAATTTCCATATTGTGGATTAATACTATAGAAGCCTGAACCATCAATAGGGTATTTTCTTTTATTCAAAAGAGTATCAACTTCCTCGTTATTTATTAAAGTTTCTAAAAATAACATTTTGTATCCATTTTTATACAATCCTGGCAACAAAGATTCTGCAAATACACGGTGGGAGTTATTGTGGTGCGCTTCATTCAGTATTATTAAACTACTTTTTTTTGATTCTTTTATTATATAGTTCTTTGCTGAAAGAACACGATAACCGGACTGTATAAAATTTGTGTCAATCGCTTTTGATCTATTTGGGTTCTCTGGAATAGAATCCCAAATTGACAAGGCTTGTTTAAAATTAGATTTTAAAGAATATAATGTAGCTGCCCATTCATAATCGGGATTTTTAGGGTCTTTATTCATTATACTGTCAATTTGAGAATCGAATTTATAAGAATTTCTTTCTTGTGATATATATTCTTTTCCAACAGTATTGACACTTTTACACTTAGACAAACCTATAGCAAAAAATAAAATTTGTAAACTCCATATTATTTTTTTCATATGAATTGAGTTTTAAATAGTTATATTAATTCCATTTATTTTTGTAAGGATCAAACCTACAACTACTTAATTTATATAACTTATTATTTTTTTCATATATATCAGAATTACTTACACATGAAAATTTGTATTGGCAATCCTTGCACTTTTCAATTTCAGTATTTGAAATCTTCCATAGTTTTTGAAATTCATCTAATTTTACAATGTCTATAATTGCATTTTTATTTACATTACCATAATAACCTGAATGATTTAAATAGTTTTTAACAAATCCATTTTTGGTAATAGAAATTTTTCGATTAAGACCTAAGTTATGATTTTGTGCTTCGCTATAGGCGTGAATATTGAAAATAAAATTCCTCTTTTCTATTGATTCAGTGCTATCCTTAACAATGTCTTTAGTTGTATGGACTACTCTTCTATTAAAAAGAATATCTGTAAGCTTCCCTTTAAACTGGACTGTTTAAAAGTAGAATAATTATCTTAATTTTAAACAGTATTATGAGAAAGAGTAAATTTTCACCACAGCAGATCGCAAAGATCCTAAAGGAGTTCGACAGCGG